>REBU01000087.1 GCA_007692585.1 Paracoccaceae bacterium | reverse complement strand
TCGGCACCTGCATCGTCTCGATCTTCGGCGCATACTGGCTGAAGCCCTGCGGCGCACTCAGCGCTTTCGACATTTCGCCCAGGATATGCAGACGCCCATCCTTGGCCTGTGCCAGCGCCTGTTCCATGATCTCGAAGGTGATGCCCGCGACCTTGATATCCATCTGCAGCGAGGTGATCCCGGCCTCAGACCCGGCCACCTTGAAATCCATGTCGCCGAGGTGATCCTCGTCGCCGAGAATGTCGGTCAGCACCGCGAAACGGCCATCATCTTCCAGGATCAGACCCATTGCCACGCCAGCCACAGGGGCTTTCAGCGGCACGCCCGCGTCCATCATCGACAGCGAGCCGCCGCAGACCGTGGCCATGGAACTGGAGCCGTTCGATTCCGTAATCTCGGAGACCATGCGGATCGTGTAGGGGAAATCGGTTGCAGCAGGCAACACGGCCTGAAGCGCGCGCCACGCAAGCTTGCCGTGACCCACTTCGCGCCGCCCCGGAGGGCCGAAACGCCCGACTTCGCCCACCGAATAGGGGGGGAAGTTGTAATGCAGCAGGAAGTTCGACTTGCTGTTGCCGGTCAGCGCGTCGATGAATTGCTCATCGTCGCCGGTGCCGAGCGTCGTAACACACAGCGATTGCGTTTCGCCACGTGTGAACAGCGCCGAGCCGTGGGTGCGCGGCAGGATGCCGGTCTCGGCCACGATCTGACGCACGGTCTTGGTGTCGCGCCCGTCAACGCGGGGCTCGCCATTCACCACGGCACCGCGCAGGATCGAAGCTTCGAGCTTCTTGAGCGCAGATCCCAGATTTTCATCGGCCAGCTGCTCTTCGGTCAGCGCGGCCTTGATCGCGTCGCGGGCCTCGCCAATCGCTGCGACACGCTGTTGCTTGTCACGCAGCGCGAAAGCCGCGCGCATCTGTGCCTCGCCTGCAGCTTTGACCGCTGAATAGAGGTCGCTGTAATTTGGAGGCTGGAAGTCGAACGGCTCTTTTGCAGCGTCTTCCGCAAGCGAAATGATCAGGTCGAGCACGGGCTGGTAGCTTTCATGTGCGAATTTCACGGCACCCAGCATCTCGGCCTCGGACAGCTCATAGGCTTCCGACTCGACCATCATCACGGCATCTTTCGTGCCCGCGACGACCAGATCGAGGCGCTGCTCGGGGTTCTCGCGCAGCTTTTCCATATCCTGACATTCGGGGTTCAGGACGTATTCGCCATTCACATAGCCCACGCGCGCGGCCGCAATCGGCCCCATGAAAGGCACGCCGGAAATCGTCAGCGCGGCAGAAGCCGCGATCATTGCCACGACATCGGGTTCATTGACCAGATCGTGGCTGAGCACTGTGCAGATCACCAGAACTTCGTTCTTGAACCCGTCGACAAAAAGCGGGCGGATCGGGCGGTCGATCAGGCGCGAGGTCAGGGTTTCCTTGTCAGAGGGGCGCGCTTCACGCTTCAGGAACCCGCCGGGGATCTTGCCTGCGGCATAGTATTTTTCAACGTAATGAACGGTCAGCGGGAAGAAATCCTGTCCCGGCTTGGCTTGCTTGGCAAAGGTCACATTGGCCATGACGCTGGTTTCGCCCAGCGTGGCAATGACCGAGCCATCGGCCTGACGGGCAATCTTGCCCGTTTCCAGTGTCAGCGTCTCCTGCCCCCACTGGATCGATTTGGTAACGATATTGAACATCTCTTGCGGTTCCTCAAGGAAAGCGCCAGCCCTCTGGCCTTTCCGGGTTTGCTGGCGGCCCCATTGCCGCCGACCCCAATCATCTAGCATCACGCCGGGGTCATTGCGTCACGTCTCAGATGGCCGGGGCCATACAGGAAAACCACGCATAAGGAAAGCGGGAAAGCCCAGAGCATGGCTGCGCATGCACTCACATCCGAGTGTGAATGGTTGCGCCACCAGTAACGCTAACCCCCGTGCTTTCTTTCGTTCTTTGGACTTGGGTCGTCATGCGGCAAGGACGACCCCGGCCCGAGGGCGCATGGGGTCAGTCTTCGCTGCCAGCGACGCCTCGGTAGACCATGCGACCGGCGCCCCAGACGCCTTTGGCCGCAATCTTTGTCGTGCCAGCGGCGACGCCCACAGTGTTGTCGATTACACGCTCTGAGGAGCAGGCCGAAAGCCCGAGCGCGGCGACGGTCATTGTGGCAAGAAGTGTCTTGTGGAAGCGTATTGTCGTCATTGGATGTCCCTCATCGTCTGGAAAGTTGGTCTTGCAAAACCCGAGCTGGTTCATTGGCTCTCTGGCAGTGAGACAAGCTGTGGCCGAAACCTCGGTGCGATGAGGGAAGAATAATCGACAGAGATAGATTTGAATAACGAATAAGAAATATAGTTCAGGCGAGTTTTCATTATGCATGGGTGGTCGTGCGCCACAGGGCGGGGGCCTGTTTGCGGGGCATCCTCCGCAACAGGTGAGAGGCTCGCGCGCTTCGGCAGAGCGGTCTCGTCCAAGAAAAAGGCCCCATCACCAAAAGCGAAGGGGCCGTGTTTTGCGTCGGGTTGAAACGCAGCTGTGACGTCAGTAGCGGTAATGTTCCGGCTTGAACGGCCCTTCGACTGTCACGCCGATGTAATCGGCCTGATCTTTCTGCAACTCGGTCAGCTTCACGCCGATCCGGCCCAGATGCAGCCGCGCGACTTTCTCATCGAGATGCTTGGGCAGCAGATAGACGCCCGGCGCGTAGTCCTCGCCCTTGGTCCACAGCTCGATCTGCGCGAGCACCTGATTGGTGAAGCTCGCCGACATCACGAAAGACGGATGGCCCGTCGCATTCCCGAGGTTCAGCAGACGGCCCTGCGACAGAAGGATCATGCGATTGCCCGAGGGCATCTCGATCATATCCACCTGGTCCTTGATATTGGTCCATTTGTGGTTCTTGAGGGCTGCGACCTGAATCTCATTGTCGAAATGGCCGATATTGCCGACAATCGCCATGTCCTTCATCTCGCGCATATGCTCGATGCGGATCACATCCTTGTTGCCGGTGGTGGTCACAAAGATATCGGCGGTCTTGACGACATCCTCCAGCACAGTGACCTCGAACCCGTCCATGGCAGCCTGCAGCGCACAGATCGGATCGATCTCGGTCACGATCACGCGCGCCCCGGCCCCTTTGAGGCTCGCCGCCGAGCCCTTGCCGACATCGCCATAGCCGCAGACAACGGCGACCTTGCCCGCCATCATCGTATCGGTTGCACGGCGGATGCCATCGACGAGCGATTCCTTGCAGCCGTATTTGTTGTCGAATTTCGACTTGGTGACCGAGTCATTGACGTTGATCGCCGGGAAAGGCAGTTCGCCTTTCTTGAACAACTCATAAAGCCGGTGCACGCCAGTCGTGGTTTCTTCCGAAACCCCCTTGATCGCGTCGCGGGTTTTTGTGAACCAACCGGGGCTTGCGGCCATGCGCTTGGCGATCTGCGCCTTGATCACGGCTTCTTCTTCGGATTGCGGCACGGGGATGATCTCTTCGCCCGCTTCGGCGCGCGCGCCGAGCAGCACATAGAGCGTCGCGTCACCGCCATCGTCAAGGATCATGTTCGCGCCGTCCGGGAACATGAAGGACCGATCAAGATAATCCCAATGCTCTTCCAGCGTCTGGCCCTTGATCGCGAAGACCGGCGTGCCGCCTTCGGCAATTGCCGCAGCCGCGTGATCCTGCGTGGAATAGATGTTGCATGATGCCCAGCGCACGTCCGCGCCCAGCGCCACCAGCGTCTCGATCAGGACAGCCGTCTGGATCGTCATATGCAGGCTGCCCACGATGCGCGCCCCCTTGAGCGGCTGGCCTGCGCCGTATTCGCTGCGCAGCGCCATCAGGCCGGGCATTTCCGTCTCTGCGATGGCGATTTCCTTGCGACCGAATTCGGCCAGAGCTATGTCCTTGACGATGTAATCATCTGCCATCTGGCGATGTCCTTTGCTATGACTTCCGTTTTGCTGCGACATAGCATCGGGGCCGGAGCGGGGCAAGTTGGCGATGTGGCGCAAAATAACGCAAATTGTGACTGTGACTGGGAACCAATCGGTCTTGTTAACGGTTGTAGCTCTGCTGCCATTCTGACAATCTTGCCTAAGGGCTGGGAAACGTCGCGGCGCTGCATTGATGAAAAGTGAGTGTCCGATAGTGAAATCCGCCCGCTGCAAACTGCTCGCTCTGACCGTTTTCATTGGTGCGGCCACGCCGTCGGCATATGCATTTGACGCGCTGGAATTTCAGATCGACGGTGCCGGGTCCGCGCTTGAAACCGCGTTGCGCCGTGCCTCGCAGTTGCGCGTTGCGCGCGCCGAGGGGATTACAGACCCGTTCGAGATCTACACCATCGCCCGCGCCGAATACGGCCAATTAATCGGCATCTTCTACGAGGCGGGCTTCTATGCGCCGACGATATCAGTGCGTATTGACGGGCGCGAAGCTGCCGATATTTCGCCGCTGTCCCCGCCCGCGCGGGTCGGTCGGATCGATGTGCGTCTAAACCCTGGTCCGGCTTTTGTATTCGGGCGCACCGATCTGGGGCCAACGGCCGCAGGCACGGAGCTGCCGCAAGAGTTTGCACCGGGCCAACCCGCGCGCAGTACCGTGATCCGCGATGCGACGCGCGAGGCAGTGCAGGGCTGGCGCGAACAGGGCCACGCATTGGCCGAACCCTCGGGCCAACAGATCACCGCGCGCCATCCTGCCAACACGCTTGATGCCGCGGTCCAGATCGCCCCCGGCCCGCGGCTGCGCTTTGGCCAGTTGCGCCCCGAGGGGCAGGCGCGCACCCGGACCAGTCGCATCCTCAAGATCGCAGGCCTGCCCGAAGGCGAGGTCTATGCCCCCCGCGATGTGGAGCGCGCGGCAGAACGGTTGCGCCGGACCGGCACGTTTTCCTCCGTCGCATTGCGCGACGCAGAGGCGGCCAATCCCGATGGCACAATCGATATCAACGCCTCACTGGTCGAAGCGCCGTTGCGCAGGATCGGAGCCGGGGTTGAATACGACACCGAGCTTGGCGCAAAGATCAGCGCCTTCTGGCTGCATCGCAACCTTCTTGGCGGGGCGGAGCGCTTCCGGATCGAGGGGCGCGTCGGGGGGCTGGGGTCCAGCACGCAGGATTACATGCTGGGGCTGGAATTCGCCCGCCCCGCGACCTTTACGCCGGAAACCACGCTGACCCTCGGCGCGCGGGTCGAGAATGAACGCGAATCCGATTTCGAGGCGCTGCGCGCGCGTATCGATATCGGGCTGGAGCATCGCTACAGTGATACGCTTACCTTGCGCGGCGGGGTTGGTGTGCTGACTGAGCGGGCCAAATTCGGCCCCGGCTTCGCAACACGGCGCGATTTCCGCCTGCTGCTTTTGCCGCTTGAGGCCCGCTGGGATCAGCGCGACAGCGAACGCGACCCCAAACGCGGTTATTTCCTGCAGGGGGAGGTTATGCCCTTTCTGGGATTTGCCGGGGCTGACAGTGGTGCGCGGATCACAGGCGATGCGCGTGTCTATTACAGCTTTGGCGCAGAGGATCGCTTCACGCTGGCCTCGCGGGCGCAGATTGGCGCAGTGTTGCAGGCCGACCTTGCGCGCACCCCGCGCGATTTTCTGTTCAACTCGGGCGGCAGTGGCACGGTGCGCGGCCAACCCTTTCGTTCGCTGGGCGTGACCACCAATGGCACGCGCTCGGGCGGGCAGGGCTTCGCAGCACTCTCGGCGGAAGCGCGCACAGGCGTGACCGAGACCATCGGGCTCGTGGCGTTCGCCGATGCGGGATATGTCTCGGAGCGCGCGTTTTCGGGCCAGTCCGACTGGCATGCCGGGGCCGGGCTGGGCGTGCGCTACGACACGCCCGTTGGTCCGCTGCGCGTCGATGTCGGATATCCGGTCGCAGGCGATACGGGTAAGGGCTTCCAGCTCTATCTTGGGATCGGACACGCGTTCTGATGCGTCATTTGCGCAAGATATTCCCCTGGCTGATGGGCTTTGTGCTGATGCTGGTGCCCGTGGCTGTGGCTGTGGCACAGGAACGCGAGACAGGCGGTTTGTTGCCGCGAGCAGGCGAAAGCGATGTCGGCTATCTGACGCGCCTGTTGCAGGACAGCTTGTCAGGGGCTGGGCGCGAGGTGCGCATCAGTGGCTTTCGCGGGGCATTGTCGTCGCGGGCAACCTTCGATCTGATGTCCATCGAGGACGAGGACGGCGTCTGGCTGCTGATCGAGGATGCCGCGCTGCAATGGAACCGCTCCGCGCTCTTCCAGCGCCGGATCGAGATCGCCGAGATCTCTGCCCGCCGCGTCACTGTCCAGCGCTCCCCCTTGGGCGAGGAGCGCGAGGACCTGGTCGCAGCCCCGAGCTTCGAGCTGCCCGAATTGCCGGTTTCGGTCAATCTCGACCAGCTGCAGGTCGATGAAGTGGTGCTGGGCGCGACGCTTCTGGGTGAGGAATTGCGCGCAAGCGTGCAGGGCAACGCGGCACTCGCGGGCGGCTCGGGCAACGCAACCCTGCGCATCGAGCGTATCGATGCCGTCGAGGGGCTGATCCGCCTTGATGCCGCGTTTTCCAATGAGACGCGTATCCTGAGCCTCGATCTGGGGGTTGAAGAAGCGCCGGGCGGGATCGCGGTCACACTTCTGGACATCCCTGACGCGCCATCGGCGATGCTGACCATCGCGGGCGAGGGGCCTGTATCGGATTTCACTGCCGATATCACACTTGCAACCGACGGGCAGCCGCGCGTCGCCGGTGAGTTCCAGTTCCAGACCACGCAGCCCGGTGTCGCGCAGGCCATCCGGCTCGATCTGGGCGGCGATCTGCGACCGCTGCTTGCGCCCGATTTCCACCCGTTCTTTGGCAATGAAAGCCGCCTGCGCACCGAAGCTCGCAGGTTCGAAGATGGGCGCTTGCAGTTGGATGGTCTTGATATTCAGGCCGAGAAACTGGCGCTGGCGGGCAGGCTCTACATCGGTGCGGACCGCCTCCCAGAGCTGATCGAACTGGCCGGGCGCGTTGAATCCCCCGATGGCAGCCGCGTTCTTCTGCCTGTGGCCGGGGCGCGCACGCGCATCGACAGCGCCGATCTGCGGCTGAATTTCGACGCCTCGGTGAATGAAGACTGGGCACTGGTGCTTGATCTGCTGGGCTTCGACAATGAGGATTTCCAGGTCGAAAGCCTGTTCGTGGATGGGCTGGGGCGCATTTCATCGCAGAGTTTCGGCGAAGACTTTGATGTGGTTGATGCCCTGGTCGATTTTTCGGCACTTGGGCTGACAGCCGCTGATCACGGCCTGAATGAGGCGCTGGGCAGCGCGGTTTCCGGCTCGCTGTCGCTGTTGTGGCGCGAGGGCCAGCCCTTTCTGCTGCCAGGCTTCATCATCGAGGGGCGTGACTATGCGCTCAACGGGCGCGCGCGGCTTGATGAAGGGCAGATCCTGGCCAATGCGCAGGGGGAATTCCGCGATGTCAGCCGATTGTCGACGCTGGCGGGCCGCCCGCTTTCGGGCGCAGTGACGGCACAGGTCGATGCGACGCTGGGCCCAGAGCGCGACCGATTTCTGGTCGCCGCCGAAATCACCGGTCGCGACCTGACGCTGGACCAGGCGGAGCTAGACGCGCTGCTGGCGGGGCGCAGTCAGATCACGCTCGATGCTCACGGTCTTGGTGGCACGATCACGCTGCGGCAACTGCAGGCCGAAGCGCGCACGCTGCGCGCCGATTTGCGCGGTGAGCTGTCCTCGGAGGAGATCGATTTGCGCGGCGAGATCGATTTCGCCGACCTTGCGGTGCTTGGCAATGGCTTCGGCGGTGCGCTCGATGCGCAGATCGCCTTGCGCGGCCCGGTCGAGCGCGAACGCGTGACGCTCGAGGCCGTCGCGCGCGACCTGACCATCGGGCAGGAAGATGTAAACCGCTTGCTGCGCGGCGAAATCCGGCTTGCGGTCGAGGGGCAGCGCGACGGGCTGGCCTTCGATCTTGACAGCCTCAGCCTGACCAATGCCGCATTGCAGGCGCAAGGCACAGGCCGCTATGAAGCCGGTGCGTCGCGCTTGCAGCTGGGGGCAGTGGTGCCCAATCTCGGCGCGATCCGACCGGGACTGGGGGGGCGCATCGAGGCGCAAGCCCAACTGCGCGAAGACGGAGAAACCCGCCGCGTCACTCTGGATGCAACTGCGAACAACCTGCGCCTTGGCGCGGATGTGGCCAATAACCTCACTGCGGGCACGCATCGGCTGCGCGCGGATGTGACTCAGGCCCCGGATGATATCATCCTTGAAAACCTGACCATCACCGGGCCGCAGATCAATGCGACGCTTGCGGGCAATGTCGCGAATGGTCGCCCGGCGCTGGATATCGACGCGCGGCTGAGCAATCTTGCGGTGATCGTGCCCGGCATCACTGGTCCTGTCTCGGTCACGGGTACGGCGCGCGATACGGGCGGGGCCTATGCGCTGGATCTGGGCCTGACCGGGCCTGCGGGGCTTGCCGTGCAGGTGGCGGGCAGCGTCGGCACAGATCTGACAGGCAATCTGCGCGCCACAGGCCGCACGGATCTGGCGCTGATCAATCCCCGGCTGGAACCGCGCTCGATCCAGGGGCCTGCGCAATTCGACATCACGCTGAACGGCCCGCTGGCGCTGTCATCGCTATCGGGCACAGCCGAGGCGAATGGTGTGTCGCTGGTCCTGCCGCGCAACAACCTGAGGCTGACGGATATCGCGGCTACCGCACAGATACAGGGCCCGCGCATGACTGTTGCGCTGCGCGGCGGGGCGGCCACGGGTGGGCGTCTGGGGCTGGAGGGCACGATCAATATCGCAGGCCCCATCACCGGCAATCTGCGCGCAAGCCTTGATGCGCTGCGCGTCGTCAATCCGCAGCTTTTCGAAACGGCGGTCAGCGGCAATGTCGCGATCGACGGAAATCTGACGCAAGGGCCGGATATCACTGGCGCGCTGTCGCTTGATCGCACCGAAATCCGCATTCCGCGGGTGGGGCTGGCAGGGCGCGGCTATGTCCCGCCCAATCTGACCCATCAGGGCGATACGGCGGGCGCGCGGGTCACGCGGGACCGGGCAGGAATCTTCGCGGGCGAGACCTTTGGCCGCGTGCCCAATCCGCCGCGTCTGGACCTGAGTATCGACGCGCCGGGACGTATCTTCCTGCGCGGGCGCGGGCTCGATGCAGAGCTTGGGGGCGCATTGCGGCTGACGGGGACCACGGCCGATGTCATTCCGATCGGGCAGTTCAACCTGATCCGGGGACGGCTGGATCTGCTGGGCAATCGCTTCGATCTGAACGAGGGGTTTGCCAGCCTTCAGGGCGATTTCATGCCCTTCATCCGTTTGATCGCGTCGACCGAGCGGGCAGGGGTGACAGCGCGGATCGTGCTGGAAGGGCGTGCCAATGAACCCGAGATCCGCTTTGAATCCACCCCTGAACTGCCTGAGGAAGAAATCGTCTCGCTGCTTTTGTTCGGACGCGGGTTCGAGACGCTCTCGCTGTTTCAGGCGGCCCAGCTCGCCTCGTCCCTCGCCACGCTTTCGGGGCGCAGTGAAGGGGTCATCGAGCGGTTGCGCCAGAATATCGGACTTGATGATCTGGATCTGCGCACGTCGGAAGATGGCGAAACTTCGGTCCGGTTGGGGCGCTATCTGACCGAGAATATCTACACCGATGTCGAAGTCAGTCAGGAAGGGCGCAGCGAAGTGTCGATCAATATCGACCTGACCACGTCGCTGACCGCGCGGGGCCGGGTTGATAACGAGGGCCGCGCCGGTATAGGGCTGTTCTTCGAGCGAGATTACTGAGAAAGGCCCGCCGCGATGATCCGTGTTGATGAAAAGGACGGCATCTGGACGCTGACGCTGGAGCGACCGGAAAAGGCCAACTCCCTGACCGCAGTGATGTTGCAGCAACTTTGCGATCTGGTTGATGCCGCAGGTCAGGCGCAGGCGCGCGCGATGATCCTGACAGGTGCGGGGCGCGTGTTCAGCGCAGGCGCCGATCTGGACGAAGCGCGCGCCGGACTTGCGACCTCGCCGCTCTGGGAGGCGCTGTCGGGGCGGATCGCGGCGGCGGATTGCCTGACCATCGCGGCACTGAACGGCACATTGGCAGGCGGGGCCTTCGGGATGGCGCTGGCCTGCGACATGCGCATCTGTGTGCCAGAGGCGAAGTTCTTCTACCCGGTGATGAAGCTTGGCTTCCTGCCGCAACCCTCCGATCCGGGACGGCTGGCGGCGCTGGTCGGTCCGGCGCGCGCGAAGATGATCCTGATGGCCGGAGCGAAGATCACCGCCGATGAGGCCCGCGACTGGGGGCTGGTCGAGCGCATTCGGCCTGCCGAGGCTTTGCTGCCAGAGGCGTTGGCACTTTGCACGGATGCGCAGGGCGCACGGCTTGCACATATTGCCGCGATCAAGCGCATGGTGCCCTGAGATTTCGCTTTGCCCGCAGGGCGCGTGCCGCTAATGATGACTGTCATGAGCAGGTTTGTGCATCATATCGCGCTGTTCGTGGCGGCGCTGTCCCTGGCGCTCGCCAGTGTCGGCCATGCGACCGCGCGCCATCAGGCGCCGGGGGCAGTGAGCATGGTCATCTGCACGGGCTACGGTCTGGTGCGGATCACGCTTGATGCGGACGGCAACCCTGTCGAGCAAAGCCTGCCCTGTCCCGATTGCGTCATGTCGCAAGCGATGCTGGTGCCCGAGGGCATAACCCCGCCCGCGCCGCAGACGCTGGCGACGGCTTTGCGCGCCTTGTCGCCCGGAATCCCGCAACCCCGCGCCGCCGGTCACTGGCATCAGAGCCGCGCGCCGCCACTCCTTGGCTGATCTTCGTTGCTTTGAAAACAGACCCCCTGAGGAGTACACCATGAAACGGATTTTTCTGTGCGCGGCCTTTGCCGCAAGCTTTGCCCTGCCTGCTCTCGCCTGTGAGGGCATCCATATCGTCGATCCCTATGCCCGCGCCTCCACGGCCATGTCGCAATCGGGTGCAGCCTTCATGCGTATCATCAACCACGGCGAGATCGACCGTCGCGTGATCGGCGCAAGGTCGGATGTGGCCCAGCGCGTCGAGTTGCACACGCATATCGAGGATGCCGCAGGTGTCATGCGCATGGTCGAGGTTGAGGAAGGTTTCCTGATCCCGGCGGAGGGCGAGCATCTTCTGGCGCGCGGCGGGGATCATCTGATGTTTCTCGGCCTGACGCAACCTTTGGCACATGGCGACGAAATCACCGTGACGCTGGTGTTCGAGGAAGGCGATGATCTCGAGATCATCATGCCTGTCGATCTTGAGCGTATGCCCGCGCATGGTCATTCCCATGGCCACTCGCATGGCGATTCCCACGGGCACGCGCATTGAGCCTGCGCTAGGCTTGCTGCATCGACGCTGCGCGCCTGTCGCGCAGCGTATTTGCCCGCAGAGCACACGCCCCCATGGGTTACAGTGCCCGCCATCCGATATCGCGGCGGCAAAAGCCATCGGGCCAGTCGATACGGTCCACCATCCCATAGGCGCGCGCCTGTGCCTCTGCGAGGGTTGCCCCGCGCGCACTGACGCCCAGCACCCGCCCGCCAGTGGCAAGAACGCGCCCGGCCTCGGCCTTGGTGCCCGCGTGAAAGACCATATGGGCGCTATCTTCGGGGCAGGTGTCCAGCCCCTTGATCTCGCTCCCCTTCGCATACGCGCCGGGATACCCTTGCGCCGCCATCACCACGCAAAGCGCATGATCTTCAGCCCAGTTGACCGCCATCTCTGCCAGCCGCCCTTCGGCGCAGGCCAGCATCAGATCAAGCGCCTGCCCGCCGAGCCGCAGCATCAGCACCTGACATTCCGGGTCGCCAAAGCGGGCGTTGTATTCCACCAGCCGCGCTTGCCCGTCCCTGATCATCAGCCCCGCATAGAGCACGCCCTGATAGGGCATCCCGCGCCGCGCCATCTCGGCCATGGTGGGGCGGATGATCTGGGTCATCGCGGCCTCGGCAATCGCGTCGGTCAGCACCGGCGCGGGCGAATAGGCACCCATGCCGCCCGTGTTGGGGCCAGTATCGCCGTCGCCCACGCGCTTGTGGTCCTGTGCCGTGCCAATCGCCAGACAGGTTTCGCCATCGACGAGCACAAAGAAGGACGCTTCTTCGCCCTCCATGAATTCCTCGATGACGACTTCGGCCCCCGCCGCGCCGAATTCGCCGCCAAACATCATATCGATGGCCGCTTCGGCCTCGGCCTCGGTCATGGCGATGATCACGCCCTTGCCAGCGGCCAGCCCGTCGGCCTTGATCACGATGGGTGCGCCTTGCGCGCGGATGTAATCCCGCGCGGCCCAAACGTCCGTGAAATGCGCATAGCCCGCCGTGGGTGCATTGACGGCGGCGCAGATCTCCTTGGTGAAGGCTTTCGATGCTTCCAGCCGCGCGGCCGCTGCCGACGGGCCGAAACAGGCGATCCCGGCGGCGCGCAACGCATCGGCGACGCCGGCGGCCAGCGGCGCTTCAGGACCGATCACCACGAAATCAATGGCGTTATCGCTGCAAAATTCCACCACCTGCCGCCCGTCGCAAATATCGATATCCGCACATTCGGCCAGCGCTTCCATACCGGCATTGCCGGGCGCGCAGATCAGCCGGTCGCATTTGGGGTTTTGCAAGATCGCCCAGGCCAGCGCATGTTCACGCCCGCCACTGCCCAGAACCAGAATATTCATTGCCCGCCCTCTCTTGGCCAATCCGCCCGCGCGTTCTAGGGTGGCATCGCCGCCATGACAAGGACGAGACGCGCGATGGATCTGATCGACGAGCCCCCCAGCAACACCCCGGAATTCTCGGTCTCCGAGATTTCAGGCGCGGTCAAGCGTGTGCTTGAGGGGGAATTCGGGCGCGTGCGGGTGCGCGGCGAAGTGGGCCGTGTGGTCATCGCGCGCACTGGGCACATGTATTTCGACCTGAAGGATGACCGGTCAGTGATCGCCTCGGTCAGCTGGAAAGGGCAGGTCGCCAAGATGGAGGTGCGGCCCGAAGAAGGCATGGAGGTCATCGCCACGGGCCGCCTGACCACTTTCGCGCCGCAGTCGAAATACCAGCTTCAGGTCGAAAGCGTCGAGCCTGCGGGCGCGGGTGCGCTGATGGCGATGCTGGAGAAACGCAAGGCCGCGCTCGCCGCCGAAGGGCTTTTTGCCGCAGAACACAAGCGCCGCTTGCCCTATCTGCCGCGCGTCATCGGTGTGGTGACATCGCCGCAAGGCGCTGTGATCCGTGACATCCTGCATCGTTTGCACGATCGCTTCGGGGTTCATGTCCTGCTCTGGCCCGTCGCGGTGCAGGGGCAGGCCTGCGCGCCGCAGGTCGCGAACGCCATCGCGGGGTTCAACGCGCTGCCCCATGCTGGGGCGATCCCGCGCCCGGATGTGATCATCGTCGCGCGCGGCGGTGGCTCGATTGAAGACCTCTGGGGCTTTAACGAGGAAATCGTCGTGCGCGCGGCCGCTGCCAGCGCGATCCCGCTGATCTCGGCGGTCGGGCATGAAACCGACACGACCCTGATCGACTTCGCCGCTGATCAGCGCGCGCCCACACCCACGGCTGCGGCGGAAATGGCAGTGCCGGTCCAGGCTGATCTGAGCGCGCATCTGCGCACACTTGACGCGCGGCTGATCCGCTCGGGCGCGCTGGCCGTCAGCCAGCGCCGCCAGCGCCTGCAGGATCTGTCGCGCGCCATCCCCCGGCCCGAGGCGCTGCTCGCGCCGTCGATCCAGCGCCTCGACCAGTCGGCAGAGCGCTTTCCCGGCAGCTTGCGTGCGCTGATCACGGCGAAGACGCAGGCCCTGCGCAGCGCCAGTGCAGGGCTGCGCCCCGCAACGATCACAGCCGAAATCGCCAAAGGGCGCGAACGTCTGGATGCCCGCACCACGCGCGCCGCACGCGCCATGGTCGCCTTGCTGGAGCGTCACGACACGCGGCTGGCCGGGCTGGATCGTCTGCGCCAGTCGCTGGGCTATCCCGCGACACTTGCGCGCGGCTATGCCGTGGTGCGCGACCATGAGGGCGCGCTGATCACCTCCGCGGGCAGCGCGGGCAATGCGCAGACGCTGGAAATCGAATTCAGCGACAGCCGCGTGCAGGTGATCCCGTCGCGCACGGCCAAACCCGCCAAGCCCAAAGCCGCGCCTCCCAAACCCGAACAGGGCACTCTGTTCTAGCGCGTGACCTGGCAGGGCAGACCGCGCGCGCGTGGGTGGCGGCTTTGTGTTGCGCGCGCTCTTGGGGCACGCCGCTTTGCGCTTGACCTTGCAGCCCATTGTGGTGAGGTTGCGCGAAATTCTCGATCAGGACGCCCGAATGACCGGCCAGACGCCCCCTTTTGCCGCCTTTGAATGGATGATTGCCTGGCGCTACCTGCGCGCGCGGCGCGCCGAGGGTGGGGTCAGCACAATGACCGTGATCTCGTTTCTGGGCATCATGCTGGCGGTGTTTGCGCTGATTGCCACGCTGTCGGTGCGCTCGGGGTTTCGCACGGAACTGATCGACGCGACGCTGGGCGCTAATGCGCATGTCACTGTCTATGCAGCGCTGCATGTCGATGAAGCCGGACGCATGAGCCGGGTGATTGATGATTACGAACAGATGGCAGAGCGTCTGGCGGCGGTGACTGGCGTGACGCGCGTGGCACCGCTTATCAAGGGGCAGGTGATGGTCTCTGCCAATACGCGCAATGCCGGGGTCGAGGTCTTTGGCATCCATCACGAGAACCTTCTGACCATCCCGCGAGTGGCCGATCCCGAAACGGCGCTCGGCGACATTTCGCGCTTTGATCAAGGCGTGGCGATTGGCTCGGGCGTGGCGCGCGAGTTGAATGTCACGATCGGCGACACGATCCGTGTGATCTCGCCCGATGGGGCGCGTACGGCCTTTGGGACCAGCCCGCGCATTTCGGCTTATGAGGTCGTCTATATCTTCACCTCCGGGCGCTTCGATGTCGACCGGACGCGGCTTTATATGCCTTTCGCAGAGGCGCAGCTTTTCTTCAACCGCGACGGGGTGGCCGATGAGATGGAGGTCATGGTCACCAATCCCGAAGCCATCGACGCGATGCGCATGGACCTGCTGCGCGCAGGGGGGGAGCGGGCGATGCTCTGGACATGGCGCGACAGTGCGGGCAGCTATCTGCGCGCGCTGGCGGTAGAAGATAATGTGATGTTCGTGATCATGTCGATCCTTGTGCTGATTGCGGCGATGAACATCATTTCCGGGCTGATCATGCTGGTCAAGAACAAGGGCCGCGACATCGGGATTCTGCGCACGATGGGGCTGAGCGAAGGCTCGATCCTGCGTGTGTTCTTCATCTGCGGGGCCAGCGTGGGGGTGTTGGGGACAGTTGCGGGTGTGATCCTGGGATGCCTCTTCGCGATCTATATCGACCCTATCTTCAGTTTCGTGAATTACGTCTCGGGCGGAGGGGTCTGGGATCCATCGATCCGCGGCATCTATGACCTGCCCGCAGAGCTGCGCCTGAATGACGTGTTGCGCGCGGTGGGCCTTTCATTGTCGCTGTCCTTCATCGTGACCATCTTCCCCGCGCGCCGTGCCGCGCGCATGAACCCGGTGGAGGCGCTGCGCTATGAATGACATGACCCTGACCCTGCGCGACCTCTCGAAGACCTATAATCCGGGCAAGCCTAATGAAGTGCAGGTGCTTCGCGGCGCCTCACTTGAAATCGAGCGCGGCGAGGTCGTCGGGCTGGTCGCGCCGTCCGGGGCAGGCAAATCGACGCTTCTGCATATTGCGGGGCTGCTTGACACGCCCGACATGGGCGCAGTGCTGATCGACGGGATTGACATGACCCGGCTGGGCGATCATGCACGCACCTCGGCCCGGCGTGAGCAGATCGGCTTCATCTATCAGTTCCACCACCTGCTGCCCGAATTTTCCGCGCTTGAAAACATCGTGTTGCCACAGCTGGCCAATGGCATTCCCGCGAAAGAGGCTGAAGCGCGCGGGCTCGACCTGCTGGGCCGTGTCGGGGTCGCGCCCCGCGCGCAGCATCGCCCCGCCGCGCTGTCAGGGGGCGAGCAGCAGCGCGTGGCGTTCTGCCGGGCGCTTGCGAATGGTCCAAGCCTGCTGCTGGCCGATGAGCCGACCGGAAATCTGGACCCCGACACTTCGGATCAGGTGTTCAAGGCGCTGATGGGGCTGGTGCGCGATACTGGACTGTCGGCCCTGATCGCCACGCATAACCTCGATCTTGCGCGGCGGATGGACCGGGTTGTGCGCATGGATGGTGGCCAGATCGGCCCGGCCTGAGGGCGGTACGTCCCATCATTTGCCGGGATTTGCGAAAACACTCTGCGGCTCTGCGCGAAATATTTGTTCTTGCATGCGCCGTGTGCCTTGTGTGAATTGCGCGGGGCTCCATCCGAAGGATGAGGGGCCGCAACAGTCGGGGCGCGCAAGGAGTGACAGATCATGACAAGCAGGGTTGATAGAGCAGGGTTGAATGTCGATGAGGCGCTGGTCCGTTTCGTGGAGACCGATCTTCTGCCCGGAACCGGGATTGCGCCAGACAAGTTCTGGACGGGTTTCTCGGGTCTCGTCCGTGACTTGACGCCCAAGAACCGGGCGCTTCTGGAACAACGCGCGGCACTGCAGGCGCGCGTTGATGACTGGCACAAGGCGCGCGCAAATCAGGTCCATGACCGCGAAGGCTACAAGGCATTTCTGGAAGAAATCGGTTATCTGCTGCCTGAAGCCCCGAGCTTCGAGATTGAAACGGCTGGTGTTGACCCGGAAATCGCTACAGTTGCGGGGGCGCAACTGGTCGTGCCGATCACCAATGCGCGCTACGCGCTCAATGCGGCGAATGCGCGTTGGGGCAGTCTTTATGACGCGCTTTACGGCACCGATGCGATGGGCAGTCAGCCCCCCGCGGGCGGCTATGAGCAGGGGCGCGGTGCGCGGGTTGTGGCGCGGGTGCGCGTGTTTCTCGACAGTGCCTTCCCGCTGGCAGGCCACAGCCACGCCGATGCGCGGCTCTATCATGTGCGTGCGGGCGCATTGTTCGTCGATGGCAAGCCGCTTGAGGAGCCCGAGAAATTCGCAGGCTACAAGGGCGATGCGCGCGCCCCGGAGTCTGTGTTTCTGGTCAATAACGGGCTGCATGTCGAACTGGTCTTCAACCGCGCGCATCTGATTGGCGGGCGTGATCAGGCCGCACTTGCGGATGTGCGGGTCGAATCCGCGCTCTCGGCGATCATGGATTGCGAGGATTCCGTGGCCTGTGTCGATGCCGAGGACAAGGTGCTGGCCTATGCCAACTGGCTGGGGCTGATGCGTGGCGATCTGACGGCCACGCTGGAGAAGGGCGGCAAAAGTGTGACCCGGCGCCTGAACCCGGATCTGGAAATCACGGCCCCTGATGGCAGTGCCAAGCTGCTGAAGGGGCGCGCGCTACTTTGGGTGCGCAATGTCGGCCATCTGATGACCAATCCTGCGATTCTGGACGCCGATGGCGCAGAGGTCTTCGAGGGGCTGATGGATGCGATGATGACCGTCACCGCAGCATTGCATGATCTGCGCAAAGATCAGGGGCCGCGTAACTCTGAGCATGGATCCGTCTATATCGTGAAGCCCAAGATGCATGGCCCGGAAGAAGTGGCTTTTGCCGACGAGATTTTCGCGCGCGTGGAAGACGCGCTTGGTCTTGCGCCGAACACGATCAAGATGGGCGTGATGGACGAGGAGCGCCGCACCTCGGTCAATCTGCAGCAATGCATCCATGCCGCAAGGCATCGCGTTGCCTTCATCAATACGGGCTTTCTCGACCGCACGGGCGACGAAATTCATACCTCGATGGAGGCCGGGCCGTTTTCGCGGAAGGATTTCATCAAGCGCAAGGGCTGGATCAAGGCCTATGAGGATCGCAATGTCGATATCGGTCTGGAATGTGGGCTGATGGGGCGCGCGCAGATCGGCAAGGGCATGTGGGCCATGCCCGATCAGATGGCCGCGATGCTGGAGACGAAGATCGAACACCCCAAGGCAGGTGCAAACACGGCCTGGGTGCCGTCGCCCACCGCCGCGACGCTACATGCGCTGCATTACCATCAGGTGAATGTGCGCGCGGTGCAGGAGAAGCTGGCCAAAGGCGGGCGGCGCGCGCATGTTGAGGCGCTGCTGGACATCCCGCAGGCGAGTTTCCGCAAATGGTCGCAGGATCAGATCGTCCGCGAGGTCGAAAACAACGCCCAAGGCATCCTCGGCTATGTCGTGCGCTGGATCGATCAGGGGGTGGGCTGCTCGAAAGTGCCGGATATCAATGATGTGGGCTTGATGGAGGATCGCGCAACCTGCCGTATTTCCAGCCAGCATATTGCCAATTGGCTGCACCATGGCGTCGTCACAGAGGCCGAGGTCATGGACGCACTCCGGCGCATGGCCGAGGTCGTGGACCGCCAGAACGAGGGTGATCCCGCCTACCGGCCCATGGCGCCGGGATTTGACAGCGTCGCGTTTCAGGCTGCCTGCGATCTGGTGCTCAAAGGGCGCGCGCAGCCCTCGGGCTATACCGAACCTGTCCTGCATGCGCGGCGGCTGGAGTTGAAGGCGGCGAGCTGAGACGCAGGCCCCGCCGCCCCCGTCTTGCACATGCCCCGGCCTTCCTAAGCTTGCGCCGGGGCGCTCAGGCAGAGGCAGAAAGGACCGCCACATGGATGCTAGCGCAATCGAGGCCCTGTTCACCCGCTCTGACGGGCAGTATCTCTGCGCGCGCTGGGGGCGGCCCATCGTGCCTGTGGTCTTCGGCGTCGAGGATGCGACGCTGGCCACGCTGAAGGGCGCGATTGAAGCTGTCGTGGCGCTGGCCGGGCACAAGATGGCCGAGACCGACCCGGAGCTGGGTGTCAACCTGATGGTGTTTTTCTTCCGCGACTGGCAGGAATTGCTCGAAGTGCCGGGGCTGGATCGTCTGGTCGAAGGGCTGGGGCCGCTTGTCGCCCGGCTGCAATCGGCAGATGCCAACCAGTACCGCGTCTTCCGCTTTGACCAAGGCAACGCGATCAAGGCGGCCTTCGTCTTCATTCGCATGGACGCAGCGCTGCAGGCGGTCTCGGCCGAAACCCTCGCGCTGAGCCAGGCGGTGCAGGTGATCCT
>REBU01000086.1 GCA_007692585.1 Paracoccaceae bacterium | reverse complement strand
ACATCCAGATCATCGCAAGACGCAACGGACGCGTCACCGTCGATGGCCTGGCCAGAACCCGCAGTAGATCAGGCGTATAGGCCCGGCCCTGTCGGGACGCAGGCCGGACGCCCGCCATGCCCGAAATCTGACCAGCACAGGCGCTTCGTGCACCGATCCACTCAAGGATACTCTTCCGGGGGTTGCGCCAAAGCGCTTTCCCTGACAGCTTGGGCACATGCCCGCGCTCAGTGCACGCCCATTCGCGGCCTTCACAAGCTTTAGCGCAAAAAGATCCTCGTGCGGTCGCACGACGACATATCCTGAGAACCCCAGGAGGCTTCCTTGGAACGTTTGTCACACGCGCTCGGGTTGCGCACCAACCCTACGATATTCTTCACTTCTGCCGGGTTGATGATCGTGTTCCTGCTGGCCCTGATCATCGCACCCGAAGCCATCGGGGATTTTTTCGCCGAAGCCCGCAGCTGGATCGTGACCAATCTGGGCTGGTTCTTCATCATGGGCGTGAATGTCTGGCTGATCTTCCTGATCTGGGTCGCGCTCAGCAAATATGGCAATATCCGCCTCGGCGATCCGGACTCGCGTCCGGAATATTCCAATCTCTCATGGTTCACGATGTTGTTTGCAGGCGGCATCGGCACAGTGCTGATGTTCTGGGGCGTGGCCGAACCCATCCTGCATTTCAGCGCGCCCCCGTTTGACGCGACCGAGCCCCATTCCGTCCAGGCCGCGCGCGAAGCGATGGGGTTCTCGCTCTACCATCTGGGCTTGCATACATGGACCATCTTCACCCTGCCGGGGCTGGCCTTCGCCTATTTCATCTATCGCTACAATCTGCCGATCCGGGTCAGTTCGGTCTTCTACCCGTTCCTCGGCGAAGGCATCCATGGCCCAATCGGTCGGGCCATCGACATCGCCGCGATCCTGGGCACGCTGTTCGGCGTCGCCGTGTCGATCGGGCTGGGCACCAGCCAGATCAATGCAGGCCTGTCGGAACTCATGGGGGTGCCCGACAGTGTGACTGCAAAAGTGATCATCATCACTGTGCTGACCGCGGTCGCGACCGCGTCCATCGTCGTGGGCCTCGACAAGGGGGTGAAGACGCTTTCCAACATCAATATCGGCATGGCAACCGGGCTGATGGTCTTCGTGCTGCTGACCGGCTCGACCGTGTTTTTGCTGCGCGGCATCATCGAGACAGTCGGCATCTATGCCACCAACATCCTGCCAATGGCCTTCTGGAACGACATGATGGCGGGCTATACCTCGGATGATGGCTGGGGCTGGCAAGGTGGCTGGACGGTGTTCTACTGGGCCTGGACCGTTACATGGTCGCCCTTCATCGGCATTTTCGTGGCTCGCATCTCGAAGGGCCGCACGATCCGCGAATTCGTGCTGGGTGTCCTGCTTGCGCCGTCGCTCTTCACGCTGGTCTGGTTCGCGATCTTCGGCTGGTCGGCGATGGAAATCGACGGCATCGGCGACGCAGCCCGCGCCGCGCTTGGCGAGAATGCGGGCCAGATCGCAGAGGCCGTGGCCCGTGGTCCCGAATTCGCGATGTTTGCCTTTTTCGAGAACTTTCCCGCAACCCAGCTTGTTCAGGGCCTCGCGGTGGTGATCGTGGCGATCTTCTTTGCCACCTCGTCGGATTCTGCGTCGCTGGTGGTCGATATGCTGTGCACGGGTGATACGGAACCGGGGCCAGTGCGCCAGCGCGTGTTCTGGGGTGTCTCCGAAGGGGCTGTCGCCGCGATGCTGATCGTGCTGGCAGGCGAGGCCGGTCTGGTGGCATTGCAACAGGTGATCACAGTCGTCGGTCTGCCGATCTTCATCCTGTGTTTTGCGATGATCTTCGCCCTGGCCAAGGCATTGCTTGCCGAAGATGTCACCTCTGCCACAGTCGGCGACCCGCCAAATGCGCAAGCTCTGCACCAACAGCGCGGCGACAGATGACAGCGCGGCGGGCCATGTCAGCCCGCCGCGTCAGACGTCACGTCAGTTCGCGCGACAACTCGTGCGAGACCTTTTCCAGCCGCTCTATCACTGACGCGGTTTGCGCGGGCGCATCAGGGACCATGCGCCATAGCGGCATACCACGGCCCTGAAGCTCGGCAGGCAGGCCCAGATCCGTACAGCACTCCAGCAGCGCCGCTTTCAGCGCCGCAACGCGTGCCGCCCCGCCCTGCGCACGCAGTTCCGTACGCAGGCGCAACAACCGGGCCGCGAAACCCGCCACATAGGGCGCGGCCATCGAGGTGCCGTCCCAGGCAGCATAGGCCGCGCCCTCCTCGGAGGGTACGCAGGAAATCACTGCAACGCCGGGGGCTGCCATGTCGATCTGGGGGCCATGACAGGTGAAGGCTGCCGCGAAATAGCGCCCGGCCTGATGCGCCCCGCGCTGGTCGCGATGCGGGCTGTCAGGCGGGAACGTGGCATCTGCGCCCAGCGCGGCGACAGCGATGACCTGCGCGTAAGCAGCCGGATACATCACGCCCGCGCCCGAATTGCCTGCAGCCGCGACCAGACAGACCCCGGCTTCGGTCGCGCGGATCACAGCGGCCTGCAAGGCAGCAGTGCCCGCCGCACTTCCAAGGCTCATATTTGCGATGTCGATCTCGTTTTCCACGCACCAATCCAACGCCCGGATCAGGCTACTTGTCCGCCCGCCCGGAAAGACCGACAGGCCGTAAAGCGCCGCATCCGGCCCTGCTGCGCCACAAATGCCGCGCCCGTTGAAAATCGCTCCGCATGTGCCTGCGACATGCGTGCCATGTCCGATACTGTCCTCGCGCCAGAGCGTTTCATCCCCGCCGCGATCCGTGAAATCCCGCCCGCCTGCAGGCTCGAGATCCTCGTGCGCCGCAGCGATCCCGGAATCGATGATCGCAATTTTCACCGGGGCCAGCGTATTTGCCGCGAAGCCGTCGGCCTTGGGCAGGGCCATGGCCTGATAGCCCCAGACATCCTGTTCGTCCTCCCCTGCTCCCAGCCGCTCAAGCGTGAGCGTGACCTGCAACTTGCCAGCGAGCTTGGGAAATCCGGTCAGGTCGGGCCGGGTAATGATCCGCCCCCAGTAATCCCTTGACGGGTTGACCCGCAATTCGCGCAAGGTCGTCGGCGTGTCGCCAAAAAAGCTCAGCTCGGCCATCCCCTTGGCATCGGTCACAGCATTGTCGAGGCTGAAGGGGGCGCTGCCCCGCCCGGTCACTTCTGCGAACGCCACGGGCTTTCCGTCATTGCCTTTCACCGTGATCTCCAGGATCAGCGCCGAGCTGCCTTGCGTGAAGAAATTGCGCGGTCCCGCACTTTGCAGATCAGATGCGCCCCCGCCTGGCATCATTCCGGCGGGCCCCCCAAACAGATCGAGGTCATGGTCGGGCTCGATAATCAGCGCATCCCCGTACCGCTTGCGCAGATCTTCCAGCGCGGCGTCATCCAGACCGACGGCCAATGTGTGAGGCTCATTCGTCCCGATGCGCAAGGGTTTGATGAAATCACTGCTCACCTTGCCACTGGCCATCATCGACAGGCGTTGCGCCGTGCCTTTGAGGTCGCGCGCGACAGTGGACAAGTCCAACGGTCGTTCGCCCATCGGGGTGATGTGATCGGGGTTGAGCGTCAAGAGAAACGCGCCGGGGCGCGAAGGTGTGTCTGTCATCGGAACCTCCTGTTAGTGATGTCTCAAGACCTTTCGCCCGCCTCAAGACCAAGATTGGGGGATGCGTCGATCGCTCAAGACCCGGTGAAATGGGGTCTGAGCAGGTCAATCGCCTCGTCGATCAGCGCTTTGGCACGGCGCAGATCGGCCTGCCGGTCGCGGATGGGTGCGCTCGGCGGAGCGGGTATTGGTGCGGGATCGGGGCTGATCTCTTCCAGAAAAGCTTCCAGATCGCGGATCTGCTCGTCGACCGAGCTCTGCGGTGTCAAAGTGATGCGGCCTTGGGTTTGCATAATGCGTTTCCTCATCGCGAAAACTGGGGGCGGCGGTGGGCGTAAGCACCACCGCCCCGATGACTGTTCCCGTTTAGCTGGCACAGGTCCGGAAACAGGCCACTGCGCGCGTGCCCGTAGCTATCGCCTGCGCATAGCGTCCGGCCTTGAAATGCGCGACCGCCTGCGTGACCAGCGCGATGCAGCGCGGGCAGTTGCGATAGCGCCGCGCCAGGGCGATCAGGCGCTGGATCAACCGCCGCGCCTGTCTGGCGATAATGTTGAAGATCAGGGCTTCCATCTGAGGGTCATTATCGGCACCGAGCATCTTCATGACATCAGAGCCTGCGCCCATATCAAATTCCGTGCCGGCGATTTCGGCGCTCAGCGCAGAAATCGCATCACTGTCTTCCCCATCGGCCCCGTCGAGGCCGAGTTCTGCGAGAATGTCGTCGAGTTCCTGATTCAAAAGCTCTTGCTGCGTAGGCATGTCACGTCTCCGTCAAAAAGGGTTTGTGGGCCAGAACAGTGCAGAATGCCTGTCTGGTGAACCGAAGATGACGCAGCACATGTTATGCGTGTGTTAGCGCGGAGGTTCCGAAACCATTGCGCGCAAATGCCTGAAATCACGGGGCCTTTTTCGTAGCCATGCAAGCGCATAACGCGACTCTCTAACTTGACTAACGCAGGGCTGACACCACTCTCACACAGTGATGCAGGCTGACCCGCGTGCAAGCAGGGCTGGCGCGAAGCCCTTGGCCCCGCACGCCGCTTTCCTGTAAGAGGGGCGAAACGCGGGGGCGCAGCATGGGCCGGCCTTTGCCAAGCCCCGACCACACAAGGAAGACGCAATGAGTATCGGTGGACAGATCGCGTGGGATGACACAGTGCTTCCCTTTCAACTGGATCGCAGCGACGTGCGCGGCCGCGTCGTGCGGCTCGATACGGCGCTGGAGCGGGTGCTGGCAGGGCATGGCTATCCGCCGGTCATTGAAGCACTGATCGCTGAAGCGGCGCTGCTGACCTCGATCATCGGTCAAGCGGTCAAGCTGCGCTGGCGGCTGTCACTGCAGATCCGTGGCGACGGGCCGATCCGGCTGATCGCGACTGATTACTACGCCCCCGACCGCGAGGGCGCACCAGCGCGCATCCGCGCTTATGCCAGTTTCGATGCGGACCGGCTTGAACATGAAGCGCCCGGCTATGGGCAGATCGGCAAGGGCTATTTCGCGATCCTGATCGACCAGGGGCCCGACATGACCCCCTATCAGGGCATCACGCCACTGAGCGGGAACTCGCTGTCGGATTGCGCCGAGGCGTATTTCGAGCAATCCGAACAGCTGCCCACCCGCTTCGCGCTCAGCTTCGGGCGCGCCAAACTGCCCGGCCAGCCCGAAAAATGGCGCGCAGGTGGTGTCATGCTGCAGCATATGCCACAAGCCTCGGGCACCGCCGCGCGCGAAGCCGCGCAGATCACCGAAGACTGGTCACGCGCCAATATCTTGCTTGATACAGTCGAGGAGCTCGAGCTGATCGGCCCGGCCGTCCAGCCGCCCGAATTGCTGCTGCGGCTGTTTCACGAAGAACAGCCGCGCGTTTTCGACCCCCAGCCTGTGCATTTCGGCTGTTCGTGCTCGGAGGACAAGGTCCGCCAGAGCCTGTCGATCTATTCCGCCAAGGACATCGCCACCATGACCACACCCGAAGGCACGGTTACCGCCGATTGCCAGTTCTGCGGGTCGCATTACGTCATGGATCCGGCCTCGCTGGGCTTTGAGGGGACGGATGCGGCGACAGACACGACCCGCGACGATGACAGATAAGCTGATCGCCGGGCTGCAAACGGCCCTCACCCGGCCCGCGCCTGCGCCTGCGTCCAGCGATTATGATCTGAACCCCGGCACAATGTTGCCTGCCAACCGCGTGTTGCGTCCGGCCGCTGTGCTCGTGGGCGTGCGCGCGTCCCCCGGCGGCGCAGAACTGGTGCTGACCAAGCGCGCCTCGCATCTGCGCCACCATCCCGGCCAGATCGCCTTTCCCGGCGGCGGGCAGGATGCGGGCGACGCGGACCTCGCTGCCACTGCGCTGCGCGAAGCAGAGGAGGAAATCGGCCTGCCCCGTGCGGCCGCACGGATCATCGGCACATTGCCCGCGCATGAAACCGTGACCGGATACACGGTCACTCCGATCCTGGCCGAGATCACGCAGCCCTTCACGCCCAGCCCCGATCCTGGCGAAGTGGCCGAAGTCTTCTCGGTCCCGCTCGCCCATCTTCTCGACCCCGCGCGCTTCCGCATCGAGCGGCGTATCTGGCGCGGCACATGGCGCAGATACTATGTTGTGCCCTGGGGGCCGTATTACATCTGGGGCGCGACCGCGCGCATCCTGCGGGGCCTCGCCGACCGGGTCGGGCCATGAGGATCGCTGCCGACTGGCTTGCGGCCCCTGCCCCCCAGACTGTGCTGGCCCTGCTGACGGGGGCCGGGTATCAGGCGCTGGTCGTCGGCGGCTGCGTGCGCAATGCCCTGATGGGCCTGCCCGTTACTGATATCGACATCGCGACGGATGCGAGACCTGACACTGTGATCACCCTCGCCGAAGCTGCAGGTTTGCGCGCTGTGGCGACCGGGATCGCGCATGGCACCGTCACCGTGATCGTGAATGGCGAGGGGCTGGAGGTCACGACCTTCCGGCGCGATCTCGACACGGATGGACGCCATGCCACTGTGGCCTTTTCGACGGATCTGGCCGAAGATGCCGCACGGCGCGATTTCACGATGAACGCGCTCTATGCCAGCGCCGATGGGCAGGTCATCGACCCGCTGGGCGGGCTTGACGATCTGATCGCGCGTCGGTTGCGCTTCGTGGGCGACCCGCAGGCGCGCATCCGCGAAGATTACCTGCGAATCCTGCGTTTTTTTCGCTTCCATGCGCAATATGGCGACCCGGCGCAAGGGCTGGACCCAGAGGCGCTGGCGGCCTGCGCATCCAGTGCCGACGGGCTGGACCTGCTCTCGGCCGAACGCATCACGGCTGAGCTGCGCAAACTGCTTGCCGCGCCCGACCCCGCGCCTGCTGTGGCCGCGATGGCGCAAAGCGGCGTGCTGGCGCGCGTGCTGCCGGGGGCGGCGCCCCGCGCACTGGCGCCGCTGGTGCATCTGGAGGCCGCCAGCCCCCCGCGCTGGCTGCGCCGTCTGCTGGCACTGGGCGGGCAGACCGAACGCTTGCGCCTGACCCGGCAGGACACCCGCAACCTGTCGCGCATGCGCGACGCGCTGGCCGCGATGCAGCCCCCCGGCGAACTGGCCTACCGCCTTGGCGCGGATCTTGCGACTGACATCACGCTTATACGCGCGGCCCTGTTCGAGACGCCCCTGCCCCCCGACTGGCAAGACGCGATCGCGCGCGGCGCCAGCGCGCGCTTTCCGCTAAGCGCAGATGACCTGCCCGACCTCTCTGGAGCCGCGCTGGGACAGGCGCTGAAAGCCGCGGAAGCGCGCTGGATCGCGTCGGATTTCCGCCTGAACAAGGCAGACTTGCTGACCTGACTCGCCGTGGCCCCACCACTGCTCTATATTCCCTCGGAAGAATGGGGGCCATGTGCTACAGAAAACCGACCCGGAGACGCATCAGACCACAGCCGCGCGGCCCATTGGCCCGGCACAGCGCCTTGCCGGTCTGATCGACGCTTTCCAACACGCCCCCTCCGACCCGCCGCGCAGCCTATGGGCCTTCATGCGCTGGTCGGTTGGCGGGTCGTGGCCTGTGCTTTTGTTCGCAGGCGTCGTCTCAGCTCTGGTGGGCACGACCGAGGTGATCTCGGCGCTGTTGCTGGGGCTGATCATCGACGCGGCCGTGGACACCGGTCCCGCCAGCTTCGTGGGCGATCATCTCTGGCTGATCGCGGGCTTCGTCTTCTTTTTCGTTCTGCTGCGTCCGGCCCTGTTTGGCATATCCTCGGCGCTGAATACGATCGTGGTGCAGCCGAATGTCTTCGTTCTGGTGCAATCGCGGCTGAACCGCTGGACACTGGGCCAGCCGGTGACCTTTTTCGACAATGATTTCGCAGGCCGTATCGCCCAGAAACAGGTGCAGACAGCCCGCGCGCTGACCGATGTTGCCAATGAGACGATCAACACGATGGCCTTTGCGCTGGCCTCGATCCTCGGCTCGGTGGTGCTTTTGCTGACCATCGACGCGCGCATTGCGCTGGCGCTGGCGATCTGGCTGGTCTTCTACATCGCGCTGATCCGCTATTTCCTGCCACAGGTGCGCAAGACCTCGGGCGCACGGGCAGGAGCGCGCGCGCAGGTCAGCGGGCAGGTGGTCGATACGATCACCAATATCAAGACCGTGAAGCTCTTTGCCCATGCCGCCTTCGAGGATCGCGCAGCCCTGAACGCCATGAGCGTGTTCCGCGACCGCTCGGTGGAATTCGGGGCCGTGCAGGCCACCTTCCGTTTCTGGCTGATGCTCTGCGCGGGCGTGCTGCCAGTGCTGCTGATCGGCGGCACGCTCTGGCTCTGGACACTGGGACAGGCGACACCGGGCGCGATTGCCGCCGCAGGGGCCGTGGCGATCCGCATCGCGCAGATGACCGGCTGGGTCAGCTTCGTGCTGATGGCCATCTACGGCAATCTCGGCGAGGTCGAGGACGGCATGAAGACCCTCACCCGCCCGGCCACGCTGCAAGACGCGCCCGACGCGCGCGCCCTTGGCCGGGTGCAGGGCGCGATCCGGTTCGAGGCCGTCGATTTCGCCTATGGGCGCCAGACCGGCGGGGTCGAGGGGCTGGATCTGGACATCGCACCGGGCGAGAAAATCGGCATCGTCGGGGCGTCTGGCGCGGGCAAATCGACATTGGTGGCGCTTCTCTTGCGCCTCTATGACGTGGAGGCCGGGCGCGTCACCCTTGACGGGCAGGATGTCCGGTGCGTGACGCAGGAAAGCCTGCGGCGCAATATCGCCATGGTCACGCAGGAAACCGCGATGTTCAACCGCTCGGCCTATGAAAATATCCGCTACGGTCGCCCCGACGCGACCCGCGCCGAGGTCGAGGCCGCCGCCCGCGCCGCGCAAGCCCATGACTTTATCGCGCAGCTTCAGGACCATGAAGGCCGCCGTGGCTATGAGGCGCATCTGGGCGAACGCGGCGTGCGGCTTTCGGGCGGGCAGCGCCAGCGCATCGCACTGGCGCGCGCCTTCCTCAAGGATGCGCCGATCCTGGTGCTGGACGAAGCCACCTCCGCGCTGGATTCGGAAGTCGAGGCCGAAGTGCAGGACGCCTTGCAGCCGCTGATGCAGGGCAAGACAGTTCTGGCCATCGCGCACCGGCTGTCCACCATCGCGCAGCTTGACCGCATCATCGTGCTGGAGGCCGGCCATATCATCGAGCAGGGCAGCCATGACGCGCTTCTGGCGCGAAACGGCACCTATGCGCGCTTCTGGGCGCGGCAATCGGGCGGGTTTCTGGGCTTTGGCGCTGAAGAGGCTTGAACGACTGCCCCGCACGCTGGCCTTGCTGCATCGGTGATTTATGTCTGGGGAAATCCTGAAGGAAAGCTGCGCCCATGATCTTGCTCTCGCGTCGATCCCTCTTGTTTGGTTCGCTGGCACTCGCCGCCTGTGCGCGCGTGCCAGCGTCCCCCCAAAGACCGCTGCGCCCGATCCGGCTGGAAGACGCGTTCACAGGCCGCGCGACCGGCCAAGGCGTGTTTCGCGTCACGCTGACCGGGTCCGAACGCCGCTTCAGGGCCGATCTGAACGGGCGGCTGGTGGGGGACCGTCTGACAGTGGTCGAGGATTTCTTCTACGATGACGGCGAGGAAAACACCCTGACCTGGGTGTTCGACCGCGCAGGCCCCGGACGCTGGACCGGTCGGCGCGATGACACAGTGGGGTTCGCCGAAGTGGTCGAGCGCGGCGATGAAATCCGGCTGTCCTATACGGCGGATTTCGAATCCGTGAAAACCGGTTCGATTCCGGCACTCGCTTCGATTGTTTTCAATGACTTGCCGATACCCTCGGAAATGAGGGTATCACTGTATGTATCACGTTCTGATTCTGAGCGCATTCTGTTCACTTTCGCTTCTCCCTTGCCTGCCTAGCGCGCATCTCTTGCCGCGCCTCGCCTGCGTATTTGTGGATCATCGCCGTGGTGGAGTGACCGCTGTAACTCGCTATCTGGTCATCATCGCAGCCCGCCCATGCGAGCTCCTTGACACCGCGATACCTGAGCGCGTGAAGATCGAAGGCCTCGAGCCCGAGGCGCTTGCGCTCCTTCAGCATCACGCCCGAGACATACCTCGCGGTCATCGGGTTTCCGCTCCGAGTGACCAGGATAGGGCGTGATGGCAGAGGCGCGACGACAAGTGCCGCTCGGGCAGCGTCCAGAGCTTTGCGCAGCCGCGCTGTGCAAGGTATGACCATGGGCTTTCCGGTCTTCCCTTGAACGAGCTTGAGCGAGTCGCCGTCATAATCGCCCCATGTGAACCTAGGCCAATCGCCAGGGCGCTGCACCGTCCCGACGCCAAGCTCAAAGATCAGGAGCGCGCCAGAAGACGCCTCGGCTCTGAACTTTTCGACGGCCCAATCTGGCCATGGGATATGCGGCCGCTTGCGATCGGGCGGAGTTTCCAGAGCGCGTACACCTTTCGCAGGGTTATGGGACAACCATCCGATATCTATCCCATGTTCACAAAGAACGACCAGAACCTGCGCCACGTAATTGCCGAAGCGCGTCCTGTGCGAATTCGCGCGCTGGGCCTTTATTACGTCAGCGCGTGTCAGGCGCTTTACGTCTCGCGTGCCAATCTTCTCTGACAGATATGCGAGCACCTTTTCATAGTCAGCCCGCGTTCGGGGCTTGAGCTTACTCCACCGTTGCGATTGGCGGTAATCTTCGATCAGCGCCGTCCAAGACGTCTTGGACTCGGATCTCTTTCCCGAAAGTATCTCCCAGTACTCGCGATCAAAGTCAGGCGTCCCGAGCTGCGCTCTGATGCCGACATAGCGCCCCTTGATGCGGACGTACCACCGGCCTGAAGGATGTCGCCACAGATATTTCTTTCGCACCGTGGTCACCATGTCACGTCATCCATGCCGTCACAGGTTTCGGCGCGCCCGATGCGCTTCAGTTGGTCGACATCCCAACGCACAAGACCCGGAGCTATATGCCGTCCCGGCGGGATGGCGCCCGCCTCGACCAGATCGCGGAACACGTCGAGAGGCATATCAAGAAGCGCCGCCGCGCTTGGTTCGCTTGCCATAATGGGGGTAAGTTTCGGCATGATCAGCCCCTTCACCGCTGCAAAACCTATGCACAGAACATCAAATCACAAAATTTAGTATTATCCAGATAATACTAAAATGCAAGGCGCAACGAGGCAGATTGGAAGACCGCCAAGATTGCCCATGAAAGCCGCGCGCTGGGCGCGGCTCGTAGGTCAATCCTGTCAGGTTCAGCCACCTTGGCCCGGATTCCGATACCAAGTCGCGTGTTCGGTGAATTTCGCATCCAACGCCCAGATGACGCGGAACTGCATCCCGAGAGTTTCCCACCCGACACGGCTTTCGACGCGCGGCCCGTCGAGCCCTTCGAGGGTCGCCCAGACCAAGCCCTCATGAAAACTCGGGTTCGCGATCAAATACCACGGCATAGGATTTTCGAGACCGGGCTCGACAATCAGTTCAAGCGTATTCGTGAAAGGGTTGACATCTTGCACGCGCGCCGCGTGAAGCTCTGCCAGCACCTGTTGAGCTTCGGTCTCACGCTCGGGCGGCACAACCAGGCCCCATGGTTCAAGGGCCAAGATCTGACCTGCCCGGTCTTTCTGCTTCCGCATCGAGGTCCGTGCCGCTGAAAGAGAGGCCACAGTGATCTGGTCGCCTACGTCAGGCGGAATGTTTCCGTTTTCGGCGCTGAACATCGGCAATCCGTTTGCCATAGTCTGCCCATTGCCCGCGTTTGCCAAAAGCGGCTCGAGAAGAACTTGCCTCTGCTTCGCGATACAAGCCTCAACCATCGAGCGCATCAAGCCCTCAACGAGCCCAAGATCATCGTCCGCGACCACCTTGTTTGTGATGTTAAATCCGCCTGCAAAATCGCGCAAAACAGGGTTAAATTCGCCCTTTTCCTCGAAAGTCATATGTTCGATTTCGCCGTTTTCCAACACCTCACGTACCGGGTTGAGGCCGGGCAGTGTCAGAACACGCGACGGCCGATAATCCTCGAGCACACGCTTCGACGCGGCGCGCAGGATGTCTGGGGCGCGCAACTCCATGCGCCGCGCGATATAGCGGTCCATCGCACGGCCCAACGTCACGGGAAAGTCACCGACACCGTTTGCGGCCATCGCTGCGCGGATCGCATCATCTCTGGTCCGATGTCTGCGCCCTGCATTTTCCTCGCTCATCACAGCGAACTCCGAAAGTCGCTTGGCTGAATATTCGCGGCCCACCGTTGGAGCATGCGTTTTGTCGATGAGTGCAAGCATCGCATCGGCCATTTTCTCTTGGATCGCCTCAGGTGCGCTCCAGTCGCGCAATACCTTCGGGCGCTGAGGTGTGAGAGTGTCAATCGCTGCCGCGGCGAGATGCTTTGCGCGATCAGCAAGCGGCGCAGTCTCGAATTCCCCGGCTTCAAGGCCCTGCATCGCCATGGAAAACGCTTTCACGGCTTCTTCGCCTTTGGTCCGCTCCGAGCAAACCTTCGCAGCTTCGATCAGTGCCTCGGCCACCTCGACTGATGGCGAATAGGTCGCCATCACCTGGGCGAAATCATCAGGCAAGCCCTGTGCCTTCAAGAGCCCGCGAACTCCGGCCAGCAAGCGCGCAGGCGGCGCATCTTTGCGGGCGATAAGCTTCATCGATTTATTCATCATCTCGTTCCTTCACTCTGGGGCTTCAAGGCCCATCCTTGTTTCTTCGCCAACTCGACCAGGTCGCGCGGCGCGTTCATGAATTGCCCATAATCAAAAGCTGCGAAAACGGGTTCCCCTTCGCTGCCCTCGATCGCGTCGATGAAGTGAAGCTCGAGTGCTTCGTCTGCATTCAACCAAGTTTCGGAGCGCATCCAGTCGCGCACCCAATCTTCAGGGTTTCCAGTCGCGCGTGCATATCCGGCTGCGTAGATTGAAGTCATCTGATCAAGCACGCCTGCCGACTTTCTGTGCGCATCTGCGACGCCCCAAGCTAATCCCCGAGGCTCATGGATCATCATGAGCCCCTGCTTGTGCATCTCGATCTTACTGCCACCCATGGCAGCGAGACTCGCTGCAGAAGCTGCTATGCCGTCGATCTGGACGGTTGCTGCGCCGTGCCGCTCCAGCGCCGCCATCATAGCAGCACCCTCGGCAGCGATTCCGCCATACGAATTGATCAAAACCGTAACCGGGCCGGGATTGGCACCCAGAAAATCCCGCAAGGCCCGAGCTGATCCTTCTAGAATTTCTCCCTCGATCGCATAGCCTTCCGCCATCATTCCGGGGCCTCGCTTGAAGGCCCGACAAAGATATTGCGCCCACAGATCAGATACCCGCACTCGGCCGCCCGGTGAACGAGAAGCCAATAGGCGCTGTTTACGCTCTGACAGACGATCACAGGCCCTTGAACCTGCTTGCGCACCAAGCCGTCACTGAAACGCTGATCGAGCCCTGCAGCCTCAATTTCGCGCGCAATATGATCACGCGCTTCTGTCGAGAGGCCCTCTTGAGTGGTGAAGGCGCTCAGCTCCCAATAGACGCCCGCTTCCGCGTCCCACCAAGCATTCTTCGACGCTGCGACCAGGCGCTGAACAGGCGACTCTAACGCCCGATCGATGTCATCAAGAAACAGAGCGATGACACGTTCGTATTCGCGCAGAACAAACCCGGCCTCTTCATTGGTGAGGCCTTGCCTTGCGAGACTTTCAGCGATGAACAACGCCAGCGCGTGCTCCGTCCCGTAACTGCGCCGACTCCCAGCCTGAAACTGCGACTCGTCCCACGGAGCTTGCCCCAGGCTGATCATGTTCAATATCGCGCTGCGGCTGCGTCCGGTGATTTTTGCGACAGCGTTCAGCTTCAATGTGTTCTCTTTCGGCATTGGCGTCTCCAATATGGTTTGTTTTACTATTATCAGGATAATAATAAAATTCAATCCAAATTCGATCAGCTCAATATGATGCGCGCAAGCAAATCCCAGGCACAAAATAAGCCCGCGCGCTCAAGATCGAAACCAGATGTCAGGCCGTTATCTTTTCTTATCCAAAGGTGAACAGGAAAAGGACTCGAGCGCAGAGAGATGGTGATCAAGCGCGCTGTTCGCGCAAGCCTTTGATGCCCTGTCCTGGGCTCTGAGCTTCTCTCTCGGTATTCTCACGATGCGCGTCCCGTCGCGCGTGAATAGACGCCCTTTAGGGCCTTCCCAAATAACTGGCCTCAGGTGCGGGGGTTTCATCTTCATATCCTTGTCACTCCGAAGCGCTTTTCGAGACTCTCGCGGATCTGAACGCTCGCACAGCTGATGCGCTTGATCCTTTCGAGCGCCTCGCGCGCCTCGGCTTCATTCAATACTGGATCATACGATCTTTCGGCCGTAATCGCCTGATCGATCTCATCGCGCGCCTCGGCCAGCGCTGCGCTGGCCTCGTCGATCAGGTTGAACGCGTTGGCGCGCTTTTTGGGGTCATAGGTCATTGATGTACTTCCAATTCACAGCCTGCCTTGACCATCGTCAGAAACTCGACCTGCCGCGCGCGATCTTCCGGCGCTGGCATTTCGGACAGGAAGTGTTCCAGGAATTCCGTCGCGAGGTCGAATTCTGGCGCAAACTTATCAAATCCGATCCGCCGAATGGCTCCATGAAGCTGGGCAAGGTAATACGCGTTGTCAGCCCGCAGAAGGCCGATCAGCTCCTGACACAAGGCATCCGGGATCAAGCTTGCTGTTTGGGCCATCTTCACAAGGATCTGTGCGGCATCTTCATTTGCTTTGTTCGCACTGAATATATCGGCGCATTCAGAACGCGATTGCGCCTTGTTGCGAAAATCCTGTTCCAGCATCGTTCGCAGCATGGCCGGGGTAATCAAATGCTTGCGCTGCGCTTCATCAGGCATGCCGGGATTGTTCCGCGGCTCGGGGTTATTGGTATTCATGGTCTTTTCCTTTCTCGCTCTGCGCAATCTTGCGCGCTAGATTCTTAAGCTCTTGCGTCTGCAACGGCGCCAACGTGTCGAGCGCCCTTGCTGCGACCTCCGAACGGGCTCCGCCCATGATCGCCTCGCTGCAGAGCTCTATCGCCGCAGAAAGGCCCATCAAAATCCCGAGGTCATCTTCGGAAACCGGCAAGCCGGGATTGATCCCCTGAATCGGGGTTACTTTTGTCTGCACTTGTTGTTCCTTTGGTTAAGTGGCCTCTGTGTTCTCGCGCTCCATCTCTGCACGGAGTCGCGCGACAATCTCCGATCCTTGCGAACGAACGTTCTTGCTTGCCTGCTGTTCGAGCCATGCTTTCACATCGGCAGGAAGCAATAGCTTGAATTGAGTTGGCTTGCTCATGTTGCTCTCTCGGACATTTTCTGTCCCTCCATATGGACACGAAATGTCCCTAGCGTCAAGGACAAATTTTGTCCATTATTCGCGCATGAAGGCCGATTGTCTTGTTCAATTCAAATTGATGATTCCCGCTGGCCTGAAGGCACGGGTTGAAGCGAGCGCGCAAAAGAATCGCCGAAGCCTGTCGCAAGAAATCGTGCGTGTGCTCGAGGAGCAATTTCCGACTCCCACGGCGCACGATCAAGAGGTGGCTTTATCTCGACTCTTGGAGCATCTTTCTAGCTACCCGGACTCCGAAGCCGTCTCCAGCATTCGCGCCAAGATATTGCGCAAACTCAACAGTGTCCCCCCGCCAATCCCCGAAACAGAGTTCAATGCCCTGTTGATCGAGGCACTATCGGCGGTGCAAGCTGATCGCTCTTGAAGAGGCGGGGACCCAACGCCCCCGCCTCATTCGAGCCGCGCTCCGAAAGCCCAGGAGGCAAGAGCCGCTCGATCTCGGGGTTTACGCACTCGCCGAGTGACCGGGGCGCTTTCGATCGTATGACCAGGTGCGCCCGCCCCTTCTCTACCGCACAACCTGTGCGGATAATTTCACCCACTTGGTCAGAAATCGAGGCATATCACCTGCGCCTCGGATCGCTTGAAACTCGTTGCATGCTTCCCGGCAAGGCACGGCGATCGTATTCGCCAAGGCCTGCCCTCACAAACTGCACCGCGTTCTGGTCGGCTTCTGAGAGGATGCGGCCCACTAGGTCAGGGGACAAGTCGACCTCGATGCGCGACCGCCCAGCGCCGCGCAGGATCTCCGCCGTCTGCGCGCCGCCGGTGACATTGGCCGGGCCGGGGATGAGAACGCCGTTCACGAATTCTGACCGGCGCTCCGCTGCGATCCCGAACATGCCGCGCGGGATGGTGCCACCGCCATCGAAGAACCCGGCGAAAAACTTCGAGATGCTCGAGAAAAAGCCGCCCCCTGACTTTCCGCTCCCGCCGTCAGAGTTAGAAAGAGCCTTGCTTAGATCACTCCACATACTGCTCTCAAGCTCACGCGCAAGGGACATGAGCACATCGCTTGCTTTCCGGCCACCTGTGATGATGCCATCGAAGTGCCCAACCAATCTGCGCGCCCATTCTTCTTGTGCGTCTGCTGCTTCCCTGGTCGCGATGGTGATCCCTTCCATTGCATCCCGCACCCCACCCGCAACGTCTGCCGCGCCGCTAGCGCCTGCGCCGCCAGAGATGCCTGCCAGCTCGGCCCTGACTGTGCGTAGATTTGTTCCTAATTGCTCAGTGGATTTCTCGAGCACGATCTGCCCTTGATTGATGCGATCTTGCAGCCCGGTCTGAGCATCTCGCACCTGCCTCGATGCCTCGGCCAGGCGCGCGGTCGCGCGGCTTAGATCGCCTTCGGCTTGCTCATACCTGCCGGTGGGCGAGAATGCCTGCTCCAACCCCAGCTGAGTCTGAGCCGCCTGCGCGGCCGCCCGTGCCTTGGCAAGCTCGGCATCTGCCGCCTCGTAGGCGGACTTTGCGAGGCGAATGTTCTCGTTGGTGAGCGCCAGTGTCTCACGCTGCGCAGATGGTAGGGCGCTAGATGAAGAGATGCCCAACACAGCGTTGATACTTTCGATCGCACGCTCGGCCTCACGCAGAATCGGTGGCGCCGTGGACGCGGTATCTCGAAACAGGATCATTGCACCTGTAGCGGCCCCAAGCGTCCCGAGAAGAATCCCAAACGGGCCCCCGGCCATAGATACTGCAAGCCCCAAGGTTCGCATGGCCCGCGCGTGGATCGCGGCTGCCGCCGCGCCCGCGTACATCTGAGAATTCATGAGCGTGATCTGCGCCGCTGCTGCGCGAAACGCCCCCGCCTTCAAGCCCAGCGCCGTGAGGAGCATCGGAACGCGCGTACCGGCGTAGGCAGCCGCCGCGACCCCCGCCGCGTTGAGCGCGTTTCGCAAGCCAGCCATCGCCCCAATCAGGTTGTCGATGAAGGCGCGCAGCGCGCCGCCGTCGCGCATGCTTTCGGTAATCTTCTCCGCGAACGCGCCGAGCGCAGGCACAACCCGCAATGCAAGCTCCTGCCGCAGGTACTGACTGACGACTGATAACCTGGCGATCTGGTCATTCGCCGCCTCGATCCTTGCCGCGTCAATCGCGCTGACAGATAGGCCAAACTGCTCGACGTCGAGGCGCGCAGTTCGGAACGCATCTCCCCCCGCCATGACAGCGAGAGCCATATCGCGGTTCCGAACGCCGAACTGGCGAAGGATCGAGCTTGTTGCTCCAGCATCGAGCCCCAGTGCTTTGATCTCGTCCGCGATGCGCGCCAGCTTCTGATCTGCATCCAGCCGGATGAATTCCTGCGTTTCGATGCCGAGCATGCGCATTGCTGCTGCCGCGCCGCCGCTGGAAACTTCCCGGTTCAGGTTCTGAAGCTCTTGCCGCAAGATGCCGGCTGAAACGCCAGATTCCTTCAGCACCAGCTCAGCCGCGCGGATCCCGCCGACCGAGCCCTCGACCGCCCGTGCCGATTTGGCAACCTGATCGATCTCCTGCGCGCCTTGCCGCGCGCCGACTGCAAGTGAACGGATGCTGAACGCTGCAGCCAGAGGTCCTGCGAAGCTGCGCGCAATCCCGAGCATCTGCTGCCCGAAGGCCCGCGTCTCGCTCTGAGCCTGCCGCAGACCTCTGGAAAATTCGCGATTATCGAGACGCATCCGGGCGCGAAGATCTTGTAGCTGGCTCATCGTTTTTCCCTTTTTCTATCGAGGTTTAGGCGTTTAGCGTTTAGGCTTGTTTAGCGGTTTACCCCCCTCAAACCCTCGGGGTGCGAATTACCCGTGATGCGGCGGGCCTATGGAAGGACCCGCGAAGCGCGCTTCACAACCTGAAGCCTGCGCTTTTCAGCTCGTCCTCAGTGACCAACCCTCGCCCGATGATCTCCGCGCACATGGCAGGCTTCAAAGCGCTCGGTGGAATGTAGCTGCCCGCTTTGACCTTCGATGCCCAGAACGTCGCCAGATCCGGCGAGGGCGTGATCTGATCGGGCAAAGTGTTCAAGGTTGCGTGCGGAGCTTCGAAGTCTTCCCACCGCAGCGCCTCGAGCCATGTGTCAGAATACGCCACGTACATCGGCTTGTTGCCGAGGTTGTCCAAGCGGTATCGCTTCATGGAAGATATGATCCATGCAGGCGATACGCCTCGATCGACTGCCTCACTGAAAAGACGGCGGGTCCTCTCCCTGTCTCGATGCCTTGGGCATGTCTGCCAGAACTCATAGAAATCCTGATCTGTGTGTTCGACGGTATCACCGCGAACAACAGGTTCCTTTAAGGGTTCTCTTACAGAGTTACTGTCCGGTTTCCGGACATGGCTTTTCAGGATTTCCGGACATGGCTCATCAGGATTTCCGGACATGGATTCCCCATCCTGACCGTGTCCGGTTTCCGGACATGGGTTCTCATTTGAAGCCGTGTGGTCAGACTTCACCGCGCAGTGCAGGTCAGCTCTTTGAAATGCCTCCTCGAAGCCCAACAGATACATGGTCGAACGCCTCTTCTTCGTCTGAGCGTCATGACGCCGGATCCGACGAATGAGCCCGGCCTCCTCGAGCGCCTGAAGATGAACGTTGAGCTGCGATCGGGAAAGCTCACAATCCGCCGCGAGACGCTCCTGAGAAGGGAAGCACCCAAAGTCTGGGTTGTGACGGTCGGCAAGATGCCACAGTACGACCTTAGCGTTACCGTTCAGCCCTTTGCCAATGACGGCCTTCACGGCCCAATGCGTCGCCTCGTTGCTCATGAGTAGAGCCTCCGACGAACGTTCTCGCAGTTATCACGTTCCGGGCTTGTTCGGCTTCTGTCCTGATACCTATTGAGACTTAGGCGATTGAAAACACCGGGAAAGGTATGGGATTTCGAATCCGCGGGCGCCATCACGCGGCTGGGCTTCGAGGATGTGATCTAT
>REBU01000037.1 GCA_007692585.1 Paracoccaceae bacterium | reverse complement strand
CCGACATCTGCGTGGACTGCCCCGGCGTGTAGCCGAATACCAGACCCGCATAGGGCTCAAGGATCAGTTCCTGCATGAAATAGGCGGTCATGGACAGGAAGACGAAAAAGGTGAAATTGCGCGCACGAGTGTCGGCCCAGATCTCGGCCATGCCATCGCGGAAGCGGATCGGCGGCGGTGCGGGACGCATGACGACGCGCCGCTCGATGCCCCAGACCGCGAGCGTGGTCAGCGCCACTGCGCCTGCGCAGATGATCGCGACGATGCTCATCAGCCGCGCGTGGCTATAGGGGTCGAGAAATTGGCCCGCTGTGATGGCGGTGAGCGCGATGCCTGCGATCATCATCAGCCATGTGATCGTGGCCGCCGCCGGGCGGCGATGCTCTGCGGTGGCAGTGGCCAGCAGCGCCAGAAGCGAGGTGCCAGACGCGCCAACGCCAAGCCCGATGACGGCATAGGCGATGAGCGACAGCGCGAGGCCAAGCCCGAAATGGCTCTCCAGCAGCGGGATGGCCGCCGCCGCGCCGAGGCCGCCAAGCGCCAGCAGTGCCATACCTGCGATGATCCAGCGCGTCCGGTTGCCGCCCTGATCGGCCAGATGGCCCCATTGGGGGCGGGTGATCTGCACCCCGTAATGCAGCGCGACCAGAAAGCCCGGCAGCACCACGGGCAGCGCCAGTTCCACGACCATAAGGCGGTTCAGCGTCGAGGTCATCAGCACGACAATCGCGCCGAGACAGGCCTGCACCAGCCCAAGGCGGAAGATCTGCGCCCAGCTCAGCGTCATGCGCCCAGCCCCCGCAGGGCGAAGGCCGCGACCATCATGCCCAGAACATATGGGCCAACGCCCGTGCCGTTGAACCATGGGGCCAGCCGCGCTGGGTCTTGCCGCCAGCGCCCCAGCGCCCAGATCTGCACGCCGATGCCCAAGCCGATGATGGCTGCGTGGATCGGCGCACCCCAGATCAAGAGCAGGAACACGACGACCAGTTGCGCGAGCACCATCACGGTGCCTGCGACAGTTGCCGCATCGACCGGGCCGAGCGTCACCGGCAGGGATTTCAGCCCCATCTGGCGGTCGCCTTCGATGGCCTTGAAATCATTGATCGTCATGATGCCATGCGCGCCAAGCCCGTAGAGGAAGGCAATGGCGACGATCTCGAATGACGGCGCCCCAGCGGCGATAACGGCCGCGCCGGTGAACCAGGGCAACGACTCATAGCTCAGGCCCACCAGCCCCGGCCCCCACCAACCCGACCGCTTGGCGCGGATGGGTTCGGCGGAATAGGCCCAGGCCGCGAGCACGCCCACGACCGTCGCGCCAAAGCCCCAGGGGCCGAGCTGCCAGCCGACGACCAGCGCAAGCACGGTCATGGCAAGCGCGATCCACAGCCCCCAGCGGCCCGGAATACGGCCCGAAGGGATCGGGCGATGCGGCTCGTTGATCGCGTCCACATGGCGGTCGCACCAGTCATTGGCGGCCTGCGACATGCCGCAGACGATGGGGCCTGCCAGAGCCACACCGAGCACGACCAGCGCCCAGGCCTCGGGCCAGACGCCGACCGAGATGATGCCACAGAGATAGGCCCACATCGGCGGGAACCATGTGATGGGCTTGATCAGCTCCAGCATGGCGCGCGGTTGCGGCAGGCCAGAGGGCGCGGGGCGGGTGTGAAGACTCAGATCGCTCATGTTGTAAACTTTGCCTTACATTTGACATTCTATCAAGTGGTAATTACGCCTGACAGTCGGCAACCTTTCGCCCATGGTCCGGCAGGGCGCTTGAACAGGGCTTCGTCGCTCATACCTGCCAAGCACCCATGCAAGGACAGACCCATGAAACTGCGCTACATTTTTCCCGTTGCCCTGCTGCTTTCCGCCGCGCCTGCGCTGGCCGATCGCACCCCGCCGGCCAAAGCCCTGCCGCTGTCGGCCATCGTCGCGGCGCTGGAAACCGAATATGAAATTCATTTCATCGACGAGATCGAGTGGGATGATGACGGCTATTGGGAGGTCGAATTCTTCACGCAGGATGGCAACAGGGTCGAATTGAAAATCGACCCTGTCACCGGGGCAGTGCAGCGTTAACGCTTCGGGTCGATCTGGAACAGGCAGCGCGGCGCGCCGGTCGCTGCGCATTCCAGTTCGCTGACGCGAACATCGGGCCAGACCAGCGCGGCAAAGAGGCGCTCGAAAACGGCCACATGCCAGTCGCAGGTCGCGCTGTCAGAGGCCCCGACCGCCAGTGGGTTGGCGCGGATTTCGAAGCGGAGCGGCCTGTGGCTGACGACCCGAAACACGCCAGACCCCGCGAAAGTCCAGCTATGCTTGGCAATCGCTGCAGACAAAAGCCGCGCGCCCAGCATAGCGGGCAAGGCGCTGACCAGCTGCTGCGCAAGGCGCGGGATCCGGTTGGCAAGGATGTAATCGCCTGTCGCGAGCCCCGCCGCGCGCTGGATCTCCGCCGCGCGGCCGGGCAGGAACAGCCGCACGGCGTGATGCAGCCGCGCGACCTCGTCTTCGGGGAGCATTCCTGCGTCGGGGGGCGGTTCTGCGATGCCTGCGCGGTGCAACAGCGCGCCGCGCAGGCGTTCTCCGATCATCGCGTCCAGCACCGGCAGGTGTTGCAAGACCGCGTTCGGCCCGATGCGCGCCGGGGCCGACATGCTGCTCACTCCGCAGGCTCGACGCGGCTCGGCGCGGCACCGTTGGGCATCTTGAAGGCGCGCGGCGCGACATCCTCCATCTGCTCAGTGCCACCGCCGCAAGCCTTGAGCGCGGTGCGCTCCTCGGCCCGCGCCTTGCCTTGGGCGCGCAGCGCATCGCGACGCTCCTGCGCCTTGCGTTTCTTGTCGGCGTGATCTTCCCAATCGGCAAGCTGCGCATCGGCAATCGTGCGGGTCATGTCAAAGCCGAAATCCAGATCATCGCGCGATTTCATACTGAAGTAATCGGTCTTGCCCAGATCATAGAACTGCCGCTGCACACCCGCCTTGAGAAACGCCTTGAGGCAGCCCAGCAGGTATTTGCGCCGATAGCCGGTCCCGCGCCAAGGGTAATGGAACAGCGCCTTGCGCATGTAGAAGCGGCGGTAATTCTTCAGCACCCCTTCCAGAAGCCCGCCGCGTGTCATCGCCTTGGGCTTCATGATCGGGGTCACGAAGTTATATTTCGAATAGTCAAACACCTCGACCTGATCGCGAAGTTCCTGAAACAGCGGCGTGAAGGGCCAGGGCGTGTACATGGCCCAATTCGCCAGATCCGGCTGCCAGTCCCAGGCCATCTGGAAGGTTTCCTCCAGCGTCTCGGCGGTCTCATTGTCCAGACCGACGATGAATTGCGCCTCGGTGAAGATATCGGCCTCGCGCAAGAGCCGGATCGCTTCCTTGTTATCCGCGACCGTGGTTTCCTTGTTGAACTGGTCGAGCTTCAGCTGTGCGGCGGCCTCCGTCCCGAGGCTGACATGCACCAGCCCCGCCTTGCGGTAGAAGGGCAGCAACTCCTTGTCGCGCATGATGTCGGTCACGCGGGTGTTGATGCCCCATTGGATGCGGCGCGGCAGGTCGCGCGCGATCAGTTCGTCGCAGAATTCGATGAATTTCTTGCGGTTGATGGTCGGCTCCTCATCCGCCAGGATGAAGAAGCCGACACCGTGATTTTCGACCAGATCCTCGATCTCATCGACCACTTTCTTGGGATCGCGCACGCGGTAATCGCGCCAGAATTTCCACTGGCTGCAGAACGAACAGGTAAACGGACAGCCCCGCGCCATGTTGGGGATGGCGACGCGACGGTTCAACGGCACATAGATGTATTTGTCCCATTCAAGAATCGACCAGTCGGGCTTGATCCCGTCCAGGTTCTTGACCGTCGAGGCCGCTTGCGTCGCCTTGATCTCCTCCCCATCGATGAAGGCCAGACCGTGGATCTTGTGCTTGTCCGCAGGCCAGCGCCCTTCGGCGATGGCGGTCATCAGATTGACGACGATTTCCTCGCCCTCGCCGCGCACGATCACGTCGATCCAGGGGGCTTCTGTCAGCACCTGGCGGAACATGAAGGTCGCATGCACACCGCCCAGAACGGTGACGCAATCGGGCGCAACTTCGCGGGCGATTTGCAGCACTTCTTCGGCGACATAGATCGAGGGGGTGATGCAGGTCGTGCCCACCACATCAGGTTTCAGCTCGGCGAATTTGGCGCGCAGCGCGTCATTGTCGACATGGTTGGTCATCGCGTCGATGAAATGGATATCGTCGAAGCCCGCGGCTTTCAGCGATCCGGTCAGATAGGCGACCCATGCGGGCGGCCAGCTTCCGGCGATCTCGGCGCCGCCGGAATGGTAATTCGGGTGAACGAAGACGATTCGCATGGGTTCCCTCCATTATGTAAACAGAGGTTGACACATTGACTGACAGTTTGGATTGACACAGATCAATCTTGCCCGAAGAATATGTCTAATTCTCGTCCTTGCTGAGCAGATCGAACTTGCGGAGCTTCACATAAAGCGACTGGCGCGAGAGGCCGAGCATTTCGGCAGCGGCGACGCGGTTGTTGCGGGTCAGGTCGAGTGCGGTTTCAATGCAGATCTTCTCGATCACATCGGTGGTTTCCGACACGATATCTTTCAGCGTCGAAGAGCCCACCAGCTCGATCACGCCCTGCACGTTATTATCCTGCCCGCCACTGTCGGCCCGCACGCTGGCACTGCTGGACGCATTGCGGATCACCAGCGCGAGAACCGGGTCGAACTTGTCATCGAGCCATGTGGCCGAGATCTCGACCCCGATCTGCGCGCCAAAATCGGTGTTGAGCTTGGTCGCGTACATGCGCAGCTGTCCGGCACGTCGGGCATTGTCCAGCAACACGCGCAGATCAACCACGCCGCGCGCAAGAAATTCCGCCAGTGACCGGCCGCGCACGGAACTGGCCGAGGGCGCGTCTGTGAGGTTCAGAAACGTCTCGCTGGCCGCAAGGATTCCACCATCGCGATCAGCAAAGACAATTGCATCCGCGCCCTGATTGTACAGCTGGCGCAGATTGGTCACCAGCCGTTCATCACCGACCGAGCCGCGCTCCGGGTCGGTCAGGCGGACGATGACCAGCTGCTCGCCCGAAGCGCGAAACAGTTTGCCTGTCATCTGGACCTTGCGCCCAGATTCCTTGACCTCGACTTCCAGCGTCACATCAGAGCCTGCGGGCTGAGGCCGCTCCAGGTTCTCGAGGATGCCCTCGCGATTGGGGCCCGTGAAGCTGTCGACAAAGGCCCGCTCGATCAGGTCACCGCGCGCGCGCCCCAGAATCGAGGCCGCATTGTGGTTGATATCGACGATCTGCCCCGAGGCAATCGAGACGAGCGCGATCGCATCACTGGAAAAATCCATGAGCAAGCGATAGCGCGTATCAATCTCGCGCTGCGCTTCATGGTCACGCTCCAGGGCGATCTGCGCATTGAGAAGAAGCTGCTGCATTTCGATGGTCGGGCGCTGGTCCTGTCCCAGCATCAGCACATGGTCGCGCCCCGGCATCTTGTGCAACGCATAGCGCACCGGAATGGCCGCCTGCCCGTCAATCGTATGGATAAGCTCGGCCCAGCGCGGCGCATCAGACGCGGTTGCGAGTTCCTGCAACCGGGTGGTCAGCTTGCGCTCAGACGGTGCGTCGATCACCTGCGCGAGCGGCTGCCCCTTCCATGCACCAATCTGCGCGGCGAAAGCGGAAGCGGGCTTGGCTTCGGCTGCGACGACGCTACCTGTTGCATCTAGCAGGATGCAAAGATCCGCCATGCTGAGCAGGACCGAAGACATGCAAGGGTCTTCCAGATGCTGCTGAAGATCGGATGTTGCAGATGATGCGCCATGGTCGGGCAAAGTCACGCATTTCCCTTCTGCCGCCATTGGCAGCCAAACATGCGGCAGGGACTAAATTATTCAGCCGCTACACAAAACTGCCGAATCCCACAAAACTGAAGTGCCGCAACGATATCATTCGTAACGATATCAGCCCCGGAAACATCCGCGATTCGGCTTGTGTCAATATCTGCGATCACCCCGGAAACCAAGCCCCCACCGAGTACAATCGGCGTGCTGTGGTCATCACACTTGCGCAAATCGCCCACAATCGCGGCGCACCCGTCCAGCGAGGTCAGGTTTGAAACTGAAATAAAGACGCCGTGGAAGCGACTGCGCCGCATGATTTCGGTGATTTGACGGCCTGTCGGAGCCAGCAGGACTTTCACCGAAACCCCCGCACGCCGCAAGTGATTGGCGGCAAACATTGCGCTCAGGCTATGCTGTTCGCAGGAGGGCATCATCAGCAGAACGCGCCCGCCCGTGGCGCTGCTGACACGGTCCGAGGCCCAGGCATGGCTCAGCTCACGCAGCAAGGTCTGCAAGCGGGTGAACGCCATCGAGGCCTGAAGAATATCGATCTGGTCATCGTGCCACTGATCGCCGAGATCGCGCACAGTCTGGGGCAGGTAGACATCGAGGATGTCTTCGGCCAGCAGATGCTGGCGCTTCATCTCGGCGAAGATCTCGCCTAGGCACGCCGCCTCCCCGTGTCGCGCGAACTGCATCAGCAAGGCGCTCAGATGGGCCGCCGGACGCAGCGCCTGCCGGCTGTTGCTGCCACGCGCGAGCTCTGACACAACCCGCAAGGCAAAGCTGCGCATCGGCGCATCGGTGCCGTGCCGCGCAATTTTTGTAAGCCCCAAATTCGCGACCATCTCCCGCTCCTCGACAAAATCAGCAGCTACAGCGCCCCCTCCCCCTGCGCGAGCACGCACAGGCATCAGTCGCCAACAGCGTCGCAAGTTTGGGTCACAATGTCAAATAAAACTTACAGCCAAAGACGGGCGGAAGAAGCTCGGGGCAGCGCCCAGGCGCAACAATCAATAAATAAAGGACTTTTCTGCGCAAAACACCGCAGCCTTGCGTAAACCGGAGCAATCACCCACTGGCTTTATGTGTGTAAGTTTTGATTGACACTTATCCCACGAAGAGTCTAGGGTTGCTTGAGGAATCGCCGTCACTGGAGGGGACATGCCGCAGAACACGCACAAGCCGCTCTACACACCAGAGCAGCGCGCCCGGCGCGATGCGTCGCACTGGACGCTGGTTCAGGGCATTCTCGCGCCTGTGCAATTCGTGATCTGCATCGTCTCGGCCGCCTTGGTGATCCGGTTTCTGATGACCGGCGAGGGCTATATGGCCGCGACTGTCTCAGTCATCCTGAAAACGCTGGCACTTTACACGATCATGGTGACCGGCGCGATCTGGGAGAAGGAAGTCTTCGGCCAGTATCTGCTCGCGCCTGCGTTCTTCTGGGAAGATGTCGTGAGCTTCGGCGTGATCGCGCTCCATACGCTCTATCTCGCCGGGCTGCTCTGGGGCTTCATGTCGCCCGACCAGCTGATGATCCTCGCGCTGGTGGCTTATGTCGCCTACGTCGTCAACGCCGTGCAATTCGTCTGGAAGCTGCGCATGGCGCGCCTTGCGGCTGCGGCGATGGACGCAGAACTGAAAGGGGTCGCTGCATGACCACCACCTGCAAATCCGCCCCTGTCCTCAAAGAGCGCGGCCAGCGCGAAGTGTTTTGCGGGCTGACCGGGATCATCTGGCTGCACCGCAAGATGCAGGACGCCTTCTTTCTGGTCGTGGGCTCGCGCACCTGCGCGCATCTGCTGCAATCGGCGGCGGGCGTGATGATCTTTGCCGAGCCGCGTTTCGGCACCGCGATCCTTGAGGAAAAAGACCTCGCCGGGATGGCTGACGCGAATGAGGAACTCGACCGCGAAGTGGCGCGGCTTCTGGCGCGCCGTCCTGATATCCGCCAACTGTTCCTCGTCGGCTCCTGCCCGTCCGAGGTGATCAAGCTCGACCTGAGCCGCGCCGCTGAGCGGCTGAGCGCCGAGCATGGGCCTGCCGTGCGCGTTTTGAACTTCTCGGGTTCCGGCATTGAGACGACTTTCACGCAAGGCGAAGATGCCTGCCTGGCCTCGATGGTGCCTGCCCTGCCCCAGACAGATGCCGCTGACCTGCTGCTTGTGGGCGCGCTGCCTGATGTGGTCGAAGATCAGGCGCTGTCGCTGCTGGCGCAGATCGGGCTGAAGGGCGTTCGCTGTCTGCCAGGCAAGCGCGCCGAGCTGGACCCGGCCGTGGGCCCCAACACCCGTTTTGCCCTGACCCAGCCCTTCCTCGGCGACACGCATGCGGCGCTCATCCGGCGCGGCGCGCAGCATATCGCGGCCCCCTTTCCCTTCGGCGCAGAAGGCACGACGCTCTGGCTCAAGGCCGTCGCGGCCGCGTTTGGGATCGCGCCGGAAATCGTCGATCAGGTCACGGCTGCCCCCCGCGCACGCGCTGAGAAAGCCATCGCAGCGGCGGCATCAACCCTGCGCGGCAAGTCGATCTTTTTCCTGCCCGACAGCCAGCTTGAAATCCCGTTGGCGCGGTTTCTGGTGCGTGAATGCGGCATGACGGCCATCGAGATCGGCACGCCCTATCTGCACAGCGACTTGCATAACCCCGATCTGGACCTGATCCCGGCGGGACCGACCATCTCCGAAGGGCAGGATGTCGATCTGCAACTCGACCGCGTGCGCGCCGCCCGGCCCGATCTGACTGTCTGCGGCCTCGGCCTCGCCAATCCGCTCGAGGCCGAGGGGCTGTCGACCAAATGGGCGATCGAGCTGGTCTTCACGCCGGTGCATTTCTACGAACAAGCCGGTGATCTCGCGGCCCTTTTCGCGCGCCCCCTGCGCCGCCGCGACTTGCTCAGCCGCCAGCACCCCAACCGGCTGGAGGCTGCAGAATGACCGGCTCCATTTTCTCGCTGAAAAACCTCAGAAAAGGACGCAAGCCATGAAGCTCGCCGTCTGGACCTATGAAGGCCCCCCGCATGTCGGTGCGATGCGCGTTGCGACCGCGATGCGCGATCTGCATATGGTGCTGCACGCGCCGCAGGGCGACACTTATGCGGATCTCCTGTTCACCATGATCGAGCGGCGCAATCACCGCCCGCCCGTCAGCTACACGACCTTTCAGGCGCGCGATCTGGGGGCGGACACCGCAGGGCTTTTCATGCAATCGGCGCGCGACGCGCATGCCCGGTTCCAGCCGCAGGCACTTCTGGTCGCGGCATCCTGCACCGCCGAGCTTATTCAGGACGACCCCGGCGGTCTCGCGGAAACCATGGGCCTGCCGGTCCCGGTCATCCCGCTGGAGTTGCCAAGCTATCAGCGCAAGGAAAATTTCGGCTGCGACGAGGCGTTTTTGCAAATCTGCCGGGCGCTCGCCAAACCCATGGCGCGCACGGAGCGTGTGACCTGCAACATCCTCGGGCCGACCGCGCTGGGCTTTCGCCACCGCGATGATCTGGCTGAAATCACCGGGCTTCTGTCCGAGATGGGCATCGAGGTCAATGTCGCAGCCCCCATGGGCGCAAGCCCTGCGGATATCACCCGCATGGGGGCTGCGCATTTCAACGTGCTTCTTTACCCAGAGACGGCGGAATCCGCCGCGCGCTGGTGCGAGAAGGAGCTCGGCCAGCCCTTCACCAAGACCATCCCCATCGGCGCCAACGCCACCCGCGCCTTCATCAGCGAGGTCCGCGCGCTCGCAGGCAGCACCCTGCCCGTGGACGAATCCCGCTTGCGCCAGCCCTGGTGGGCGGCGAGCGTCGACAGCACTTACCTGACCGGCAAGCGGGTCTTCCTCTTCGGTGATGGCACGCATGTCATGGCGGCGGCGAAAGTCGCGCGCGACGAGATGGGGTTCGAGGTTTGCGGCATGGGCTGCTACAACCGCGAACAGGCCCGCCCGCTGCGGGCGCTGGCAAAGGAATTCGGGCTTGAGGCCCTGATCACCGACGACTATCTCGAAGTCGAGGCGGCCATCGAGCAGTCCGCGCCCGAGATGATCCTCGGCACCCAGATGGAGCGCCATATCGGCAAGCGGCTGGGCATCCCCTGCGCGGTGATCTCCGCGCCCGTGCATGTGCAGGATTTCCCCGCGCGCTATTCGCCCCAGATGGGGTTCGAGGGCGCGAATGTGCTGTTTGACACATGGGTGCATCCGCTGGTCATGGGGCTGGAAGAACACCTGCTGACCATGTTCCGCGAGGATTTCGAATTCCACGATGCGGCTGGCCCCTCCCACCATGGCGGCAAGGCCCAACCCCTGCCCCAGAGCACGACTGTCCCGCATGGGACGGCGGCGGAAGGGGGCTCGATGCCCCCGCCCGCCGCTTCCCCGCCCGCCGCTCTGCCGTCGCTCGACAATATCGTATGGCTGACCTGCGCCGAGCGTGAATTGAAGAAAATCCCCTTCTTCGTGCGCGGCAAGGCCCGGCGCAATACCGAGAAATTCGCCGTCGAAAAGGGTCTCCACGAGATCTCGGTCGACACACTTTACGAGGCCAAGGCACATTATGCTCGATAGTCAGCACATAAACCCTGCGCCCTACCGCTTCGTGGTCGTCACGCTCGACGCCCATGCCGCAGGCCCCGCCGAACGCGTCCTGCCGCGCCTGCGCGCGGATTTTCCGGGGCTCGAGGTCTCGATCCACGCCGCGGCCGAATGGGCTGAAAACCCTGCTGCACTCGCCGAGGCGAAAGCCGCGATCAACGCCGCCGATATCGTTGTCGCGAACCTTCTTTTCATCGAAGAGCATGTGCTCGCCTGCCTGCCCGAGATGCAGGCCGCCCGCGCCCGCTGCGATGCGTTTGTCGGTGTGATTTCCGACCCGCAGATCGTCCGACTGACCCGGATGGGCGATCTCGACATGGCCAAGCCCGCGACGGGCATTGCCAAGATCATGAAGAAACTGCGCGGCGGCGGCGACAAGTCCAAGCCCGCTTCCGGCGCCAAGCAGATGAGCATGCTGCGCCGCCTGCCGAAGATTTTGCGCTTCATCCCCGGCAAGGCGCAGGATCTGCGCGCCTGGTTCCTGTCGATGCAATATTGGCTGGGAGGCTCGGACGACAATATCGAATCGATGATGCGCTTCCTGATCGGGCGCTACTCGAACCGCAGCGACTGGGCCGAGGTCAAGGCCGCAGCCCCCATCGACTACCCCGAAGTCGGTCTGTATCACCCCGACTTGCCCGAACGCATCACCACAGACCCAGCCGAGTTGCCGCGCCCAGCAAATAGCGTGGGCACGGTCGGTGTGCTGCTGATGCGCTCCTATGTGCTTGCCAATGACACCGCGCATTATGACAGTGTCATCCGCGCGCTGGAAGCCAAGGGCCTGAGCGTCCGCGCGGCTTTCGCAGGCGGGCTCGACGGTCGCCCGGCGATTGACGCCTATTTCACAGGCCAGATCGACACGCTTCTGTCGCTGACCGGCTTCAGCCTTGTCGGTGGTCCAGCCTATAATGACAGCCCCGCTGCGGTGGCGACGCTGAGCGCGCTCAATGTGCCCTATCTCGTGGCCCATCCGCTGGAATTCCAGACGCTGGGGCAATGGGCGGGGTCCGGCACGGGCCTGGGGCCGGTCGAGACCACGATGCTGATCGCCCTGCCCGAGATTGACGGCGCGACCAATCCCACGGTCTTCGCAGGCCGTCACGGTGCGGAGAAATGCACCGGCTGCCAGCATAACTGCCATGTCCAGACCGGCTCGCGCGAAATGGCGCCTTGCCATGAGCGGATTGTCTCGCTGACCGAAAAGACGCTGCGCATGGTGCAATTGCGGCGCAAGGCGAATTTCGACAAAAAGATCGGCATTGTGCTTTTCGGCTTCCCACCCAATGCGGGCGCGGTCGGCACTGCGGCCTATCTCGATGTGTTCGAGAGCCTGTTCAACACCCTGCACCGGCTGGCGGCTGAAGGCTATGACATCACGCCGCCCGAAACCTCCGACGCGCTGCGCGAGGCGGTGCTGAAAGGCAATGCCGCGCGCTACGGGCAGGAGGCCAATGTGTGCGCCCATGTCAGCGCCGAGGAAATGGTCGCCAATTGCCCGCCGCTCAAGGCCATCGAATCGGTCTGGGGTCCGGCGCCGGGGCGCATCCAGTCCGACGGGCGCGGCGTGTTCATTCTTGGCGCGGAATTCGGCAAGGTCTTTGTCGGTGTCCAGCCCACATTCGGCTATGAGGGCGACCCGATGCGCCTGCTGTTCGAGCGCGGATTTGCGCCGACGCATGCGTTCACGCAATTCTATCTGTGGCTGCGCAACACCTATCAGGCCGATGCTGTGCTGCATTTCGGCATGCATGGGGCGCTTGAATTCATGCCTGGCAAACAGGCCGGGCTTGGCGCGCGCGACTGGCCCGACCGGCTGATCGGCGAGATGCCGAATATCTACCTTTATGCGGCGAATAACCCCTCGGAAGCGTCGCTCGCCAAGCGCCGGTCGGGCGCTGTGACGATCACGCATCTGACGCCGCCTGTGGCGCAGGCGGGGCTTTACAAGGGCCTGCAGGAGTTGAAAGACAGCCTGACGCGCTGGCGGCGGATGGAGCCGCAGGACGATGCGCGCGGCGAGCTGGAAGCCCTGATCACCGAACAGGCGGCTGCCGTCGATCTGAAAGGCGCGCCGGAAACGCTCTGGGTGCGGCTTCTGGAATGCGAAGATGCGCTGATCCCCGAAGGGCTGCACATCATGGGCCGCAAGCTGGACGCAGGCGCGCGGGCGCATCTTCTGGCGCATGTCGACGCGACGGATGCGCAGCGCGCGGCGATGGATGCGGCGTTGCAGGGCGACGGGGAACTGACCGGGCTGATGCGCGCGCTCAGCGCCGAATATATCGCGCCGGTGCCGGGTGGCGATCTGATCCGCTCGCCCGAAATCCTGCCCACGGGCCGCAATATCCATGCGTTTGATCCGTTCCGCATGCCCACCGCTTTCGCGCTGCGCGAAGGGGCCGTGCAGGCGCAAAAGATCCTTGATGCGCATCCCACGCTGCCGCGCACTGTGGCGATGGTGCTCTGGGGGTCGGACAATATCAAATCCGATGGCGGCCCGATCGCGCAGGCGCTGGCCCTCATCGGCGCTGTGCCGCGTTTCGATGCCTATGGCCGCCTGTCTGGCGCGGATCTGATCCCGCTGGCCGAGCTGGGCCGTCCGCGCATTGATGTGGTGATGACGCTTTCGGGCATTTTCCGCGATCTGCTGCCCTTGCAGACGCGCCTTCTGGCCGAAGCCGCCTACAAGGCCGCGATGGCCGATGAGCCCGAGGCGCAGAATTTCATCCGCGCCCATGCGCTGGCCGCTTCCCGCGAGTTGGGTGTCGATCTGGAAACCGCTGCGCTGCGGGTGTTTTCCAATGCCGAAGGCGCTTATGGCTCCAACGTCAACCAGCTGGTCGACAGTTCGGCATTCGGCGATGAAGATGAGCTGGCCGATGCCTATCAGGCCCGCAAGGGCTTTGCCTACGGTGTGAACGGCAAGCCCACCGCGCAGGCAGCACTTTTGAAAGAGACGCTGAAAACGGTCGATCTGGCCTATCAGAACCTCGAATCGGTCGAGCTGGGCGTGACCACGGTTGACCATTATTTCGACACGTTGGGCGGCATTGCGCGGGCGGTGAAACGCGCACGCGGCGGGCAGGATACACCGGTCTATATCGGCGATCAGACGCGCGGCGCGGGCAAGGTGCGGACCTTGCGCGACCAGATCGCGCTTGAGACACGCTCGCGGGCGCTGAACCCGAAATTCTATGAGGCGCTTCTGACGCACAAGGCCGAAGGCGTGCGCCAGATCGAGGCGCAGGTGACCAATACGCTCGGCTGGTCTGCGACGACCGGCACTGTGGAGCCCTGGGTCTATCAGCGGCTGTCGGAAACTTTCGTGCTGGACGAGGCCATGCGGCGGCGTCTGGCGGAGCTGAACCCGCAGGCCAGCGCGAGACTGGCGGGGCGGCTGATCGAGGCATCCGAGCGCAATTACTGGCAGCCTGATGCGGCGACGCTCGCGGCGCTGCAGGATGCGGCGGATGAAATTGAAGATCGTGTCGAAGGGATTGCCGCCGAATGAGCAATGCCGCGACGATATCGCTTTTCGGAGAGGTCGGGGGCCAGCCCCGTCGCCAATTGGGTCTTGAACCAATGGCGCCCCAATCGGCGACCCTCCGGGATATTTGGACAAAGAAGAAGGGAAAGTCACAATGAGCCCCAGAGATGAGATTCCAGACCTGAAGGGTCGCGATGGCGAAGGCTCGGTGCAGGTGCATCTTGACCCGGCCACGAAGATCGAAGGCGCGACTGTGTTTTCGGTCTATGGCAAGGGCGGGATCGGCAAATCGACGACCAGCTCCAACCTGTCGGCGGCTTTTGCCGCGATGGGCAAGCGCGTGTTGCAGATCGGCTGTGACCCCAAGCATGACAGCACATTCACGCTGACAGGCCGGTTACAGCCCACAGTGATCGACATCCTGAAAGAAGTGGATTTCCACCCTGAAGAATTGCGCCCCGAGGATTTCGTGACCGAAGGCTGGGGCGGCGTGATGTGTGTGGAAGCGGGCGGACCGCCTGCGGGCACGGGCTGCGGCGGCTATGTCGTGGGCCAGACAGTGAAGCTTCTGAAGCAGCACCATCTGCTTGATGACACGGATGTGGTGATTTTCGATGTGCTGGGCGATGTGGTCTGCGGTGGTTTTGCCGCGCCCCTGCAGCATGCCGACAAGGCGGTGATCGTCACCGCCAATGATTTTGACTCGATCTACGCGATGAACCGCATCATTGCGGCAGTTCAGGCGAAATCGGCAAATTACAAGGTGCGGCTGGCAGGCTGCATTGCCAACCGCTCGCATGACACCGATGAAGTGGACCGTTTCTGCGACCGTGTGGGCTTCAAGCGGATCGGTCACATGCCCGATATCGACGCCATTCGCCGGTCGCGCCTGAAGAAGAAGACGCTGTTCGAGATGGACGCTGATGAAGACGTGTTGGCATGTCGTGCGGAATACATGCGACTGGCCCATGCGCTCTATAACGGGACCGAGACGATCAATCCCACCCCGCTTCCCGACCGCGATATTTTCGAGTTCCTGGGATTTGACTGATGCGCGATCTGACGCCAACACCGAGCTATGATGCGACCCGGACGCGGGTGGCCGCCTATTTCGATGGCACCGCGACGCGCGTCTGGGAGCGGCTGACCTCGGATGCGCCAGTCTCGCGCATCCGCCAGACCGTGCGCGAAGGGCGCGACAGCATGCGCGCGCTGATGCTTGCGCAACTGCCCGAGGACTTGCGCGGGGCGCGGGTGCTGGATGCAGGCTGCGGGACGGGCGCGGCCTCGGCCGAGATGGCGGCGCGCGGGGCGGATGTGACTGCGATTGATATTTCACCGAAGCTCGTCGAGATCGCGGCGGCCCGCTTGCCCGAGGGGTTGGCGGGGCGCGTCAGTTTCCGCGCGGGCGACATGCTCAGCCCCGCGCTGGGGCATTTCGATCATGTCATCGCGATGGACAGTCTGATCTATTACACACGGCCTGATCTGGAGGTCGCGCTGGAGGAGTTGCGAGCCCGCGCCGGACAGATCGTCTTCACGCTGGCGCCGCGCACACCGCTTCTGATGGCGATGTGGCATGCCGGCCGCGTCTTTCCGCGCGCGGATCGCTCGCCCACGATGATCCCGCATGACCATCGCCGGATCAATGTCGCGGGGCTTGGCCGGATCGGTCGGGTGTCGCGGGGATTCTACATCTCTGAATGTCTGGAGGTGCGCGCATGATCATCCCCAAGGCGATGTTCTCCAAGATCGGCGTCTCCTGGCTGCCCTTTGCGGATGCGGCCTCGGAAGGCTTGCCGCTGCGCCAGATCCTGCGGCTGTCGCTATTTCAGGTCTCGGTGGGCATGGCGACCGTGCTGCTGCTGGGCACACTGAACCGGGTGATGATCGTCGAGCTGTCGCTGGCGGCCTCGCTCGTGGCCTTCATGATCGCGCTGCCGGTGCTGATCGCACCCTTCCGCGCGCTTCTGGGCTTCAAGTCCGACAATCACCGCTCGGCGATTGGCTGGAAACGCATTCCCTATCTGTGGTTCGGCTCGCTCTGGCAATTCGGGGGGCTTGCGATCATGCCCTTCGCGCTTCTGGTGCTGACCGGCGATGTCGTCCATGACGTGCCCTTCGCAGGCGAGGTCATTGCGGCGCTGGCCTTTCTGATGACGGGCTTCGGGCTGCACATGACGCAGACAGCGGGCATTGCGCTGGCCGCGGACCGGGCCGATGACGAGACACGTCCGCGTGTGGTGGCGCTTTTGTATGTCACCTTCCTTGCGGGCATGGCGATTTCAGCGCTGATCGTGGGCTGGCTTTTGCGCGATTTCAGTGACTTGCGGCTGATTCAGGTGGTGCAGGGCTGCGCGGTTTTCACGCTGGCGCTGAATGTGATTGCGCTGTGGAAGCAGGAAAAGATCAAGCCCATGACGCGCGAGGAGCGTGCGGCCCCCAAGCCCGCCTTCCGCGATGCCTGGCGCGACTATATGAGCGGCGGGCAAGCTGGGCGCTTGCTGGCCGTGGTCTTTGTGGGCGGGCTGGCCTTCAACATGCAGGATGTGCTGCTGGAACCCTATGGCGGTGAGATCCTGGGCCTGTCGGTTGCCGCGACGACGACGCTGACCGCGGTCTGGGCGACCGGCGCGCTGGTCGGTTTCTGGCTGGCTGCGCGCTGGCTTTCGCAGGGGATTGACCAGTTCCGCATGGCGGCGCGGGGCATTCTGGCGGGGATCTTCGCCTTCTCGGCGGTGATCTTCGCAGGGCCGCTGCAATCGGCGGGAATTTTCTTCGCAGGGGCGTTCGGGATCGGCTTCGGGCTGGGCCTGTTTGCGGTTGCCACATTGACAGCCGCGATGGAAATGCCCCGGCGCGGGATTGTCGGCGGCGGCATGGCGCTGGGCGCATGGGGGGCCGCGCAAGCAACGGCGGCGGGCCTCGCAGTGGCGCTGGGCGGCGGTATTCGCGACACGGTGCAGGGGCTGGCCAATGCGGGCCATCTGGGCGCTGGTCTGATGACGCCCGATATCGGCTATTCCGTCGTCTACCATATCGAGATCGGGCTGCTGTTCCTGACCCTCATCATTCTCGGCCCGCTGGTGCGGACCCGGATTTTCGACCCAACTCAAGAACGTAACCAACGGATCGGCCTTGCCGATTTCCCGACCTGACACAACGGAAGGAAAGACCCATGGATACCCCCTATGGCTGGCTGTTTTTCGGCAATTTCGATCTCGCGCTGATTTCGCTCTACATGTTCTGGATCTTCTTTGCCGGGCTGATCTATTACATCCAGCGCGAGAACCAGCGCGAAGGCTATCCGCTGGAGAACGAGGATGGCTCGTTGACGCAATCCAACCTGTCAACGCCTGAACCCAAGACCTTCGTGCTGCCCCATGGCCGGGGCGAATACAAAGCCCCGAATTACGAGCGCGAGGCGCGTGATCTGGCGCTGGCACCGACTTCGGGAGGTACAGGCTTTCCCTTCGCCCCCACGGGCGACGCGATGAAGGACGGGGTTGGCCCGGCGTCCTGGTCGGCGCGCCGTGACGAGGCGGAGCTCGATGGCCACGGCCATGCCAAGATCCAGCCGATGTCCAAGGTAGACGGCTTCATTTTCGCGGCCGGGCGTGATCCGCGCGGTCTGCCCGTGGTCGGCAATGACCTGAAATCCGCAGGCACGATCAGCGATATGTGGGTCGATGTGCCCGAACAGCTGGTCCGCTATCTGGAAATCACGCTGACCGATGGCAGCAAGCGGCTGGCACCCATGACCATGGCGCGGATCAAATCCGACATGGTCTACATCAACTCGATTGACTCGGCCTCTTTCCCGGATGTTCCGGTAATCGCGTCGGGCGCGCAGGTCACCAAGCTGGAAGAAGAGAAAGTCTCGGCCTTCTATGCGGGCGGTTATCTCTATCGCCAGGAAAACCGCGTCACGCCGATGTCCAAGCTGCGGCTGCTGAGTCAGATGCTGGGCAAGCCTGCCTGACCCTTTTCGACACGATACGACCAAAAAAAACGAGGAACCGACCCATGTCACACGATGATTTCGCATTCGAACCGATCAAGGGGTTGCCCGAGCGGCCGCCCGAACACGAAACCATCCTCTGGCAGGGTCGGCCAAGCACCATTGCGCTGGCGCGCGACGCGTTCAAGATCAACTGGATCACTGGCTATTTTGCCGTTGTCATCCTCTGGCGCGCCAGCGTCGGCGGTGCCGATGCCGGGCTTGCGGGCGCGATTGCCTTCGGGCTGCCCTATGCCGGGCTGTGGCTGGCCGCGATGGTCGTCATTCTGGCGCTGGCCGTCGTCATGGCGCGCAGCACCGTTTACACGATCACCACAGCGCGGGTCGCGATGCGCATTGGCGCGGCGCTGACCGTGACGCTGAACCTGCCCTTCCGCCAGATTGCGCGGGCCGATCTGCGCACGCGCAAGAACGGCACTGGCACCATCGCGCTTGAGACGCTGGGCGAGACGAAATTTTCCTACCTGATCCTCTGGCCGCATTGCCGCCCCGGCCATGTGCGCGTCACCAAGCCCGCGCTGCGCTGCATCCCCGATGCGGCACGAGTCGCAGAGCTGCTGGCCGAAGCCGCCGAAACGCGGCTGAGCCAACCTGTCGTTGAACGCCGGACCCCTGCGGATGCGGGTGATCTGGTTGCTGCAGAATGAGGCCCGCCATGACCGCCAATCCCAATCCCAATTTCAAGCGTCCCGACAATAACGACATGATCCCGCCCGCGCTGGTGCGGGGCATGTTCGGGCTGGTCGCGCTGACGCTGGTGCTGGTGGCGTTTGCCAGCTTCACCGGGCGCGAGCCGGTCGCGATGCCAGCGCCTGCGCCGATTGCCGAAAGCTGGACCATCAGCCTGATCGGCAATGATGCGCAATCGGTAACGGTGCTCGATGCCGAGGGCAATCTTCTGGCGGATATGGCGCATGGCGGGTTCGTCACGGTCATCCAGAACGGTCTGATGACCATGCGCCGCCGCCACGGCATCGACCCCAGCCTGCCGCTGGAGATCGTGAAATTCGAGAATGGCCGTCTGGCGGCCATCGACCCTCTGACCGATTACCGTGTCGAGCTCACGCAGTTCGGACGGGACAACCAGGCCGCATTCGAACGGCTGCTGAACATAAAATAAGACGACCCCAAGACCACAAATCAAAAAACCAAGGGAATAAACAAATGTCACTCTTCTCAAGAAAGGTCGAACAGGTGCCCTGCACTGTTGAAGTGTCGCACCGTTTCGAGGCGCTGCATGCGCATGTTCGCTTCAATGACGGCTCCGTTGTCCATCCCGGCGATGAGGTTCAGGTCCAGGGCCCGCCGGTGCTGGCTGCCTGGGGCGAGCTGATCGTCGAGGACCGCATCGCCACGATCACGCGCGCCAATGCGCTGGAGCGTCTCTGGACGCGGATGACGGGCGATTTCGAATTCATGGAACTCTGTGAATTCTCTTTCTCAGAGGAGATGAGCGTATGAACATGCATGCCACCACCCACGACGAACTTCACGCCGAGATTGCCGACAAGTTCGACACCGACGCCATGGCGCAGGAATCCACCCTGCTGAACCCGCGTT
>REBU01000016.1 GCA_007692585.1 Paracoccaceae bacterium | reverse complement strand
ATCACCCCCGGCAGGATCAGCGGCATGGTGATCTTGAAGAACGTCCGCGTGGGCGATGCGCCCAGATTGGCCGCCGCGCGTGTCAGCGACTGGTCAAACCCCACCAGCGTCGCAGTCACTGTGATCACCACGAAGGGCGTGCCGAGTGCAGCATGGGCCAACACGACGCCCAGATAGGTCTGCGCGATATTGATCGAGGAGAAGAAAAAGAACATTCCCGCCGCCGAGATGATCAATGGCACGATCATCGGCGAGATCAGGATTCCCATGATCAGCCCTTTGGCGGGCATTTCCGAGCGCGACAGGCCCAGAGCCGCCAGCGTGCCCAGCGTCGTGGACACAATCGTCGCGGCAATTCCGATCACGAAAGAATTGCGGATCGAACGCATCCAGCTCTCGGATTCGAGGAAATCCCGATACCAGCGCAAGGAATAGCCTTCGGGGTTCAGCGTCAGCATTTCGCGGGTGAAGGTGAAGAAAGGCTGCGCGTTGAAGCTCAGCGGGATCATGATCAGGATCGGCGCGAGCAGGAAGAAGAAGATCGCGAAGCAGATCACCCGGAAGGTGTAATACCAGATCTTGTCTTTGGTCGTGTAATAGGCGGGCATGGACATGTTACTTCTCCCTTACCCGAATTTCAGGCTGTCAGTGCCGACCAGCCGGTTATAAAGCCAATAGAGCAAGAGCACACCGACCAGCAGCATCGAGCCAAGTGCCGCCGCAAGCCCCCAGTTCAGCGATTGCTGGATATGGCGCGCAATTTCATTCGAGATCATTCGCCCCGACTGCCCGCCGACCAGCGCGGGCGTGATGTAATAGCCAATCGAGATGATGAAGACGAGCACACCGCCGGCCCCGATCCCCGGCAGGGTCTGCGGGAAATAGACGCGGCGGAACGCGGTCCAGGGCCGCGCGCCCAGCGATTTCGCCGCGCGCATGTAGCTTGGCGGGATGGTGCGCATCACCGAATAAAGCGGCAACACCATGAAGGGCAGCAGGATATGCGTCATGGCGATAATCGTGCCGGTTTGATTGTAGATCAGGCTGAACCTGCCCGCATCGTCAATTAACCCGATCCCGACCAACGTATTATTGATCACCCCTTGCTGTTGCAAGAGCACGATCCAGGCCGAGGTGCGCACCAGAAGCGAGGTCCAGAAGGGCAAAAGCACCGCGATCATCAGCAGATTGGCATAGCGCATCGGCAGGATCGACAGGTAATAGGCAATCGGGAAGCCCAGCAGAAAGGTCATCGCCGTGATCGCGAGACTGAGCGCGAGCGTGCGCCCGAAGAGCGAGACATAGATCTGGCGGTTCTCGGGGCGCAGCACGATATTGCCCTGCTCGTCATATTCCCGGTCAAGGGCAGCGACATAATAGGAGAGCGTGAGCGGGCGACCCTCGCGCTGGATGATGCGCCATAATTCAGGCTGTCCCCAGAGCCGGTGCGCGTCCGTGAAGGCTTCGCGAAACGGGGCTTCAAATTCGGCCACGTTGCGCGTCGTGCGCGAAATGGCCGAGCGCGCGGCGCTCAGCTCGTAATTCAGCCGGATCCCCAGCGGTCCGATATTCTGCTCGCGCCGGGGCAGGTCGAGATCGGCGACCATATCGGCATGCAACGCAGCGTAGACCTCTTCAGATGGCAAGCCCTGCCCGTCCCAGTCGCGCAGCACGTCCAGCGTGCGCGGCAGGGCATTGACGACCTGAGGGTTGTCGACTGACCGCCACATCATCTGCGCGATGGGAAAGGCGAAAAAGGTCAGGATGAAAAACAGCAGCGGCGCCACCAGCGCGAAGGCGGTCAGCTTCCGGCGGCGATTGGCGCGTTCCAGCGCGCGGCGCAGGGGTGTGCCATCAGAGGTCACCAACCTGCCGCGACTGTCAGTCTGTGACCCTTGCGGAACTGTTGCATCTGCCATTGCCATGACGGTGTCCTCTGCGGCTGATGGAGCGTCATTTGTCCCGAGCCGTCAGGCCCGAGAGGTGCCGGGGCGCGCCATGCACGCACCCCGGTCCTGGCTGCGATTACTGCAGCATCCAGTTGGCGAAGCGCTCGCGCAGTTCGTCGCCGTAATCGACCCAGAAATCGTTATCCAGCACGATCGGCGCGAAGTAGTTTTCAGGCGCGGTCGGCATATGCTCGTTCATATCGATGCCCAGATCCGCATGCTGACCGACAAGAGGCGCAGAAGACGCACGGGCCGGACCGTAGCTGATGAATTTCGCCTGATCGGCCAGACGCTGGGTGTCGGTGGCGAAATACAGGTATTCCATCACCAGATCGACATTCGGGCCATCCGCGGGCACAACCCAACCGTCCCATTCGACGACCTGGCCATCCCAGATGATGTCCGCTTCCATGCCTTCGACCTGAATCGCGTCGAACATCCGGCCGTTATAGCCCGTGGCGAAGACCACCTCGCCATCGGCCAGAAGCTGCGGCGCCTGTGCGCCTTCGGTCCAGAAGATGATGTGGTCCTTGATCGTGTCGAGTTTCGCAAACGCGCGGTCCACACCTTCCGGCGTGCTCAGCACCTCATAGATGTCTTCCGGATCCACGCCATCAGCGTACAGCGCCCATTCCAGATTGGTGCCCGGACGGTCCTGCAGCGCACGGCGGCCGGGGAAATTTTCGACATCGAACAGGTCCGCGATGCTTGTGGGCTGATTATCCTCCGGGAAGGCGCCGGGGCGGAAGGTCAGCACCGTCGAATAGACGATCTGCGGAATGAAGCATTCGCCCAGGCTGCCCGGCAGGAAATCCTCGGTGGGCAGCGTGCCATCCGGGGCGGCGGCCAGCATTTCGTCATGGTCGATCTGCAGGATAATGCCTTCGTCACAGGCCAGCTGCGCGTCCGAAGGCAGCATGTCGACCAGGTCCCAAGTCACATTGCCCGCTTGGGATTGTGCCCGCAAGCTGGCCAGCGCATTGGCCGAGCCGTCATCATTGATGATCGTCACATGCGGATTGGCTTCCATGAAGGGCTCGTGATAGGCGCGCTGCTGGCTGGCCGTGTAAGCGCCACCCCATGACACGATGGTCAGCGACACCGGATCATTGGCGGCAGCGCTCAGCGCCATCACGCTGACCGCGGAACTGAGAGCAACAAGTTTGAGTTTGGTTGACATTGGTAACCTCCTAGGTTGGGTTTGAACTGCGTCTGATGCGCAGTCTCTCGCTTCGGTCCTGTCCCCCGAACAGGCCGCACAGGCCGCTGGCTGTCACGCAGGACAATCCAGTGCCCGGCAGTCATTCGACATCCAGCCGATTTCGATCACACTGCCCGGCTTGTGGCGCACCTGATCGGGCGCATTGCGGGTCTTCATGATGAAATTCTCGTTTCCGGCCACTTTCAGCCGCGTACGGAAGACATCGCCCATATAGATGAATTCCAACACCTCGGCGCGGATCAGATGCGCCTCCGGGTCCAGCCGGTCCTTGTTGGCCTCTACCCGCTCAGGCCGGATCGAGACGCGCGTGCGCTCCCCCGCCCTGGTGACGTTCACGGGTTTCGCGTCGATCAGCTCGCCGCCATCCAGCTGCACCACACAGGTCTGGCCCTTGATTTCTTTCACCACACCGTCAAGCGTGTTGTTCTCGCCGATGAATTGCGCCACGAAACTGTTTTTCGGCTCCTCATAGAGCACATCGGGCGGGGCAAGCTGCTGGATACGGCCATCCTGAAACACGGCCACATTGTCGGACATGGTCAGCGCTTCGGTCTGATCATGCGTCACATAGACCGTGGTGATGCCCAGATCATGCGCCAGCCGCGTGATTTCAAATTGCATCGTCTCGCGCAACTGCTTGTCGAGCGCGCCGAGCGGCTCATCCATCAAGACCAGTTCCGGCTCGAAGACCAGCGCGCGGGCCAGTGCGATGCGCTGTTGCTGACCACCCGACAGCTGCGCGGGGCGACGATTGATAAACGCGCCCATCTGCACCATGTCGAGCGCGCGTTTCACCTTCTTCTCGCGATCAGACTTTCCCAGACCCCTGACTTCCAGCGGAAACGCCAGGTTCTCGCCCACCGTCATATGCGGAAAAAGCGCGTAGTTCTGGAACACCATCCCGATGCCGCGCTTATGCGGTGGCACCGTGTTGATGGGCTTTCCGTCAAGCATGATCTCGCCGCTGGTGGCTGTCTCGAACCCGGCCAGCATCATCAGGCATGTGGTCTTGCCTGACCCTGACGGGCCGAGCATGGTCAGGAATTCTCCGCGTGCCACGGACAGGTTCAGGTCTTTGACGACCAGTGTTTCTCCGTCATAACTTTTCTGAACACCATCGAATACGACGAAGCCGCCATTGCCCTGCGTTGCAACCAAAATCATCTCCCCGAGTGTCGGCGGTCTTCCGCTCTGTCGTTTCGTCAAGTAAAACCAAGCGCCCCGCGCATTGCAACCCATAAGTCGCAAGAAGTGCTTCTGAGACAGATTACGAGGGAATTGGCTGCATAAGGGTCAATTTGCGGCACAGTTGCCCGCGATTCCGTCATTTGCGGGGTAATTTCTTGCGACTGCTTCGACCTGTTGCTGTCGCGACCCGCCCCGTTGGGGCTGATTTCTGGCTTGGTGCGGTCGAGAAGACTCGAACTTCCACGGGAGTTACCCCACAGCGACCTCA
>REBU01000062.1 GCA_007692585.1 Paracoccaceae bacterium | reverse complement strand
CCAGGTCCGGGTCATTCGCCATTGTCGCTCGGAGCAATGGCGCGACATGGCTCATCGCTGGACGGATCCACCGCGCTCGGCATACCTGTCACGGAAGCCGTGGGATGAAGCTGCGCGGGGATAGGGGAACCCCCGTACATCACCTGATTTCTGCAACAGCGCCAGGATGAATTCAAAGAGCTGCTGATCAGCATCCTCGATGCGTATGAACGCAATGGCGAGCACGAACTGGCGACGACGAAGCTAGGCCAGTTTTTGACCGCACGATACGTCAGTTTCGGAGGGGCGCAGAATCGGCTGGGTGACCCGCCGCAGATCAATGCCGCGTTCAACAGAATGCAGGCGCGCCTCTGTTCATCATGAACTCTCTGGTGCGACCACGACATCCTTCAAGCAAAGCAGAGGGGGTGTATAAGTGGGCTTACCTGCAACCCGCTCGATCCATTAACTGTTTAATTTCGGTTTGTTGGATCAAATTTTTGGTGCCCAGGAGAGGACTCGAACCTCCACACCCTTGCGAGTACTAGCACCTGAAGCTAGCGCGTCTACCAATTCCGCCACCTGGGCTGGTTGCGTGGGCGGGGATTACGATGCGCGGCCAGCCGTGTCAACGGGGTCGGGCATACAAAATGAACATGTCCCAGCAAATCTTCTGGTGGCTTGTGAATTGTGTGCCGACGCTCTATTTAAATTCAGGAATTAACGGCGGAGAACGCAGATGTCGCAACTCGTTACCATCATCGGCGGATCTGGCTTTGTCGGCCGCTATATCACCCGGCGCATGGCGCAAGCGGGGTGGCGGGTGCGTGTCGCGGTGCGTCGCCCGAACGAAGCACTGCATGTCAAACCCTACGGCGCTGTCGGTCAGGTTGAACCGGTATTGTGCAACATTCGCGACGAAGCCTCGGTGCGGTCGGTCCTGTCGGGCGCGGATGCGGTGGTGAATTGCGTGGGCATTCTGGCGGAATCGGGCAAGAACAGGTTTGATGAGGTGCAGGCCACAGGGGCGGGCCGGGTCGCGCGTCTCGCGGCAGAGCTGGGTGTGAAAACCCTGGTCCAGATCTCAGCCATCGGTGCTGATGCCACCTCTGACAGTGCCTATCAGCGCAGCAAGGCGCGCGGTGAGCAGCTGGTGCAAGACCATTTCCCGAATGCTGTGATCCTGCGCCCTTCCATCGTCTTTGGCAGCGAGGATCAGTTTTTCAACCGTTTCGCCAGCATGGCGCGGATAGGGCCGCTGCTCCCGATCGTGGGCGCGCAGACCCGGTTTCAGCCAGTTTTTGTCGATGATGTGGCCAAAGCTGCGGCCAAGGCAGTAATTGAAGGGGTCGCGCCAGGTATCTATGAATTGGGCGGCCCTGAAGTTGATACGTTCCGCGGCCTGATGCAACGGATGCTTGCAGAGATTCGCCGCCGCCGGGCTGTGGTCAATATTCCCTTTCCCGTCGCGCAGGTGATGGGCGCGGTCATGGGGCTTTTGCCAAACGCGCCATTGACGCGCGATCAGGTGCGCAATCTGGCCAAGGACAATGTGGTGGATCCCCAAGCGCGTGGTCTGGCTGACCTCGGTATTACCCCAACTCCGATGGAGGCGGTGCTGCCGTCTTATCTCTGGGTGCATCGTGCCGGGGGGCAATACAAGGCGATCCATGAATCAGCGTCACGGCTGCGTCAGGACTGAGCGGGGCAGGGCGGTTCAGCCCTCGACCATCTGCTGGCGCAGCGCGCGCAGGACCGGGATCGTGTGACGCACACGTTCTTCGCCAAGTTGGCTTACGGCGTCATCAAGCAGGGGCGATATCGCCGCGAGCGCTGCATCGCGCGCAGCGCGGCCAGCAGGGCTGATCGCGACCATCTTGCGGCGAGCATCCTCCCAATCGGGTCGGATATGCACATACCCTGCCCATTCCAGTTTGTTGAGTGTATTGGTCATTGCGCCGCGGGTGACATGGAAGGCATGCGCAAGCTGCGCGGGGCTGAGCTCGGACTGTTGGCGCACCAGCAGATTCAAGACGCCGAAATGTGACAATTCCATCGATTTGGGCAAGACTTTCGCCAGCCGGTTGCGCACCAACTGATCCGCCATCAGCAATTCGCTGAACAGGGCGTTGGCGAGATCGCTGCGTTGATGCGTCATGCGTCGTCCTTTGCGCTAGAGATCACGGCTGTCTCGAATGCGCGATCATGGAACAGGGCGGGCACCCGGTTGCGCGCATCGGCCACTTGCGCCAGGTCCAGATGCACGATCCCGACACCGGGCGCCGTGCCCATGTCCAGCAGTACGTCGCCCCAGGGGCCGACCGCCATGGAGTGACCATAGGTCGTGCGCGCTCGGCCCGCACTGCACGCGTGCCGCCCTGTTTGCGCCGGGGCGAGGACATAGCAGCCCGTTTCGATGGCGCGGGCGCGCAACAGGCTGCGCCAATGCGCGACGCCGGTCACCGGGCTGAAGGCGGCGGGAATGCTCAGAACTTCAGCGCCAGCCTTCGCAAGGCTACGAAACAGATGGGCGAAGCGCAGGTCATAGCAGATGCTCATCCCGACAACCGCGAGCGGGGTCTGCGCCACCACGGCTTGCGCGCCGGGTCGAAAGCCTGCCGATTCGCGATAGGTTTCGGTTTCCGAAACCTGCACATCAAACATATGGATCTTGTCGTAACGTGCACAAATCGCGCCCGTCGGATCGATCAGGAAGGAGCGATTGGCAAACCGACCTTCCGCATCATCCGTCTTCAGCGCCAGTGATCCGATCAACACCCAGATCCCAAGCCGCGCGGCAGCGTCCCGCAGACCGGCCAGTGTGGTGTCGCGGTCCTCCGGTTCCAGTACCCGCTCTTGAAGTGCCCTGTTGAAGGACACGCAATTGGTGACTTCCGGCGTCAGCGCGAGTTGGGCCCCAAGCCGTGCGGCCTCGTCCAGATAGCCGACAGTGCGCGTCAGATTATCCGCCGGGTCATCGCTCGATGACATCTGAAGAAGGGCTGCCGTCAGGGACATCGTTTCAGCCGTTCAGCAGAGCGTCGAGCTTGCCCGCCCGTTCCAGCATGTGCAGATCATCGCTGCCCCCGACATGGACATCGCCTATGAAAATTTGTGGCACGGTCCGTCCGCCATTGGCACGCCGCACCATTTCGGCACGGCGGTCAGGCTGGCGTGAAAGGTCTATTTCCGTGAAACTTGCCCCCTTCGCCGTCAGCAGTCGCTTCGCGGCATGGCAGAAGCCGCACAGGGGTGACGTATATATTTCAATCGGTTGCATGTCTGACCCTCGTGCGCTTGGTTTCGTGCGATACTATAGAGGATCACTGCGCTCTTGCAACGCGCGCAAGTGCAATCACGCGCACAGAGGCGGCACCATGGGTAAGACAGACCTCTGTCGCAGCAGAAAACGTGGCCCCTGCAGTCATCACATCATCGACCAGCAGGATATGCCGCCCCTGTATCCGCGCCATCTGACGTCGATTCGGCGCAAAAGCATTGGCGACATTGCGAAACCGGCCTTCGCGCCCGCGACCGTCCTGCGTGCCCGTGTGGCGAGTGCGGATCAGCAGGTCAGGGCAATGCTCCAGCCCGAGTTCGCGCGCCATTGCGGCGCTGAGGATCGCCGCCTGATTGTAGCGTCGTTTGAGGAAGCGCAGCCAATGCAAGGGAATCGGGGCCACCAGCATGTCAGGCATCAGAAGAGGCGTCGCATGGCGCGCCATCCAGCGCGCGGCGGGTTTTGCGTGATCGAGCCGATCATGGTATTTCAGCCCCAGCAGGATCTGCCGTGCCTTGTCGCCATAAAGCATCACTGCGCGCCCCTGTTCCCATGGTCGCGCCAAGGTCAGACACTCGTCGCATTGTACTGCGCTGCCATCATCAAGCCCTGGCAGCGGCAAACCGCAACTGTCGCAGCACGTCCCGAAGACAAAGGGCATTTGCGGCCAACACTTGGGGCAGAGCGCGCCTTCTTCGGCCACCAGCGCGTCGCAGCACATGCATTGCGGCGGGTATACGGCCCGGATGACCGCCTGTGCCGCTGCTCGGCCGCGTGTCACAATCTCGGCCCGCAGGTTTTGCATTTTCTCCAGCTCTCCTACATAACATGGCCATGACGCAGCCGGACCTGACCGATCTCCGCGCCCTGACCCGCAATCGCGCCCGCGTTCGCGCGGACGCGGACCTGTTTTTGCATGCGCTCGCCCTCGATGAGCTGCAATTAAGGCTGAACGAGGTTAACAGAAGGTTTACGTCGCCTGCGATAATCTGCGGGCTGCATCATGTCTGGGACGATTTCCTGCCCGCAGCGCGCGTCGTCACTGATGCGCCTGTGCTGGATCTGGAAGCCGGGGCGCATGATCTGGTGATCCATGCGATGTGTATGCATTGGGCATCAGATCCGGTGGGGCAGATGGTGCAGGCGCGGCGGGCGCTGCGGCCTGACGGGTTGTTTCTCGCGGTCATGCCGGGCGGGCAGACGCTGGCTGAATTGCGCGCAGCTCTGGCGCAGGCGGAAAGCGAGATCTCTGGCGGCCTGAGCCCGCGCGTCTTGCCTATGGGCGAGTTGCGCGACATGGGCGGGCTGTTGCAGCGCGCGGGCTTTGCCTTGCCAGTGGCGGATGTGACCAGCCAGCGCGTGGCCTACCGCCAGCTCGACACGCTCTATGCCGACTTGCGGGCGATGGGCGAGCAGAATGCGCTTGCGTCACGTCGCCGCAACTTCGCGCGCCGTGAAATGTTCCGTCGGACTGCAGAGATCTATGCCGCCCATTTCTCTGATGATGCGGGTCATCTCACCGCCAGCTTTGAGCTTATTTTCCTGACGGGATGGGCGCCTGCAGACAGTCAACCGCGCCCCCTGCGTCCCGGATCGGCAACGTTGCGGCTTGCAGACGCACTGGGGACGCAGGAAAACCCGCTGCCCGATACGGTTAAAATCCCGGACAAAGATTGATTCCAGGGCGAAACCATTTACATGGAGCGGATAATCGCAACACGGCCAGGGAAGATCTGATGAAGGATACAGCCATGCTTGATGCAGAGCAAACATCGCCCAACGCGCGTTGCCCGGTGCATATGCATCAGCCAGGTGAAGGCAGGCTCGCGCATGCGGATGCGGATCACCCGCCCGTGCCGCAGGCGAAGATCGGCATTCTGCTGGCCAATCTGGGGACACCGGATAACTACGATTACTGGTCGATGCGCCGCTATCTGAATGAATTTCTGTCCGACAAGCGCGTGGTCGATTACTCGGCGTGGATCTGGCAGCCATTGTTGCAATTGGTGATCTTGACCAAGCGTCCTTTCACATCAGGCGCGAATTACAAATCGATCTGGAACCATGACAAGGGCGAAAGCCCGCTTCTGACCATCACCAAGGATCAGACGGCACGCGTCGCCGAAATGGTCGGAGACCGGTTCGGTGACAATGTGATGGTCGATTTCTGCATGCGCTATGGTAACCCGTCGACCAAATCCAAGGTCGAGGAGATGGTCAAGGCGGGCTGCGAGAAGGTAATCTTTTTTCCGCTTTATCCGCATTATGCGGGCGCCACCTCTGCAACTGCCTGCGATCAGTTCTTTCGCGCAATGATGGAGCAGAAGTGGCAACCCTCGGTGCGCACAGTTGCGCCCTATTTCGATCATCCGGCCTATATCAAGGCGCTCGTCACGTCAGTTCAGCGCAGTTACGACGCGCTGGAAGAGAAGCCGGAAGTTCTGGTCACATCATACCATGGGATGCCCAAGCGTTACCTGCTCGAAGGCGATCCTTACCACTGCCAGTGCCAGAAAACCACGCGGCTTCTGCGCGAGGCGCTGGGCTGGCCCGAGGAGGCCGTTCAGACAACTTTTCAGTCGGTCTTCGGTCGCGAGGAATGGCTCCGCCCCTACACTGTCGATCATGTTGCCGATCTGGCGCGGCAGGGGATCAAGCGGATCGCCGTGGTTGCCCCGGCTTTTTCTGCCGATTGCATCGAGACGCTGGAAGAAATCAACGAAGAGATTCGTGAAAGTTTCGAGGAAGCGGGCGGGGAGCAGTTCACCTACATCCCCTGTCTGAACGATGACGCGCTCCATATCGAAGCGCTCTGCACGGTCATCGAAGAAAATCTTCAGGGGTGGGCTACGCGCAAGTAAGCGTGGCCCTGATGGTCGGCACAAGAATGAAAAAAGGGTGGCAGGAAAACCTGTCACCCTTCTTTTTGTGCCTGAGGCGTGTGCGAATTATCTCGCAGCAACAGCCGCAGCAACGATCAGCAGCAGCATGATCGGAACAATGATACCACCCGAAGTCGAGCGGGTCTGCTCAACGACCACGGCAGGCTCGATGACCGGCTCAGAGTACTTGCCCATCTTGCTGTGGCCACCGGCGAATGCCGAGGTAGCCGCGACAGACAGGGCAGCTGCAAGTGCGATTTTCTTCATAGTAACCTCCAGAACGCGCCGGGGTAGGCATCTGCAACCCGGCTCCCAAGACGATATGTCGTCTGCCTTCTCAACCATGTTCCACTCTCACATGCAACGCATTGTTGGGCACAACTGTTGCAGTTTCCGCAGATGTCGTCAAATCAGCAACACTTTCTTGCCACAGTCGTTGGCGCTGACTTTTCTCGGGCCGAGCGAGGGTGACCCGACGTGGGGGCAGCGTGATCTCTGGGTGCGCAAGTGCCGTAAAACCACGGCTTTCGTCCGTATTTCGGGCTTCACGATCTGTTGTGTTTGAATAATTTCCGTGAAGTCGGTAAGCAACCAGCAGATAACAGAAAGTGGACACTATGGTTCGACCCTTCGCATTTCTTGTGGTTTCGGTGCTTGCGCTTGCGGCTTGTGAAACGACTGCGCCCGCACAGATCCCGATGGGGGCCGACGGGCGCCCACTTCCGGTTGTGGTGAGAATCAACCCATCTGATGCGCCGCGTGTGCGCCAGCGCGTGATGGAAGGACTGAACACGATGCGCGCTCAGAACGGTGTCGGTCCCCTGCAGCCCAATGCGGAACTGGCCAGCGCCGCTGCCACCCATGCGCAAGATATGTCTTTCCAAAGCCGCCCGTGGCATTGGGGGTCTGACGGCTCCAGCCCGATGCAGCGCGCCCAGCGTGCGGGCTATCGCGGGACGTTCATCGGGGAATTGATCTCGGAGACTTTCGAGACCGAAGTAGAAACGGTGAATGCCTGGATGACCGAGCCGGAAACGCGCCAGGTGATTCTCGACCGACGCGCCAATGAAGTCGGGGTCGCCTGGCATCAAGATGACAACGGCAAACTCTGGTGGGTCGTCGTTATGGGCGCAGGCAGCAGCCCGATGATGATGGCCGATTTCTGACCGGTTATTGCCAGCCTGTAATGCGCGTTTGCGACGGATCGCCGCCTGTCAGGGGGGGCGATCCGTTTGGTTTTCAGCCCCGATGTGCCCCCTCCGCGAGACTGCGCACATAGGCTAAGATGGCGTCAAGCGGCTTGCCATCCGCGATCTCCTTGACGATGGCAGAGCCCACCACGCAGCCATCCGCGACGCTGGCGATGGCCTGTGCGCTCTCAGGGGTCGATATCCCAAAGCCCACGATCACCGGCAGATCGGTCGAGGCCTTGATCCGCGCGACCTCTGGGGCCACGTCCTGCGCCTGTGCGGCGGCAGCGCCGGTGATCCCGGTGATCGAGACATAATAAACGAAGCCCGATGTGTTTTGCAGCACTTTCGGCAGGCGTTTGGCATCCGTCGTGGGCGTGGCCAGACGGATGAAATTCAACCCTGCCGCCTGGGCCGGCAGGCACAGTTCGCTGTCTTCTTCGGGTGGCAGATCCACAACAATCAGCCCGTCCACCCCGACAGCTTTCGCCTCGGACAGGAATCGCTCGACGCCGCGCGCGTAGATCGGGTTGTAATAGCCCATCAGAACGATGGGGGTCGCATCGTCGCCTTCGCGAAAGCGGCGCACCATATCCAGCGTCTTGGTCAGTGTCTGGCCGCCTTCCAGCGCGCGCTGCCCTGCGAGCTGGATCGTCGGGCCGTCCGCCATCGGGTCCGTGAAGGGCACGCCCAATTCGATGATATCCACCCCTGCGCCCGGCAGCCCCTGCATGATCGCCAGCGAGCTTTCCAGATCCGGGTCGCCCCCCATGATATAGGACACGAAAGCCTTGCGGCCTTCGGCCCGCAGCCGCGCGAATGTCTGGTCGATTCTGGTCATCTGGTCCTGCCCCCTGTCGTCTGTGCCCGGTTTGGGCGAAATCGCAGGCGGAATCAACTGCTGTTGCCTTGTCTTGCGCAAGGGCTGCGCCTAAAAGCGCGGGCCAGTGGCTTTGTGCGAAAGGATGCCGGAATGGGCTTCAAGATGGGGATTGTCGGCCTGCCGAATGTCGGCAAATCGACACTGTTCAATGCGCTGACGCGCACTGCAGCCGCGCAGGCGGCGAATTTTCCCTTCTGCACGATCGAGCCGAATGTCGGTGACGTGGCCGTGCCCGATGCGCGTCTGACCCGGTTGGCCGACATCGCCAAATCGCGCGAGGTGATCCCGACCCGCATGACGTTCGTTGATATCGCGGGTCTGGTGCGCGGCGCGTCCAAGGGCGAGGGGCTTGGCAACCAGTTTCTGGCGAATATTCGTGAAACTGACGCGATCGCCCATGTGCTGCGCTGTTTTGTCGATGATGATGTGACCCATGTCGAAGGCCGCATCGATCCGGTTGCTGATGCCGAAACCATCGAGACCGAGTTGATGATCGCGGATATGGATTCGATCGAGCGGCGTCTGGCAAACCTGTCACGCAAGCTGCGCGGCGGTGACAAGGAAGCGTTGGAGCAGGACGCGCTTTTGCGTCGCGCGCTTGCGGCGCTTGAGGCCGGGCGGCCCGCCCGCACGGTCGAGGTCAGCGAAGATGAGCGCAGAAGCTGGCGGATGCTGCAACTGCTGACGTCGAAACCTGTGCTCTATGTCTGCAATGTCGAGGAAGCCTCGGCCGGGAGCGGCAATGCCCAATCGGCCCGCGTGGCCGAGATGGCCGCTGCACAAGGTGCCGCGCATGTCGTGATTTCCGCGCAGATCGAAGAAGAGATCAGCCAGCTTGCGCCGGACGAGGCTGAAATGTTCCTCTCCGAGATGGGGCTGGAGGAGCCGGGCCTCGACCGGCTGATCCGCGCAGGCTACGCGCTTCTGGGGCTGCAGACCTATTTCACCGTCGGCCCAAAGGAAGCCCGCGCCTGGACGATTGCTAAGGGTACGCTCGCGCCGCAGGCCGCGGGTGTCATCCATGGGGATTTTGAGCGCGGCTTCATCCGCGCCGAAACCGTGGCCTATGAGGATTACATTGCCTGCAACGGCGAGGCGGGCGCGAAAGAGGCGGGCAAGTTCCGCGTCGAGGGCAAGGGCTACGAGGTCAAGGACGGTGATGTTCTGCATTTCCTGTTCAATGCCTGACCCACAATCCCGGCAAGGCATTTGACAGCGCCTGCGCCTCGCGTGCAGATTGCGCGAATGAAGGTTGAGACACTGTCGCGCAAACGCCTGCGCTGGCTCGCGGCTCTGCTGGCGCTGATCGTGCTGGCAGGGGCGTCGTGGCTGGGCCATAGCCACGCGCTGGCACGCAGCTTTCAGGAGCTGAGCCTGCGCGGACAGAACACGCTCAATCTGGCCGAATCGACCATTCAGGGCCAGTTGGAGCGCTTCGAGCGCCTGCCGGAATTGCTGGCTGACCAACGCGCGATCCGCTCGCTGCTGCTTGCCCCGCGCGATCCTGATCTGATCATGGCCGCGAATACCTATCTGCGCGATGTGGCGACCCTGTTGGGGGCGTCGGACGCTTATGTGATGTATCGCGACGGGGTGACGCTGGCGGCCTCGAATTTCGACCAGCCGCTCAGTTTCGTGGGCGGCAATTTCGCTTTCCGGCCCTATTTTTCCGATGCGATGAGCGGCGGGCGCGGGCGGTTCTATGCGCTGGGCACCACCTCGAACAAGCGCGGCTACTATTTCGGGGCGGCGATTGATGTGGCCGGTCAGCGCCTGGGCGTGATGGTCATCAAGATCGATGTGGATGATCTTGAACGCGCCTGGGCCTCTGAGGATCTGCGCATCATCGTGACTGACCCGGAAGATATCATCTTTCTGTCCAACCGCCCGGATTGGCTGTTTCATGCCTTTGGCGCTCTCACCCCTGATCGGCTGGCGCGCAGTCAGCAAACGCGGCGCTATGCCAACGCGACCCTGGGCGAGATCGATTTTCAGACACGCAGCGACCGGGCCGGGTTCCAGCTTTTGTCCGGACATGGGCGCGATGCTGTGGCCAGCGAATATCTGGTGGTCCAGAGCTGGATGCCGCAGGCCGACTGGACTGTGCAGGTCTTGCTGCCCACGCGCGCCGCGCGCCTGCAGGCGGCGGTTTTCGTGGCGCTGGCGTTGCTTGCGGCCGGGTCGCTGGCGCTGAGCGGGTTGATCCTGTGGCAAAGGCGGCGGCAACTGGCGCTCAGGTTGCAGATGGAGAAAGCCGCCAAGGATGATCTGGAACGCCGCGTCATCGCGCGCACAGCCGAATTGCGCGACGCGAATGCCGCGTTGCAAGGCGAAGTGGCGGAACGTCGCGCAACCGAGGCGCAGTTGCGCAAGACCCAGACCGAGCTGGTGCAGGCGGGCAAACTGGCAGCACTTGGCCAGATGTCTGCGGCGCTCAGCCATGAGTTCAACCAGCCTTTGGGCGCGGCGCGCAACTATGCCGAAAATGCCCAGCTGCTGCTTGCGCAAGACCGCCGGGACGAGGCGGATGAGGCGCTCGCGCGGATCGTGAGCATGATCGACCGGCTCAGCCGGATCAGTCACCATCTGCGCAACTTCGCGCGCAAGCCCAATCAGCAACTGCGCAATGTCGTGCTGGCTGATGCCGTGCATGAAGCGCAAGAGCTTCTGGGCTGGCGCCTGCGCAAGGCCGGGGTGATGCTCGATGTCGATCTCGGCGCGCCGGGTCTTCAGGTGGTGGCAGGGCCTGTGCGCCTGCAGCAGGTGCTGGTCAATCTGCTGAGCAATGCCATCGACGCCGTGGAAGGGCACGATGATCGCCAACTGGAACTTCGCGCCTGCGCCGATGCGGGCCGGGTGCGCGTGACGTTGCGCGATCATGGCCCTGGTGTGCCCGAAGCGCTTCAGCCGCGCATTTTCGATCCGTTCTTTTCCACCAAGGAGGTCGGCAAGGGGCTGGGGCTGGGCCTGTCGATCAGCTACAACATTTTGCGCGATTTCGGCGGCACGCTCTCGGTGCGCAATCATCCGCAAGGCGGGGCCGAGTTCACGCTAGATCTGCAGGCTGTCGCGCCCCAAGCCGAGGCCGCGGAATGACCGGGCCGCTGATCTTGTTGGTCGATGATGACGCGGACTTGCGCGCCTCGACCCAGCAGGCGTTGGAGCTCGCCGGGCTGCGGGTTGACGCGCATGCCAACGCCCAGCCAGCGCTTGAGCGCATCACAGGGGGCTTTGGCGGTGTGGTTGTCACCGATATCCGCATGCCGGGCATGGATGGGCTGACGCTGATGACACGCATCCATGATATCGACCGCGATATCCCGGTGATCCTGATTTCCGGGCATGGCGATGTGCCGCTTGCCGTGCGCTCGATGCGCGAAGGCGCGCATGATTTCATCGAAAAGCCCTTTTCGGGCGCGCAACTGGCCTCGATTGCCGCGCGTGCGTTGGAATACCGCCAACTGGTGCTGGACAACCGTCGCCTGCGCGCCGTGGCCGGGCAGGCCGATGATATCGAGGCACGGCTGATCGGGCGCTCCAACGTCATGGTCGCGCTGCGCCGCCAGATCCGCACGATCGGACCGTCGGATGCCGATGTGCTGATCATTGGCGAGACCGGCACCGGCAAGGAAGTGGTCGCCCGCGCGCTCCACGATCTCTCGCCGCGCGCGGACCGGCCCTTCGTTGCAATCACCTGTAGCGCCTTGCCTGAAACGCTGATCGAATCAGAGCTGTTTGGCCATGAAGCCGGCGCCTTTCCCGGTGCGATCCGCGCGCGCATGGGCAAGTTCGACCATGCGCGCGGCGGCACAGTGCTGCTCGATGATATCGGCGCGATGCCGCTGGATGTGCAGGGCAAGCTGTTGCGGGTGTTGCAGGACCGCGTGATCACGCGGCTGGGCTCGAACGTGCCGCAAGACCTCGATGTGCGTTTCATCGCAACCAGCCGCGTGGCGCTGGAGCCAGAGGTCGAGGCCGGGCGTTTTCGGGCCGATCTGCTCTATCGCCTCAACGCGGTCAGCTTGCGCGTGCCGCCGGTGTCCGAGCGACTGGAGGACATCCCCGCGATCTTCATGCGGCTTTTGTCGCAAGCCTATGCCCGCCACCGTCTGCCTGAACGCAGCGTGGCGCCTGAATTTCTGGCCGAACTGGCGCGGGCCGATTGGCCGGGAAATGTCCGCGAATTGCGCAACATGGCCGAGCGCTTCGCCCTGGGGCTGGCCGATGCGCCCGCGCAAGCGGCTGAACTGGAGCCGATCTCGAGCCTTGCCGATCAGATGGCCGCCCATGAGCGCAAGCTGCTGATCGATGCGCTGATCCGCCACAAGGGGGCGCTCAAACCCGTCTATCTGTCGCTGAACCTGTCGCGCAAGGCGCTCTACGACAAACTGATCCGCCATGGCATCGACAAGGCGCATTTCCAGTCTGGTCCCGACGACCCCGCCTGAGGCGTTGCATCGAGAGGCTTGCTTTTCACGCACGCCCCCTCCAGACTGGCACGATGAACATGCAAATTCCCTCGCGCACCTCCGAGATGCAGGTCAGCTTCGACCGGCGCGAACTGGGCCATATTCTGGCACTTTACGGGCGGATGGTCGCAGCAGGGGAATGGCGTGATTACGGGATATCCTGCCTGCGCCACTGCGCTGTATTCTCGGTCTTCCGCCGCACCGCAGAGCATCCGCTCTATCGGATCGAAAAACACCCTGCACTGCGCAATCGTCAGGGCATGTATGCGGTCGTGGCGATGGACGGGCAGGTGCTCAAACGCGGGCATGATCTGGCGCAGGTCTTGAAGGTTCTGGAGCGCAAATTGCTTCGCGTGATCGAAGGATAACCGCGCAACCGCCTGCAATCCATGCAAAAAGCCGATTGACTTGCGCGCGCCACTTTGGCAGGTCAAGGCTTTCGCGAAACGGGAACCTGCCATGACTGCCGCTTTTCCACCGGTTCTGCCCACCTATAATCGCACCCCCCTGCGTTTTGTGCGCGGAGAGGGAAGTTGGCTCTATGAGGCCGATGGCACGCGCTATCTCGATCTGACCTCCGGCATTGCGGTAAATGCGCTGGGCCATGCCCATCCCGATCTGGTCGCTACTCTGACCACGCAGGCGCAGGCCCTGTGGCATGTCTCGAACCTCTATGAGATCCCCGCCCAGGAGCAACTGGCACAGGCGCTGGTCGATGCAACATTCGCAGATACCGTGTTTTTCACCAATTCCGGCACGGAAGCTGCCGAACTCGCCATCAAGATGGTGCGCAAATACTGGCATGACGCAGGCACGCCGCGCGATACGATCCTGACGTTTGAAGGGGCATTTCATGGCCGCTCGACAGGTGCCATCGCCGCTGCCGGCTCCGAGAAGATGACCAAAGGCTTCGGCCCACTGATGCCGGGTTTCAAAAGCCTCGCCTGGGGCGACCATGACGCTTTGCGCGCCGCGCTCGATGGGACCGTCGCAGCTGTGATGATCGAGCCCATTCAGGGCGAGGGGGGCATCCGGCCCGTGCCAGATCACTGCCTCAAGGGGCTGCGCGATCTCTGCCAGCAGACCGGCGCGCTGCTGGTGCTGGATGAGGTCCAATGCGGTATGGGCCGCACCGGGCGGCTCTTTGCACATGAATGGGCGGGGATCACACCCGATATCATGATGGTGGCCAAGGGGATCGGTGGCGGCTTTCCGCTCGGCGCGGTCCTTGCCACCGCGAAAGCAGCTTCGGGCATGGGCGCTGGCACCCATGGCTCGACCTATGGCGGCAACCCGCTGGCATGTGCTGTCGGTGCCAAGGTCATGGAGATCATCACGGCCGAGGGCTTTCTGGACAATGTCCGCCGCAAAGGCGCAATGCTGCGCCAGAGCCTTGAAGGGCTGGTCGCCGCGCATCCCGATGTCTTGGCTGAAGTCAGGGGCGCGGGGCTGCTTCTCGGTCTGAAATGCCACGTCCTCAACACCGATATGGTCAAGGCCGCACAGGCTGCGCGGCTGCTTACTGTGCCCGCCGCCGATAACGTGATCCGCCTGCTGCCCCCTCTCACGATCTCGGAAGATGAAATATCGCAGGCCATCGCAAGGCTCGACCAGGCGGCGCGCCAGCTCTCATGATTTCATCCTTGTAAAAATATCCCGGGAGCGCGAGGGCAGAGCCCTCGCACCTCTCCCCAAGACAGGCGCCAGACCATGCCCCATTTCCTCGACATTCACACCACTGACAAAGCGGAATTGCGCGCCATGATCGATCATGCCCGCGCCATGAAAACTGCCCGCGCCGACCGTCCGCGCGGCACACCCGATGACGATCAGCCCCTTGCAGGGCGTGTCGTGGCGCTGATCTTCGAGAAACCCTCGACCCGCACGCGCGTGAGCTTCGATGTCGGCGTCAGGCAGATGGGCGGGCAGACCATGGTGCTCTCAGGTTCGGAAATGCAACTTGGCCACGGCGAAACCATCGCTGACACGGCTCGCGTGTTGTCGCGCTATGTCGATCTGATCATGATCCGCACCTTCGAGGAATCCGTGCTTCATGAGCTGGCGGAATATGCATCCGTGCCGGTGATCAACGGGCTGACGAACCGCACCCATCCCTGCCAGATCATGGCCGATATCCTGACCTATGAGGAACATCGCGGGCCTATCGCGGGCAAGAAGGTCGTCTGGTCGGGCGACGGCAATAATGTCTGCGCGTCCTTCATGCATGCTGCCGGTCAATTCGGCTTCGATCTGACCTTCACTGGCCCCGAAGCACTGGACCCGGACCCAGAGTTTGTGGCGCTGGCCCGCGCACAAGGGGTGCAGATCGAGATCACCCGCGATCCCGAACAGGCCGTCGCTGGAGCTGATTTGGTGGTCACCGATACCTGGGTGAGCATGCATGACAGCCAATCCAACCGGGAGCGCCGCCATAATTTGCTGCGCGCCTACCAGGTCAATGAAGCGCTGATGGCGAAAGCAAAACCCGATGCTCTCTTCATGCACTGCCTGCCTGCCCACCGAGAGGAAGAAGTGACCAACGCAGTCATGGACGGCCCTCAATCAGTTGTCTTCGACGAGGCCGAGAACCGTCTGCATGCTCAGAAAGCAGTGATGCGCTATTGTCTGGGGCTGTGACAGGGAACTAGATTAGGGGTGCCCCGCCAGTAGATCGAGGATATTGGGCTGCGCCAACCTCGTGTCGGATGGAGGGGCGGCTTGGCTCTGCGCTGGCGTCAATGCCTTTCATCTCGGACAATGCGCTCGCAAGAAAAGAAGACACCGGACTTACGGCTTGCCCAAAAGAGGAGCGCTGGTCGCGACCAGCGCTTCATAGCGCGCGGCTTTGGCCAACCGTTCGCGCGACTTCGGATCCGCATTGCCATAAGGCGGCGACATCGCGCTTGGCATCCTTCTCACGGAAGCCTTGGTGCGCCTTCCTCCGGTGCAAGAAGATTGTCGGGCGTCAGCGCGCGAGTCAAACAAAGCCGAGGCCCGGTCAATGACCAGGTCTCACCCCCGCCCAAGCAAGGCCTTGCGTAGACCAGATGTAGGTTGTGCCCGGTCCGACAGGTCCAGTTCTGCCTCCAGATGCTGCATGTGATGCGTCATTTCGGCGATTGCCGCGACTTCGTCGTGGGCGGCAATGGCATCGACGATGCGCCCATGTTCGTCCGGCCCACAAGTTTGCGCGGCCTTCGCCTGATACATGGCTGTGATCAGCGATGTGCGGATCGTCAGGGTGCGCAGGATCCGGTGCAGCAATTCCCCCTCTGCCAGCGTCGCGATCAGCATATGAAATTCACCGGACAGCCGGATCATGGCTTCGCTGTCAGCGGCCTGATGGGCCGCGCGTTCTCGCGCGACATGGGTGCGTAACGTGGCGACTTGGGCGGGTGTGATCTTGCCGCAAAGCCGCGTGACCAATCGCTGCTCGACATGCAGGCGCGTGGCGAAAGCGTCACGGGCCTCCTCGATTCCCGGCTCGGCGATACAGGCACCGCGATTGGGCGACAGGGTCACCAGACCGTCCTGTTCCAGAAGTGCCAATGCCTGACGCACACGCGCGCGCGTGGCGCCGAAAATCTCGGCCAGGTCTTCTTCTTTCAGCCGCGTACCGGGGCGTAGCGTGCGTTGCACCACGGCCAGCCAGATCCGGTCACAGATCTCGTTGACCACTGCGTTTTTCGGCGTCTGCGCAAGCCAAGGCATACAAGGTTCCTTATTACGGTCGTTACTTATCGCCTCGGGAAAGGAAAGGCAAAGCCGTGGCAATCCCGCGCGGCATGATACCCCAAAAATGTTGACAAAAACGTTGACAATATTGCCTGTGCAGCTTGCGTGCAGTAAGGTTGACAGGGCCTTGCCAGGGATCGGAGCCGTCACCGTGCAAATTTTTGTCTATAACCCCAATTCCAGCGCTGCCATGACCGCGCAGATCGCGCAGTCTGCGCAGGCTGCGGCCAGTGTGGGCTGCACGATCCGCACCATGGGCGCAAGCGCCCCGGTGCCGCCCAGCATCGAAGGGCATCACGACGAAGCCATGGCCGTGCCGCCGATGCTCGATGCACTGCGCCGCGCCGAGGCCGAGGGCGCGATGGCCCATGTCATCGCCTGTTTCGACGATCCCGGCATCGGGGCTGCGCGCGAAGTCGTGGCGGGCCCTGTGATCGGCATCGCGCAAGCGGCCATGCAGGTGGCCTGCCTGATTTCCGCGCGCTTCTCTGTGGTCACCACCCTGCCGCGCGCGATCCCCATCATCGAGGATCTGGCGCAGCGCTATGGGGCGGGCCACGCCCTGCGCCGGGTGCGCGCCGTCGATCTGCCAGTGCTGGCGCTGGAAGCGGATCCCGACCATGCGCGCCAGTTGCTGATCGCGCAGATTGAGGCCGCGCGCGATGAAGATGGGGCCGAAGCGGTCATTCTGGGCTGTGCGGGTATGTCCGAGATGTGCCAAAGCCTGAGCCAGATCACCGGCATGCCGGTGATCGACGGGGTTCATGCTGCTGTGCGACTGGCAGAGGCGCTTGCCGGGGGCGGATACCGCACAGCCAAAACGGGCGCTTATGCCTGGCCGCGCGACAAGTCGCAGGATTTGTCGCCGGTCACCCTTGTGCGCCGCCCGGCGGAGTGAGTCCGCCGGGCAGTTTGCAGACCTGTCAGCCCACATCCTGCAGCGCGGTCTGATCGAGCCTGCGACACCGTGCCTGATGGCCGGGGCCGAGATCCTGCATCGCAATCGGACCTGCCTTGCAACCCGCATCTGCCAGAAAGCAGCGCGGCGCGAAGGGGCAGCCCGCGGGCAGATTGGCGAGATCGGGCGGCGCACCGGGGATCGCGTCCAGTTTGGTGCCCTTGACCATCGCATCATGCGCGCGGCTTTTCAGCAGGCCCAGCGTATAGGGATGACGCGGGCTGCGGATCAGGTCGCGGGCGCTGGCCTGCTCGACGATCTGGCCTGCATACATCACCGCGATCCGGTCCGCGACTTCGATCGCGGCGCCGATGTCATGGGTCACGAACAGGATCGACAGGCCCAGCTCGCGTTGCAATTCGCGCAGCAGAAGCAGCACCTGTATCTGCACTGTCGCATCAAGCGCGGTGGTCGGCTCATCCGCCAGCAGCAGTTTCGGGCGACAGGCGAGCGCCAGCGCGATCATCGCGCGCTGGCGCATCCCGCCCGACATCTCATGCGGGTAGTTGTCCAGCCGCGACTTCGCCGAAGGGATGCGCACTTGCTCGAACAGTTCCAAAGCGCGGGCACGGGCCGCGTCGCGGCTGACGGTTTCATGGCGGCGGATCGACTCGACGATCTGATCGCCCAGACTGTAGACCGGATCGAGCGCGAGAAGCGGCTCCTGAAAGATCATCGCGGCCTCGCCGCCGCGAAAGCTGGACAATTGGCGCGCATTCATGCCCATGACATCACGCCCGCCGACCAGGATCTGCCCGTCGAGTTTCGAGCGTTTTTCCGGGTTCAGGCGCATCACCGCGCGCATGGTCACGGATTTGCCGGAGCCCGATTCGCCGATCAGTGCGACCGCCTCGCCTTCGGCAATGTCGAGCGAGACGTCATTGACCGCGCGCACAGGCCGGGTGCCGCCAGTGAAGGTGACGCCAAGGTTCTTGATAGAGAGGAACGGGGCAGTCATTCTGCGGCCTCCTTGGGGCTGGGGGCTGAATAGCCTGATGCGGGATCATGCGCATGGCAGGCGACCAGGTGCTTTGCCGCGCGCTGCGTCAGGGCAGGTTCCGCGCCGCTGCAGATGGGCGAGACGACCGGGCAGCGCGTGTGAAAACGACAGCCTGAGGGCGGATCGATCGGGTTGGGCGGATCGCCCGTCAGCGCAGGTTCCATCGTGCGGTTGTCAGGGTCCATGGAGGGCATCGACGACAAGAGAGCGCGCGAATAGGGGTGCAGCGGATCGGCATAAAGCGCGTCCGCATCGCCGATTTCCGCGACCTGGCCCAGATACATCACCATCACCCGGTCTGACACGAAGCGCACCACATTCAGGTCGTGGCTGATGAACACATAGGTCAGCCCGAATTCTTCCTTCAGATCGGCCAGCAGGTTGAGCACCTGCGCCTCCACCGATTTGTCGAGCGCCGAGACCGCTTCATCGAGAATGATCACACGCGGGCGCAGCGCCAGCGCGCGGGCGATGTTGACGCGTTGGCGTTGGCCGCCTGACAGTTCATGCGGATAGCGGCCCGCGAAGCGCACAGGATCAAGGCCCACCCGGTTGAGCAGGTCATGCGTGCGCTCCAGTGCCTCGCGCGCGGGCGTGCCATGAACTTTCGCACCAAAGGCGATGTTGTCCTCGATGGTCAGGCGCGGGTTCAGCGAGGAATAGCTGTCCTGAAACACCATCTGCACCTGTCGGCGGTAATCCTTCAGCGGCAATTCGGGACTTCCGACCAGCTTGCCGTCGAAATAAAGTGCGCCCTCATCAGGCTCGATCAGGTGCATCAGAAGCCGCGCCGTGGTGGATTTGCCGCAGCCGGATTCGCCCACGACGCCCAGTGTCTCGCCCTCGAACACTTCCAGATTGACGCCGTCGACCGCATGGACATTCTTCACGGTCCGCCCAAGAATCCCGCCCTTGATGGGGAAATACTTGCGCAGGCCGCGCACGGTCAGGATCGCATTTGCCGTGCTCATTGGCGCACCTCCATGGCCGAACGCAGCCCGTCCGACAGCAGGTTGAAGGAAATCGAGACCATGAAGATCATCGCACCGGGCAAGGCTGCGACCCAGGGCTGCACATAGATCGCCGTGCGCAGCGTGTTCAGCATCAGCCCCCATTCCGGGTTTGGCGGGCGCACGCCGAGGCCCAGGAACGACAGCCCCGAAGCCAGGATCATGCTGACTGCGATCAACGATGTGGCGTAGACGAAGATCGGCCCCAGCACATTGCCCAGCACATGCACGCGCACGATGGTAAAGGCCCCTGCGCCGGATGCGCGCGCAGCTTCGATGAAATCCGAAGACCGCAGCCGCGTGGTGACCGATTCCGCCACCCGCGCGATGGGCGGGATGAACACGACCGTCAGCGACAGAAGGGCATTGCCCAGACCTGCCCCCAGCGCGCCCGACAGGGCAACGGCCAGCAGCACCGAAGGGAAGGCGTAGAACACATCGACCGTGCGCATGATCAGCGTATTGGTCCAGCCGCCCGCATAGCCCGCGATGATTCCGATGGCCGAGCCGATGATGAAGGCCAGTACCACAGGCGTCACGCCCATCAGCAAGGACAGCCGCCCGCCCCAGATCAGCCGCGAGAGCATGTCGCGGCCCAGCTCATCCGTGC
>REBU01000051.1 GCA_007692585.1 Paracoccaceae bacterium | reverse complement strand
GCAGCAAGGCGGCTGGCCCCAGATAACGATCACCATTCCACCAATAGCTCGGGCAAGAGGTCGAGCAGCAGGCGCACATCACGCATTCATAAAGCCCGTCGAGCTTGTCGCGATCCTCGATCGATTGACGCCATTCCTTCGCGGGCGTGTTCGATTTCGTCTCAAGCCACGGCTTGATCGATGCATGCTGCGCATAGAAATGCGTCAGATCCGGCACCAGATCCTTGACCACCGGCATATGCGGCAGCGGGTAGATCTTCACATCGCCCTTCACCTCATCCATGCCGAAGATGCAGGCAAGCTTGTTGCCGCCGTCGATATTCATCGCGCAAGAGCCGCAAATCCCCTCGCGGCAAGAGCGCCGGAAGGTCAGGGTCGGGTCGATCTTGGTCTTGATCCAGATCAGCGCGTCCAGCACCATCGGCCCGCAATCATCGAGATCGACGAAATACGTGTCCACTTGCGGGTTCTTGCCGTCATCAGGGTTCCAGCGATAGATCTGGAACTTGCGCAGGTTTTTCGCGCCCTCTGGCTTGGGCCAGGTTTTCCCGGTGCGCATCTGGCTGTTCTTGGGCAGGGTCAGCTGGACCATATCAGGGCCTCCTCATCGCAGGAACGGGGCAAGCCCGTCCGTGGCTAGACATCTAATCGTTTCGGGGCGCGTGGCGATCTCCGTCACCAGCGCAGTGGTCGCGGGGTGCACGACCGGTTGGGTGGCCGCCAGCGCGAGCTGTGTGATTTCCGCGCCGGTGGCATTATTGATCACGCAGTCACTTGCCGGTTCCAGCGGCACGCCCGGAAAGCGCTCTGCCAGAACCGGGCGCACGGCTTGCCGGGCCGCGTCGCGTGCGATCTGGTCCTGCACCGGGGCGCAGGATACCAGCACCGCGAGCGCGGCCAACGGAAGAACGCTGCGGATCAATAGACCCGCGCCTTGGGGGCGATCTTCTTCAGATCGATCCCGCCATCTTCCTGCTTCGTCAGCGGGGCGGTGACGACAGCGCGGTATTCCAGCCGCACATTGTCGCCATTCGCCCAGGCCAGAGTGTGCTTGCGCCAGTTGGCATCATCGCGGTCGGGATAATCCTCATGCGCATGTGCGCCGCGGCTTTCCTTGCGCGCTTCGGCCGAGACAATCGTGGTGATCGCGCAGGGCATCAGATTGTCAAGCTCCAGCGTCTCCATCAGGTCGGTGTTCCAGATCAGCGAGCGGTCGGTGACTTTCAGATCGTCGACCTTTCTGGCCACGTCCTTCATCTTCACCACCCCGTCGGCCAAGGTCTTGTCCGTGCGGAACACGGCGGCGTCAGATTGCATCGTCTTCTGCATTTCCAGCCGCAGTTCTGCCGTGGGGACGGCCCCATCAAGGTGACGGAAGCGGTCGAACCGCTCAACCGCCGCATCTACACTGGCGCGGTTCAGCGTCGGGTTCGGCGCGCTTGGGTCGACGACCTGCCCTGCACGAATGGCCGCCGCACGGCCGAACACCACCAGGTCAATCAGCGAGTTCGACCCGAGCCGGTTGGCCCCATGCACCGAGGCACAGGCCGCTTCGCCCACGGCCATCAAGCCTGGCGAGATGCGGTTGGGGTTTTCGGCATCGGCATTGAGCACTTCGCCCCAGTAATTCGTCGGAATCCCGCCCATGTTGTAATGCACGGTCGGCAGCACCGGGATCGGTTCCTTGGTCACATCGACGCCGGCAAAGACCCGCGCGCTCTCAGAGATACCGGGCAAGCGCAGATGCAGCGCTTCTTTCGGCAGATGCGATAGGTTCAGGTGAATGTGGTCCTTGTTCGGCCCCACACCACGCCCTTCACGGATCTCGATCGTCATGCAGCGCGACACCACATCGCGTGACGCAAGATCCTTGTAGGTCGGCGCGTAGCGTTCCATGAAGCGCTCGCCTTCGGAGTTTGTCAGATAGCCGCCTTCGCCACGCGCGCCTTCCGTGATCAGACAGCCCGCGCCATAGATGCCGGTCGGGTGGAATTGCACGAATTCCATATCCTGCAGCGGCAGGCCCGCGCGCGCGACCATGCCATTGCCGTCGCCCGTGCAGGTATGCGCCGAAGTGGCACTGAAATAGGCACGCCCATAGCCGCCTGTCGCCAGCACCACCATCTTGGCGCTGAACAGATGCAGCGTGCCATCGTCGAGTTTCCATGCCAGCACGCCCTGACAGACGCCATCATCGGACATGATCAGATCAGTGGCGAAATATTCGATGAAGAATTCCGCCTTTTGCTTGACGGACTGGCCGTAAAGCGTGTGCAGCATCGCGTGCCCCGTGCGGTCGGCAGCGGCGCAAGTGCGCTGCACGGGCGGGCCTTCACCATATTCGGTCGTGTGGCCGCCGAAGGGGCGCTGGTAGATCTTGCCCTCTTCGGTGCGCGAGAACGGCACGCCGTAATGTTCCAGCTCATAAACGGCCTTTGGCGCTTCACGGGCGAGATATTCCATCGCGTCCGTATCGCCCAGCCAGTCCGAGCCCTTCACCGTGTCATACATATGCCACTGCCAGCTGTCCGGCCCCATATTCCCGAGGCTTGCGGCGATCCCGCCTTGCGCGGCGACCGTATGCGAACGGGTCGGGAAAACCTTGGTCACACAGGCGGTTTTCAACCCCTGTTCCGCCATGCCCAGCGTGGCGCGCAGCCCGGCGCCGCCTGCGCCCACCACGACGACGTCATAGAAATGTTCTTCGATCTTGTAAGCGGTCATATCTTTTCCTCAGGCGCTGAACAGCACAGTGGCGATGGACAGGACACCGGCGACACCAAACGCCCAGCATAGCAGCGTATTGGCCAAGAGCGCAGCTGTGCGCGTGGCCTTGTTCGGGACATAGTCCTCGATCACAACTTGCAAACCCTGTTGCAGATGCGCGAAAGCCGCGATGATGAACAGAACCGCAACAAGCGCGTGCCAGAGGTTCGAATAGGTTGCGATGAACGCGTCATGCCCGCTGCCGAGCGCGCGGCCAAAGGGCACGATGAATAGAAGCGTCAGCGGTATGAGCGCTACGGAGGTGATGCGCTGGCTCCACCAGTGATGCAATCCTTCGCCAGCAGCGCCATGGCCGTGTACGCGGGCGTAATCGGTCTTGAATCCCATATCCTTGCCCCCTCAGACGATGATGATGGTCAGAAGCGTCAGGACAACGGTTCCTGCGAACACGCCGTAGCTGGTCTTCTCGACGGTTGCGACATCCATCATCCGGCCCGTATCCCAGATCAGGTGGCGGATGGAATTGAGCATGTGATACCAAAGTGCCGCCAGCGAGCCGATCAGGATCAGATGCCCCAGGATCGAGGTCATGAGCCCGTCCACTGTGGCGAAATACTCGGCGCTGAACGCGCCTGCGGCGAACCACCAGACGATCAGGACCGCCGCCAGCGTCATGCCGACACCCGTGACCCGGTTCAGGATCGACGAGATCGCGGCCAGTGGCAAACGATAGACCTGCAAATGCGGGGAAAGCGGGCGATTGCCCCGGTTAACATCAGCCATGCACGGCTCCCTCTTTCTTGGTGCGGCGGGCAGGGAATGCTGGCGCGCACGATGCCTCTGACATACGCGATTTCACGCAAATGTCACGCGCCGAGCGCGGCGCGGGCAAAGATTTTGGCGATGATAGCGATAAAATATGACGCAATCTGATATTTGTGATCACAGCATGGAATTAAGTGATCACAGATTTACGGCGCGCAGCATTCCAGCGCACCGAGTCGGCTTCTTCAAGCGGATTTCAGAGTGGCACCAGCGCCCAGTAATCAAGATCGAGCAGGACATCAGGATGATATTTGCCGTCCTCGCCCTTCAGCGCGTCCATCTTACCCTTGCTCGCCACCAGCCGCAAACGCAGTGCACCGACACCGGGGGCCGCAGTCTCGGCGCGGTCGAGCACTTCGGACCAGGCGCGGATCGTGTCGCCCGCAAAGCAGGGATTGGCATGGCTTCCGGCATTGATCGCCGCGATCATCTGCGCATTGGCCAGCCCGTTGAACGACAGCGCGCGCGCCATCGAGATCACATGCCCGCCATAAATCAGTCGCTTGCCGTCCGGTCGCTGCGTGGTGTCGAAATGCACCTTCGAGGTGTTCTGCCAGAGCCGCGTCGCCAGCATATGCTCGGCCTCTTCGACCGTGACTCCGTCCACATGGTCGATCTGCTCGCCAATCGCGTAATCGGACCAGCGATGCGGCTCGCCCGCCAGCGCGAAATCATAGCGGGTGAAATCCAGGCCTTCAGGGATGGCCAAGTCCTGCGCGGCAACAACAGGCGCAAGATCAGGCACAACTGTCTGGGGCGCGGGCGCGTCCAGATCACGCTTGCGCACCATCACCCAGCGCACATAGTCGAGCACCGCCACGCCATGCTGGTTCTTGCCGCGCGTGCGCACCCAGACGACGCCCGATTTGCCGTTGGAATTCTCTTTCAGGCCGATCACTTCGGATTGACTGCGCAGCGTGTCGCCCGGATAGACTGGCGCGTGAAACCGGGCTTCCGCATAGCCGAGATTGGCGACCGCATTCAGGCTGACATCAGGCACCGTTTTGCCGAAAACGATATGGAAGGCGATCAGATCATCGATCGGGCTTTGCGCCAGCCCACAGGCGCGGGCGAACTCGTCTGAAGAATAGAGCGCGCCGCGCGCCGGGTAGAGCGCGTGATACAGCGCCCGCTCGCCCCCGGAAACCGTACGCGGCACAGCATGTGTGATCACTTGCCCGATCCGGTAATCCTCGAAGAAGTAACCAGCTGTGGTCTTGCTCATCTCATGTCCCATTGTCTTGCCAAAAATACTCGCGGCATAGTCCGACCTTTGGCCGGAGGGGGGCGGCTGACCCCCGGCGTCACAAGCTGCCGAGCTTCAGCTCAGGCGCGTAGGTCGCATCAACCTCTTTCACCACCGCCTGCGCGCAGCGCATCGTGCCTGTCGCGGCGTCAAAGGCATAGGCGGGATCACCATGCAGCGCCCAGCCTTTTGACAGCGCCTCGGTGACCTTGTGGCAAAAGGCCGATGTGTCTTCGCCGGTCAGCAGCCGATAGGCTAGCATCACGCGCCCCCGAAGGGCCACGGCCCCAGCCAGCCATGGATCTGGCCCACGACCAGCATCGCAAACAACGCGCCCACGACCGCCACACCCTCTTTCCAGGCGGCGGCTTCCGGTGGGCGGGTCCATTCACGATTCGCGCGGTTGATCAGGATCACTGAAACGACAGCCCAGGCCAGAAGCCCGCCAAACAGGATGACGCCTTGCAGCGTGCCCACGACCAGCAGATGCGCCACGGCCCAGGCCTTGAAGCCCGAAAGCTGCGGATGGCGGATGCGCTGGTGCAGCCGCGTCTTCAGCCCCGAAACTGCGTAGAGATAGAAGCCCAGGAACACCAACAGGTTGTTGAGATGTACCATCCAGCCCGGCGTCACCCAGAGCCAGACCGGATCGGCCATGCGGTAGCCGATCACCATCAGCACGATCGATCCGACAATCGCCAGTGTGACCGGCAGCCGCCCCGCATTGCCCATCGCGGCGCGGCGTTCCGGCGCAAGTCTTTTGAAGAAATGCGCGCCCGCCCAGAGCGCGACCCCGGCGATCAGGATCAGGGTTCCCATGTGGCTACTCCGTCAATTCCGCGAAAGCCTGCGCCTTCGCGAGCGTTTGCTTCGCCGTGACAATATGCAGATTTTCGACGATCATGCCATCGAGAACCGCCACCCCTTCACCGCGCGCGGTCGCCGCATCAAAGGCTTCGATCTGGCGCTTGGCCAACGTGACTTCGGCCTCGGAGGGCGAGAAAACTTCATTGGCGACGGGCAATTGCAGGGGATGGATCAGCGTCTTGCCGTCAAAGCCCATGTCGCGCCCCTGCTCGCATTCCGTCCGAAGCCCGGCCTCGTCGCGAAACGCATTATAGACGCCATCGACGGCGACAATGCCCGCAGCTTTCGCGGCGATCAGCGGCAATTGCAGCGCGGTGAGCAGCTGTTGGCGGTCGGGGCGGCTGCGGCACCCCACATCCTTGGCCAGATCATTCGTCCCCATGATGAACCCTGCCATGCGCGGCGCACAGGCGATGGTCTGGGCATTCAGCACGGCTTTCGGCGATTCGATCATCGCCCAGATCCGGGTGTCGGCCGTCTCGGGGCGGGCATCGAGGAGCCGGGCCAGGGCTTCGACATGCGCTGGCGTGTCGACTTTGGGCAGCAGGATCGCTTCGGGTTTGATGCTCCCGATCACATCCAGATCCGCCGCCCCCCATTCGGAAGAGAGCGCATTGATCCGCACCAGTTTCGCGCGTTGGCCGTAATCGGTGCTCTGCAGTGTCTCGGCCAGCAACACGCGGGCGCGGGCTTTCTCGTCGATGGCGACCGCATCCTCCAGATCGAAGATGATCGCATCGGCAGCAAGCGTCGTGGCTTTTTCCAGAGCGCGTTCTTTGGAGCCCGGAATATATAGCACGGAGCGGAAGGGGCGCGTGTCCATGATCTGTCCCTCGTAATAATCTGTCGCCTGTGGACCATTTTCAGACATGTATCGCAAGACAAAACTTGCTGCATTGCAGCGCAAATGCGCGACATTGGGCGCTAACATGCGCCGCGCGGTGCGTTTACCGGGTTTTCTTTCGCAACGGGCAGTCTGAGCAGGACGGTTTTCTCTGGCCCGAAAAGGATCCGACCATGCGTCTTCTCAGCTGTCTTATGGTGGCGCTTGCCGCCTTTGCCCCGGCCCCGGCCCTGTCCCAGTCGCTGCAATGCGCACCGCGCGCGCAGGTGCTCGACATGCTGGCCAAACAGGAACAGACGCGCCGCGCCCTGGGGCAGGCGGGTGTTGCGATGATGGAGCTTTTCGCAGAAGATGACAGCCAGCACTGGACCCTGACAGTGACCTTCCGCGATGGCCGGACCTGCCTTCTGGCGCGCGGGATCGGCTATGAGGCGCGCGACGAGGTGTTCCCCAAGCCTGGCACGGCGTCCTGACGGCTGCTCGCGTAAAGATGTCTTGCGCGGTGCTGGGGGGCTTTGCTAGGTCGGGGGTGTCCCTGATCCTGCCAAGGCCCGCGAAATGACCCATCTTCTGCACCGCTCCATCCACACGCCGCCCCGCGTCGCGGTGGGTGCGAAAAGGATCGAGATTACAGACCGCGACGGGCGGTCTTATATCGATGCGTCGGGCGGGGCGGCGGTGTCCTGCCTCGGGCATGCGCATCCTGATGTGATCGCAGCACTTCATGCCCAGCTCGACCACCTCGCCTATGCGCATACCGGTTTTTTCACGTCCGAGGTGGCCGAGAAACTGGCCGATACGTTGATCGCAGGTGCACCTGCCGGGCTGGAGCATGTTTATCTGGTCTCGGGCGGGTCAGAGGCCGTGGAGGCCGCGCTGAAGATGGCGCGGCAATATTTCACCGAGACGGGTCAGCCCGAGCGCCGCCATATCATCGCGCGGCGGCAGAGCTATCACGGCAATACGCTGGGTGCGCTGGCCGCGGGCGGCAATGAGTGGCGCCGCGCGCAGTTCAAGCCGCTGCTGATGCAGGCGCACCATATTGCGCCCTGTTTTGCCTATCGTGAGCAGCATGAGGGCGAATCGGACGCGGATTATGCGACGCGGGCGGCGGGTGAACTGGAGGCCAAGATCCTGGAGCTTGGCCCCGAGACGGTCGCGGCCTTCATCGCTGAGCCAGTGGTGGGTGCGACTGCCGGGGCGGTGCCCGCAGTGGGTGATTATTTCAAACAGATCCGCGCGATTTGTGATCGCTACGGGGTGCTCCTGATCCTCGATGAGGTGATGTGCGGGATGGGCCGAACCGGCACCCGCTATGCTTGCGAACATGACGGAATTGCGCCGGATCTGCTGACCATTGCCAAGGGACTTGGCGGCGGGTTCCAGCCAGTGGGCGCGACACTGTTAAGCAAAAAGATTTACGACGCTTTCGCGCGCGGCACAGGGTTTTTCCAGCATGGCCACACCTATATGGGTCATCCCATGGCGGCGGCGGCAGGGCTGGCAGTGCAGCAGGTCATCGCGCGCGACAATCTGCTGGAGAATGTGCACGTGATGGGCGCATATCTGCGCGATGAGCTGCAGGCGGCTTTCGGTCAGCACCCACATATTGGCGATATTCGTGGGCGCGGGCTGTTTCAGGCCATTGAGCTGGTCGCCGATCGCGACACGAAAGCGCCCTTTGATCCCGCGCGCAAGCTGCATGCGAAGATCAAGGCGGAAGCGATGGCGCGCGGGCTGATGGTCTATCCGATGGGCGGCACGATTGACGGGGTGCGGGGCGATCATGTGCTGCTTGCGCCGCCTTTCATCGTGACCAGGGACGATGTGTCGGAAATCACAGGCCGGCTGTCGGACGCGGTCGAGGCAGCTTTGGCCTGAGGCCGCCCGCCCGGACCGTTTCCCACCCACCCACCCCAACGCTCCGGGCGGGCGGCCTCAGGCCCGGCGCGTATGGTGCGTCGCGGGGCTTGCGATCGGCCATGAAAAAACCCGCCGGAATGCGGCGGGTCACTTTCTTTCGTGGCGTCGGCTCAGCGCGGTGCGATCATCATGATCATTTGCCGCCCTTCCATTTTGGGCATGTTTTCGACCTTGCCGATTTCGTCGATATCGGCGGCCACACGGTGCAGAAGCTGCGCCCCGATATCCTGGTGCGCCATTTCACGGCCCCGAAAGCGCAGCGTCACCTTGACCTTGTCACCGGCTTCCAGAAACCGCATCACGTTGCGCATTTTCACGTCGTAATCATGCGTATCCGTGTTGGGGCGGAATTTGACTTCCTTGATCTCGATGATCTTCTGATTTTTACGGGCCTCGGCTTCCCGCTTCTGAACTTCGTATTTATACTTGCCGAAATCCATGATCTTGCAGACCGGCGGGGTCGCGTTGGGCGAGATTTCGACCAGATCCAGCCCGGCCTCTTCGGCCAGTGCCATCGCTTTTGATGGGGGAACGACCCCCAGATTCTCTCCCTCTGCCCCGATAAGGCGAATTTCTTGCGCGCGGATACGGTCGTTGACACGGGGTCCGGTATCACGTTGCGGCGGGGCATTATGCGGTCTGCGGGCTATGGGAGCACTCCTTGATGCTGTTTCAACAGGTGATGTAGATTAAGGCTGGCGCGTCCGTGATTCAAGCGCGAAGATCAGGGCCGATACGCAATAACACGCTTGTTTTTGCAGGTGCAGCAAACTTGCCTTTGCAACCATGCCGAATCCTGTCATATGCGCGCCGGTATATCTCTGTTCAGAAGGAAGAGACCATGAATAAGAGCGTTCTGATAGGTATTGCGGCGGTGGTTGCTGCGATTGGTGTCTGGTTCGGCCTGCAGTCGCGTCAGGGGGATGTGATTGTGACTCCCGAGGTTGAGACAGAGGTCAGTGCTCCCGAGATCGCAGAGCCGGAGGTTGTTGAGCCCGAAGTTGCAGAGCCCGAAGCCGTCGAGCCCGAAGTCGTGGAAGAGCCGACGACCGAAGAGCTTTTTGAAGACGTGGCCGATGAAGCAGCCGAGACAGTCGAGGGTGCTGTCGATGGCGCAGTAGATCCGACCACGGAATCTGTCGAAGAGGCTGTTGAGCAGATCATTGGGGATGACGCAACTGACGCGGGCAGCGAAGCTGCGGTCGAAGATGCGCTGGACGAGGCCGAGGCCGAGTTGTCGACCGAAGCGGCAGAGGAAACCGCCGATGCTGTCGAAGAGGCGCTGGCCCTTGAAGAGCTGGGCCTCGATCTGTCGGTCGATGCGATCCGCGCGCAAATCGAAGCCGCTGGCCTGAACGTCATGGAGCGTGGTGTTGTCGAGGGGCTGCTTCAGGCAGCGGGTGACAATCCCGAGCTGCTTCAGACTGTCGTGGACCGACTGCGCGAGATGACCGGTAACTGACCGGACCCCAAGCGCAAATTGTGTTTTGCCCGGATGCGCCCGTCGCATCCGGGTTTTTCAATGGCGCTTAGCCGCGACGACGTTTGCGCCGCCCCCCTTCGCCATCGCCTGCGTTGAAATTCACCTCGGGCAGGGTGACAATCCGGCTGAGTTCAGGGAAGCTGTCGACAGCATGGGGCAGGGCGTTGGCATTGACGAAATGCTCCTGAAAGCGCGGTGCGATGGCGGTTTCGACCTTGTGGATGCGCGTCACGGTCGCCTCGATTCCCGCACGGGCTGCAATACTGCACAACGCGATGCGCGCGCCGGTTCCGGCAGCGTTGCCTGCGCTCGTGACACGGTCCAGTGCCGCATCCGGGATCATGCCCAGAACCATCGCGTGTTTCGGGCTGATATGCGCACCGAACGCGCCTGCCAGCACGATACGATCGACCTGATCGGTGCCGATTTCATCCATCAACAACCGCGCGCCTGCATAGAGCGCGGATTTCGCCAGCTGGATCGCCCGGATATCGCCCTGCGTCACAGTGAGTCGCGGCCCGCCTGTGGCGGTGGCATCATGGATCAGATAGGCATGGGTGCGCCCCTCCGGGATGCAGCGCGCGGTCCCGGTCTGCGCGGCCGAGCCGATCAGGCCAGAGGCGTCAACCAGCCCCGCCATGCGCATTTCCGCCACGGCCTCGATGATACCCGAGCCGCAAATGCCGGTGATGCCGGTCTGCGCTGTGGCGTCGGCAAAGCCCGGCTCATCCGACCACAGATCGCAGCCAATGACGCGAAAGCGCGGCTCCTTGGTTGCGGGGTCGATTTCCAGCCGCTCGATGGCACCGGGGGCGGCGCGCTGGCCTGCGGAAATCTGCGCGCCCTCGAAGGCCGGTCCGGTGGGCGAAGAACAGGCGAGCACTTGTCGCCGGTCACCCAACAGGATCTCGGCATTGGTGCCGACATCGACGACCAGCACCAGATCGTCCGAAGTCTCGGGGCTTTCCGACAGTGCAACAGCGGCCGCATCCGCGCCGACATGGCCCGCGATGCAGGGCAGCAGATAGGCGCGGGCCGATGGGTTCAGCGCAGTCAGCCCCAATTCGTGCGCCGCCAGATTCAGCGCGTCGGAGGTGGCCAGCGCGAAAGGCGCCTGTCCCAGTTCCACCGGGTCGATGCCCAGAAGAAGGTGATGCATGACCGGGTTGCAGACGATCACGGCTTCCATGATCTCGCGCGGGGTGATCTGCGCCTCGCGCGCGATCTCAGCCACCAGCGCGTCCAGCCCTTCGCGCACGGCGCGGGTCATCTCGACATCGCCGCCGGGGTTCATCATGGCGTAGCTCACGCGGCTCATCAGGTCTTCGCCAAAGCGGATCTGCGGGTTCATCACACCCGCCGAATGCACGACAGCCCCATTGCGCAGATCGCACAGATGCGCGGCGATGGTGGTCGATCCAAGGTCGATCGCCAGCCCGTAAAGCCCGCCCTCGTAGAACCCTGGCCAGAGGTCAAGCACGCGATGCGGCCCGTCGCGGTGATCCTTGTGCAGTGCGACCGTCACTTGCCATTTGCCCTGCCTGAGCGTGGGTTGCAGCTTGCGCAAGACGTCGAGGCCCGCCGTGATCGCAGGGATGTCCCACTGGCTGCGCAGCGCCTGCGCGAGGCGTTCCAGATCGCCCGAAGGCTCATGCATGTCGGGCTCCGACACATCGACCAGATAGAGCCGCGTCGCGGGGTCCATCGTGACAGCACGGGCAGAGGCCGCCTTGCGCACGACCTGCCGGTGAACCTGGCTCTCGGGCGGCACATCGATGACCACATCGCCCATGATCTGCGCCTGACAGCCCAACCGCCGCCCGTCGATCAGCCCGCGCTTGTCCTTGTAGCGCTGTTCGACCGCGTTCCATTCGGACAGCGCATCGGGCGCAACCCGCACGCCATGTTTCGAGAAATCACCATATCCGGGGGTGATCTGGCAGCGCGAGCAGATGCCGCGCCCGCCGCAGACGGAATCGAGATCGACACCCAACTGGCGCGCGGCGGTCAAAACGGGGGTGCCAAGCGCGAAGCGTCCGCGCTTGCCCGAGGGCGTGAAGATCACCAGCGCGTCCGACATGGGTCTGCCTCCTGAAGCTCTGCCGGGTCAGATAACCCGGCATGCGGCTTCGGGAAGGTCAGATCGCGGCATGCCAGAGTGCGATTGCGTCAGCGCGCGACAAGCACCGAGATCGGCGAATGGCGCACCACGCGCGAGGCGGTCGAGCCGATGAAATAGTCGCTCATATCCGGCTTATGGCTTGCGACCATGATCAGGTCCGCGTTGCAGTCCTTGGCGCAGGCCAGAATGTTGTCCGAGGGTCTTCCGCCGCGCACGTCGATATCGACGGTTTTGGCCTTTGCCGCGGATGCCAGCGAATCCAGCTGTTCGCGCAGTGCGGCCCGATGGGCCAGCAATTGTTCGCGCGAGACGGCCGCGCTGAGATAGGCAGGCACTTCATCCAGCACATGCACGAGCGTGATGGTCCCGTCGGAATCGATCAGCTTGTTGGCCTTCTCGATCAGGCCGCGACTGGTCGCCCCCTTGTTGAACAGGGCGACAGCGACGACGATGGATTTATACATGGCGTTCTCCCGGAAATCATGGGCTTGGTCGCACAGGACTCTGCCCTCCAAAGGGATTTGACGACAGAGTTGCACATGGCGCGCGTGAAGGCAATTGCGCGCGGAGGCTCAGCGTGTAACCAGCACCGAGATTGGCGCGTGACGCACGATGCGCGCAGCGGTCGAGCCGATGAAGTAGTCGCTCAGGCCCGGCTTGTGGCTGGCGATCATGATCAGATCTGCCTGGGCTTCCTTGGCTGCGCCCAGGATCGACGCCGCAGGCTGGCCTTCGCGCACGACCGTGTTGATGGTCATCCCTGCGCCTTCGGCGGCGATGTTGTCGAGCTGAGCTTTCACGTCGGACATGCGCGCGCTTATATGGGCTTTCGGGATCGAGGCCGCGACATAGCCCGGCACTTCGTCAATGACATGGACGAGCGTGACGGTCCCGCCCGCATCAAGCAGGCTGCGCGCCTTGGCGAGTGCGGCGCGTGTGGTCTCGCCTTCATTGAACAGGGCGGCGGCAATGACGATGGACTTGTACATGAGAGTTTCCTTTTTGTCGTTCTATATCAGCGCTCAACCAGAACCGAACATCTGGCATGGCGTATCACGCGGGCGGCGGTCGAGCCAATGAAATAATCACGCAGACCGGGTCTGTGGCTGGCGATCATGATAAGATCGGCCCCGCAATCCTCGGCGGCCTGGGTGATCTGGCCAGAGGCCGCACCGCGGCGCACCTCATGCGTAATCTGCGCTGCCTGCGCGGGGTCGATCATGGCGCGCAGCTCCACTGCCGCTTCGGCGCGGCGGCGCTCGGCCAGATCGCGGGGCAATTCGGCGGCGATATAGCCGGGAATTTCCTCCAGCACATGGATGAGCCGGATCTCGCCGTCGCGATCCAGAAGGGCGGTCGCGCGCGCAAGCAATGCCTGCGCCTGCGCGGCATGTTCCAGATCAACGGCAACAATGATGCGTGCATACATTGGGTCGCTCCTTTCCTGTTCCGCGCTGCGAGACTGTCAGATGACACCGGCCTGCGCGTTGATCTCGGTCAAGCTTTGGGCATGTTGCAGGCTGACATCACAAGTGACTCTTGCGCCCCTTGTGTCATCCCCTGTATCTGCGCGACAAGGACGCAACGCAATTTCAGCAGGCAAGGGGCAGATTATGTCCGTTTCACTGATCATTCTCGCCGCGGGGCAGGGCAGCCGGATGCAGTCCGACTTGCCCAAGGTGCTGCATCCGTTGGGCGCGACGCCTCTGGTCCTGCACGCGCTGCGCGCCGGTCGCGTGCTGGAACCCGAGCATGTGATCGTGGTAGTGGGCCATGGCGGCGCGGCTGTCGCGAAGGTCATCGCGGCCGAAGATGATCGCGTGCAGATCGTCACGCAGACCGAGCAGCTTGGCACCGCCCATGCCGTCGATCAGGCCCGCGCGGCGCTGGAAGACGTGGTGGGGGATGTGGTGGTGCTTTATGGCGATACCCCCTTCATCCGGGCCGAAACCTTGCAGGCGATGCAGGCCGCGCGTGGGACGCATGATGTCGTGGTGCTGGGGTTTGAAGCGGCTGATCCGGGCCGCTATGGGCGCCTTGTGGCGCAAGGCGACGCGCTGGAGCGGATCGTCGAATTCAAGGACGCGTCCGAAGCCGAGCGCGCCATCAACCTGTGCAACAGCGGGGTGATCTGCGCCGACCGCGGCACGCTCTTCGATCTGATCGCGGCCGTGGGCAATGACAATGCGGCTGGTGAATATTACTTGACCGATATCGTGGCACTGGCGCGCGACCGGGGCCTGAGCGCGGGCGTCGTGCGCTGCGACGAGGCCGAGACGCTGGGCATCAACACCCGCACTGAGCTGGCCGAAGCCGAGACGCGCTTTCAGGCGCGCATGCGGGCAGAGGCGCTGGACAACGGCGTGACCCTCAGCGCGCCCGAAACGGTTTATTTCGCGCAGGACACCTATCTGGGCCGTGATGCCGTGGTCGAGCAATTCGTCGTTTTCGGCCCCGGCGTAACGGTTGAAAGTGGCGCGACCGTGCGCGCTTTCAGCCATCTGGAAGGCTGCCATGTCAGCCGTGGCGCTGTGGTCGGCCCCTATGCGCGGCTGCGTCCGGGGGCAGAGCTGGCCGAGGATGTGCGCATCGGCAATTTCGTGGAAATCAAGAATGCCCAGATCGATGAGGGCGCGAAGGTCAATCACCTGTCCTATGTCGGCGATGCGACGATCGGGCCACGCGCCAATCTGGGCGCAGGCACAGTGACCTGCAATTATGACGGGGTGTTCAAGCATCACACCGAAATCGGCGAAGGCGCGTTTATCGGCTCATCGACGATGCTCGTGGCCCCTGTGCGCGTGGGTGCGCAGGCCTTGATCGGCTCCGGCTCGGTGATCACAAGCGATGTGCCTGACGGGGCGCTGGCGCTGGGGCGCGGGCGGCAAGAGACGAAACCGGGTCTGGGCAAGCGGTTGATGGACCGGCTGCGCGCAGCCAAGGCGGCACAGGCGAAAGGATAAGGCGATGTGTGGAATTGTCGGAATTCTGAGCAAACACGAGGCATCGCCGCAGATCCTCGATGCGCTGAAACGGCTGGAATATCGCGGCTATGACAGCGCGGGCATCGCGACAGTCAATCACGGCCAGCTCGACCGCCGCCGCGCTGTGGGCAAGCTGATCAATCTGTCAGATACGCTCGTCCATGATCCGCTGCCGGGGCGCGTTGGTATTGGTCATACGCGTTGGGCCACACATGGCGGGCCGAGTGTGGCCAACGCGCATCCCCATCAGGCCGGGCGGGTCGCGGTGGTGCATAATGGCATTATCGAGAATTTCCGCGCCCTGCGCGAGAGCCTGACCGCAGAAGGGGCACAGTTCACGTCCGAGACGGATACCGAGACGATCGTGCAGCTGACCAGCCGTTTTCTGGCGCAGGGCATGACCCCGGTGCAGGCCGCGCGCTCGACGCTCAAGCAGCTGGAAGGCGCTTTCGCGCTCGCGTTTCTCTTTGACGGGGAGGAAGATCTGATCATCTGCGCCCGGCGCGGCTCGCCGCTCTGTATCGGGCATGGCGAGGGTGAGATGTATCTGGGCTCGGACGCGATTGCGCTGGCGGGAATGACCGATCGCATCACCTATCTGGAAGAAGGCGACTGGGCGATCCTGACGCGCGACACTGTGCAGGTGTTCGATGCGGATGACCAGCAGACCGCGCGCCCGATGATGCGGATTGCGCTGGAAAACACCCAGATCGACAAATCTGGTCACAAGCATTTCATGGCCAAGGAGATGGCGCAGCAGCCTGCGATCCTGAAAGCTGCGATGGCGCAATATACTGGCCATGACGCATCCGGGGTTGCCCTGCCCGACGGGCTGGATTTCACCCGTGTTGACCGGCTGCTGATGGTGGCCTGCGGAACGGCGTTTTACGCCTGTCAGGTGGCGAAATACTGGTTCGAGCGCTATGCGGGCCTGCCGGTGGAGCTGGATATCGCATCCGAGTTCCGCTACCGCGATCCAGTGCTTGGGCCGCAGAACATGGCGATTTTCGTCAGCCAGTCGGGTGAGACGGCCGATACGCTGGCCGCGCTGCGCCATGTGCGGGGCGAAGTCGGGCAGGTCGTGTCCGTGGTGAATGTGCCGACCTCCTCCATCGCGCGGGAAAGCACATTTGCGCTGCCGATCCATGCCGGACCGGAAATCGGCGTGGCCTCGACCAAGGCCTTCACGGCGCAGTTGCAGGTGTTGGCGCTGCTGGCCTTGCGCGCCGGGCGGGACCGCGGGCGGCTGACCGAGGCGGAATATGCGTCGCGGCTTGATGAGCTGCGCAGCGTGCCGGGCTTCGTGGCCCAGGCGCTTGATCGTGAAGAAGAGATCCGGCGTCTGACCGAAATCCTGTCGCAAGCGCGTGATGTGCTGTTTCTGGGGCGCGGCGTGATGTATCCGCTTGCGCTGGAAGGGGCGCTGAAGCTGAAGGAAATCAGCTATATCCATGCTGAAGCCTATGCGGCAGGTGAATTGAAGCATGGCCCCATCGCTCTGATCGATCAGGATTTGCCGGTGATCGTGATGGCACCCTATGACGCGCTGTTCGAGAAGACGATCTCGAACATGCAGGAAGTCATGGCGCGTCAGGGTCGCGTTTTGCTGATCTCCGATGCCAAGGGGCTGGCGGAAGCCGGCGACGTGCCGCATGCGCTGCAAATGCCGACCGTGCCGGAACTGATCGCGCCCATCGTCTATGCCATTCCTGCGCAGATGATCGCCTATCACACAGCGCTCCACCGGGGCACGGATGTCGACCAGCCGCGCAATCTGGCGAAGTCGGTCACTGTGGAATGAGCCCTGCGGCGCAGCTCATCGACGATCTGCGCGCGCTTGGGGATGCGGCGAAAGCGCAGGAAATGGCGGGCTATCACAAGACCGACCGAACCTTTCTGGGCGTGCCCGCGGCGATGCTGGACACGAAGGCGCGCGATCTGCGCCGCGAGATCACGCTGGAGGAGCGCTGCGCGCTTGCCCAAGAGTTATGGGCAAGTGATGTCCATGAAGCCTGCATTTTCGCGGCCAAACTGCTGACGCAGGCGCGTATCCGGCCTGATGATGCGTCGGTCTGGCAGATCATCGCGGATTGGGCGCAGGGCTTTGACAGCTGGGCCCTGGCTGATCATGCGAGTATCGCCGGGGCCAAGCGCTTGCAGGCGGACCCGTCACGGCTGGACGCGGTCGCGGGCTGGACGACATCCGAAAACCTGTGGACGCGGCGCGCTGCGCTGGTGATGACGCTGCCATGGGCGCGGTTGACCCATCCCAAAGCCGCCGAGCTGGCCGTGCGCGAGCGGGTGCTGGGCTGGGCGGAGGGCTATGTCGCGGATCGCGACTGGTTCATCCAGAAATCCGTCGCCTGGTGGCTGCGCGATCTGTCCCGCCGCGACCCGGAGCGCGTTGTGGCGTTTCTCGACGGACCGGGGGCAGGGCTGGCAAAATGGGCGCGCACGGAAGCCTTGCGGATCATCCAGCCTTGAGCACGGCCATCGCCTCGGCCAGATCGAGTTTTCCGTCATAGAGCGCGCGGCCAGAGATCGCGCCGTCGAGCTTTGCCCCGCAATCGCGCAGCGCGATCAGATCGTCCAGTCGTGACACCCCGCCCGACGCGATCACCGGGATGGAGACCGCGCGTGCCAGCGCTGCCGTGGCGTCAATATTCGGCCCCTGCATCGCGCCGTCGCGATTGATGTCGGTGTAGATGATCGCTGCGACCCCGGCATCTTCGAATCGCCGCGCAAGCTCCGTGACCAGCACATCCGTTTCCTCGGCCCAGCCCTTGGTCGCCACACGCCCGTCGCGCGCGTCTATGCCGACGGCGACTTGTCCAGGGAAAGCACGCGCGGCTTCGCGCACCAGATCGGGGTTTTCCACAGCGACCGTGCCCAGAATCACACGCGCCAGCCCGCGCTTCAGCCAGGCTTCGATCGTCGCCATGTCGCGGATGCCGCCACCAAGCTGGCAAGGGATGCGCACTGCGCCAAGGATCGCTTCGACCGCGCTGGCATTGATCGGCGTTCCCGCGAATGCGCCATTCAGATCGACCAGATGCAGCCATTCCGCGCCCTGATCCGCGAAAGCGCGCGCCTGATCGGCGGGGCTGTCGTTGAATACCGTAGCCTGCGCCATCTCACCTTTGTAAAGTCGCACGCATTGGCCGTCTTTCAGGTCGATGGCAGGGTAGAGGATCATGGCGCGGCCTTTCACTGGGTCTTTGTCCTGCGCCTTCTACCTTGGGCAGCGGCGCAGGAAAACCGTGAAAGCGTCAGCCGCGCCCGCCATCGATGACGCGCAATGTTGGCCGTGCCGGAGCAGCGGCAACAGCGTGGCCTTGTTCGCTGACCGGGGTCGCGAGGCCGAAGCGGCGCGGGGTGCGGCCAGGCTCGCCCCGCCGCTCAATCACACCCATCATGCGGGTGATGCGCCCGGATTCATCGGCCAGCGGCATCAGCGCCAGCGTGGCCTTGACCTCAGGCAGTCCGAAGCCCGATTCCCCCTCGAGCGAGAGGATGACGCGGGCGCCATGGCTGACCTGTTCGACGGCTTCGGCCACAGCATCGCGGGCATTTCCCTGAAACAGCACTGTCAGGGGCATCCCGCGCATGTCCATGCCCATCAGATCCTCGATCTTGTGACCGCAGATCCGCAGTCGCGCGACGCGAGGCGCGACCAGTTCGGCCAGAAAGACATGCGGAAGCGCATCGCCCAGCGCGCGCGGGTCGATCGCGCTGCGCTTGGGCGCAGTGCCGTTTTCGCGCAGGATCGCCCAATAGGCGCAGACCCGTGCAAAGACCGAGTCGCTGGTAATCCCCGCGAGGGCCGCTGCACTATGTGTCATGTGATGCTCAGACATGTCTTTCCCTTACCCAACTTTACGCGCCACAAGAGCGGCGACGATACCCCGAACCGAGAGCAAACGGATGATGCAAACTTAATATTGCCGCAAGCTCTCTTAATGAGAAATTAATAGCTCGAATTTTGCTCGATTTCTGCCACATTCTTGAATTCTGGTTAAGATTTATGTTTGAAGGCGGCAGACGCCAGAATGGGAAACTGCCATGCATTCAATGACCGGCTATGCCAATCGCGCGGGGTCTCAGGTGCGCGATGGGGTGCAGATAGAGTGGGATTGGGATCTGCGTTCGGTCAATGGGCGGGGTCTGGATGTCCGATTGCGCCTGCCTGAACATGTTGTTTTCATGGAAAAAAAGCTACGCGATTTGCTGGGATCATCCTTGGCGCGAGGGCAGATCAACCTGGGATTGCGAATGCGTATAGCCTCTGATACGCTCGCTCCGGCAGTCGACACAGATGCGTTGCTTGCAACCCTCCGGGCTCTTCAACAGATCACCGTGCAAGCCGAGGCTGTGGGGTTTTTGCTGCAACCGCCCAATGCTCTGGAGCTTTTGTCTTGGCGCGGGGTCCAGCCGCATGGTCCCGATTCGGCCACAATTGCGCCCGAATCGCTGGAAGCGGTTCTGCTCGAGGACTTCAGGCTTCTGCTCGCGGAGTTTCAGCAAAGCCGCGCCACAGAGGGCGCGGCGTTGCGCGGCGTTCTTGACGGTCAGATCGACGAGCTTGCGCGGCTGACCGATCAGGCGCGGGCGCTGACGCAGACGCGCGGCGCGGAACTCCGTGCGCATTTCCGCAAGCTGCTGGCACAGATCCTGGAGGCCGGTCAGGCCGACCCTGGACGCGCCGAACAGGAACTGGCGTTGCTCGCCGTGAAGACGGATCTTGCCGAGGAGCTTGATCGCCTGAGCGCCCATTGTGCCGCCGCACGGGCCTTGCTGGAGACGCCGGGGCCGGTCGGGCGCAAGCTGGATTTCCTGACGCAGGAATTCAACCGAGAGGCGAATACGCTTTGCTCCAAGGCGCAGCATCTGGAGATGACCCGGATCGGACTTGACCTTAAAGTCGTGATCGATCAGATGCGGGAGCAGGTTCAGAACGTGGAGTGACCCCATGACCAGACGCGGTGTGTTGATCATCCTGTCATCCCCTTCCGGAGCTGGAAAATCGACTTTGGCCAAGCGTCTGATGGCATGGGACAGCACGCTGCGTTTCTCGGTCTCGGCCACAACACGCGCACCGCGCGACGGCGAAGTGGACGGGCGCGACTATTTCTTTCGCAGTCGTGCCGAGTTCGAGGCGATGATCGCCGCCGGAGAAATGCTCGAACATGCGGATGTGTTCGGAAATCTCTATGGGTCCCCGAAAAGTCCAGTGGATGCCGCCTTGCGCGAGGGGCGTGACATGCTTTTTGATATTGATTGGCAGGGTGGACAGCAGGTGCGCAACTCGTCGCTGGGCAAGGATGTCGTGTCGATTTTCGTCCTGCCGCCCTCCATCGCGGCACTGGATGCACGGCTGCGCCAGCGCGGTCAGGACAGCGACGCGGTGATCGCGGCCCGTATGCAGAAATCGCGTGATGAGATAAGCCACTGGGCGGAATACGATTACGTGTTGATCAATGACGATCTTGATCGCAGCGAGGCGCAATTGCGCGGCATCATCGAGACCGAGCGCCTGCGGCGAGAGCGCCTCACTGGCCTGAATGATTTCGTCCGCAGGCTGAATGGCGAGTTCGAGGTCGCAATGGCGCGTCAGGCGTGATTGTGACCAAGACTTAACTCAATCTTCATTTTTTGTTGCGATTAGTGACCCTACCGTGTCTTGAGGGGATAGGTCATGGTCATTGCGTGTTTGTTGCTCTCGGTCATATCCGGGCTGATTGCAGCGGTCTATTTGCTGATTGGAGGCGCGGGCCTTCTCGCTGCTCTGGCAGGATACAGTTTGGTAGGGTCTTGTGTACTGGTACTGACGTTGACGGCTTATGCCTATATGGGATCGCTGAGCGCGTCGGTGTCGCGTGCTGACCAGTCGTAACGGGGATGGTTGCCTCGCGCCAAGTGGTGCCTAACTGACCCCGATGGGGGCTTGAAAGGCGCGCGATAGGGATGGCAGACAGTCTGGCACAAGAAAAGCAGGGCCTGCGCAAGGTAATGGCTGCCGCGCGCGCTGGAGTAATAAATGCTGCGGTCGCGACTGCGCAGGCAAATGCCCATCTGATCCAGTTCCTGACGCAGCATTATGGTGCTAGTTTGCCGCATGTGACGCTCTCGGGCTACATGGCGATGCGCGGTGAACTAGACCCATCGGCGACGATGACTGCGCATGCCGGGCCAGTCTGTGTGCCTGTGGTCCGCAGTGCGGGTCAAGCGCTGGAGTTTCATCGCTGGACCCCGGACGGGGTGATGGTGCCGGGGGCGTTCAAGGCGCTTGTCCCCGCGCAGTCCGATCCGCTGGTGCCTGACGCCCTGATCGTGCCGATGCTCGCGTTCGACCGGTCGGGTTACCGGCTGGGGTATGGCGGCGGGTTCTACGACCGCACTTTAGCGCAGCTGCGCGCGCAGGGGCGCGTCCTGGCGATTGGCTTTGCCTTTGCAGAGCAGCTCAGTGATCGTGTCCCATATGACCACCGTGATCAGCGGCTGGACGCAGTCGTGACACAGAACGGTGTCCTCTGGCCCGAATGAGCGATTATTCCGCCCCAACCGCGTGGTGATACGCCCGCTCGGCTTCCTGATCATCGGGGGGTGGGACAGTTTTGCCGATGATCGGAAATTCCTCTTCCGGCAGCCCCTCGCGCGACAGAAGCACGGCCACCGGACGGGCCGCGGGGATATGCGAGCAGACAATCATCACAGCGACCATGAAGGGCACGGCCAGGAACATGCCCGGTATACCCCAGACAGCCCCCCAGAAGGCCAGTGATATGATGATCCCAAACGCTGAAAGCCGCAGGGTCCGGCCCATGAGCATCGGGTCGATGACATTGCCGAGGATGAACTGGATCATGCCGGCGAGCACGAAGATCAGCACAGCGGTTTGCGGCTCGGGAACCTGGATATATGCCACCAGCGTGACGATCAGTGTCGCGATGATCGAGCCGACGGAGGGGATGAAGTTCAGCACGAAGGTCAGCAATCCCATCGCGACGGCGAATTGCAGATTGAAGACGCTTAGCATCAGGAAGATCAGGAAGCCCGTGACAGAGGAGATCAGCCCCTTGACCAGAAGATAGTGATTCACACGGCGAATGATTGAGCTGATGATATGACTGACGCGGTGTGCCTGCGCGGGATCATCCATCAGGTTTTCAAGCTTGGTGTGAAACCAGACTCGTTCGAGGAATAAAAAGCCTACGAAGAGGATGATCAGCACCACCTGGCTCAGGATCGTGCCTGCCTGACCGGCGGCAGAGCGCAGATAGCTGGAAATCTCGATGCTGCGAACAGTGGCCAGAACCGATTGTTCGACATCTTCACCCATCCAGCCGAACATCTGCGCAATCGCGCGCTGGGCGTCGTCAGTATAGGCGAGCGTGGTCGTCAGCACAGTGTTGATCTGCGAGATGACCAGACCGGCGAGTGTCAGCAGGCCCGAGGCAATCAGGATCACCGCGACGATCGAGGCCAGCCAGTTGGCGATTCGGAAACTTCCGATGCGCAGGCGCGAGATCGAATTGATCGCATCAGACGTCAGCGAAAAGAGGATGATGGCAATGGCCAGCGCGATGAGAATGAATTTCGCCTGCACCAGCAGAAAAAGCACCACCGCGAAGGCGATGATGCCCATCAACCATGTCTGCAGCCGGAACTTTTCAGTGAAGCTCAGGCGCGCGGCAGGGTTGAGCGGCGTGATGTCTTTATCCTGTGCCATGCGCTCTGTATGTTACGACCATCATACTATGTGCGCAGCACAGCATTCGCACAAGGGCTGCGTGTTGAATTTTGCGTGCCGGGGGCCGGGTTATTGGCCAGCGCGCAGGATATAGGCGGCGATTGCGTCCAGCTCGGCGCGGTCAAGCTGGCGCAGGTTGTTCACGACCGGGGCCATGCTGCCGCCCACCACGTCGAAATCCGGTGTCAGTCCAGAGGCGAGATAGGCGCTGATGTCGAAGGCGCTCCAGGTGAAGCTGTCGCCCGCAATGGCCGGGATCCGCCCGCGCCCCGAAGGATTGGGGGCACCCATCAGCCAGCGGTCATGGTCGAGCGCGCCCAAGGCGCCGCGCGGTGTGTGGCATTCGGCGCAATGGGCCAGCGCTTCGGACAGGTAGCGGCCGCGTGTCTCGGCTTCGGTCAGATCGCCGGTCACGATCCAGTCCTCGCGCAGATAGAGCCATTTCCACAGCCCGACGCTGCGACGGATGTTGAAGGGAAAGCCCAGATCATGGGGCTGCGACGGGGTCGCGTCGGCGGGCAGGGTCATCATGTAGGCATAAAGATCAGCGATATCCTGCGGCTCGGCGCGGATGTAGCTGGTATAGGGAAAAGCCGGGTAATAGTGCTTCCCGTCGGGTGAGATGCCGCGCATCACGGCGTTTAGGAATTGTTCCTGTGTCCAGCCGCCGATGCCATGATCAGGATCAGGGCTGATATTGGGCGCGAGAAAGGTGCCGAAATCGCTTTCAAACTGGCGGCCACCGGACAAGAGCAGCGGATCAGCGTCGGTTCCGGGGGCCATGTGGCACGAGGCGCATCCGGCGGCGAGATAGACCGCGCGTCCGCTCTCGGCATCGCCACCGGAGAGCCCGGCAATCGCGGCGCTGTCAAGCGGCTGCGGGCCGGACAGCATCCATGCGGTAGCCCCTGCAAGGGCCGCGAGGGTGATCAGGCCAAAGACGGCGCGGCGCATCGGCAGGTGTCCTTGTTGTTAGCCCTTGCGCGCGGTGATGCCGTGCGCAAGGGGGAGCGAGGCGTCGCCGATCAGCTGGCTTCGTCGCGATAGGCTTCGTGGCAAGCCTGACAGCTTTGACCGACCGGCCCGAAAGCGGCCTGCATTTCCGGCAGCCCTCCCCCTGCCACAGCCTGCAGCGCTTCTACGGCTGTCTGCATGGCGGTGAATTTCTCGACGAAATCATCGAGATTTTCCCAGATCGCCGGATTGGCGCGGGTGCCATCGATGCTGAAGGAATCAGTGCCCTCGGGCCAGAGGCGGCTCTGGTCGTGGCGGGTGACGTGATAGAGATTGGTCGCGGCAGTCTGCGCGGCCTCGGCATCGTAATCGATGCGGCCCTGCGCCATTGCCCCCATCAGGCCGAAATTATGCACATAGAGTTTGAACTGGCCCTGCCGTTGCTCGACGGCGGGGTCTTGATCCGCAAAAGCCGGGCTGGAGAGTGTGGCACCAAGCAAAAAGGCGCTGAATAGGCGTTTGGCTGTCATTTTATCGCTCCTGATTAATAGCTGTACCGACGTTAACGCGGCAAGGACATAAGACCAACTCACGCCCGCGTGAAGCGGGTCAGGTGAAGCGCACTTTGCCAATATAGGGCAGATTGCGGTCGCGTTGGGCGTAATCAATACCGTATCCGACCACAAATTCATCAGGAATTTCAAAGCCGGTCCATGTGGCGCGGATCTCGACTTCGCGGCGTGCGGGCTTGTCGAGCAGCGCGCAGACTTCCAGCCGGGCGGGGTTGCGAGCGCGTAGCAGGTGCAAAACCTGGCTGAGTGTGAAGCCCGTATCGACGATATCTTCGACCACCAGAACATCGCGGCCCTCGACCTTGCCCGAAAGATCCTTGAGGATGCGCACCTCGCGCGAGGATTGAGTGGCATTGCCATAACTTGAGGCTTCCATGAAATCGACCTCCAACGGCAGGTCGATCTCGCGCGCCAGATCGGCGATGAAGACGAAAGAGCCGCGCAACAGCCCCACCACCACAAGCTTCTCGGTTCCCGCGAAGGCACGGGTGATTTCGGCGGCGAGTTCCTCGACCCGCGCGGCGATCTGCTTGGCGCTGATCATCTGATCGATGACATAGGCTGGCTGCGTCATATCTGCCCCTTGATTTTCTGCCTCGACTTTAGGACATACGGCGCGATCAGGACAAGAGCAGAGCATGCCCAGCCACACAGAACATCGGCATATGCCCTATAGTGCGGAACAGATCTTCGATCTGGTCGCTGATGTGGCGCGTTATCCCGAATTTCTACCCTGGACAGCGGCCGCGCGCATCCGCTCGCGCAGGCCCATCGAGGGCGGCGAGCAGATCGAGGCGGATCTGGTGATTTCGTTCAAGGTGTTTCGCGAGAGGTTTGGGAGTCGCGTCGAGCTTTATCCCGAAGCACGGCGTATCGACACGGCCTATCTGGACGGGCCGTTCAAATACATGATCTCGCATTGGCATATGAAGCCTGCCGAAGACGGGGGCTGTGTGGTGGATTTCTCGGTCGATTTCGAATTCCGCAACCCTGTTCTGCAAAGGTTGATCGGGGTTGTCTTCGATCAGGCCATGCGCCGGGTGGTGGGCGCTTTTGAGACGCGTGCCAGAGAGCTATACGGCTGACGCGGCCAGCCCTTTCGCCCTTCGGATGTCGCGCCCACCCACCCACCCTTGCGCGCCATCCGAAGGGCGAAAGGGCTGGCAGCTCTGGTCGGTTGGGTGGGTTCAGCCTGCTGCGCGCAAGGCTGCAATGATCATCCCGAGCGCGTGTTGCACAGTCGCTTTGCGCACCTGCACGCGGCCAATCGCGCCGAATTCGACGGTTTCGCTGCGGATATCATCCTCTGTCGCAAGGCCGAAACAGACGCGGCCTTCGGGCTTGTGCTCGGACCCGCCGGGGCCTGCGATGCCTGTGACCGCGATGGCGATCCCGGCCTGTGCGCGAGCCAGCGCGCCTGCGGCCATCTCTCGCGCCACCTGTTCGGACACGGCCCCATGCGCGGCCAGCGTTTCAGTCCGTACGCCCAGCAGCTCCGTCTTCGCCGCGTTGGAATAGGTGACAAACCCCCGGTCCACAACATCGGACGCGCCTGCGATATCGGTCAGAGCGGCCATGATCATCCCGCCGGTGCAGCTTTCGGCCGCCACGATCTGCAGCCCCTGCGCACGCGCCGCCGCGAGAGCTTCGGCAGCGCTCATACCCCCATCATCCCATGCGCCACGACGGCGAAGACTGCGACCAACATTGCGGCCAGCGCGCCTGCGATGATATCGTCGAGCATCACGCCCAACGGTGTATGCATCCGGTCGGCAAGCCCCACTGGACCTGGTTTCCAGATATCGAAGGCCCGAAACGCCAGAAACGCCACCACCCAGCCCGGCCAGAGCGCCAGCACCGGCACGCCCTGCAGCATCGCGCCCAGTGACACTGGCCAGAGGGCGAGCCACATGCCCGCAACCTCGTCGATGACGATCTCGGACGGGTCAGGGTCTGCAAGGCCGCGGGTTTCCTGCACAGTTGCCCACCAGCCCAGCAGGAACACCAGCGCCGTGGCGAGGGCCAGAAGCCAGAAGCCGCCGATCATGTGCAGCCCCCAGGCGGCGGGCAGGGCCGCGAGTGAGCCCCATGTGCCGGGTGCAGGCCGCAACAGCCCTGCGCCGAAGAAGGTCGCGATCAGACGGGAGGGGGTCATGTAGGCACCTTTTCATCTGCGATCAGGCAGGCGGTCGCGAGTGCTGCGATCCCTTCTTCGCGCCCGGTGAAGCCCAGCCGTTCGGATGTCGTTGCCTTCACGCTGATCCGGTCAGGGGCGAGCGTCATAATCTCGCTCAGACGCGCCTGCATGGCCTGCGCATGCGGGCCGATCTTGGGCAATTCGCAGACCAGTGTTACGTCGCAATTGGCGATGCGGTAGCCCTTCTTCGCGGCGAGATCCACAGCGTGGCGCAGGAAAATCGCGCTGGCTGCGCCCTTCCATTGCGGGTCGGAGGGCGGAAAATGCCGCCCGATATCGCCCTCGGCCAAGGCGCCATAGATCGCGTCGGTGAGCGCGTGCATGCCCACATCCGCGTCGGAATGGCCCTGCAGCGCGCGCGGATGCGGCACCAGCACACCACAGAGCCAGCAGCCCTCGCCCGCGCCGAAGCGGTGCACATCATAGCCGTTGCCCAGCCGAATATCCATTGCGTGCCTTTCTGTCAGACGCCGTTCTGCGCGCGCAAAATCGGCGGGGTAGGTCAGTTTGAAATTATCCTCGCATCCGGCTGTAATCGCAACTGTCAGCCCGGCGGCGCGGGCGATTTCGACATCATCGGCGGCGGGGCCGGAATGGGCGCGATGGGCGCGCAGGATCGCGGCGAAGTCGAAGGCCTGCGGGGTCTGGGCGCGATAAAGCCCGTCGCGCGCGGCGGTGCCTGTGACCTGACCCTGCGCGCCGTGCCAGAGCGCATCGACCACAGGCAGGGCGGGGGCAGCGGCGGGAGCATCGGCCAGCGCGGCCAGCACATCCGCGATCACGGTCGCGCTGACCAGCGGGCGTGCGCCGTCATGGATGAGCACGCGCGCGGGCGGTGTTGCAGCCAGAACTTCCAGCGCGGCACGGACGGAGGCCACGCGCTCTGCGCCGCCCGCGACCAGGATTTCGCCGGGGGCCAGCAAGGCTTCGGCTTGCGCCCGGTCATCGGGGTGGATCACAATGACCAGCCGCGTCAGCCCTGCACGGCGAAAGGCCCTGAGCGTCCAGTCCAGCACAGGCCGACCACCCACGCTGCGCCATTGCTTGGGCAGCCCTTCTCCGGCGCGGGTACCGCGTCCTGCGGCGACAATGATGGCGGCGATCTGGTCCATGTCCGGCCTTTGCTTCTTGTGCCCAGCTATAGGCCGAAGCAGGGGGGCGTGACAATCCGCGCCCGGATCGGCGGTGATCGCACAAATTTTAGGCAGATGATCAATTGCGCGCCAAGGGGGTGCGTATGACATTTGCCTCAGCTCGCCTGCAGGTTTAGGGACAGTGCATGACAGACAGGACAGATGAATGACCGACGCTTCTTTGCCGCGCCCCGTGCCCGATGCGCTGCGTGCCCTTGGTATTGCGCCGCCAGTTCTGTTGGCCCCTTTGGCGGGGATCACGGATCTGCCGTTTCGGCGGGTGGTGGCAGGCTTCGGGGCCGGGCTGGTCGTGTCGGAAATGGTCGCCAGTCAGGAAATGGTGCAGGCCAAGCCCTCGGTCCGTGCAAAAGCGCGCACCGAGTTGGGGCTGGGCGAAGCGCGCACCGCAGTCCAATTGGCGGGGCGTGAGGCGCATTGGATGGCCGAGGCCGCGCGGATGGCTGAAGCGGGCGGTGCGGAGATCATCGACATCAATATGGGCTGCCCCGCGAAGAAAGTCGTGGGCGGGCTGTCGGGCTCGGCGTTGATGCGCGCGCCTGATCATGCGCTGTCGCTGATCGAAGCTGTTGTGGGCGCGGTGCGGGTGCCAGTGACGGTCAAGATGCGGCTGGGCTGGGATGACGACTGCCTGAACGCGCCCGAGATCGCGCGGCGTGCGGCGGATTCCGGCGTGCGAATGGTCACGGTTCATGGCCGCACACGCTGCCAGTTCTACAAAGGCCAGGCCGATTGGGCAGCGATTCGCGCCGTGGTCGAGGCCGTGGGCGTGCCGGTGATCGCGAATGGTGACATTGTCAGCTGTGCGACGGCCGAGACTGCGCTGGCGCGATCAGGCGCTGCGGGGGTGATGATCGGGCGCGGCGTGCAGGGGCAGCCCTGGTTGCTCGCGCAGATCGCGGCGGCACTTTATGGCGGTGCGGCGCCCAAGCGACCGGAAGGGGCGGCGTTGGTCGATCTGGTGGCGGCACATTACGAGGCGGTGCTGTCCTTCTACGGGCGCGATCTGGGCCTGAAGACCGCGCGCAAGCATCTGGGCTGGTATGCCGAGGCCGCGCGCGGTGCGCCCGCGCTGCGCCAGCGACTTCTGACCGCGCGTGATCCGGCAGAGGTGTTGCGCCTTCTGCCCGACGCTCTTGCGCCCTGCACCGCGCTGGAGCAGGCCGCATGACCCCGCCCACCACGGGATCAATCTGGGCGGCCCTGCCAGTGCCTGCCTTGATGATCGGGCAGAAAGACGGCGTTGAGTCGGTTATCGATTGCAACCCCGCGGCGGAACAGTATCTCAGCCTGTCGCGGCGCGCGGTGCTGGGGCAGGCGCTTTCGCATCTGATCGAGACAGACGCACCGCTGCATTCAGCGCTGATGCGGTGTCGCAAGAATCGTGCGCCGGTCTTCATCAATGATGTGATGGTGACGCTGGGCGACCGTCCGGGCGGTCATTGCGCGATCCAGCTGGCGCTGTTCGGGGACCGGCGCGATCTGGTGTTGATGCTGCTGACCCCTCGCGAGATCGCGGGCAAGTTGGGTAAGGCGGATGGCATGCGGCATGCCGCGCGCTCGGCCATCGGCATGTCGCAGATGCTGGCGCATGAGATCAAGAACCCGCTGGCGGGCATCACAGGTGCGGCGCAGCTTTTGTCGATGGGCCTGTCGGGCGAGGATCGGGCGCTGACGGATCTGATCGTGGCCGAAACCCAGCGTATCGTGAAGCTGCTTGATCAGGTCGAGCAATTCGGCAACCAGCGCCCGCCCGATCTGCGCGCAGTCAATATCCATGACGTGCTGGAGCGCGCCCGTCGCTCTGCCGAGGTCGGATTTGCAGCGCATATGCGCATCCGCAAGAGTTATGACCCGTCGCTGCCGCCGGTGCTGGCCGATAGTGATCAGTTGTTGCAGGTGATTCTGAACCTTCTGAAAAACGCAGCTCAGGCCAATCTGATGGGCGGCAAGATCGAGATCCGCAGTTTCTTTGAACACTCGCTGCGCCTGCGCGCGGCCAGTGGCGAGGATGTCGCGTTGCCGATCCATGTCGAGATCATTGACGATGGCCCCGGTCTGCCGCCCGAGATTGCCGATGAGGTGTTCGATCCTTTCGTCTCTGGCCGCGAGAATGGCACCGGGCTGGGATTGGCCTTGGTGTCAAAGATCATCGCCGCCCATGACGGCTGGGTTTCGGTCGATAGTGCGCCCGGGCGCACAGTGTTTCGCATTTCGTTGCCGCGCGCGGCAGAAACCATGACATGAAGGAGACGCGCTGATGGATGGAACTGTTCTGGTCGCAGATGATGACCGCACGATCCGCACAGTGCTGACACAGGCGCTGACGCGGGCGGGTTGCAAAGTGCATGCGACGTCCAGCCTGACGACACTGATGCGCTGGGTCGAGGAAGGGCGCGGCGATCTGGTGATCACGGATGTGATGATGCCTGATGGCAACGGTATCGAGATGATCCCCAAGATCAGCAAGGAGCGCCCGGATCTGCCGGTGATCGTGATTTCGGCGCAAAACACGATCATGACGGCGATCCAGGCCAATGAGGTCGAGGCGCATGATTATCTGCCCAAACCTTTCGATCTGCCCGATCTGCTGAAACGCGCAGGTGCGGCGATGAAGAATCGCCGGTTGATCTCGGCCTCCGAGGTGCCGCAGCGCCAGACGCCTGCGCCGCGCGGGGATATGCTGAGCATGGACAGCATGCCTCTGGTGGGACGCACGCCCGCCATGCAGGAACTGTATCGGCTGATCGCGCGGGTGATCAATTCGCAGATGCCGGTGCTGATCATCGGGGAATCGGGGTCGGGCAAGTCGCTGATCGCGCGCACCGTGCATGACCTCTCGGACCGTCGTAACCAGCCCTTCGTGACCGCAAGCGTCGAGGATCTGCAAAGCTCGGACGGGGCGCAGACGCTCTTGTCGCGGGTGCGCGGGGGCACGCTCTTGTTTGATGAACTGACCGCGTTTGACACAGACGCGCAGCTGCGCGCGGCGCGTCTGCTGGATGTGATCACGGATGATGGGCCGCGGGTGATGGCGACGGCACAGGGCAATCTGACGCGCGCGCTGGCCGAAGGGGCGTTGCGAGAAGATCTCTATTACCGGCTGGGGGGCGTCGTGCTGAATGTGCCATCCTTGCGTGAACGAATCGACGATCTGGACCCGCTGGCGCGGCATTTCCTCTCGCAGGCGGCGGATGAAGGCGCCAGCCTGCGCAGCCTGTCGCCGGAGGCGATGGAGCTGGTGCGCGCCTATTCCTGGCCAGGCAATGTGCGGCAATTGCAAAACACCCTGCGACGGCTGAGCCTGACGCAATCCGACCCGATGATTTCACGCGCCGAGATCGAGGGCGCGCTGCAAAGCCAACCAAGCGCCTTGGTCGTGGGCGAGCGGGTCACCGATGAGACTTTGTCGGATTCCGTGGGGCGTCATTTGCGGCGATATTTCGATCTCCATGGGCAGGATCTGCCGCCGCCGGGGCTCTATGGGCGAATCCTGCGCGAGATGGAGACGCCGTTGATCGAGATCGCCCTGGACGCGACCGGGGGCAATCAGGCGCGCTGTGCGGACTTGCTGGGCATCAACCGCAACACATTGCGCAAGAAGATCACCGAGCTGGACATCTCCGTGTCGCGGCGGCGCAAGCTGACATGACGCGCGGATCAGCCGCCGGTATGGCTCATATGGCGGGTGACCTGACCCGAAACTGACTGGCGCGAATAGTCGAAATCATGCCCTTTGGGCTTGCGCGCAATCGCCGCGCGGATGGCGTCCTGCAGCAGAGCATTGTCAGGTGATGCCCGCAGCGGCGCGCGCAGGTCGGCCATGTCTTCCTGCCCGAGGCACATATACAACTCGCCCGTGCAGGTCAGCCGCACACGGTTGCAGCTTTCGCAGAAATTATGCGTCAGTGGCGTGATGAAGCCGATTTTCTGGCCTGTTTCTTCCAGCCGCACATAGCGCGCCGGGCCGCCTGTGCGTTCGGCGAGATCGGTCAGGGTGTAGCGTTCGGCCAGCTGCGCGCGCAGATCGCTGAGCGCCCAATACTGGTCCAGCCGGTCTTCATTGCCCAGATCGCCCATCGGCATGACCTCGATCCAGGTCAGATCCATCCCGCTCTGTGCGCACCAGTCCTGCAGGGTGAACAACTCGTCCTCGTTGAAGCCCTTGAGCGCCACGGCGTTGATCTTGACGCGCATGCCGGCCTCTTGCGCCGCGGCAATCCCGTCGAGCACTTGCGCCAGCCGTCCCCAGCGCGTGATCGCGGCGAATTTCCGGTCATCAAGCGTGTCCAGTGACACATTGATGCGCCGCACCCCGCAATCCGCGAGGGCCGCCGCGTATTTGCGCAGCTGGCTGCCATTGGTGGTCAGGGTCAGTTCCTTCAGCTTGCCACTGTCGAGATGGCGCGACATGGAACGGAAGAAGGTCAGAATATCCTTGCGCACCAGAGGTTCGCCGCCGGTGATCCGCAGCTTTTCCACCCCCATTGCGATGAAGGTCGAGCACATCCGGTCGAGTTCCTCGAGGGTCAGAAGTTCTTTCTTGGGCAGAAAGGTCATCTGTTCGGCCATGCAATAGACACAGCGGAAGTCGCAGCGATCCGTCACCGAGACGCGCAAGTAAGAGATCGGGCGGGCGAAGGGGTCAATCAGCGGCGCGGTCATGCCTGACAAAATAGCCATCTCGGAGCTGCGCGGCAAGTGGCAAGCCCATTGCCGTCGTCCGCTTTTGGCAGTATCCAGAAAAGATGGAAATCGCGCGCATAACTGTTGGCTCACTTCTGGCGCTTCTGGTGCTGGGCGGTTGTGCGCAGTTGGGCGGGACGGGTTCCGGGCGCGGTGCGCCTGCGGAGGCGGTCGATGTCGCTGTGCTCGCCCCGGAAGATGAAACGACACGCCCGCAAGCACGCCCTGCAGCCGCGTCCGGGGTTGCCGGGCTCGGTGCGGGTGGCCTTCGGCCCGATGCGTTGGATCAAACCACAGCCGAGGAACGCCGCGTCGCGCTTGCTCCACCTGCGGCGCGCACGGAACTTCTGGGGGAGACCCTTGCGGCGCTGGGCAGTCCTGGCGAGGGCGGTATCTGGTTGCGCACCGGGCTTGTGACGCGGGTGCAGCAGGGCCGGGTGGAACTACAGCAGGGCACAGGGTCATTGCGGGTCGAGTTGCGGCCATCCGGGGCGCCAGCTGGCGCGGGAAGTCAGTTGTCACTTGCGGCGTTCACGACCCTTGGGGTGCCGCTGACGCAGTTGGTGGGACTGCGCGTCTATGCCGAGTAGCCTTGTGAGTGCATTGCCACTACGGCGCAGCGTGGCAAGCCTGGCCCAATAACAGACGCTATAGCAAAGTCACGTCATCCAACCTGATCGCGATCCACCCTAGCTGGACAAGCGCACGCGATCTGTGCGTGGTTCTTTCGTTCTGATGCGCAGGGTGCCCGTGATGGCGCGGGCAGGGTCCATATGCAGTGCACCGTCCCGGCTGGACAGCACGCCGATGCGGCATTGGCCGGGTTTGCTGTTTCCGATCCACGACCAGCGCGGCGCATTGCGAAACTCATCCGCCAGCACAGCGCAGAGCTTTGCCGCGCGGCCCGCGTCCAGAGGTGCCGCCAGTTCCATCGGCTTGTGTGGAGGGGCCGCAAAGACCGAAGGGTGCCGCATTGGCGCGTCGCACCGCTGTGCGAGCGCCTGACCCGGAATGATCTGCGCCAATTGCGCGAGACTTGCAGCGCGGAATTCTGCTTGTGTAAGGACGATATTGGTGTCCATCAGGACCAGCGCCGCCGGGCTGACCAGTGAGATCAGGTGCCCCAGAAGATCGCCAAGCCGTCGGTCATCAAAGCCAGCAGCAACGCGCAGTCGCAGCGCCGTATTGCTGCGGGCATGCGCTTCAGATAGCCCGCGTCGCAGCCGATCAGGTCCGAGACAGGCCGGGCGCTGCAGATGCGCGATCTGAGCGGGGTTGAAGCTTTCGATCAACAGGCGCGCACCGTCGCTATGCAGGTCCAGATAGCTGGGTCTGCGGGTGGCGCGGGTGATCACGTTGTCCTCATTGCGCAGATGTTGCAGGATGCTGTTGCAGCAGGTGTCGAAATCGGGTCCGGTCTGCCAGTCATAGAGCAGGCAAAGGTCCAGGCTTGAGGGCACGCGCGCCGGGAGTGCGGGCGCGGAGCGCAGATTTCCGGATGGTGATGCGATCATGTTCCGGATCCTGATGCCAGCCTCACATACTGAAAAGCTAGGCTCCAAAAGTTACGATCGCGTTAAAGCCGTTGCGGCCGCTTCGCCTTGCTGAGGCATCTTTTCGCTTGTGAAGCCTTTTTGGCCCGCCTATGCCCTGTGACATGCGGATACTCTTCTTGGGCGATGTCATGGGCCGGGCCGGGCGGCAGGCCGTCACGCAGACACTGCCGGCGCTGCGCAAGCAGTGGCGGCTGGATTTCGTTGTGGTCAATGGCGAAAATGCCACGGGCGGGATGGGGTTGTCGCCTGAACATGCGAAGCTCTTGCTCGAAGCCGGGGCCGATTGCGTCACGCTGGGCGATCATGCGTTTGACCAGCGCAGCATGCGCGAGTTTGCCGCTCAGGAGCCGCGCATCATCCGTCCGCTGAATTTCGCCAAATCAGGCGCGCCGGGGCAGGGCGCGCGGGTGTATGACCTGCCTTCGGGCGCGCGGGTGCTGGTCGCGCAGGTGCTGGGGCAGGTGTTCATGAAGCAGCCCTACAGCGATCCGTTTTCGGCCATCGAGCCGGTGCTGCGCGCCCATCCGCGCGGGGGTCTGGTGCAGGCCTCGATCATCGATGTGCATTGTGAGGCGACATCGGAGAAATACGCAATGGGCCACTGGTGCGACGGGCGTGCGAGCCTTGTGGTGGGCACGCATACCCATGTGCCGACCGCAGATGCGCAGATCCTGAACGGCGGCACCGGGTTTCAGACCGATGCGGGCATGTGCGGGGACTACGATAGCGTCATCGGGATGCACAAGGATGAGCCGATGCGCCGCTTCATCACCGGCATGGCGCAAGCGCGATTCGAGCCTGCGATGGGGGCTGCGACCCTGTCGGGTACCTATCTGGAAGTCGACCCCGTGACCGGGCGCGCGTCCCGTATCGAGATGGTGCGCGTGGGCGGCCGGTTGCCGCAGGCGGGGCCTGACGCCCTGGCTTGAGGCATGCAGTGGGGTAAATTCGGCCGCGCCGCCCGCATTGCGCACGCAACGGCTTGCGCCGACACATCTTTCTGCGCAACTGTCACAGCGAGGGCAAAGCTGACGGGGGGTTCATGTTCGGCATAGAGCTTGGCGATACGACACAGGCCATTGTCGCTTTGCTGATCGTGCTGGGAATGTTTGTGGCCTTCATGCGCGAAGCCTATCCGGTCGAAGTGACGGCCATTGGCGGCGCGGTGTTGATGCTGGTGCTGGGCATTCTTCCGCAAGGCGCGGCGTTCGATGCCTTTTCCAACCACGCGCCCTGGACGATTGCTGCCCTGTTCGTGATCGTGGGTGCCTTGGTACGGACCGGCACGCTGGATCTGATTTCGCAGCTGGCGGCCCGCAACATCCAGAAGCGACCCTGGATCACGCTGGCAACGCTGACCCTGACGGTTCTGGTGCTTTCGGCCTTCGTGAACAATACACCCATCGTTGTGGTGATGATTCCGATTTTCGTTCAGTTGGCCAAGCAGATGGGCACTTCCGCGTCCAAGGTTCTGATTCCGCTCAGCTATCTGGCCATTTTGGGGGGGACGCTGACTTTGATCGGCACGTCGACCAATTTGCTGGTCGATGGGGTTGCGCGCGCCAATGGCATGGCCCCGTTTACCGTCTTCGAGATCACCAAGCTTGGGCTTTTGATGGCGGTGGCAGGGGTGCTGTATCTCGCGCTGTTCGGTCATAGGCTGTTGCCCGACCGTGCGTCGATGAGTGATGTTCTCTCGAACCGCTCCAAGGCCAAGTTCTTCACCGAAGTGGCCATCCCCGAAGCATCCCGGCTGGTCGGGCGTAAGCTGGCCGATGTTGACATGTTCAAGCGCGAAGGGGCGCGGGTGATCGACGTCTTGCGCGGAGATGCGTCATTGCGTTGGGGCGATATGGCGCAGGTGACCTTGCAGGCGGGCGACCGTGTCGTGTTGCGCACGCAGATGTCCGAGGTTCTGGGGCTGAAGCAGAATCCCGATGTGGCGCAGGTCGACAGTGGCGACCCGGAAGACCCTGATCTGATCGGACCTCAGCGCGATGTCGACCGGCTGTCTTCGGTTGAAACCACGACCGTCGAGGTGCTGATTTCGCCAGACAGCAAGATGGTCGGGCGGCGGCTTGGCAGCATCCGGCTGCGCAGGCGTTACGGGGTCTATCCGCTGGCGGTGCATCGTCGCAACCAGAATATCGGCACGAATTTCGAGAACCTTGTCGTGCGGGTCGGGGATACGCTGCTGCTTGAGGGCACGCCGGAGGATATTCAGCGGCTCGCGCAGGACATGAATCTTGCCGATATCACGAAACCGACCGAGCGGGCTTATCGCCGTGGACATGCGCCGATCGTGGTTGCCGTGCTGCTGGCGATCGTGGTGGTCTCGGCGCTTAATCTCGCGCCGATTTCGTTGATGAGCTTCATTGGGGTTGCCGTCGTGCTGCTGACACGCTGCATCGATGCAGACGAAGCGCTGGGTTTCGTCGATGGCCGGTTACTGGCGCTGATCTTTGCGATGCTGGCGGTCGGGGCAGGGCTGGAAAGCGCGGGCGCTGTGCGGCTGGTTGTCGATGTGCTCGCGCCCTATCTGGCCACACTTTCTCCGATCATGCTGGTCCTTGCAGTCTATGCGCTCACCAGTTTCCTGACGGAACTTGTGACCAATAATGCCGTGGCCGTGATCCTGACACCGATTGTCATCGCCCTCGGTCTTGCCTTGGGCATTGACCCGCGGGGCCTGGTGGTTGCTGTCATGATGGGGGCGTCGGCATCTTTTGCCACGCCCATCGGGTATCAGACAAATACGCTGGTCTACGGACCAGGCGGCTATAAATTCACCGATTTCCTGCGGATCGGTGTGCCGATGAACTTTCTACTCGCGGTGGTCGCCGCCGTGTTTATCCCAATCTTCTGGCCGCTGTGACAGGCCCGTCCTGACGACAGCGCACGCTCTCTGCCCCGTTTTTTCAGGCTCGCGCGGTAGTCTTTGCCCTGCCGCATGACGGAACTTCCGGGAGGTGCCGCGAAGTGCCTCATGCGTTGGGGCCAGTAGACAGGCGAGAGCCATATGATCACAGATGACAAACCCGGCAACGGGCCGACACCCGAAAAAATGGTGTCCTATTCCGAGACCCTTCTCAACCTCAGCATCGCGCGGCTGACCAAACTTCTGCACGGATATGGCGATGTTTCGCCTGCCGACAGCAAGGAGTTGTCCGAGGAGTTCCGCAGCCTGCGCAAAGCATTGGAGATTGCCTATCATGAACGTGCCAACCTGCAAAAACTCAAGGGGTCCGACAGCGCGGGTGGGGCCGCGCTCGACCTCGATGCTGCACGAGACGAGATCTACCGCCGACTGGATCGCCTCCGCATCGCCAGAGGCGGTGACGGCGTTTCTCGATGATCTGACGCCCAATGCACTGGCGGCCCTGCCCTGGATCTTCGACATCTGGGCCCAGCCGCATCAGCTTGCCCCCGCAGGCGACTGGCGAACATGGGTCTGTCTTGGCGGGCGCGGCGCTGGCAAGACGCGGGCAGGCGCCGAATGGGTGCGCGCTCAGGTCGAAGGCGCGCGGCCACTCGATACGGGGCGTGCGCGACGTGTGGCGCTGGTCGCTGAAACCTATGACCAGGCGCGCGATGTGATGGTGTTTGGCGACAGCGGCATCATGGCCTGCTGCCCGCCGGACCGCAAACCGGCCTGGGAAGCCACGCGCCGCCGTCTGGTCTGGCCGAACGGCGCCGTCGCGCAATGTTTCTCGGCTTCGGACCCCGAGGCGCTGCGCGGGCCGCAATTCGACGCGGCCTGGTGCGATGAGTTGGCGAAATGGCCAAAAGCCGATCAGGCCTGGGACATGCTGCAATTCGCGCTGCGCCTGGGGGATGCGCCGCGCCAGTTGGTGACCACGACACCGCGCGCACAGGGCACGCTGAAGGCGATTCTGCGCGCCCCCTCGACCGTGCTGACCCATGCCGCGACCGAGGCCAATCGCGCCTGGCTCGCGCCGTCGTTTCTTGAGGAGATCCGCGCGCGCTATCGTGGCTCGCATCTGGAGCGGCAGGAACTGGACGGGGTGCTGGTCGAGGATACCGAGGGCACGCTCTGGCCTATCGCGCTGCTGGAGCGTGCGCGGGTGGACGCGCTGCCGGAGATGACGCGCGTGGTGGTCGCGGTGGACCCGGCCGTGAGTGCGGGCGTGAAATCCGACCTCTGCGGGATTGTGGTCGTCGGCGCGGTGACGAAAGGGCCGCCGCAGGACTGGCGGGCCTATGTGCTCGAGGATGCGTCGCTGCGCGCAAGCTCGCCCAGCGCCTGGGCGGAAGCGGCGCTGGCGGCGGCGACGCGGCACGGCGCGGAGCGGATCGTCGCCGAGGTCAATCAGGGCGGCAATCTGGTCGAGCAGGTCTTGCGCCAGGTCGATCCCTTGATGCCGTTTCGTGCGCTGCATGCGGCGCGCGGAAAGGCCGCGCGCGCGGAGCCTGTGGCCGCGCTCTATGAGCAGGGGCGTGTGTTTCATCACGGCCGTCTCGGACCGTTGGAAGATCAGATGATGCAGATGACCGCGCAGGGTTTTCGCGGTCAGGGCAGCCCTGATCGGGTCGATGCGCTGGTCTGGGCCTTGCATGAGCTGATCCTCGGCCCTGCAGCGCGGGCCGGGCGGCCGAAGCTGCGTACGCTGTGATAAGCCGGCGTTCACGCAGGCGCTTTAGGGTGACATTCAGGACGAGAGCACGGCTTTCGTAAGCAGGCGGGGGGCTGTCTGCCCCCCGCACCCCCCGAGGATATTTTTGCAAGGATGAAGGGGCGAACGCATGGAGACTGCCGCAGATGTTTGATTTTCTACGCAAGACCAGAGCTTCCGCGACTTCTGCGCCAGAGACTGCGACGCAGGCGTTGAGTGAGGGAAAGGCCTCGGCTGTGGGGCCATTGACGGCAGGGCGGATCGCCACGGGCAAGGCCGCTTATGGTGTGGCGGGTGCGCATTGGACCGCGCGCGATGGCGTATCGCTTGCGCGGGCGGGGTTTCTGGGCAATCCGGTAGGGTTTCGGGCGGTCAAGCTGATCGCTGAAGCCGCGAGTGCCTTGCCGTTGATCCTGCAGGATTGCGAGCGCCGCTATGAGGCGCATCCGATCCTCGAGCTGATCGCGCGGCCCAATCCCGCGCAGGGGCGCGCGGAACTTTTCGAGGCGCTTTATGCCCAGCTTCTGTTGTCGGGAAATGCCTATCTGGAAGCTGTCATGGACCTGGAAGGCGGGGTGCGCGAGTTGCATGTGTTGCGCTCGGACCGCATGAGTGTCGTGCCCGGTGGCGATGGCTGGCCTGTGGCCTATGATTACACGGTCGGCAATCGCAGCCATCGGTTTCATATCCGCGAGGGCGTCGCGCCGATCTGTCATTTGCGCAATTTCCATCCGCAGGACGATCATTACGGCCTGTCGCCGCTGGAAGCGGCGCGGCGCGCGGTGGATGTGCATAATGCTGCCTCCAACTGGTCGAAGGCACTTCTGGACAATGCTGCGCGGCCGTCGGGCGCGATCATCTACAAGGGGCCGGACGGGCAGGGCGCGATGAGTGCCGAGCAGTTCGAGCGGCTGCAATCCGAGATGGAGGCGCATCATCAGGGCGCGCGCAATGCCGGGCGTCCGATGCTGCTGGAAGGCGGGCTGGACTGGAAGCCGATGGGCTTTTCGCCCTCCGATATGGAGTTTCAGAAGACCAAGGAAGCTGCGGCGCGCGAGATTGCGATTGCCTTTGGCATCCCGCCCATGTTGCTGGGCGTGCCGGGTGAAGCGACCTATGCCAATTATCAGGAGGCCAACCGCGCCTTCTATCGGCTGACGGTGCTGCCGATGGCGATGCGGGTAACGGCCACGGTGGCGCATTGGTTGTCGGGTTTCATTCCCGGCGAGGTGGAGCTGAAGCCTGATCTGGATCAGGTGCCCGCATTGGCTGTCGAGCGTGAGCAGCAATGGCGGCGCGTGGGCGAGGCGAGTTTCCTCAGCGATGCGGAGAAGCGTGTCCTTCTGGGCCTGCCGCCGCATGTCGAGGGCGCATGAGTGCCGCGCGCCGTCAGATCGGGGGCTCGCGCTATCTCTATGACAGTTTCGAGGCCGCCGAGGCCCGTTTTGAGGCGCAGGAGCGAGTTTTTGAAGCTCGCAAGGAAGCGCTCGAATTCCGCATCGCGCGGCTGGAGACTGCCGTAGAGCGGCTGGAAAAGCGTCTTTGGCTGGCCGTTTACGGCGTGGTCGCTGGTGTGTTGCTGCATGGGGCGCTGGCGCTGGTCAGTATCGCGCAGAGAGAGGAAAAACCGATGGAATACAAGTTCACAGGCGCAGAGGTCGGCGTGACCGTCTTCGAGGGCCACCGGATTGCGGGCTATGCCAGCGTCTTCGGGTTGCGCGACAAGGGCGGTGACACTGTCGCGCCTGGGGCCTATGCGGCCTCGCTGAAGCGGATGGCGACGCGGGGCGACAAGGTGCGGATGCTCTGGCAGCATGACCCCGCCCAGCCCATCGGCATCTGGGACGAGGTGCATGAGGATGCCCACGGGCTGCATGTGACGGGCCGTCTGTTGCCCGATGTGGCCCGCGCGCGTGAGGCGCAGGCGCTGCTGGAAGCGGGCGCGGTGGACGGCTTGTCCATCGGTTACCGCACGCTGCGCGCCGAGGCCGTGCCCGGCGGCGGGCGCAAGCTGATCGAGCTGGACCTCTGGGAGGTCAGCCTTGTGACGTTCCCGATGCAACCCGAGGCGCGTGTTTCGACGAAATCCGACACGCTGGCCGAAATCGCGGCGCTGACCGCGCGTCTGCGCGATGCGCGTGCCGCCGTTGCGCGGTTGTGAACCCAGCGCACGCTGAGTTCATCTGATCTTGGGCGCGGCCCGATACTCTGCCCTTGATCGACCAACACCCAACCCCTTGAGCAGGAGAGACGACCATGACTGACCCCGTGCGCGCGCACGCGGGCCCGAAAGGCGCGGGGGCACCCGTGGCCGAGGGCCTGGAGCTGAAGACCGCGATGCAGGGCTTCGCGCAGGAATTCGATGCCTTTCAGGCCGATATCACCCGGAAACTTTCACAACAGGAAGAGCGACTGACCATGCTGGATCGCAAGACTGCCCTATCCCCCGCCCGCCCCGTGCTGATGAGCGCGGATGCAGGTGAAACCCTTCATCACAAGGCGTTTGACGCCTATCTGCGGCGCGGTGACGATGCGGCGATGCGCGGCCTGGAGCTGGAAGCCAAGGGTCTGAACACACAGATTGCAGCTGATGGCGGCTATCTGGTCGATCCTGAAACCGCGAGCGTGATCCGCTCGGCGCTGACCTCGACCGCGTCGATCCGCGCGATTGCCTCTGTGGTGACGGTCGAATCGACCTCTTTCGATGTGCTGGTCGATCATACGGATGTGTCGACCGGCTGGGCCAGCGAAACCGGCACGATTGCGGAATCCGACACGCCCAAGATCGACCGCATCCCGATCCGCCTGCATGAGCTGTCGGCCATGCCCAAGGCCAGCCAGCGCTTGCTTGATGACAGTGCGTTTGACATCGAGGGCTGGCTTGCGGGCCGGATCGCGTCGAAATTCGCCCGTGCAGAAGCTTCCGCCTTCATCCATGGCGACGGTGTGGACAAGCCGCGCGGGTTCCTTGATCACGCAGCGGTCGAAGATGCGGCTTGGGAATGGGGCAGCCTGGGCTATATCGCGACCGGCGCGAATGGCGATTTCGCGGCCGTGAACGCGGCCGATGCGATTGTCGATCTGGTCTATGCGCTGGACGCGACCTACCGCGCCAATGGCGTTTTCGTGATGAATTCGAAAACTGCAGGTGCCGTGCGCAAGATGAAAGATGCCGATGGCCGCTTCCTGTGGTCGGATGGTCTGGCCGCAGGCGAGCCTGCGCGTCTGATGGGCTATCCGGTGCTCGTGGCCGAGGATATGCCCGATATCGCGGCAGACAGCTATGCGATTGCCTTTGGCGATTTCGCGTCCGGCTACACCATCGCCGAGCGGCCCGATATGCGCGTGTTGCGCGATCCGTTCAGCGCCAAGCCCCATGTTCTGTTCTATGCCACCAAGCGCGTCGGCGGTGATGTGTCGGATTTCAAGGCAATCAAACTGCTGAAATTCGGCCTGAACTGATCTGAAATCCCGTCCCCGCGGCGCGTCTGAGCGTCACGGGGCCGGACGGGTGCCCTGTCCTCATTGACCTGGCCTGCATCGTCCTGACGTTCCCCCTGATTGCTGCAGGGCCGGGCGCGGGGCACCCTGTTTTTCCCGAAGAATTCTAGCTGCGCGAGGCCCTTCATGGATCTGAGAGAGACCAGCCCTATCCCTACAGCCGCCCTGCCGCTGGCCGAGTTTCGCGCGCATCTGCGTCTGGGCAGCGGCTTTGTCGATGAGACCACGCAGGACGCCACGCTTGAGCAGTTCCTGCGCGCGGCCATCGCCTCGGTCGAGGCGCGGGTGTCGCGCGCGTTGTTCCAGCGCACATTCGAGCTGCGGCTGAGTGCATGGCGCGGGACCGAGGCGCAGCGCTTGCCCGTCGCGCCTGTCGTAGCGCTCGGCGCTGTGACGCTGATCAATGCCGCAGGCGGGCAAAGCCCGGTGGCCGCCGGGCGGCTGCGGCTCGATGCGGATAGCGCGCGGCCCAGGGTCATCGGCGTGTTGCCCACGATCCCCACGCGCGGGCAGGTGGTGATTGCCTTCACCGCGGGTTTTGCCACCGATTGGGCTGCGATCCCATCAGATCTGCGTCAGGCGGTGCTGCTTCTGGCCGCGCAATATTATGAGGCCCGCGACACTGGCGGCGATGCTGATATGGCCTTTGGCATCCGTGCGCTGCTGGAGCGCTGGCGCGACATTCGCATCGGGGGGCGGGCATGAGCCGCGCGCCGCATCTGACCCGTGCGCTGGTGCTGGAAACCCCGGTGATCATCAAGGATGGTGCGGGCGGGTTCACCAAAGGCTGGCAAGTGCTCGGCACGCTCTGGGGCGAGATCCGCGCAGGTGCCGGGCGCGAGCGCTTCGCCACGCTTGGGCCTGCGGGCGAGGTCACCTTGCGCATACTGGTGCGCGGGGCGCCGCATGGCTCGGACCAGCGCCCGCGCCCCGAGCAGCGCTTTCGTGAAGGCGCTCGGATTTTCCGCATTCTTGCCGTGGCCGAAGCCGATGTGCAGGGCCGCTATCTGGTCTGCACCGCGCAAGAGGAGTTGCCCGCATGAGCTATCAACTGGCCGCCATGCTGCAGACCGCGATTTACGCGCATCTGGCCGCTGATGTCGCGTTGGAAGCGCTGCTGGGCGATGCGATCTACGATGCAATCCCGCCTGCCACACCGCCCGCGACCTATGTGCTGATCGGCCCGGAGGAAGCGTTCGACCGCTCCGACAAGACCGGGCACGGGGCCGAACACCGGCTGGTCGTGTCGGTTGTCACCAATGCGACCGGGTTTCTGTCGGCCAAGCAGATCGCCGCGCGGATCAGCGAAGTGCTGGACGCGCCTGCGCTGGTGCTCGCGCGCGGGCGGTTGGTTGCGATGTGGTTCGACCGTGCCGAGGCGCGCAAGGTCGAAGGCGACCAGACCCGCCGCATTGACCTGCGCTTTCGCGCGCGGGTCGAGGACGACATCTGATTTCACGTTCAAGGAGGTGCCACCATGGGTGCACAGAATGGCAAGGATCTGCTGGTCAAGGTCGATATGACTGGCGACGGGCAGTTTGAAACGCTCGCGGGTCTGCGCGCGACACGGCTGAGTTTCAATGCCGAGACGGTCGATGTCACCTCGATGTCGTCGCAGATGGGCTGGCGCGAATTGCTCGGCGGCGCAGGGGTGAAATCGGCGGCAATCTCGGGCTCGGGCGTGTTTCGCGACGCGGCGACCGATGAGCGTGCGCGGGCGATCTTCTTCAATGGCGAAACCCCGGATTTCCAGATCATCATCCCCGACTTCGGGATTGTGCAGGGCCGGTTCATGATCACCGGCCTCGATTACGCGGGCAGCCATAATGGCGAGGCGACATTCGAGCTGTCGTTGTCCTCGGCGGGTCTTGTGACCTTCGTGGAGCTGTGAGCGCGGCCATGACCAATCCCTATGCAGGCGAAGTCACGCTGATCATTGACGGCCAACCGCAGCGGTTGCGCCTGACGCTGGGTGCGCTGGCCGAGATGGAGACCGCGATGGGCGAGGATACGATCCTCGCACTGGTCGAGCGATTCGAGCAGGGCCGGGTGTCGTCGCGCGATGTGCTGGGGCTGATCGTGGCGGGGCTGCGCGGCGGCGGCTGGCAAGGCCAGGCCTCCGATCTGATGCAGGCCGAGATCGAGGGCGGTCTGCATGGTGCCGCCCGTATCGCGGCCGAATTGCTGGCGCGCGCCTTCACGCCCCCGGCATGAGTGCGCGGGCGCTGGACTGGCCCGCGCTGATGCGGCTTGGGCTGCGCGAGCTGCGCTTGGCTCCGCGTGAGTTCTGGGCGCTGACGCCTGCGGAGCTGATGATCATGGCGGGGCTCGATGCCGCGCCCGGTCCCTTGACCCGCGCCCGGCTGGAAGACCTGGCCGCGCGCTATCCTGACAGACAGAAAGGCAAGGACAATGACCACGCTGAGCGATCTTGAAGCGCAGATTGCCACGCTTGAAGCGCGGCTGGGCCAGACCACGGGTCTGGTCGCGGAGTTCGATAATGAGTTGTCGGGCCTCGGTCGCAGCCTGATCTTCACGGGGCGCGAGGTGGATGGGCTGTCGCGCAATTTCTCGACCGGGTTGCGCCGGGCCTTTGACGGGGTGGTGTTTGACGGCATGCGCCTGCAGGACGCGCTGCGCGGTATCGCGCAGACGATGGTGAACAGCGTCTACAACACCGCGATGCGCCCGGTGCAGAACGCCTTTGGCGGAGCGCTGGCGCAGGGGCTTGCGGGCGTCATGGGATCGGTCATGCCCTTCGCGCAGGGCGGGGCTTTTGGCGCGGGGCGGGTGATGCCCTTCGCCAAGGGCGGTGTGGTCAGTCAGGCCACGGCCTTCCCGATGCGCGGCGGCACCGGACTGATGGGGGAAGCCGGTCCAGAGGCGATTCTGCCTCTGTCGCGCGGCCCCGATGGCAGCCTTGGCGTGCGTGCGGGCGGCGGCGGGCAGCCGGTCAATGTGACCTTCAACATCTCGACGCCCGATGTCGCTGGGTTCGAGCGTTCGCAAACCCAGATCGCGGCCCAGATGAGCCGCCTTCTGGCGCAGGGCAATCGCAACCGCTGAGGGGGACATACGCCAATGGCATTTCATGAAATCCGCTTTCCTGCCAATCTGAGCTTCGGCGCGCTGGGCGGGCCGGAACGGCGCACCGAGATCGTCGAGCTGGCCAATGGCTTTGAAGAGCGCAACACACCCTGGTCCGCATCGCGCCGGCGCTATGATGCGGGCACTGGCCTGCGCGCGCTGGATGATCTGGAAGTGATGATCGCCTTTTTCGAGGCCCGTCAGGGTATGCTGCACGCATTTCGCTGGAAGGACTGGGGCGACTACCGTTCGGCCCCCGCCTCGCAGCAGGTGACACCCTTCGATCAGGTCATTGCCATTGGCGACGGGCAGACGCGCAGCTTTCAGCTGCGCAAGTCCTATGCCTCTGGCGCGCAAACCTATTTCCGCGACATCCGCAAGCCTGTCGCGGGCACAGTCGTCGCGGGGTTGCGTGCGGACGAAAAGATCGCGGGTATTGACTTCGAGGTGGATGTCACGACCGGCGTCATCACCTTCGAGCGCGCGCCCGATGTCGGCGCGGAAGTGCAGGCCGGGTATGAATTCGATGTGCCCGTGCGGTTCGATACAGATCTCATCCAGCTCTCGGTTGCGAGTTTCCGCGCCGGGCAGTTGCCCAAGGTTCCGGTCGTGGAGGTGCGGCTGTGAGCCTTGCGCAACATCTTTCCACCGGGGCCACCACGATCGCGCGCGCCTGGGCGCTGATGCGGCGTGACGGGCTGACGCTGGGCTTCACCGACCATGACCGCGACCTGAATTTCGACGGCATCACCTTTCGCGCCGAGGCCGGACTGACCGCCCGCGCGCTGGAGCAGGTGACAGGGCTGGCGGTGGACAACTCCGAGGCCGTTGGCGCGCTGCGTGATGCGGGCCTGCGTGAGGCTGATATCATGGCGGGCCGCTATGACGGCGCCGATTTGGCGATCTGGGAGGTCAACTGGGCCGCGCCCGATCAGCGGCGCGTGATCTTTCGCGGCACCCTGGGCGAGATCACCCGCGCAGGCGGGGCGTTTCGCACGGAATTGCGTGGATTGTCGGAGCCGCTGGGCCAGTCCGGCGGGCGCATCTATCATGCGGCCTGCGCGGCCACGCTGGGTGACAGCGCCTGCCGCTTCGATCTTGATGCCCCCGGCTATCGGGCGGAGGTGCCACTGGCCGAGTTGCGCGCCGAGCCCGCGCAGCTGCGTTTCGCGCCGATCGAAACTGTCGCGCCTGGCTGGTTTGCAGGCGGGCGCGTCACTGTGCTCTCGGGCGCGGCCGAGGGGTTGATCGGCCATATCCGCGACGACCGGATGCAGGGCGAGGTGCGTGAGATCACGCTCTGGGACAGCCTGCGCGCGCCCCTCGCCCCCGGCGATCTGCTGCGCCTTGAGGTGGGATGCGACAAGCAGGCGGGCACTTGCCGCGTGAAGTTCAACAACCTCCTGAATTTCCGTGGTTTCCCGCATATTCCGGGCGAGGATTGGCTGACGAGCTACCCTAAGGCGGGCGCACCCAATCAAGGCGGAAAGCGGCGCTGATGGGCGATGTGGTGGCGCTCGCGCGGGGCTGGATCGGCACGCCCTATCACCACCGCGCAAGTCGGCGCGGGGCAGGGGCGGATTGTCTGGGGCTGATCTTCGGCATCTGGCGCGCGCGCTACGGGCGCGACATGCAGGCCCTGCCCGATTACGCGCCGCATTGGTCCGAAACGGGCCCTGAAGAACGGCTCTGGCAAGGCCTTGCGCGCCACTTCCTGCCCGCGACGGCACCTGCAGACGGGCAGCTTCTGCTGTTCCGGCTGCAACCGCGCGCCTTGGCAAAACATCTTGGCATCCAGACCCGCGCCGGGCGCGGGTTTATCCATACCTGCCCGCACGCTGGCGTGGTGGAGGCCCCGCTCTCGGCCCCCTGGGCGCGCCGCATCGTGGCGCGCTTCGACTTCCCGCCGCTTATGACTGAAATGGAGTGACATGATGGCAACCTTGGTTCTTTCTGCAGTGGGCGCGGCGGTCGGCTCCAGCTTCGGGGGCGCGGTGCTGGGCCTGTCGGGGCTGGTCATCGGGCGCGCGGTCGGTGCGACCGTGGGGCGGCTGATCGACCAGCGGCTGATGGGCGGCGGATCGCAGGTGATCGAGACGGGCCGGATCGAGCGGCTGCGCATGACGGGCGCGACCGAAGGCGCCGCCGTAGCGCTGGTCTGGGGGCGCATGCGCGTCGGCGGGCAGGTCATCTGGGCGTCGGATTTCCTTGAAACGGTGCGCACCTCGGGCGGCGGCGGCAAGATCGTCCAGCGCCCCAAGGTGCGCGAATTCAGCTATTCGATTTCGCTGGCGGTGGCGCTGTGCGAAGGTCCGATTCTGGGTGTGGGCCGGATCTGGGCGGATGGTCAGGAACTGACACCTGCGGATCTGAATCTGCGCATCTATCATGGCGATGAAGACCAGCTTCCCGATCCGCTGATCGAGGCCATCGAGGGCGCAGGCCACGCGCCCGCCTATCGCGGGATTGCCTATGTGGTGATCGAGGATCTGCCCTTGGGCGAATTCGGCAACCGCGTGCCGCAGCTGAGCTTCGAGGTGCTGCGCGCAGTCGAGGGAGACGCACCGCAGGGTCTGGCCGATCACGTGCAGGCCGTCGCGCTGATGCCCGGTTCGGGCGATTTCGCGCTGGCGACAACGCCGCTCTATGGACGCAGCTACAATGCCGCGACGGATGGCGGCAGCGGATCTGAACCCACATTGCGGGGGCGCCTGACCAACGCGGCGGACGTGCCGATGAACCTCAATTCCCCGACCGGGCAGAGCGATCTCGACGCGGCTCTGGACGCGTTGGTGCGGGAATTGCCGCGCTGCGCCTCGAGCCTGTTGATCGTCTCATGGTTCGGCTCCGACCTGCGGGCGGGGCAGTGCGAGATCGAGCCCAAGGTCGAATTTGCAGACCGCTTCGTGCCCAAGCAGCCGTGGGCCGTTGCCGGTCGCGCTGCAATTGACACCCCCGAGATCGCGCGGCTCGGTGACGGGATCACCTATGGCGGCACGCCCTCTGATGCCTCCGTGCTCGACGCAATTGCCGCGCTCAAGGCACGCGGGCAGGCCGTCGTCTATTACCCGTTCATCCTGATGGAAATCCTGCCCGGCAATGACCTGCCCGACCCGTGGTCCGACGCCGAGAGCCAGCCCGCCCTGCCATGGCGCGGGCGCATCACCACTGAAAAAGCGCCCGGTGTGGCAGGCAGTACGGATTCGACCGCGCAGGCCGCAGCCGAAGTGGCGGCGTTCTTCGGCACGGCGCAGGCCAGCCATTTCAGCATCTCGCCCGGCAGCGTCAGCTATTCCGGCCCGCAGGAATGGCGCTACCGCCGTTTCATCCTGCATCAGGCCGCGCTCTGTGCGGCGGCGGGTGGGGTCGATGCGTTTTGTATCGGCTCGGAAATGCGCGGGCTGACGCAGATCCGGGGTGCAGGCAACAGCTTCCCGGCTGTGGCCGCGCTGATCGCGCTGGCCGCTGAGGTCCGCGCGATTCTGGGGCCGGATACGAAGATCACCTATGCTGCCGACTGGTCGGAATATTTCGGCTATATCACGGCGCAGGGCGATCGGTTTTTCCATCTCGATCCGCTCTGGGCGGATGCCAATATCGACTTCATCGGCATCGACAATTACATGCCGCTATCCGACTGGCGCGACGGCACGGATCATCTCGACGCGCATTGGGGCGATATCTACAACCTCGAGTACCTGAAATCCAACGTCGTGGGCGGCGAGGGTCATGACTGGTTCTACGCCACAGCGCTCGACCGCGAAGAGCAGCGCCGGACGCCGATCATCGATGACAGCGAATGGGGCGAGGATTGGATTTTCCGCACCAAGGATCTGCGCAGCTGGTGGGAAAATGACCACCACGACCGCATAGGCGGTGTGCGTTCCGAGCAGCCGACCGATTGGGAGCCGCGCTCCAAGCCCTTCTGGTTCACGGAATACGGTTGCGCCGCGATTGACCGCGGCACCAACCAGCCCAATGTCTTTCTTGATCCGAAATCCTCGGAAAGCTTTGTGCCTTACTTTTCGCGTGGCTGGCGCGATGACGCGATCCAGATGCAGTATTACCGCGCAGTCAATGAGTATTGGTCGGACCCTGCGCATAACCCGATCTCGGAGCTTTATGAGGGCCCGATGGTCGATATGTCCCGCGCCCATGCCTGGGCCTGGGATGCGCGGCCTTACCCCTGGTTTCCGGGCAATCGGGCGCTCTGGGATGACGGCGCGAACTGGTTGCGCGGGCATTGGATCACGGGCCGGTCGACCAGCCAGCCGCTCGATGCGCTGATCGCGGCGATCTGCGCGCGGGCGGGGGTGCATGATGTCGATGTCAGCCGTGTCTATGGGGTGGTGCGCGGCTTTGCCATAGCCTCGACCGAGGCGCCGCGCGCGATGCTGCAATCGCTGATGCTGGCTTATGGCGTGGAAGCGATCGAGCGCGAGGGGCGGCTGATCTTCCAGATGCGCAATGGCCGTCCGGTGGCCGCACTTGGGTGCGATGATCTGGGCCGCAGCGACGGGGGCGACGTAACGCTGATCCGCGCGCCAGAGGCAGAAGGCGCGGGCCGTGTGCGGCTGGGCTATATCGAGGAAGGTGCGGATTTCGATCTACGCGTGGCGGAGGCGAGTTTTCCCGATGCTTCGGCAGAGCGGGCTTCCGGTTCGGAGCTGCCGCTGGTGTTTTCCGAAGGCGAGGCCGTGCTGATCGCCGAGCGCTGGCTGGCGCAGGCGCGGGTGGCGCGCGACACGCTGCGCTTCCGGCTGCCGCCTTCGCGCGATATCGGCGCGGGGGATGTGGTGGCGCTCGATCTTGGAGAAGGGTCGGGGCTCTGGCGCATCGACCGCGCCACGCTGGCGGGTGGCCGCGCGTTCGAGGCGACGCGCGTCGAGGATATCGTCTACGATTGGGGCGAAACGGAGCGCGCGGGCACGGCGCTGCTGAACTTCCAGACGCCTGCGCCGGTGCGGCCTGTGTTTCTGGACTTGCCGATGATCACTGGCGAAGAAGTTGCGCATCATCCGCGCATCGCGGCAAGTGCGCGGGCCTGGCCAGGGCTTGTGACGGTGCATCACCAGAGCGCGCCGGGGCAGTTCGAACTGGACGCCTTGCTGGAGCGCCCGGCCGTGCTGGGGGTGACGGAAAGCCCGCTTGAGGCAGCCCAGTCCGGCATCTGGGACCGTGGCGCAGCGCTCCGGGTACGGATGGTGTCGGGCAGGCTCGATACAGTGGCACCGGACCGTGTGTTGGGGGGTGCAAATCTGATGGCCATCGGGCAGGGCGAAGACTGGGAGCTGTTTCAATTCGCCGAGGCGCAACTGATCGAGCCGGGGGTATATGAGCTCAGCCAGCGGTTGCGCGGGCAATACGGCACCGACGGGATCATGCCTGCAACATGGCCGCCCGGCGCTGTTGTCGTGCTGCTCGATCCCGCAGTCGCGACGCTGGCAGTGCCACTGAGTGCGCTGGGGGTGGCGCGCAGTTACCGTGTGGGACCAGCCAGCCGTCCGCTGGGCGATCCTGCGCAGGTCGATATTGACGCCAGATTTGACGGAATCGGGCTGCGACCCTATCGGCCCGCGCATCTGCGTGGTGAATTCGACGAGGCCGGTAATCTGGCGCTGCGCTGGATACGCCGCACGCGGTTCGGCGGGGATGGCTGGGGGGTCGCTGATGTGCCGCTGTCCGAGGCGGTCGAGCAATATGTTCTGCGGGTGCGCAGTGGTGGGCTGGTGCTGCGTGAGGTGCAGCTGGACGCTGCACAGTGGGTTTATACAGCGGCAATGCGCGCGGCAGATGGAGTAGGGGCGAATTTCATGATCGAGGTTGCGCAGATCTCGGATCTGTCCGGCCCCGGCCCCTTCGCGACCCTGGAGGTCAGCGCATGACGCCCCCCGCGCAGACGGCCCGCCCGCCCACCCCCGCAGACCGGCTGCGCCGGTCTGCTCGCCGTCTGCGCGGGGGGCTTTGCTGATGCGGGAGGTCACGCATGGCGATATCCGGGCGGCTGCGCGCGTTCTGCTGAGCCATGCTGAGCAGGAATGGCCTCACCTTGTGGCCCGTATGCTTGTGCAGGCGCATCATGCCGATTGCTATCGCAAGGCGATGGGGCGGCTCCATCCGGGTCTGGGCAATGGTACGTTGATGTCAGTGGCACTTGCCAAAGCGCCTGTCGCCGAGCCGCCCGCGTCTGACCGCCGCTATCTGACCGCGATCCGTGCCGTGCTGGAGGCCGTGCTGGCCTGGAAGGCGCGGTGAGCGCGAAAACCCCTTTCGCGCCCGCGCTGGGCGCTCTATATCCGCGATCATGGCTCAAGCACCGCTTCTTCAACTTGCAAATATCTCGCTGACTTTTGGCGGCAATCCAGTCTTTGACGGGCTTGATCTGGTCATCCAGCCCGGCGACCGTGTGGCCCTGGTGGGCCGTAACGGCTCTGGCAAATCCACGCTGATGAAGGTGATGGCCGGTCTTGTGGAGGCCGATCAGGGCGCGCGCAGCCTCTCGCCCGGCACGAGCGTGGGCTATATGGAGCAGGACCCGGATTTCGCGGGTTTCGCCACTTTGGGAGAGTTTGCGACACAGAACCTCGACCCGGCGGAGCATTACCGTGTCGAGATGGCCGCTGAGGGGCTAGATTTCGACCCCGCGCTCGACCCCGCGCGTGCCTCTGGCGGGGAGCGGCGACGCGCGGCGCTGGCGAAGCTTCTGGCCGAAGCGCCGGAACTCATGTTGCTTGATGAGCCGACCAATCATCTCGATATCAACGCGATTGGCTGGCTGGAAGCACGGCTGCGCGAGACCCGTGCGGCCTATGTGCTGATCAGCCATGACCGTGCCTTTCTGCGTGCGCTGACCCGGGCGACGCTCTGGGTCGACCGTGGGCAAGTGCGCCGCCGCGACTCCGGTTTTGACGGCTTCGAGGACTGGCGCGACACGCTCTGGGCAGAGGAAGACGAGGCTCGCCACAAGCTTAATCGCAAGATCAAGGCCGAAGCGCGCTGGGCGGTCGAGGGCATCTCGGCGCGCCGCAAGCGTAATCAGGGCCGGGTGCGCGCCTTGCAGGCATTGCGGGCGGAACGCGCGGGCCAGATCAAACGGCAGGGCACTGCGGCGATGGCGCTGGAAGCTGCACCGCCTTCGGGCAAGCTGGTTGCCGAGCTGGAGCATGTCGACAAGGGCTTTGGCGACCGCGTCATCCTGCGGGATTTTTCGCTCCGGGTGATGCGCGGGGAATGTGTCGCCTTTGTCGGCCCGAATGGTGTGGGCAAGACGACACTTCTGCGTTTGATCACCGGCGAGCTGGAGCCCGATCAGGGCAGCATCCGGCGCGGTACCAATCTGGTGACGGCCGTGTTCGACCAGACCCGCGCGCAGCTTGATCCCAACGCGACACTGTGGGAAAATCTGACGGGTGATCCGCTGATGCGCGTGTCGGGGCAGGCCGATCAGGTCATGGTGCGTGGCCAGCCAAAGCATGTCGTGGGCTATCTCAAGGAATTCCTGTTCGACGAATCGCAGGCCCGCGCGCCAGTGCGCTCTTTGTCTGGGGGCGAGAAGGCGCGGCTCCTGCTCGCGCGGATCATGGCACAGCCGGCCAATCTGCTGGTGCTCGATGAGCCGACCAATGACCTCGATATCGAAACGCTTGATCTGTTGCAGGATATCCTGAGTGAGTTTGACGGCACAGTGCTGCTGGTGAGCCACGACCGCGATTTTATCGACCGGATCGCCACGACGACGCTGGTATTCGAGGGCGAGGGCCGCGTGACCGCCTATGCGGGTGGCTGGACGGATGCGCGCGCTCAGACAGTGGAGGGCGTGAAGTCTTCGGCCAACACGGTCGCTGTTGCGACGGGCAGCAAGGGGAAACCGAAAGCGGGACAGAAGCGCGGGTTGAGCTTCACCGAATCGCATCGACTCGAATCGTTGCCGGCCGAGATCGACCGACTGGAGGCCGAAATCGCGAAACTGGGCGAGCTTCTGTCTGATCCCGAGCTGTTCAGCCGTGCGCCAGCGAAGTTCCAGAAAGCCACCGAGGCTCTGGCGATGCGTAAGGCCGCGTTGGAACAGGCTGAGGAAGACTGGCTGAGTCTCTCCGAGAAGGCAGAGACCGCGCGCTGAGCGGCGAGTTTTCAAACCGCTGCTGCCCTTGTCTACGAAAAAGCTGTAGCCGGGATGGATCTGACAAGTTTGGCGGTTCCATTTGGAACAAAATTACGCGTATGAGCTTATTTTTTGAGCAAAGTAGAAAAACTGTCGCGAAGCTCAAATTTCCTCTTGCGTGGTATGAGTTGATTGCCTAGATAGCGCTTCACCGGCGGCTGAGGTTGCTGGGAGCTGAGGCGGTTTTGGATTGCTGAGGCGGGACTGAAATTCGAGAAGGGTAGCTTGGATTGCGCCGAAGGATTGGCGTGGTTCATGTTGTTTTGTCTTGTTGCTGTTTGACAGATATGGAAACTTGAAGAGATATGTGGGCGGTTTGGTCTGTTTTCGATGGATCGACCTGACACATATCGGCTCGCTAGGGTGGCTTAGGCTGTCCGATGATGCGGGTGTCAGCTTCACTGTTTTGCGGCTTTTGTTTCTTTGTGGGACGAGAGCACAGAACGGGAAAGACGCGTCTGGGGTGAGAGCTCTGGATGTGTGATATGTGCTTGGGTTTGACGTCAAGGATAGCATTTCGGTGCTTTCAACTTGAGAGTTTGATCCTGGCTCAGAACGAACGCTGGCGGCAGGCTTAACACATGCAAGTCGAACGAAGCCTTCGGGCTTAGTGGCGGACGGGTGAGTAACGCGTGGGAACGTGCCCTTTGCTACGGAACAGTCCCGGGAAACTGGGTTTAATACCGTATACCCTCTACGGAGGAAAGATTTATCGGCAAAGGATCGGCCCGCGTTGGATTAGGTAGTTGGTGGGGTAATGGCCTACCAAGCCGACGATCCATAGCTGGTTTGAGAGGATGATCAGCCACACTGGGACTGAGACACGGCCCAGACTCCTACGGGAGGCAGCAGTGGGGAATCTTAGACAATGGGGGCAACCCTGATCTAGCCATGCCGCGTGAGCGATGAAGGCCTTAGGGTTGTAAAGCTCTTTCGCCTGGGAAGATAATGACGGTACCAGGTAAAGAAGCCCCGGCTAACTCCGTGCCAGCAGCCGCGGTAATACGGAGGGGGCTAGCGTTGTTCGGAATTACTGGGCGTAAAGCGCGCGTAGGCGGACTGGAAAGTTGGGGGTGAAATCCCGGGGCTCAACCCCGGAACTGCCTCCAAAACTATCGGTCTGGAGTTCGAGAGAGGTGAGTGGAATTCCGAGTGTAGAGGTGAAATTCGTAGATATTCGGAGGAACACCAGTGGCGAAGGCGGCTCACTGGCTCGATACTGACGCTGAGGTGCGAAAGCGTGGGGAGCAAACAGGATTAGATACCCTGGTAGTCCACGCCGTAAACG
>REBU01000052.1 GCA_007692585.1 Paracoccaceae bacterium | reverse complement strand
TTGTCAGATTTGTCGCCGCCGCAGCTCACGCTGACAGCAGCCACAAACCTTAGACGAAGCGGTCGTTGGCGCTGCAGTAACATGTGTTGATCCAACCGGCGGCTGCGCGCAGGAAAGAAACTTTGCTAAGCCTGAAGGCACCAGAGCCCCCAAAAGACGTCTTAAGGCTAGCTACACAAGTCGAGACTAGCATATTTCAAATAGCTGCACTATGTAATGTGGACGAAGGCAGAACGCGTGTTAGGTGATGAATCACTTTGCGCACTGATAGTGCAAGGCTTGAGATGCCTGCCGAGACCTTCATGGGAGAGGAACCAATGACCGATGACGCCAAGTATATCACGCCGACGCCATCGCGAGCCACAAAATCCAGAATATTTGCTTTCGCGGAAAAGCAACGTGCAAAAACTGGCCTGACAAACGGCTTCGACTTGCCAGACCTTGTGAAGAAAAATCGAGGCGAACTGTCTTACATCGGCTTCATGGATGAAGATCAAACTGATGCAATCTTGGTCGAACCGGACGGCTCGTTTCGCATTCGTTTGTCATCGCATACGGGTGCTCTTAGGGATAACTTTACCATAGCCCATGAACTTGGGCACTTCGTATTGCATTGGCCGCTTGTACGAAAGAACAATCCCGGATGCGGCATGAGAGCTACACGAAAAATCGATGAAACTAACGACGCCCTCCGTCGGTGCGAATGGGAAGCGAACTGGTTTGCTTCTGCTTTCTTGATGCCCGAGGCGGCTTTCAGGGAGGCCTATTTTGCAGGAAATGCATCGGAGATTTTTGGGGTAACTCAGTCTGCAGTTGATGTGCGAGCTAAGGCGTTGGGAATTGATGGCTGACGCAGAGAAATTCACCTGCGCAAAATTCCGGGTGCGCTTGTTTCTATCAGTTGACTTAAGTGGATCAACGGAATTCAAGAACTCCCAAGATGGTGAAACTCGAGATCGAGCCAGCCCCAAATGGGTAACAACATTTGAAACGTTCTATCGTGATTTTCCAGCGAAATTTCGTTCTAAATATGCTCTGCTGAAAACGCCCCAGACCGGAACCGATGCTTGTCCAAAGCTCTGGAAAGCCGTAGGTGATGAGCTGGTTTTCTGCGGCCGAGTCAACAACCGAAGATCAGTGATGATCGCTTTGATGGCGTTCATTGAAACGCTTCACGAATATCGAATATTGTTTTCGGAGGAAGGACTGCCTCTGAATCTAAAAGGTGCTGGATGGCTGGCATCGTTTCCAGAGCCCAACCGCGCAGTTAATCTGCGCAACTCAGGTGATGGCGCCAACTACCTCACCGCGTCTGAAGCTCTTGAAGCTGCTGCAGATGAGCAACCGTTCGAGTATGACTTCCTTGGAAAGGCAATCGATACAGGATTCCGTGTCGCGAGTTTTGCCAAGCCAGAACGATTTGTTCTTAGCGTCCAGTTGGCAAGGTTGCTTGCTAGCTGCGCTATAGGGACTGGCTTTGATTATGAGATCAGATTCGAAGAACCCATAGCCTTAAAAGGCGTTAATGGCGGTGAATCTTATCCGGTCCTATTCATTGATACTCTGACACACTTGGCGACTGAAAGTATCAGAGTGCAAGAAAGACGCCTTCTTAAACGCCATGAAGCGCCATCACGTGACGACCTACATAAATACCTTCAAGCGTATTGTGCTGTCGTTGGCACAGAGGAGCTTAGGTTGCCACTCTCTGCTGACGGCACTGAACCCGAACCACCCCAAAGCTATTTGGACCACAAGCCCAAAATCTCTGAGCATCTCGAAGCTGAGAAGGGCCGTGAAATTGGTGACGTGGCGGCTGACGAGCCAGACGACGGAGATGAAGGGGAGCCGCTAGAAGGAGAGGATCTCAACCCACTGGAATAAATTTCGCGTAGACGCGCCCAAGTGTCCAGAAAGTCGCGGAACTCAACGCGTCCCGCTGCTGCATATGCGGCAGGTGCGACGGTCCGGTAAGGGCTCCTTTCGTCCCCCCAGCAGTTAGCTTCGCCAGGCCCTTCCGCCTCAGCCTCCCTTGCCTCCCCATCCCCTTCATGGCACTTACCCCCCATAAGCCACGAAGGAAGCCGCCCATGCCCACCCGCATCATCGCCCTGACGCTCCTTGGCCTGATCATGGGCTTCATCCTCGTCTTCGCCTCGGTCACCTTCTTCGTGCGTGATCCCCTGCCCATTGTCGGCGCGAACCAGACCCTGCTTCTGCACACAGTCGAGATCACGCCGCAGATCCGCAGTGCTGTGGCGATTGACGGCGGCTACCGGGTCGAGCTGACGGTCGAGCATGACGCCGCGCAGGATCTGCAGGTGCAGTTGCGCCCGGTGGACGGTCAGGCGATCCTGCTCGATATCGGGACGGACAGCGCCGGGGCGTGGTCCGCGACTGGCCAGATGACACGCCCTGGTCGCTGGGAGCTGGTCCTGACCGAAGGGGCTGCGCGCGAAATCATGCAATTCATCGTGCGGGAATGACGGCCTGCGCGGCGCATTTTGCGCGCGGCGGTTCTGAAAAACGATTTCAACAGACGAAAAATGTTTCCGTGAAACATGTGAAACATCGGCCAAAAGCGAAAGGGTTTTTCGCCTGACGAAAAACCCTTCCTAACGCATTGATCTGGCTATGGTTTCAGGCGTCGCTTATTGCGTATGGGCGCGTGCCCGCTCGATGGCGGGGTTGATGCGATTGGCGATCACATCGCGCGTGATCGGCCCGGCAAAGCGCAACATCACCGTGCCATCGCCTGCCACAACATAGGTTTCCGGCACCCCATAGAGGCCCCAGTCCAGCCCCATACGGCCGGGCAGATCCGCGACCAGACCGGCGAAGGGATTGCCCAATTCATCAAGGAAATCAAGGGCTCGGTCCGGTTGGTCGCGGTAGTTGACCCCGAAAACCGGCAGATCCTGGGCGAGTTCTTCCAGCAGCGGATGCTCCGCGCGACACGGCGCGCACCACGACGCCCAGTAATTGACCAGCGTCACCTCGCCCGTGCGCAGCGCCGCATCATCGAAGGTTTCCAGCTCCCCCAATTGCGTCACCACCACCCCCGGCGCCTGCTGCCCTTCGCGCGCAGACGGTAAACTGTCGCGGTCCTCACGCAGATTTCCGAACCAGAACAGCGCGGCCAGCGCCACGAACAGGACGGGCGGCAGGAACATCAACGGTTTGAATTTACCCATTTTTTCCTCGGCGAGTTTCGATTTCTTCCAACTGGCGCCGCACCGTGCGCGCCCGTAACCAATAGAGCAGCGCCAGCCCCGCAATCAGCCCCAACGAGACCCCATAGGCCAGTGTGACTTCCAGCGCGTAGCGACCAAGATCGGGCATCATGCCATCCGCTCCCGTGCGACCAGCGCCTTCATCCGCCGCGCCCGGATCTCGGTGCGCGTGCCAGCCAGCACAAGTGCCAGAAATATAAGGCCGAATCCGGTCATGCTGACATAGAGCGGTGCCTTGTAGGCCCAATCCATCCGCGTGCCCGGCGCAACCGACAGCGACGCCCCCTGATGCAGGCCCTGATTCCAGAAAATCGCCGCATAGCGCGACAGTACCGCAAAAACCGAGCCCACAAGGCACAGAACAGCGGTCAGATCGGCGCCCGTATCCGGATCCTCAATCGACGACCAGAGCGCGATATAGCCCAGGTAGAACAGAAACAGGATCAGAAAGGAGGTCAGCCGCGGATCCCAGGCCCACCATGTCCCCCACATCGGCTGGCCCCAGACCGCGCCCGTGATCAACCCGATCAGGGTCATCACCAAGCCCACAGGCGCGGCAGCTTTCGCGGCGAGTGCACTGACATGATGACGGCGGATCAGCCAGATCAGCGAGGCAACCAGCATCATCACCCAGGCATTGATCGCCATCATTGCCGCAGGCACATGCAGGAAGATGATCTTCACCGTGGAGCCTTGGCGGAAATCATCCGGTGTGAAGAAAAACCCCCAGATCAGCCCTATCGCCGTCACCACCACAGCGGCCACGACCACAGCCGGCAAGAGCCAATCCGTGGTGCGCATGAATTTCAGCGGGTTTGCATATTCCCAGACAGATGCCATGTGCTTCAATTACCATCCCATCACGGGGCTGCAAGTCAGCCCGGTTGCGTTTCACCGAAGATTTATCCGCAGCACGAGTGCCGAGGCAAAGGGCAAGATTGCCACCGACCCTGCGGTGATCCCTGCCAACAGCGCCAGCGGCGTGCCGATACTCAGCCCCATCGCCCCGCGACTGACCACTTCCGCACCGAAGATCAGTGTCGGAATATAGAGCGGCAGGACCAGAAGCGACAGCAACAACCCGCCGCGCTTCAGCCCCACGGTCAGCGCCGCCCCGAAGGTGCCGATCACCGACAGCGCAGGCGTGCCCAGTAGAAGCGACAGGATCAGCCACAGATAGGCCTCAGCGGGTAGGAATAAGAGCAGCCCAAGCACAGGCGAGATCAGCACCAACGGCAGGCTTGTTGTCAGCCAATGCGCCAGCGCCTTGATCGTGACGACCGCTTCCAGCGGCACCGGGGCCGTGGCCAGCAGATCGAGCGAGCCGTCTTCGAAATCGAGCGCGAAGATGCGGTCGAGCGACAACAGGCAGGCCAGAAGCGCGCCGACCCAAAGAATGCCGGGCGCGATGAGCGACAGGGTTGAGGGCTGCGGCCCCACCCCCAGTGGCACCAGCACCGCCATGATCAGGAAAAACGCAAGCCCCAGCCCGAAGCCGCCCCCCGCGCGCAGGGCCAGGCGCAGATCGCGGGTCAGGAGCGCGATCACAGGAAGGCCTCGTCGAAATCGCCTGATCCCGCTGCGGGCAGTTGCGCCTTGAAGGGTGTGAGGTCCAGCATCTCCGCTTCGGGCAGGCCGAGGTCGATATGGGTGGCGATCAGCGCCATCCCACCGCGCGCCAGATGATCGCGCACCACATCGCCAAACAGCGCGACCGAGGCCATGTCGAGCGAAACCGTCGGCTCATCTAGCACCCAGACGGGCCGCCCGGTGACCATCAAGCGCGCAAGCCCCAGCCGCCGCTTCTGCCCGGCAGACAGGTTCTGCGCCGCACGATCCGCCAGCGCGCGCAGGTTCATGCGCTCCAGCGCGGTCTCTATATCCGTCGTCCCGTAGATCGCGGCCCAGAAGCGCAGGTTTTCCGCGACGCTCAGCGTGGCCTTGATCCCGTCAGCATGTGCCGCATAGGCGATCGCGTCGGGCGCGGCCTCGATCTCGCCCGCAAGGGGGGGTTGCAAGCCTGCCACACAGCGCAAAAGCGTCGTCTTGCCGCAGCCATTGGGGCCACGCAGCACCAATGCCGCGCCAGAGCGCAGCGAGAAGCTCACCCCTTCGAGCAAGGGCACCCCACCGCGCGCGCAGGCCAGAGCGGTCACGGCAAGGCTCATGCCACCGGCCCCAGCGCCCGCATTTTCTTGCCCGGACTCCTCAAATTCCGCCCTCAGCCGACCGGCAGCAAGGCCACGGCGACGCGCCGCGCCTCGGACAGCAGGACATTATAGGTCCGGCAGGCGGCTGTGCTGTCCATCGCCTCGACGCCAAGCCCTGCTGCTTCCAACGCTGCGCGCAGCTGTTGCGGGATATGGGCGATCTGCCCGCCTGTGCCGATCAGCAGCACATCGACCCGCCCCGCCAGCGCCAGAAGCGCCGCGTGATCGCTGTAGCCGCGCCATTCGAGCACCTGACCGGGCACAAACATCACGGGTGCCGGATGCGCCACCCCCGCGAGACGAAAGAAATCGGGGCCATAGCCCTCGATAGGCTGGCGCGAACCGAAATCGATCTCGGAGAGTTGCATCTCAGTTTTCCTTCACTCCGAATTGCGTGCCTGCCGTGTCGCCGGAATTTTTCGACCAGTCGCGCTTGACGCCCAGACGCAACAGCACGCTCGATGCCACGAAGACGGAAGAATACGTCCCCACGATCACACCCCAGATCATCGCGAAGACAAAGCCCCGGATCACATCGCCGCCCAGAATGAACAGCGCCAGAAGCGCCAGCAATGTGGTGACCGAGGTCATGACCGTGCGCGAGAGTGTTTCATTGATCGACAGCGTCAGCAGTTCCTTGAGCGGGCGTTTCTTGTATTTGATCAGGTTCTCGCGCACCCGGTCGAAGACGACGACAGTATCGTTCAGCGAATAGCCGACGATGGTCAGCAGCGCCGCGATGATCGCCAGGTCGAAGCGGATTTGCAGCAGGCTGAAGATGCCGATGGTCAACACCACATCATGCACGAGCGCCGCCACCGCGCCCACGGAAAACTGCCACTCAAAGCGCAGCCAGATGTAGAACAGCACCGCCGCCAGCGCGAGCACAACCGAGATCACGGCCGAGCGGATCAATTCGCCCGACACTTTGGGGCCGACCGATTCGACGGCGGCGAAAACCAGCGTTGGATCGACGGCCACGAGCGCTTCGCGCACCGCGTTGATCTGTTCAGTGGTGATCGCCTCGGTGCCTTCCTGCGCCTGGATGCGCACCATGGCAACGTTCCGGTCGGGGCCGAAGGCAGGATCGAACACCTCGGTGATGGCCACATCGCCAAAGCCCAGCGGCAGCACCGCCGCGCGGTAAGCGCCCACATCGACCGGAGCCTGCGCCTCGGTGCGGATCGAGGTGCCGCCCCGGAAATCGATCCCGAAATTCAGCCCCATGACGAAGAACACCACGATGGACAGGACCATCGCGATCACGGACGCGCCGAAAGTCGTCTTCCAATGGCGGAAGAAATCGATCGAAGTGTCTTGTGGAACCAGTTTAAGTCTCATCCCCAACCCCTTCAGATCGCAAGTGTTTTCGGGCGCACGCGCTCGAAATACATGACCATCATCAACCGCGTGACCAAAAGCGCGGTGAAGACCGAGGTGATGATCCCCAGCCCCAGCGTGACGGCAAAGCCGCGCACCGGGCCAGAGCCCATGGCAAACAGGATCAGCGCGGTGATGAAGGTGGTGATATTGGCATCCAGAATGGCCGAGAGCGCCTTGTCATAGCCAAGCTCGATGGCGCGCGCCGGACCCTTGGCCGTGCGCATCTCTTCGCGGATCCGCTCGAAGATCAGCACTGTCGCATCGACCGCCATGCCGATGGTCAGCACGATCCCGGCAATCCCCGGAAGCGTCAGCGTGGCCCCGATCAGCGACAGAAGCGCGAAGATCATCGAGACATTGAGGATCAGCGCGATATTGGCGATCACCCCGAAGATGCCATAGCTCGCCAGCATGAAGCCCAGCACGGCGATCATCGCGACAATCGCCGCGATCCGGCCTGCGTCAATACTGTCCTGCCCCAGTTCCGGCCCGACGGTGCGTTCCTCAAGGAAATCCATCTCGGCCGGCAGGGCACCCGCGCGCAACAGCACGGCAAGGCGGCTCGTTTCCTCGGGCGTGAAGCGGCCCGTGATGATGCCAGAGCCGCCGGGAATATGGCTCTGGATCACGGGCGCGGAGATTACCTGCCCGTCCAGCGCGATGGCGAAGGGATTGCCGATATTCTCAGCCGTATAAAGCCCGAAAGCCCGCCCACCTGCCGGATTGAAGCGAAAATTCACCGCGGGGCGGTTGTTCTGATCCATCGCGGGCTGCGCATCAACCAGTTGCTCGCCGGTCACGACCGGGGTCTGGTCAAGCACGTAGAAGCGCCCCGGCTCGTCCATCGAGGGGTAGATGATCTGGCGCGGGCCGGGGATTGCATCCGGGTTGTCGGTGATATTGATCACCGGATGGAAGGTCAGCCGCGCAGTCGTGCCGATCAGCTCTTTCAGCTCCTCCGCCGATCCGATGCCCGGCACCTGGATCAGGATCCGATCCGCGCCTTGGCGCTGGATTGTCGGCTCGCGCGTGCCCGCCTCATCGACGCGGCGGCGGATGATCTCCAGCGACAGGCGCATGGTGCGCTCGTCGGTCGCCAGCCGTTCGGCTTCGGACAGGGTGACGACGATTTCCTCACCCTCGATGCGCACATCGAGATCGCGCGACTGGCTGAAGCCGGTCAGCGATTGTGTGGGCTGGGCCAGTTCGCGCACGAAAGCGGCCGCCTGTTCAACCGCCGCATCATTGGCCACGCGCACACGCAATTCGCCTGCATCGTCAGAAGGCATGCGCCGCACGCCCCCGACGGTCGCACGCTCCTGCGCCAGCCGGTCACGCACCAGCGGCCACATCCCGTCGATGCGGTCGGCATAGACATCCGACACCCGCACTTCAGCCAGAAGATGCGCACCGCCGCGCAGATCGAGGCCCAGATTGACAAGGAAAGACGGCAGGAATGTGGGCCATCCTGCCTTGTCCGCAAGAGTCTGCGCATTGCTTTGCCCAGCCGCGACCAGCTCAGCCGCGTCGTTATGACGCTCGACCCGGTCATAGAACAGGTTGGGCATCGCAAAGAGCAGAGCAAGCGCGCAGGTCGCCCAGATCAGGATGCGTTTCCACATCGGTATTTGCAGCATCAGGGCTTAGCTCCCGGTTCAGGCAGGCAGAGGGACGACGATCAGTCTTTCGTCGCGGGTTCGGTCTTCGACAGGACAGTGGCCACGGTCGATTTGATCACGCGGACCTTGACGCCCTCGGCGATCTCGACTTCGATTTCGCCATCTTCCTTGACCTTGACGACCTTGCCGACGATCCCGCCTTGCGTGACGACCTGATCCCCACGACGCAGCGCCGACACCATCGCCTGATGTTCCTTCATCTTCTTTTGCTGCGGACGGATCAGCAGAAAATACATGATCACGAAGATCAGCACGAAAGGGATGATCGAGATCAGGCCACCGGCGGCACCGGCATCTTGCGCATAGGCAGGCGTGACGAACATGAAAGCTCCTGTCTGTTGAATGCCCGCAAGCCGGGCAATTTGGCGCGCACCCTAGTGGCAGGGCCGCGCAATGGCAAGGCGCAGGCAAGGCGATTGCGCGGGCTGCGTGGTCGAAACTGCGTGAACGCGCGCGCTCACCACCGCCCCGAGAGGCCGCGCAGCAACAACCGCCCGCGCCGCGCGAATTCCGACAGGCCAAGTGTGCCTGCAGTGACGCGGGCGGGGTCTTGCACGGCCCGGCGCAGGATCGCACCGGCCTGCCAGCCCGTAAGCAGCGCAGGCGCGGCCTCGGCAGGCACTATCGCACGTTGCGCGCGGGCGCGTTTAAGCCGGGACAGCCCGTCCCCGGCCAGCGCGCGAATGGCCTCGGGCGACGGGTCGGGCAGAGGCTGGCGGCCGCGCGCCTGCAGCTCCGGCACCGCGAGAAACCAGTTCGCAAGCCCCGCCGCATGGGCCATGTCGCGCACCACTGGCTCTGCCTGTGGCCCGGTGCTGAGCGCAAGGGCGGCCAGCCACATCAGATGGCCACTGGTGGCGTCAAGATGCGCCGCCAGCGCCTGCGCATCTCCAAAGCCGTTTCGCGCAATATCCCAGCGCCGCGCGGCAACCATCGCATGGCCCAGTTCCACCGGAAGGGCGCAATCGCGCCAGACCTGCGCCAGCGGGCTTGCAACCTCATGCGCGCGCGCCGGCGTGCCTTCGGCGATGCCGTCGAGCGTGTCATGCCAGAATTGCAGCCGCATCTCAGCGATCATCGGCTCGCTCGTGACCCAGGGCGCGCGCGCGACCTCCAGGTTGAAAGCATAAAGCGCCCAGAGCCTTGCGCGCATGTCTTCAGGTGCGGCAAGGCTTGCGGCATAGCGGTCGGGATCACCCGACTGCACGATATGCGCCAGAGCGCTCACTCCGGCGCCACCACCATCAGCGCATAGGCGATTTCCGATGGTGCTGCGCGCCAACGCGCGATTTCCGCTTCGGCCTCGTCCAAGGCGGTGGCAAGTGGTCCTGTCGCCTCCGGGCGCAGCTTCGCGATGCGCTTGGCCATGGGGATGTAATAAGCCTCCCAGGCGTCGCCGATCTGCATCTGTTCGCCGAGCACCCGGTAGCCTGCCGCCATGACCCGCGCGCGGATGCCAGCTACATCGCTGATCTGCGGATATTCCGCCCAGAAAGCCCGCGCCGCCGCAGACGGGCGCGGCAACAGGCAAGGCTCGGAAAACGCCACTGCCCCACCGGGCGCGAGTGCGAGCCGCCAGCGCTGCAGCCCTTCGGTGACGCCAAGAAAATAAAGCGCACCTGCGCACCAGATCAGATCATAAGGCCCCTCTAGCTGCGCCATGTCGCCCTGCCATACACGCACACGATCGCCGAAAGGCGCTGTGCGCTGCCGCGCGGCGGCGACGAAATGCGCAATCTTGTCCACGGCCTCGATCCGCGCATGCGGGCGTTCCTTGGCGAGCGTCACGGTATCCGCGCCAGACCCGCAGCCAGCGTCACAGATTCGCGCCGCGGCCGGGGTCGCGGCCACAGACAGCGCCCAGCCCAGATCCGCCGCTGCCCCCGGCCCTTCGCGGTTCAGATCACTATAGAGCGTCAGAAACGCTTCTTCCGGGGTCAGCTCAGACATGGGCGCACTCCATCGCGCAGGAATTTCCAGTTCACGGCGTCCAGAAGCGCCTCGAAGCTTGCATCGACGATATTGGGCGAGACACCGACCGTTGACCAGCGCCGCCCCTGCCCGTCCTCCGAATCGATGATGACACGCGTCACAGCCTCGGTGCCGCCTTGGGTGATGCGGACCTTGAAATCCACAAGTTTCATATCTTCGATCGCGGCCTGATAGGGGCCGAGATCCTTTGCCAGCGCTTTCGAGAGCGCATTGACCGGCCCGCGATCATGGCCCGACGCATCCATCGATTCGGAAACCGAGAGCTTCTTCTCATCGCCGATCTTGACCACGACCACGGCCTCCGAGAGCGTGATCATCTCGTTATACTTGTTCTTGCGCCGCTCGACGGTGACGCGGTAGCGCTTGACCTCGAAGAATTCGGGCACTTGCCCCAGCGCACGGCGGGCGAGCAGCTCGAAACTGGCCTGCGCGGAATCGTAGGCATAGCCCTGATCCTCGCGCGTCTTGATGTCCTCCAGGATCGCGCCGAGCCGCGGGTCATCCTTCGCCACGGCCACGCCCATATCCGCCAGCCGCATGCGCAGGTTCGACTGCCCCGCCTGATTGGACATCGGCACGACGCGCGCATTGCCGACAAGGCCGGGGGCGATATGCTCGTAAGTCGTGGGGTCTTTCAGGATCGCGCTGGCATGCAGCCCCGCCTTGTGCGCGAAGGCCGACGCGCCGACATAGGGCAGCGAGCGCAGCGGCACGCGGTTCAGGATATCGTCGAGCTTGCGCGAGATTTTCAACAATTGCGTGAGCGCATCCGGGGTCACGCCCGTCTCGAAACGCTCGGCATAGGCGGGTTTCAGCGCCAGCGTCGGGATCAGCGTGGTGAGTGACGCATTGCCGCAGCGTTCCCCCAGCCCGTTCAGCGTGCCCTGGATCTGGCGCGCGCCCGCTTCCACAGCGGCCAGCGAACAGGCCACGGCCTGCCCGGTGTCGTCATGGCAATGGATGCCGAGGCGCTCGCCGGGGATGCCGCTGGCGATCACGGCTTCGGTGATGGCGCGGATTTCACTCGGCAATGTCCCGCCATTCGTATCGCAGAGCACGACCCAAGCCGCGCCCGCGTCATGGGCCGCGTGGAGCGCGCGCAATGCGTAATCGGGGTTGGCCTTGTAGCCGTCGAAGAAATGCTCGGCGTCGAAATGCGCCTCGCGCGATTGCGCCACGCAATGGCGGATCGAGGCGCTGATATTGTCGAGGTTATCGTCAAGGCTGATCCCCAGCGCCGTGGTGACGTGGAAATCATGGGTCTTGCCGACCAGACAGACCGCGCGCGTGCCGGCGTTCAGCACGGCGGCCAGCACATCGTCATTTTCCGCCGACCGACCCGCGCGTTTGGTCATGCCGAAGGCCGTGAGCGTGGCGCGCGTCTGGGGCGGGCTTGCGAAAAACTCGGAGTCGGTGGGGTTCGCACCGGGCCAGCCGCCCTCAATATAGTCGATGCCGAGTGCATCGAGCATGGCGGCGATCTGGTGCTTTTCCGGCGTCGAGAATTGCACGCCCTGCGTCTGCTGCCCGTCGCGCAGGGTGGTGTCGTAGAGCGTGAGGCGGGTGCGGGTCATAGATAAACCTGCTCCAGTTCATCACTTGCCTTCTTTGCTTCATTTATCGCTAAAGTGATATATTTTTCATAGTGACCTTCAAACTTTTCCTCATCAAATCCGACAATTGATGATGGACCATCATTCTCCAAACTGACTTCGAAACCTGCCGAAATCAGCAGATCAACAAAATACTTTGCTTTCTCGATATCACTTCCCTCCCAAGCCTTAACAGCGTTTGACATACCAAACCGTGCAAGCGCCTCTGGTTCACGGAAGGCGCCGCTAGTAAGCCTATGATCAAAAACTGCTACTCCAGCCTCTTGTAGGAACCTCCTCAAACGATCAGACAAATCATAGCGCCCCGCAGCACGGGCTTGTATTCTAACGGAATTGACATTGAAAATACGAATATCGTCGTCGGCTTTCGCATGGTCATCCGGATCAAACCAAAGCCCAAGTTCTGGTTCGAGTAGGCCGATTAAGTTTGCGCAAGCTAATAAATCTGAACCGTTACCCTCTTTTGCAAGCTTATGAAGAATTGCAAGTGCCTCTGGTAAATTTAGATCATCAGCGATAGCCTCTATGAAATTGGCTCTGATTACTTTGCTAGGTCGCGATGCCATACTGATGTAACGCCATTTTCTTAGCGTCTTTTCAGCATCCTTGACTTTCTGATATGTCCAATCCATCGGCTTTCGATAATGTGTTGAAAGCAAAACAAGTCTTATAATTTCGCCGGCGATACCTTCTCCGAATCGTAAGTCGAGAACTGTGAAGAAATTGCCCAAGCTCTTGGACATCTTCTTGCCCTCGACCTGCACCATCTCGTTATGCAGCCAGACATTCGCAAAGCCTGCATCGGGATGCGCGCAGCAGCTTTGCGCGATCTCGTTTTCGTGGTGGGGGAATTGCAGGTCGATCCCGCCGCCATGGATATCGAAGGCCGGGCCGAGCAATTCATGGCTCATGGCCGAGCATTCGATATGCCAGCCCGGACGCCCCCGGCCCCAGGGAGAGTCCCAGCCCGGTTCCTCCGCTGACGAGGGCTTCCACAGCACGAAATCCATCGGATCGCGCTTGTAGGGCGCGACCTCGACCCGCGCGCCGGCGATCATGTCATCGACCGACCGGCCCGAGAGCTTGCCATAGTCCGGGTAGCTGCGCACATCGAAAAGCACATGGCCTTCGGCCGCATAGGCATGACCCTTCGCGATCAGCCCTTCGATCATCGCCACCATCTGCACGATGAATTCGGTCGCGCGGGGTTCATGACTGGGGCGCAAAGCGCCCAAGGCGTCCATATCGGCATGATACCAGTCGATCGTCTCATCCGTCAGCGCGCGGATGATCTCGTTCAGGGACCGCGCATCGCCCGCTTCCTGCAAGGCCCGCGCGCGTGCGTTGATCTTGTCATCGACATCGGTGAAATTGCGCACATAGGTCACATGATCTTCGCCATAGACATGGCGCAACAGCCGGTAGAGCACGTCGAACACCACCACAGGCCGCGCATTGCCCAGATGCGCGCGATCATAGACTGTGGGCCCGCAGACATACATCCGCACATTTTCCGGGTCGAGCGGGGCGAAGGGCTCCTTGCGGCGGGTGCGGGAATTGTGCAGGCGGATTTCGGTCATGGCGTCCTCGTCGGGGCGGTGGCCCGGCGGAAGGTGCTGTCAGACAGGAAAGAGTGCCAAAAGACCGACCGCCGGGAAACTCAGCGGCAAATGCAGCAGGGAATGGTGCAGGTCAAGGTCTTCATGTCGGCGACACTAGACGCAAAACGCAGAGATTGCCAAGGGCAAAGATAAGCCCGCACCCCTGGGAGGAAGGGCGCGGGCGGCAGGATCGGTGTCATGCCGGGAGGAGCAGCCACCGCCCTGTTCGGGGTCGCCGGCGTCAGGCTTCGGCCTGCTTGCCACGCATGAGCGACTGGATGACATAGACAAGGATCGCAAAGCCCACCGCGCCGGCCGCGAAGACGCCAAGCAAAACGATCCAGTCGATTGGCCCGCCGATATCGGCAAAGCTGGAATTGGTCATGATCATCACGAACCAGACCGCTGCCGCACCGCCGAAGGGCATGGACAGTTGCGCCAGCAGGAATTTGCGCATCGACATCGAGCGGTCGCGGATCAGCACAAAAAGATAGGTTACCGTGATCAGCGCGGCGACGACGACCATGGCCCAGAACAGCCCGCGTCCGAAGATCTCTTCGAAGACGGCCAGTATCGTCATGAAGCTGAATTCTTCCATTATTTCATCCTCTCAAGACTTCATTTTCTTGCCCGAAATACGCCCGGGGGTGAGACCTGCCTCTTGGGGGCTTGTCGCGATGCGGCAGCCCCCTGCCCCCGGTGGCCCTCAGGCGCGACCGCGCAGCATGGCGTTATAGGTGGCTTTCAGTGCGACTTCCTTCATCAGCCAGGAAATCCACAGCTCCTCCAGCGGCGCGATCAGGCCGGGGAAAGAGGGCGTGAGATTGTCGTGATAGTCGAACTCGACCAGCATCGCGCGCCCGATCCGCGTGATCAGCGGGCAGGAAGTGTAGCCGTCATAGCGCGCCGTGCCCTCACGCCCTGCAATTTCCGCGACCAGATGATCCTCGATCACCGGCACATGGAATTTCACACTGGCCGCGGTCTTGCCCTTGGGCACGCCATTGATGTCGCCGATGCCGAAGACATTCGGGAAGCGCGCATGGCGCAGGGTCTGGGCGTCGACCTCGATCCAGCCCTGATCGGTCCAGCGATCCGCCCAGGCCAGACCAGATTCGCGGATAACCTGCGGCGCGCGCTGGGGCGGGATCACGTTGATGAAATCCCACCGATCGGTAACATCGCCTTCAGGCGTGGTGTAAGTCGCGGTCTTGGCCCCCAGATCGATGCCCTTGAGCACATGCTGGTAGCGATAGGTGATATCGCGCTCATCCATGATCTGGCGGACGCGGTGATGGATGACCGGCACGCCGAACAGGTTCTGCGCCTGCGCGTTGTAGATGAACTCGCATTTCGCGCGATTGCCCTTGGTCGTGGCGATGTCTTCGGCCAGGAAGCACAGCTTCACGGGCGCGCCTGCGCATTTCATCTCGGTGGCCGGGCGACCAAACAGACCGACACCGCCTTCGCTGGTGAACTTGTCCATCGCGTGCCAGCTGGTCTCGGCCAGCTCTGGGCTCGCGTAATGCGCCGAAATCCCGTTTTCGGGGCCGACCATCGACAGATCGAAGCCCTCGATCGCGTCCCAATCAAGCACCAGCCCGGTCGCGACGATCAGATAGTCATACTCGATCCGCTGCCCGCCCGTCGTGGTCACGCGATTTGCGTCCGGGTCCAGCTCGGCGGCATATTCGTTGATATAGGTGATGTTGCGCGGCAGCCATTGCTCGGTCGACGACACGGCATAATTGGCCTTGCGCAGACCTGCGGCGACCAGCGTGAAACCTGGCTGATACCAATGCTCTGCCCGCCCGTCGAGCACCGTGATCTGCGCGCCGTCGAGCCGCTCGGAAAGCCGGTTCGCCATGGCAGCGCCGCCCGCGCCTGCCCCCATGATCAGGATACGCGCATTGGTGCGCGTCGCTTCTGCCCGGCCCGCGCCAACCGTCATGGCGGCACCACCCGCAGCGGCCATGCCCAGAAACCCCCGGCGGCTGGCAGTCAGTTGATCAAGTCTGGTCATGGGTTTCCTCCCCTACGGCATACATATGTTCACAATCGCATATATGTATTTTGCCATCTTTGATCCAAGTCAAATTGTCGCACCTTGTCGAATTCCGAGATGATAGCCCGGCCCGGACGACTGCATATTGATCCGTATCAAGGCAGGCCGGGCGAACAGGCTGATATTTCGTATCCCAAGGAAATGATTTTCACATGTCGGCCCCGCCGACGCTGAGGAGACAGCTATGCGACTGACCACACGAACCAATCTGGCCCTGCGCACCTTGATGTTTTGCGCGGTCAATACGGATAGCCTGGTGCGCAAGCAGGATGCGGCCATCGCCGTAAACGGCTCGGAAAACCATCTGGCGCAGGTGATCAACAAGCTCAGCCAGGAAGGATTCATCACCACCCAGCGCGGGCGGCATGGCGGCTTTCATCTCGCCCGCGACGCCTCATCGATCAGTGTCGGGGCGGTGTTTCGCGCCTTCGAGCAGGGTTTGCCCTTCATCGAATGCAATTCCGACAAGAACACTTGCCCGCTCAAGGCCCATTGCGTCATGCGCAGCCACCTGACGCGCGCGGTCGATGCATTCTACAACGCGCTCGACGAAGTCTATTTGTCCGAACTCGTCGAATGCAATTCCGGGCTGGAAGCACTCCTGAGCCTCGATGCACCGCGCCTTTCGGCGCAATGCGCGCGGTCTTCTGCAACTGCGGAAAAGCTGCGCAGTGAAATGGCCGAGGCCGTCCACTGAGCGCGGGCTTCCGTGTCAGCCCTCGTCTATTTTGACCACGAGTGTGAACAGCGCAACCAACAGCGCCAGTGCGGCGATGAACCAGACCGCTTCGGTGCCCAGCAGCCCGCCCACCAGAATCGCCATGGAGCCCAGCGACATGGTCATGCTTTGCCAAAGCCCGATGGCCTGCGCCTGCAGCGATTGCGGCATGCGCTCCTGCATGATCGTGAAGCCAAGCGTGGCCGTGACACCGGCGCTGATCGTGGTGATGAAGATCACCGGGATCAACACCCAGAGCGTGACCTCCAGCAGATGCAGGCCCATGCTCAGCAAGGCGCCAAAGGCACAGGCGGCAAAGATTTTCTGCAGGGCCACGCGCTCATGCAGCATCGGGGCGAGAACGGTGACCACGGCACTGGCCAGCAGCGACGCAATCAGCGCATAGGACAGCGCGCTTGACAGATAGGCCAGTTCGCGGATTTTCAGTGGCGCGACGATATCCTCATACACATCCGAGACCGCCAGCAAAAGCGCGGCGCAAATCGCCGTATTGCGGATAATCGTCTTGCGATTCGCCTCGATCAGCACCTTGCGCACCAGGAACATGAGATGCGCATTTGCCGACCCCGCAAAAGCCGCTTGCAGACGGTCGCGCGGAAAACTGAGCCAAGTCCAGAAAACGCTCAGCACGACGAACGCCACTGCAACTCTCAATGAGGTGACGGCAAGCCCACGGTCATTGAGCTGTCCTGCCAGCCAGAAGCCCGCGACGCTGCCAATCAGCATGACCAGACCATTCGCAGCGTTGAAATCGATCAGCCGCCGTCCGGCAAGGCGTGCAATCGCAGGCGCGCGCGACAGATCCGCGGTCACCGACGGCCCCAGCGACATGTAAGTGCCCGCCGCGATCATCGCCAGAAGCGGCAACGTCAGCAAGTCCAGCGCCAGCAGGGTCAGGCAAAGGCTTGCGCCGATCAGCGCGCAGAGTTTCGACAATATAAGCAACCGACGCGCGCCAATGCGCGCCACAATCGGGCCGGAGATCAACACGCCCAGATTCAGCGGCAGGATGATCGACAACATCATCAGACCAAAGACCAGATCAGAGGTGCCCTGCTGCAGCACCCACCAGACCATGGTCAAAAACACCATAGACGCCCCGATAGCGCCGAAAAAATCCGCCGCAAGAATGCCTGCGAGGATGTCATCGCCGGGTCGCAAGCCCAACACGCGGGCGCGGGGTGCGCGTGCAGCGCGCGCGGTTGGCGGGATCATGCCCCACCTCCGGCCGGGGCCGCATCTTGCAGACAACGCGCAATCGCGTGCGCCACGGCTTGCGGCTGTTCAAGCATCAGCGCATGTCCAGCTTGGGCGATTGTGTGATACCCGCAGCAATTCTGCACCGCGAGCGCCGCACCATGCGCAACCCGCGCCGAGAGCAGGCTGGAAAAGGCCCCGCGCACAAACCCGACCGGACAGCCAATCGCGGCAAAAATCTCGTTAAAATCGACCTCAACACCATCCACGCTCATGTCGAAATCCAGCGCCGAGAGATCGACATAGCGACGCGCGCCCGCAGGCAGGGTTTTGGTGGCCGCGTCGAAATAACTTGCAAGCGCGGGCGCATCGCCCAGCGGCAGACGGGACGCCGCAATCGCGGCAAGCCGCGCGGCATCGAAGGGCGGTTCATTGAGCGCGTCGATATGGGCCTGCACCGCCTGCGAGCCCGGCGCGTCCGGGTCGCGCTCCGGGGTCGTGTCGACCAGCACCAGCGCGTTGAGCGTTGCCATGCGCTGGCAGGCAAGATAGGCGGCGATGCACCCGCCCAGAGAATGGCCGACCAGATGGACCGGCCCCACGGTCAGATCCGCGATCACCCGCGCCACGCGCAGGGCCGTCTGGTGCAGCTGATAATGCCCGTCCTCCTGCCAGTCCGAGCCCCAATGCCCCGGCAGATCCAGCGCAATGATCGCCCCGGCATGCAGCGCGCGCAGATGCGCGACGCTCGCGCGCCAGGTGTCCGCGCCATCGCCCATGCCATGCAGCAACACCAGCGCGGGCGCATCTACTGCGGTTTGCCGCCAGAACAGGCAGCGCAGACCGTGCAGCATATGTATCTCAGGCTCCGGCAGACCGGGGGCCATTGCAGCGGGCATCGCCGAACTGCAAGCGCGGGCAAGTTCAGCCATGTGATATCTCACCTTCCGCGTCCTTGGTCAGCCGGGCACTGAGCGGCGTGATATCTGTCCAGTGTTCCGTCACATAGGCCAGACAGACGTCCTCTGATCCGGTCGGGCCGACCTGCGTCCAGCCTGCGGGCACCTCCAGTTCGGTCGGCCAGAGCGAATGCTGCCCTTCGTGATTGATCAGCACCATGAATTCGTCAAATCCGTCCATTTTCTACTCCTTGGGCTCCTGTGTCCCGGTCTGTGTCGACGCGTCCCAGACGGTGCTCAGCCAAGCCAGCGAACGGCCGAGACGCTCGGAAAAATCCTCTGCCTCCCCGGCACAGGGCGCGTGCGGCCCGTCCTGGGGGGCAAGCGCAAAATCGAGCGGATCGCGCTCCTGGATCGAGGGCAGCAACCACCCCGCCGGGTGATCCGGGCGCTGTTCGAGCATGGCAAAGACACGCGCCGCCCAATCCAGCGCGGAGACGATCTCAACCATCCGTCCGGCTTGCGCAAAGCCATTGCGCAGCTCCAAAGCCGAAATCGCGGCTCTGCTGACGACATGGCAAAGATGCGTGTCGCCCGCTGGCGCCTCGAGAACCGCCAGCATCTGATCCGCCGCTTCATCCACGCAGACGAGCGAGGACAGCACATGCTCCACCTGCTCGGGGATCGCGTGAACATCATGGCACAGATGCAGGAAGCAATTCGTGGCATCCAGCGCCGGGTAATAGCCTGTGATACTGTCCCCGATCACAGCCCCCGGACGATGAATTCGGATGTCGAAACCGCGCCCGCGCGCGTCCTCCAGCAGGCGCTCCGCCACCCATTTCGACAGGCTATAGCCGCTTTCCAGAGCGATGGGCGGCATGAAAGCCGTGCTCGGCAGCGCGACTGGCGCCCGCTCATCGGGAACGACCGCCAGAGTCGAGACGAAATGCATCGTCTTTGCCCGCCCACGCGTCATCAGATCAAGCAGCGGCAAGACGCTCAGCGTATTGGCCTTGCGCAACATCGGATAGGGCAGGACCATATTGGGCAGAGCACCATTATGCACGATCAGATCGATGTCCCGGGCAAGTCGCTCGCGCGTTTCGGGCGCAAGGCCCAGCCCGTCTTCGGCGAGATCCCCCGGCAGGCAAATCAGACGATGCGCCTGCGCGGCAAGATCATCTGCGGACATGATCTCTCTCAGCGCCGACAGGACACGCGCGCGCGCACTGTCCGCAGAAGCTGCGCGCACAAGACAAGTGATCGTCGCCACACTGGAGGCAAGCAGCGCGCGCAGAAGATAGCGCCCGATGAAGCCCGTGGCACCCGTCACAAGCACGGCCTGCGCATGGTTCAAGACAGGCGCATGCCCCGCCGCGGGCCGCGCGAGATGGGCAACTCGCTGCAAATCTTCCTCGATCAGACCACGGTCGTCAGCCGGGCCGCTGTCTTCGATACCCTCTCCCGCCGCCATCAGCGCGTCCAGGCGCG
>REBU01000083.1 GCA_007692585.1 Paracoccaceae bacterium | reverse complement strand
CTATCAACCCCAAGGACTCTCGTTATGAACGAGGGACGACCGGGGGGCAGGTCAGTGGTGATCTCGCATCGGTCATGTGAAGCATTGCGTTTCAATCGCGAGGTGATACGCGCTTCCCAAACTTGACACGGATACCCTCCTATCTTTCAATGCGATAACACTCCTTTTGCTTTCCTCATCATCAGGGCAAATAAATGAACAGCCTTTCGAGGAATGTCCTGGCTTTAGCCGTTGGAGCGACAGGCGGCGCAACCTTCTACGCGCTTGGACTACCGTTGCCGTGGATGCTTGGTGCACTTTTTGCGACGATGGGCGCAGCCGTTGCCAATGCGCCTGTGCAAGCGCCCTCTCGCGCCAGACCCGTGGTCGTGGCAGTGATTGGTGTTCTGCTTGGATCGCATTTCACGCCCGATCTGGTTGAAAAGGCAGCCGTCTGGGTCGATACGATGATGATCTTGCTGGCCTATACGATTGTCGTGGCATTGGTGGTCGTGCCGTTCTATCGCTTTGTAGGACGGCAGGATTGGCGGACCGCGTATTTCTCAGGAATGCCCGGCGGCCTTGCCGAGATGATCGAAATCGGCACAGCAAGCGGCGCCAAACCTGCGCCGATCATTCTGGCGCATAGTCTGCGGATTGTGATGACAATCGTGATGATTGCGTTCTGGTTTCGGATTGTCGAAGGGCATTCTGTCGGGGCAATGTCGCCTCCTGCGCCCGTGCCATTGACGATGATGGATGGGGCAATGTTGCTGGGAGCGGCGGTCGTCGGCAGCTTTTTGGGCATCAAGCTGCGCTTTCCCGCGCCAACATTTCTTGGGCCATTGCTGGTTTCTGCTCTTGTGCATCTGACCGGGCTGACACAAAGCGCTCCGCCAGCGCTGTTGGTCAGTGGGGCGCAAGTGGTGCTGGGAACAGTGCTTGGGTGCCGGTTTCTGGGTATAGGGCCGCGCACCTTGTTGCCGGCGGCGGCGCTGAGCCTTGGCGCGACAGTCATGACCCTTGCTCTGGCCCTGCTTGCTGGCACGATGATGCAGAGCGTCGCGGGCATGCGCAGCGATCAGGCACTGTTGGCACTGGCCCCGGGCGGCCTGACCGAGATGGGATTGATAGCGCTTGCTGTTCAAGCGGATGTTGCGTTCGTTGCCACGCACCATGTCGCCCGGATCCTGTTTGTGATCGTTCTTGCGCCGCTCGTGTTTCGCGTGGTGCTGAAGCGGCGTTGATTGGCCCGCCGTCATCGCTTTTCTGGGGTGACGGCCACGGGCCCACCTCACAAAACCGCTCCCCCCTTTTGCAAGGCGCGCTCTACACCACGATCGGTTCCGCCAACCGCACGGCTGTCTTGCCGCGCCACATTCTGCGTGTTGGCATGACCAGAACTGTCACGGGATGGGGCGCGCGGATTTCGGTTGGCCCGTCATAGCCGATCAAGGCGCCCTGCGGCAGATGTTCCAGCCCGGTCCAATCCTGGGCGAAGCGAAAGTCATCGGTCTGGATCGTCACTGCCTTTGAGACCTGAAAGAACTGCATCGGGTCCGGGGCCGCGCGTGTTGCCATCCAGTCCTGCGCAAAATCGGGATCGACACTGCCCGTGACCCGCAAAAACCGTATCGCTGATTCGAGCGCGATACCCTCGGCGGAGGCTTCCCAATGCTGGCCACATTCGATCAGCATGGCATTGCGCGGTGACGCGGGGTTCCCGAACCCGCCGTAGTCGCGCATCCGCAGCCCTTCGGCATGGCCCTGATCGTTGAAGACCAGGGAAGGATAGCCGACCTTGCGCGCCAGATCACGCCCTTTGGGTAAAAGGCCGGCAATGGTCAGCGCAGATGCCTTGCTTTGCATGGAATGGATGTCCAGCAGCACATCGACCGTATCAAGCCAGGGGCGCACTTCGCGGGCGCGGCGCAGTTCTTCGGTCAGTTTGCGATCAAGGTCGCTAAGCACGTCAGGTGACCAGACGCGATTGAAATCCTCGTCAATCCAGCGCGACGCATCGGGGACATCGCGATCAAATGCTTCATGCGCGGCCACATTCATGAACGCAAGGGACAGCTTGCCCGCAACAGGCCGCGTTTCGTGCCGCAACAGCCAATCCAGTGCCAGCGCGCCGCAGGGTTCATTTCCATGCACAATGGCCGTGATGGCCACATGCTGGCCTGGTCGCCCGCTGTCAAAGGTCCAGATATAAGGGATGGCCCCGGTCCCACGCGCATAGGGCGTCAGGTCCGGCGGTGTCAGTTCGACCGGATAGGGGTTGGGCAATCCTGTGGCCGAACCACTGCGCGCTTGGGTCATTGGGCCGAAATCCTTTCCAGTTGATGTGTGATATGCACCGCCAGATGTGCGGCCAAAGCGCTGAAACACACCTTGAGCGCGCCATAGCCGGCATTCTGCTCACGGCTGCGTTCGTCCATGTATAGCTTGCGATTGACCTCGATCTGAAGCGAGTGCCGCCTCTGTGCGGGCACCCCATTGGCACGGATCAATTCCATTCCTTTGTATGGATCATTGATCGCGACCGAATAGCCCCGAGCGGCAAAAAAGGCACGCACAGTTTCAGTCAGGGTGGGTTCGCAGGCGGTGCCATCCAGATCACCCAGCACGAAATCAGGCCGCGGGGTGCCTTGATCCTGCGTGGACATGGCCGAGGCGACTTCCTGCATGGAATGGCAGTTGATATGCCAGACCGCGCCCCAGCGGCGGTGGCCGTCATCCAGCAACCCCCGCAACTGTGCCTGATAGGGACGATGATAGGTGGCGACGCGGGCCGCTACTTCGGACGCGGCCAGGCGGCGGTGATACATCGGCCCGCCGTCCGGGGGCACGCGGGTCCAGCACAGGCCAATGCCCAGCCCGCTCTTGACCGTTGGCCTGAGCGCGCCGGGATAGTCGCCCTCGATCTGATCCGGGTCCATGTCGTCGGCCGCGCGGTTGGCATCGACATAGGACCGAGGAAAATGCGCTTCAAGCAGCACGGCGCCCACGTCAACCACCCCTGCCCACAGATCAGCCACATGCGTATCTTCGGCATGGCGCAGGGTCAGCGGGTCGGCGGCATGGTCGAAATCACCCGGATAGTGGGTGCCCGAATGGGGGCTGTCAAAAATCAGCGGGAGTTTTTGCGTGCTCAAACCATGGATGCTCAGCACATGTGGAATAGTCTGGCTCATGCGACACCCCCGTCATGCAAGTGGCAGGCGGTGCTATGCCCGCCTGTGGTCAAAGTGCGCGGCACTTCGCGCCCGCAGCGGGGACCGGCCATCGGACAGCGGGGATGGAAATGGCAGCCCGTCGGCGGATTGAGCGGCGAGGGAATTTCCCCCTTCACTGTCCGGAACTCTTGCCTGCCAGCGCCCAGACGGGGCACCTGATCCAGCAGCGCTTGGGTGTAAGGGTGGCGTGGGGCGTCGAACAGTGCCGCAGTTGGCGCGATTTCGACGATGCGGCCTAGATACATGACCACAACACGATCCGCGATATGTTCCACGACTCCCAGATCATGGCTGATAAACAGGTAGGTCAGGTCCAGCTCGCGCTTCAAATCCTGGAACAGATTGATGACCTGCGCCTGAATGGACACATCAAGTGCCGCGATGCTTTCATCACAGATCAGGAATTCCGGCTTCACCGCCAAAGCGCGCGCAATCCCGATCCGCTGGCGCTGGCCACCCGACATCTGATGCGGGTAGCGCTGTGCAAAAGCGGGATCCAGCCCCACCTTGCGCAACAGATCATCCACATAGCCTGCGACCTCGCGTCTTGTGGTCAGGCCGTGGTAAACCGCAGCCTCGCCCACGATCTCGGCCACTTTCATCCGCGGATTGAGCGAGGACATCGGATCCTGAAAGATCATCTGAATGCGCAAACGCTTTTGGCGGGCAGCCACGCTTCTGGCGTCGGTTATGTCTGTCCCCTCATAGCGGATCGCGCCATCGCTGAGAGACAAAAGCCCCGCCACCATCCGCCCCAGCGTGGACTTGCCGCAGCCCGATTCCCCCACCAGCCCGACGACCTCGCCGCGCTGGATATGGAAACTGGCAGCATCGACCGCGTTGACGCAGGTTTCGCGCAGGTCCGCCCCCAGAGTGCGGGCCAGACGCTCGACACTGTCGAGCTTCTTTTCAAACCGGCGCGATACGGCCTCCAGTTCCAGAATCGGGGTCATGCGGAGCTCGTCATTGGCACAAGGGGGTGGAAACAGCGCAGGCTGCGCCTGCCGTCAAAGGTGGTGATCTCGGGCGCGCTGCTGCGGCAGGTATCGCTAACGCGGGCGCAGCGCGGGGCAAAGGCGCAGCCATCGGGCAGCCGCGCCATGTTGGGCGCCATGCCGGGGATCTGGGTCAGCCGTTCCCCCCGCCGCCCGTGACCGGGGATAGACCCAAGCAGCCCTTGCGTATAGGGATGCGCCGGCGCTGTCAGAACCGCATCGGTCGGGCCGGATTCCACAATACGGCCCGCGTACATGACCGAAATATTGTCGGCCAAGCCCGCCACCACGGCAAGGTCATGCGTGATCCAGATCAGCGCAGTCCCGGTTTCGCGCGCGAGTTGCTGCACCTCGGCCAGAATCTGGCTCTGGATCGTAACATCCAGCGCGGTTGTCGGCTCATCCGCCACGATCAGGTCGGGCCCGTTCAAAAGCGCGATTGCAATGGCGACACGCTGGCGCATGCCCCCTGAAAACTGGTGCGGATAGGCCGCCAGACGTTCGGTAGGGGACGGGATGCCGACCTTGGCCAGCGCGCTAATTGCCCGGTCACGCGCGGCCTTGTGGCTGACGCGGTCATGTGCGCGCACGGCTTCAACCATCTGGGTCTCAATGCGCAGGACCGGGTTCAGGGTCATCATCGGGTCCTGAAAGATCATGGCAATCCGGTTGCCACGCAACGCGCGCATCTCGCGGTCCGACAGTTTCGCCAGATCCTGCCCTTTGAAATTGATCTGCCCGCCCACAACGCGACCGGGCGCATCAACGAGGCGCAGGATGGAAAACCCGGTAACGGATTTGCCCGACCCGCTTTCACCCACCAGGCCCAAGACCTCGCCAGCGGACAGGGAAAAACTGACGCCGTCCACGGCCTTGACCACACCGGCATCTGTGAAGAAATGCGTTTGCAGGTCGCGGACATCGAGAATGCTCATCGTGTCAACCTCGGGTTCAGAGTGTCGCGCAACCTGTCGCCCACAAGGTTGATGGATGCCACGATCGCTAGCAGCGCAAGGCCGGGATACATGCTCATCCAATATTGTCCCGACAGCATGTAGCCGTAGCCATTGGCAATCAGCAGCCCCAGCGATGGCTGGGTGATCGGCACGCCCACCCCCAGAAACGACAGCGACGATTCCAGCACGATCGTATTGGCGACCTGCACCGTAGAAATCACGATCAGGGGCGGGACGCAGTTGGGCAGAAGGTGGCGAAAGATGATCCGCCATGATGGCAGCCCCAGACCCCGTGCGGCGTCGATATATTCCTTGCGCGTTTCTGACAGGGCCGTGCCGCGCACTGTGCGGGCGTAATAGGCCCATTGCACGATGATCAGTGCAATCACGATTTTGTCGAGGCCCCGCCCGAAGGCCGCCATCAGCATCAGCGCTACAAGGATGGACGGGAAAGACAGTTGGAAATCGACGATCCGCATCAGCACGGCCTCGATCCGGCCACCGGCCCAGGCCGCGTAAATCCCCACGACAACCCCGATCAGCATGGCGATCAATGTTGCAATGATCGACACCGACAGTGAAATGCGCAGGCCATAGAGGATGCCCGACAGAATATCGCGGCCTTGTTCATCTGTACCAAGATGAAAGGTCATCGACCCGTCAAAGGTTGTCGATCCTGGCGGCAGACGGCCATCCATGATACTCAGCTGACGCAGGTCATAGGGGTTCTGTGGCGAAATCTCGGTCGCGAATATGGCCAGCACCACCAGAACAAACAGGCTGAACGTGGCCATATACGCGGCAGGGCCGGAAAAGAACTTGCGCGTCTTGCCCTGCAACAAGGCGGCCGCCAACACGACCAGACCAACCAGCAGCACAACGCGCAGGGCAAATACCCCGACATCAACCCCACCGAACAGCAGCGCGAGCGACCCGAACACGGCGATCCCTGCAAGCGGTCGGGCGATACGCCATGCGCGGCCAGGGTCATTGGAGATCGGAGCGGGTGCAGGTGGCGCAGTCATGCTCATGACGCTTCGCCTTTCACCCGGACGCGCGGATCAAGCAGCGTATAGATTACATCGACCGTGAAATTGATGAAGATGAAGATGATGACCGTCATCATCAGATAGGCCACAATCACCGGACGATCGAGCGTCAGAATGGAGTCGATCAGCAACTTGCCCATTCCGGGCCATGCGAAGACGGTCTCGGTCACAACCGCGAAAGCGATCATCGACCCAAGTTCCAACCCAAGAACGGTGATGATCGGGATCATGATGTTTTTGAGCACGTGCACCAGCAGGATACGGGTTTCCGACACGCCCTTGGCGCGCGCGAATTTGACGTAGTCCTGCATCAGCGCTTCTTGAGTGCCTGCGCGCGCCAGACGCGTGACCAGCGACGCTTTGTAAAGCGCCAGCGTCAGGGCAGGCAGGATCATGTATTTCAGGCCATTCTCGGAAAAGATCGACAGCCGCATGCCCAGAACCTCGACTGTCTCTCCGCGCCCAGTGGACGGCAGCCAGCGCAGTTCGACGGCGAAGATCAGGATCAGCAACATACCCACCCAGAAATTTGGCAGTGAAAAGCCGAAGATCGAACCTGTCATGATGGCGCGGCCTTGCCAGCGGTCGGCCTTGTAGCCTGCATAGACACCAAGCGGCACGCCGATGGCCACGGAAAAGAACAACCCCAGCGCGGCGAGTTCCAGTGTGGCGGGCATATAGGACAGGATCAGCGTTACAGCACTTTCGCCATGAACGAAACTGCGCCCCAGATCGCCTTGCAATGCGTTGCCCACGAATTTCAGGAATTGCATATAGGCCGGCTCGTCAAAGCCAAACCGCGTCATCGTCTCGGCAATCTCGGCTGGGGTTGCATCGGGCGAAATAAGGATGTCGATCGGGTTGCCGATCATGTAGACCCCGAAAAAGACGACAATCATCATCGCGATCAGAACGAAAACGGATTGCGCCAGACGGCGAAGCAGAAAGACCAGCATCCTGTTGCGTCCCAATGTCGAAGGCGAGGGGAATGTCGGGACCGCCCCGCGCGCAGTTGCGCGGCTATGGGACAACCCCTTGTCTTGCGCTTAGGCACGCCGCTTATTGTGCTGCGCGCACGCGGTAAGGCAGCGTATACTGGTCAGCGCGGGGCGTGTAGTCGATGGTTGCCTTCATCGCCCAAGGGCTGACTTCGTAATGCAGCGGGATGATCGCGAAATCTTCCATCGCCATGCGTGATGCCTTGCGCAGCAGTTCCTGACGCGCGTCGTCATCGACAGTGCGCAGGGCTTCGGTCAGCACATCATCCATCGCCGGGTTGGAATAGCGCCCGGCATTGGTGCCGCCAAAGCCGCGGTCCCTGTCGAATGTCGCAAGCAGCGCCTTCAGCGGTGACGACATTTCACCCGTGCCGGCACCCCACCCGGCCAGATAGGCCGAGAATTCCTGCGCATTGCGGCGCGAGAAGAAGGTGGACGCGGTCGAGGCATCGATATCGGTCTCAACCCCGATCTGGGTCCACATCTGCGCCACCGCCTGCGACACCTGCGCGTCGTTGATATAGCGGTCATTCGGGGTGCCAAGGGTAATGCCAAAGCCATTGGGATAGCCTGCTTCAGCCAGCAAGGCTTTGGCGCGGTCCGCGTCAAATGCATTTGGGGGCAGATCACCCTCTTCATGCGCACCGAACATGCCCGGCGGCAGCAATTCGCCCGCAGCCACAGCCACACCGCCCATGATGCGCGCGACAATCGCATCGCGGTTGATCGCGATCGACAGTGCTTCGCGCACGCGGATGTCCTGAAGCGGGTTCACGCCGTCAGTGTTGCGGATCATCGGCGAGGGGACCAGTTCGTGATCGAGATGGATGTAGATCACCCGGTTGGAAATCCCCTGCACCACGCGCAGGGTGCTGTCGGCATTCAGCCGGTCCAGATCCTGCAAGGGCGGGTTTTCAACAAGATCCACGTCTCCCGCGATCAGGGCCGCCACACGCGGGCCTGCCGAGGTCAGCGGCAGCAACGTCACCCGCTCCCACGCAGCCGGTTCGCCCCAGTAGTCGGGGTTGCGCACCAGAACCACGCTTTCGCCCCGGCGGTAGCTTTCCATAAGGAACGGCCCGGTTCCGATTGCCGCAGAGGTGTCGTTGAACGCTTGCGTCGCGGGATAATTCAGGTCACCGCAGCCGTCCGGACTGAAGTCGATTGCTGCACCATCAACGCCATTTGCCTTGGCCGAAATGATGCCGAATGTCGAAAATTCCGTAGGCAGCAACGGGTACGGCCCGTCTGTGTGTACGATCAGCGTATGTGGATCGGGCACTTCAAAATCCATGATAGCCTTGGTGTAGGTGGTCAGCAAGGACGGTGAGTCCGGCACACCTGGAATACGGCACACAGTATAGATCACGTCATACGCATCGAATGGTGAGCCATCCGAGAATTTAACATCCGTACGCAGATTGAACTGCCAACGGTTTTCGTCGATCGGTTCCCAGCTTTCCGCTAGGAGCGGGCTAAGCTGCTGTGCTTCGTCATTATCGACCAAGGATTCAAACACACTGCGCCGCAATTGGTTGTTTGGCCCAAGGTTGTGGAAATGCGGATCCGCTGATGATGCCTCGGACGCAAGCCCAATGCGAAGGGTTTGGGCCGAAAGTGGTACGACAGGCAAGGATATTGCCAAGGCTACGACAGCAACGCCTCGAAGGACAGGTGGGGTCATTCTCATTCTCCTCTGTTGGTCGCACCGGTTTGCGGTCAGTCCGACATCCGGCGTTCTGGTTGGTTGTGGACAGATGCTAGCAGAGCGATCCCAACGGTGAATGATTTTATCTATTCAAAAATGAAATGCAGGCATAATGTTTGTGTATGGCTTGAGAGGGATTGTATGCGGCCAAGGGCATCTATCCGCGAATATGAAGTGCTGCGTGCAGTTATCACATCCGGCACCGTCACCGCTGCCGCGCACCGGCTTGCAATCTCGCAACCGGCGGTCAGCCGACTTCTGGCGCAACTGGAAGCCAACGTGGGCGTCATGCTGTTCGAGCGACGTGGCGGACGCTTGCGCCCCACGGCCGAAGCCATGCGCCTCAATAGCAAACTCGACCGCTTGTTTGACGCGCTCAGTTATCTTGACAGCACTGACCCGTCTGATCCGACCAGCCAACCCCTCCGCATCGCGGCCCCCCCCACACTGGGCCACCGCTTTCTTGCGAACCTGATCGCTAGCTTCATGAAGCAAAATCGCGGCCAAGTGATTTCTTTTGAAACCTGCACCTCCAACGGATTGCTGAGCCGCCTAGTCGATGACACGATCGATCTAGGGGTCACATTGGCCGAACAAACCCATTCCGCGATGGAGCTGATCCCGTTTTACCAGACCCATGCCGTCTGTGTGATGGCGCATGACCATCCGCTGGCCCGCCACGACGTGATCACGCCCGAATTGCTGCATGGTCAGAACCACATCGCACTGATGCGCCGGCATATGGTTCGCACACGGCTGGATCAGGTGTTTGCACGCGCAGGCGTGCGTCCCAATCTGGTGGCAGAGGTGGCAACCGGCGTCAGTGCGATCACGCTGGCCCGCGCGGGGATCGGCGTCACCGTGATCTGCCCATTCCCGCTGTTGCGGCAGAACGAGCCGGATCTGGCCATCCGCCCTTTCCACCCCGAGTTCATGTATCGCGCATCGTTTGCCGTTTCGACAATACGCCCCCTCACAAAGTCCACGCGCGCCTTCATGCGTCATGTAAAGCTGGCTGTGCGCCAAATACCCAATACAAATCCGATCTTGACGCAGGACGTAGACAACCGCCCATGGCTTTGACGCTGCCAACCTGCCCAGAATGACGCATCAGGATGCCGCCTGTGAACCTCCTTGTCTTGCATAGTGCCGTTTGCTATGCCCTTGCGCATCCGGTCAACAACGCCTTGATATGCCACCCAATCCCACCGTCACGAACTTTCAGCTATAGCTCTCCGAAGAGTAAATGGGCTTGTATTGGCAATGAGCATCAACAATGGTTGTTACCAGTTCCATGCGCTTTCCTCATTCTTGACGCAGCTCTTGCGTGATGATGGCGCACCACCATTGGTTTCGCATTATGACCCTGACCCTTTCGGCGCTTGCTTCTGTCAAGCTGTTCGCGATTCTCGCGGTTCTGTTTCAACTGCTGGGGTTGATGACGCGCAACGAACTTCGTTTGCGATTACTATTGCTGCTGGGGACATTCTTCTACATCGCCTATTACATGATGGTCGGCCCCACCCCGCTATGGGAGGCGGTGCTTGCCAGCACATTGCTTGCACTTGTCAATTTATACGCCTTGACGTTCGTCCTGCTGGATCGCTCGACATTGTGGATGGGCGCGCATCAGCGCGCACTGTTCCGGCATTTCCCAACCTTGAACCCAGGGCAGTTCAGACGGATCATGCAGCACGCCAGTTGGCACGGCCTCGACGACGACAGGACGATCTGCCAGCAAGGAGAGGTGCCGGACGGCCTTGTCCTGCTTCTGTATGGCGAGGGTGTATTGCAGCGCAACGAAAAGACGTCAAAACTCACACCGGTGCGTTTCATTGGTGAGATGTCCTTCCTGCGGGGCGCGGACAGCGTAGCGAATGCGACGGTTATCCTGCGCGCTGGAAGTCGCTACGTCATGTGGAACCGGGCGCAGCTTCGTCGGAAGATGGATAGCGACAGACCCCTTGGAAACGCCTTGCTGGCAATGTTCAACCTAGAGCTTCTTGAAAAGCTGGACCGAAGCTGGCCTGAGTGATACCGCCACACCCTTGATTGCAGACATTCTGGCAGCAGTTTAACAAGAGCGTTCCGTGCCAGATAGATCAGTACCGAGACACTCAAACCCTGCGTCTTTAGCCCCTTTATATCAGTGGGTCAGAGTACTGCCAAATCCTTCAACACGGCGCGCGATGCACGGAATGTCAGCGCCGCGATTGTCAGGGCGGATTGGCGGTGGTGATGGTGGGAAATCTGCCGCTGCCGAGAAGATAGAGGTTCTTGTGACTCTGATGATGTAACCTGAGCGCTAACAGGCCGGGGAAGGCTTCAAGCCGATCTGACAAATATGATCGAAATCGCCCAGCCAGCCGATCACCCGGCACTCGGGGTCCATAGATCGGCGCCTCAAAGCCTCGCTCGAGATATTTCCTGACCGTCTTACGGTCCAGACCAGTTTGCCGTGCAATCGCACTGACACCAAGGCCTTGTCGCTTCAATTCCAAGATCATCACGATCCCCCTCAGTCTAACCACCTGCAAGCCTTTCCCTTGGCCGTGAACAGGTGGAACTATGCGCGACTGATCTTCGGGGGGCATGCCCCCCTGAAGATCAGCCTGTGCGCCAAACTGGGGAAATTTCATCCAGCGGTTTTTGGGGAGATTACATCCAGTACTCATAATCCAGCACTCACAACAGGAAGCCCTTTCGCACCATCCGCACCAGATTCCTTTTGCGTTGCGTCACGCTCGCTGTTACCCCGAATTGCATTTGTGTGGAGGGAAAGATGGGAGATCTCTCGGCCGAGCAGTTGATGAACATGGCCGGGCTGGCAGGCGTGGTGCTCTATCTGGGCTCCTATGCGCTCTTGCAATCGGGCATCCTGCGCGGCAGCAGTTACACCTATGCCATTCTCAACCTCTGCGCGGCCAGCCTGGTGCTGCTCAGCCTGACGGTGGCCTTCAACCTGTCCTCGGCGATCATCCAGGCATCGTGGATCGTCATCAGCATGCTGGGCATCGCGCGGCTGATATGGATCAACCGGCGCGTGCGCTTCACCGCAGAAGAGAAGGCCATGCTGCAGGATGTCTTTCCCGACATCCCGCGCGCCGTCGCCCGCCGGTTTCTCGACCGCGGGAACTGGATCGACGCCGAGGAAGGCGCGCTTCTCCTGGGCGAGGGCGAGCCGGTGGCGAACCTATATTACCTTGCCAAGGGCCAGGTGAATGTCAATTCGGGCGGTCAGGTCATCGGCAAGGCCAAATCCGGGCTGCTGGGCGAGATGAACGTGCTGTCCGGCGGGCCGGCTTCGGCGAGTGTCATGGCCGCAACGCCGGCGAGGCTTTTCGTGATTTCCAGCGAGGCGCTGCAGCGCTTTGCCGCGCGCGATTCCGATTTCCGTATCCTGCTGGAAAACGGCATGAGTCGCGATACCGGGCGCAAGCTGATGAGAGCCAACCAGCGCCTTTCGGCGCTGAGAGAGCACGAGACGTGAGCGGCGGAACCGTACTTCTTGCGCTGGCGCTGTTCCAGCTCAAGCATTACCTGGCCGATTTTCAATGGCAGTCGGCATGGATGGTGCAAACCAAGGGACGGTATGGTCATCTCGGCGGGGTGGCGCATGCGGGGCTGCATGGCGCGCTCAGCCTGCCGGTGCTGCTGCTGGTGGCACCCTCGATGCCCCTGCTGATCGCCCTGCTGGTGCTGGGCGAGGTAGTGCTGCATTATCATGTCGATTGGCTCAAGTCCCGGCTGTCGGTCGGCGCCGGGATCGACCAGAACGACAGCGCCTACTGGCACCTTCTGGGTCTGGATCAGGCCGCCCATCAACTGACCTATCTGGCAATCGTGGCGATGCTGGTCATGCTCGGCTAGCCCTGAGCCCGGCCAGGCAGGGACGCCCTGCTCCGGCGGGAACCCGGTCACCGACAGGCACACTCTGCACCATCATTTCTCGCGCGCCGGCCTTGCAAGGGGGCGAAACGATGGCTCTGCAGAAAAGATGAGTCTGCCAAACGCCTTGACTCGCAAGCAGGTCGTGGCGAGGCTGTGTAAACTAATTGGAGCACACGAGATGGTGGTCATCGGTCTGCAACGGTCCCGAGGCCATGGCGCAACAGCGGTTCGCGCCCATCGACGCCTTGATCCCGCGCCCCTTCCCGTCATCGGCCCGAAACAATCACCGCCTCACCTCGCAAAGCCGGACATGAATCGATGAACGATACCGGCACAGACGGGCCGCGCCGATCGGGCCTGAGTGATTTCGTGCCGGCCTATCTGCGCCATCGCCTGCTGCAGGCGGCGGGCGATGTGCGGCGGGGAACGGTCGAGGAGGCGGTGGTCCTGCTCGCCGATCTTTCGGGCTATTCGCGGATCAGCGCCGCAATGGTGGACAGCCACGCCCGCAGCGCCGAGGAAATCGGAAACTTTCTGAATCGCTTGTCGGATCTTATCGCAACCACGATATCAGGCCACGGTGGCTCAGTCATTGGTTATGCCGGCGATGCCAGCATCGCCATCTGGCCGGTTCCGTATCCTGATGCAGCGGGTGCGGTGATCGGGCGCGCGCTGGCCTGCGGCCTTGCCCTGCAGGCAGCGCTGCGCGATCAGCGCGACCCCATTTTAGCCCCGGTCCGGCTCAAGATCGGCGTCGATTGCGGGTCGGTCTGGCTGGCGGATGTGGGCCTTGGGCAGGGCAGGCGGCACCTGCACCTTGCCGGGCCGGTTCTGGAAGGGCTGGACCGGCTGGGGACGCTGGCCGGGCCCGGCGAAGTTGCCATGCCGGCCGCGCTGCTCCCGCGCCTTGGCACATCCCCTACCGGCCATGCGCATGGTAATGGCTGGGTCGTGACCGAGATCGCCACCTCACTTGCCCCGCCCGCCACCGCCACCCCCGCCACGGACGATGCCGAGCCCCCCGCTTCGCGAAGCTTCCCGGTCGATGATTATGTTCCCGCCTGGCTTGCCGATTTGCTGGCGCAGGCCGACCGGCGCTGGCTGGCCGAGTTCCGCAGCGCCTCAATCCTGTTCTTGTCGATCACCGGCATGCGCTCGACCCTGCCCAACGCCGCCGTTCGCCTTGATGCCACGCTGCAAGCCCTCGGCGCCGGGATTGCGGAAAGCGAGGGCGTGGTGCTCCAGGCCATGAACGACGACAAGGGCCTGACCGTGCTTTGCGCCTGGGGGCTGGCCGGCAACACCCATGAAGACGATGCCGCCCGCGCGATCATGGCGGGTCAGGCTGCACAACAGGCCGTTCTTGCGCAACGCTTCGACTGCGGCGCGGGTATCGCCAGCGGCAAGGTGTTCGCCGGGCTGATCGGGGGGGCGGGCTTTCGGCAATACAGCGTGCTGGGCGACACGGTCAACCGCGCCGCCGCCCTTTCGCTGCTGCGTGTCGACACGCCCCTCATTGACAGCGCCACGGCCGATAGCGCCTCCACGCGCTTCGAGTTCGCTCGACCGCAGAAGGTGTACATAAAAGGCTGGGAAACGCCCTGGACGGTCTATGCCGACCCGCGCGAGCAGCTTTCCGAACGCGCAGAGATGCATGCTTTCGTCGGGCGCAAACCAGAACTGGATCGGATCACGGCGCTGCTGGGTTCGGCGCCGGAACCCGCTGACGGCGCGCCGATCATCCGGGTCGAGGCCGATGCGGGCATGGGCAAGTCGCGCCTGCTGGGCGAGGTTCGCGCGCGACTTGACGGCGGGGAACGGCGCATTGCCTTTGGCGCCGGCGATTCGTTACGGCGCACGACAAGCCTGCATCTGTGGAGCGGGCTGTTCCGTTCGCTGCTGCCCCGTGCCGCGCCTGCCGGGGCGTTGCAATCGCTCGCTGCCGACGATTCCGGTCTGCGCGACTGCCTGCCCCTTCTGGCGCCGCTTCTGGAACTGGAACTTCAGGAAACGCCCTTGACCCGAGGCCTGGACACGGCCACGCGGGGCCGGCTGCTGCTTGAAACCATTGCCGAGATTGCGGCGCGGCTGTTGCGGGCGCAGGCCGATGTGCTGGTGATAGAGGATGCGCACTGGCTGGATAGCCTGTCATGGCAGGTGCTGGCCGAGGCCCGGCGCAAATGCCCGCAACTGGCCCTGCTCATCGTTGCGCGCCCCCTCGACATGGAGAGCCTGCCGCGCGAGGCGGTGGCGATGCTCGACAACCCGGCCTGTACCATCATCGCGCTGTCGGCGTTCTCGCAATCCGAGGCGGCGGCGCTGGCCGCCGCCGTCCTAGACGTTATCGACCTGCCCGACAATCTGGCGCGGCTGATCCAAGCGCGCTGCGAGGGCACGCCGCTCTACATCAAGGAACTGACGCTGGCGCTGCAGGATCGGGGAGTCATCCGGACCCATGGCCGGCTTTGTACGGTGCGGCTTGGCGACGGGGGGCTGGACGAGATCGAGCTTCCCGAGGGGATTGAGGGGGTTGTCGCCTCGCGCATCTCGAATCTCGATGCCTCGGCGCAATTGACGCTGAAGGCCGCTTCCGTGGCTGGGCGCCAATTCGACATCGATCAACTGGCCGCAATCCGGCCCGCGGGGCTGGACAAGGCCGCCCTGCAGGCGCAGATGCGCGCGATCCGCCACACCGGCCTGGTCGAACGCGAAGGCCCCGATATCGACGGCTTCCGCTTTCACCATGCGCTGATCCAGAAAACGGCGCATGACCTGCTTGTACAGGATCAGAAGGTCGAGTTGCACGCCGCTGCTGCAAGCTGGCTCGAAGCGAAGGACGATGCGCAGCGCATGGCCCCGGTGATTGCGCATCACTGGTCGCAGGCACTCGATCATGATCGCGCAGTGGCATGGTTCGAGAGAGCTGCCCATGCCGCCCGCGCTGAGAACGCGCCCGCCGAGATCGTCTCGTTCACCACTCGCGCGCGCCACCATGCCGAGCGCGCAAGCAGCCCGCCCGACAGGGCACGCCTTGGCCAATGGTTGTTTCTGGAAGGTAACGCCCTGATGGCACAGGGCTATTACCGCCGTAGCGCCGACACGCTGCGCGATGCCATCCGGCATCTGGAAAAGCCCGTGCCACGTAGCGCGCCGGCGGCGATCCTAGGGTCGCTGCGTGAATTCGCGCGTCTCAAAATCGGGGTGCGGCGCCGCATGCTGGCGCCCGAGGCGCGCGAACGCGCGCTGATGGTGGCCGAGGCGCTGCAGTCGCTTTCGGAAATCACCTATCAGCATGGCGAGATTCCGCAGACCCTTTACGGCGCGCTTCGGGCGCTCAACCTGGTCGAGGCGATGGGCGGCGACAGCCCGATCATGGCCAAGATCATAATGGGCACGGCCTTTGTCGGCCTGTCGGCGCCATGGGCGTTAGAACCCACCGCCTATCGCGACCGAGCGCTGGCCATGTGTAAGCGCCTTGACGACGATCCGACATGGTCTTGGGTGCTGTTCGTCGCCGGGGTCTTCGAGATGGGCCTGGGCAACCTGCCCGCCGCGCAGGATTATCTGGGCCGGTGTCCCGAAGTGTGCGAGCGTACCGGCGAGTGGAAGAACTGGCTTTCGGCGATGGCGAATTATGCCAACGCGCTGCGGGTCGAGGGCAGGATCGCCCTCTCGCAGGATGTCGACGAACGCCTGCTGGCCGAGGCGATGGATCGCGGCAATGTGCTGGCGCAGGTCTGGGCGCGCACCGCCATCGCCAAGAACCTGATCTATATGGGCGAGTTCGAGGCGCTCGATGAATGCCTGAGCCGGCTCGACGTGCTGTTCGCAACACCCGAGAATGTCTCCGAGGGCAGCGCCGACAACATCATGACCCTGCATCTGGCCCATGCCGGCGCTCATGTCGCCGCCGGTCGCGACAGCGCCGCGCTGGCATCGCTTGCCGATGTGGCGGGGCATTTCGACAGCATGGCCAGCCCCGGCATCTACGGGATGGAGCCGGTGATGATGATGTGCGACATGATCGAGGTGCTGCGCCTGCGCGCCGCCGATCCGGGCCAGCTTGGCGCAATCCTGCGCGCGACTGCGGGCTATGCCAAGCGGCTGGCGGGGCAATACCCCGGCGCGCGCGCCAAGATGCTCTATGCGAAGGGCGATCAGGCGGCCATGGACGGGCGTGTGCGCCGCGCGGCAAGATACTGGGAAGCCGCGCGCGCCGATGCCGCCAGGCGCGGCCTGTTCCTTGACGAGGCGCAGGCCGGCTTGCGGCTCGCCGAGCGGGCGGGACATTCCGAAGCGGCGGCGTTTCGCAACCGCGCCGATACCCTGCTGCGCGATATGGGGCTGGAAAAACCCCCGCTCTGGTCGGAACAGGAGGCTTGATCGCGGCTCAGTCCAGCGCCGCGCTGTTGGTCTGATAACGGATTTCGGCCAGCGGATTGCCCGGCTCGTTCCCGAGGCGCATGATCATCAGGAGCGGCTGGTCAAAGGGAACGCCCTGCGAAACCGACTTGCCGGTGATCCGATAAGTCAGCACGGCAGTCAACTCGGAAACGTCAACACTTGCGCCTTGCAGGGTTGACGTCAGATCGGGCACCTTTGTAAAGGCCGCCTGCAGCGCATCGAGCCCCTTAATGTTGAACCATGGCCCCTGTGGCACCGCCGTCCCACCCGGCCCGTACAGGATTACCCGGTCCAATGCGCCTCCAGCCTGTCCGGGCCAGCCAAGGCTGTCCTGCGCGCCGTTGGCAAACGCCGCGGCAAGGACATCCGAAACTGGATTGCCCCCCGGCAGGGCAAGTAAATCGATCAGGGCGCTGTCGGCGATCAGCCAGAACTCCGCGATCTGCACCTGCGGGACGCTGGCCGGGGTAAAGCGCAGCATCACCGTCGCCTTCAGATCCTGAAAGGGCAACCCGGTCAGGTTAGCCGCACCGCTTAGGCTGCACAGCGCATGACCGCGATTGCCCTCAATATCGACGCTGAAGCTTTCAACATTGAGCGTGCTGATGCTCAGTAGAACCCCCAACTGGGTAAAGAAATCCACCGCCCCTGCCGGGCCGGTGAAGCTGCCTTCAAGGGCAGCCCCGCCCGGACCATGGATTTTCAGCTTGGGGTCGAGATAGGCGCTGGCAAGGAACGGATTGCCAGCGGAAAGCGCTGAAGTGATTGCCTTCAGGCATGCCTCCATGCCCCTCTCGCGCAGGAAATCATCCGCTATGACCGGGGGATTGCCAGCTAGCGTGCCTTGTATCGCCAGCGCAATCTGGGTGCCCGACCAGATCGCCCCGTCCATGTAGCCGTTCGAGATAGAGGCCGTCTCGGTCGAGGCGAAGAACACATTGTTCACCGGCTGCCTTCCCCTGCCCTCGAGCAGAATCTCGGGGCCCGCCGACATGAAGCTGCCCTTGCCGAAATGGCCGGCCGGGCAGCCCTTTGAAAAGCCCTCGGCGTTCCAGTCCATCTCGAAGTACCGAGGGTTGTATTTCGCCGGATCGACTTTGAAAACCTCGCCGATGCGCTTGATGATCGCATGCTTGCGCTCTGTTGCCGACTTTTTTCGCAAGGACCGCGCCTGATCGCCGACGATGAAGGCGAACAGCGCCGGCGCGTCCTCGGCGCTGGCATTGTCCATCATCCAGACGCTGGGGCCGTCCAGCATCAGCACATCGCCCGACAGGCCGTAGGCCGAGATATTGCCGTCGAACATCGGATCGGGGTTGCCGGGATAGACGGGAATGCCGTTGACCGTGCCCTTCTGATAGGTGGTGGTGTCATCGCGCCAGAATGCCTTGTCGAAACGCACGAAGGTCATGAACATGTCCGAATTGCCCATGGCCTTCGCGGCCTGCTGTCGGGCCTTGGGAAGCGGAGGGTCGAAGGCGATATCCGCGTAAAGTGCCGGTGCCATGGCGAACAGCACCACATCCCCGCCATAAGAATTGCCTTCCGTTTCATAAACATAGACGGTGTTGTTGCCCAGGGTCGCACAACTCTTTATCTTCACGCCGGTCTTGACCGTGCCCGGCGGAAGCTCGGCCACCATTGCCTCCGCTATCGACTGCGCGCCCTGCGGCAGCCGATAGCCTTGCGCCCCCTGCAGCGGCCAGCGGATTGCCTGAAAGCGCGCCAGCCCGCCGCTGGAGCCAATGTAGAAAAGCAGCCACAGCATCGATATCTCACGCGGCTCGCAGGAAAAACCGACGCGGCAGAGCATTGCCACCAGCCCCTTGAAGTAACCCGATGGCGGCCCGAATTCGGGGAGATTGACGCTGTTCACCCAATCCTCGACCGAAAGCGCATCGAGCGCGGCTGCCGTCGGCACCGACCAGGGCGCAGCGGTGGGGATCTGATCCACCATATCCTGCATCATCTGCAGGTAGAACTGGTCGCCCGGCACGTCCGGTACGGTGGTTCCGATATAGGCATCGAACCCGCCGCTGGCGTTCTCTTGAAGGTTTGCGCCCTGGCCGGACCAGAACGGACCCTGCGGGCCGGGGGGTGTGTCGGGGCCGTCATACTGCTTGAACGGCTTCAGCCCCAGATCTTTCACAAGCGCCCAGATCGACGCCTGATAGGGCTCGTCGCCGATGAAATGGGCCCCAAAATCGAACCAGGTCTTCTCGCCCTTCCACTCCTGAGAAACGGAACAGGCCCGCCCACCCACTCGGTCGCGCGCCTCAAGCACCTGAACGGAAAGCCCTGCGGCAATACAATCACGCGCGGCCTTAAGGCCGGTCAACCCGGCCCCCACAATAATGACATCTGACACGATGGCCCTCCTGTTGGGTGATGGACAATCCGCTGAGGCGTGTCGACGCCCCTGCAAACCGACAGCTGGTAACCACAGAGCTTGCTCGTGCGGGTTCCAAGGGTCAAGGATTCAATCAGTATTGGCAGGAAACCCCGGATCGGCGCCAAGGATAGCTGCAGACTGCCATGCACTTGTTCGAGATCAGGTGATTCGAGCCGATCCAATTCAGGGCAAAGCACCGTTCAGCGTTTTGAAGGCTGCTGCGCACTCTGCCGGCAACGCCGCGCGATACCGGGCGGCGTCCGGTTAAGTGCCTTGGTCACCGCCTGATAGTTGAATAAGGGTTAACCAGGGGGCGGCACGACTGGAACGCGCGCAAGTCAGCCATCCGGCAAAACCATACTAAGTTTGAAAGATCCTCTTTCTTGCCACTTTTTCGATCTGGTCAGCATGGATTCGGCCATCTGAGCGGCATTGTTGTAGAAAGGGCGGGCGCCGAGAAGATAAGCCAGAAAAAGCTTGATCGGCAAGCAACTCGTCAGGATCTTATCGGGTGTTCTCGGCGCGGGGATCGCGGACATCTTCGAAGGCGGACAGGAAAAGCTGCATGGCGGCGATGGGCTCCGAGGACTGGGCCCACCACACAGAATCCATCCCGCCCTCAGCCGCAAGTGGCGCTGTTCAAGCCGCCAGAGCCATGTGCGATTCCCATGGTGCTCGAGGGTCCGCAACGAGGCTGGCTACGGAAATACGCTGCGCCGGATACGAATGGCCGCTTCGGTAAACACTTGGCAACAGACCTACCGTCCGCAATGGTGAAGGTTTTCTGATGCGGGTCGCGTCGGAACGCTGCGCACTGGCGCGACTAC
>REBU01000097.1 GCA_007692585.1 Paracoccaceae bacterium | reverse complement strand
TGCCCGAGCTATTGGTGGAATGGTGATCGTTATCTGGGGCCAGCCGCCTTGCTGCATGCCTATCGCTGGCTGATCGACAGCCGCGACGAAGCCACGGGCGAGCGGCTGGATGATCTGCATGATCCGTTCAAGCTGTATCGGTGCCACACGATCATGAATTGCGCCAAGACCTGCCCTAAAGGGCTGAACCCGGCCAAGGCGATCGCCGAGATCAAGAAGATGATGGTCGAGCGGGTGCTCTGATCCGCGGGCGAAAGCAGGGGGCTGTCTGCCCCCTGCACCCCCGAGGATATTTTTACAAGGATGAAAGGGGCGCGTGATGCGCTCCTTTTTGCTGGAAAAATGCAGGCAGCGCGGGCAGGCTGGGATCATGCGCAGCGGCGATATCGATATCAGGGTTTTGCAGGTCTTGCTTGCGCTGTCGCTGGCGGGGCTTTTGATCGTGGGGATCGCCATGGCCCGCACCGAGGCGCAACCAAAGCCCCTGCGGATCCCGCCCCCTCCGGATTTCGTGCTGCAACTGAGCCATGACGGGGCGCGTTTCGAATTTTCCGGCACAGTGGATTTCGGCCTGACTGAAGCCATGCGCCGCATGGTGGCGGCGCATCCCGAAGTGCGCCAGATCGTGCTCGACTCAAATGGGGGCTATATCGCGGAGGCGCGCGGGGTCGTTGCGGTTCTGCGCGAACAGGGTTTCGCGACGCATGTCGCCGGGCATTGCGCTTCGGCCTGCGCGCTGATCTTTGCTGGCGGCATGACGCGCAGTCTGGGCCCCGAGGGACGCTTGGGGTTGCACGGCTATGCGATTGCGCGCGACGGGCGGTTCGGGATGATCGACCCGCGCGTGGAAATGGAGCGCGATCTTGCGATCTACCGCGCGCAGGGGCTGGAGGAGGCGTTCATCGCACGGCTGGCGACGCTACCGCTGTCGCCGATGTGGTATCCTGATCGCGACGCATTGATCGCAGCCCGGATGGTGACGCAGCCTTGACCTGCCGACAGGCGCATCCCATGTTAGCCATATGATCTTAGTCCTTGGTCTATTGCTCGTCCTTGCTGTGCTGCTGATCCTGCGTCCGTGGCAGCGTCGGGGATGTCGCTGGCGCGAAGATCGCCGTAAGCTTGCCGATGGCCGGGTGCTGTTCACTTGCGCGGCCTGCGGGGCCGAATTGGCCCTGCCGCGCGGTCGCAATCCACAGCATTGTCTGGCAGGTGCGCAATGAGCGCTGCCCCCGAAGATGCCGACGCGCGCCGCGCCATAGCACCGGTCATCTGCTACCCCAATGATTCATTGCGCGTCCCGCCGCTGGATCTCTACCGCGCGGCGCGCGCCACCGCACAGGAAACACGGCGCGTGCAAGTGCCGCCACGCGAAGCGCGATGCTTCACCCTCAGCGCCGGCAGCTTCTTTCGCATATCCTGCCCCGACGGGCCACAAGTGGGCGATCTGAACCTCTTTGCCGCGCGCAATCTCGAAGAGCGGTTCTTTTCCGGCAAGACCCGCGCGCTGCATGGCAGCCATGTCAGCGTCGGCGACAGGCTCTGGTCCGCGCTGCCTTGGCTGCGCCCGATGGCCACGGTCATCGAGGATACGCTCGCCTGGTATGGCCGCGACGAACATGGTGGGCGCGTCCATGACGTGATCGGCACGCGCTGCGATCCTTACACCCACCATCTTCTGACAGGGCAGGATTACCATCAGACCTGCCATTCCAACCTGACCCGCGCGCTGGCCGAGCATCTGGGCAAGCCCCTGTCAGACGTTGAGCCTTACATCCATGACGTTCTCAATGTCTTCATGTGCACAGGCTTCACCGAGGATACAGGCCAGTATTTCATGAAGGCCAGCCCCGCACGGGCGGGCGATTACATCGAATTCTTCGCCGAGATCGACCTGCTGGGTGTCCTGTCGGCCTGTCCGGGCGGCGATTGCGGGGCCGAGCACAGCTCTGATGCCGCCCAGTGCCACCCGCTGGAGATCACGATCCACGCCCCTGCCGCAGGCGCGCTCGATGGCTGGTACAGCCCCGCGCCCAACCGCTATTCACGCCGCCACGCCCCAGGCTGACCGCGCCCGCGCATGGCATATTGACCAGCGCCTTTTTCCGCTACATACGATCTGCATGACAGAGCTCGCAAACATCCGCAATTTCTCGATCGTGGCGCATATCGACCACGGTAAATCCACGCTTGCCGACCGGTTGATCCAGTCGACCGGCACCGTGTCTGACCGCGACATGAAAGAGCAGATGCTCGACGCGATGGATATCGAGCGCGAGCGCGGCATCACCATCAAGGCCAATACGGTCCGCATCGATTACCGCGCCAATGACGGGAAGGATTACGTCCTGAACCTGATCGACACGCCCGGCCATGTCGATTTCGCCTATGAAGTCTCGCGCTCCATGCGCGCCGTCGAAGGCTCGCTGCTGGTGGTGGACGCGTCCCAGGGCGTCGAAGCGCAGACGCTGGCCAATGTCTACACCGCACTCGACGCGGGGCATGAGATCGTGCCAGTCCTCAACAAGATCGACCTGCCCGCTGCCGAGCCTGAGCAGGTGCGCCAGCAGATCGAGGATGTGATCGGGCTGGATGCCTCCGACGCGGTGATGATCTCTGCCAAATCCGGGCTTGGCATCCCTGATGTACTGGAAGCGATCGTAAAGCGCCTGCCTGCCCCCAAGGGCGAACGCGACGCGCCCTTGAAGGCAATGCTGGTCGACAGCTGGTATGACGCCTATCTGGGCGTCGTTGTGCTGATCCGGGTCATGGACGGGGTCATCCGCAAGGGCGACAACATCAAGATGATGCAGACCGGCGCGAAATACGGCGTTGACCGGCTGGCCGTGCTGAAACCCGCGATGGTTGACGTTGCGGAACTCGGCCCCGGCGAAATCGGCGTGCTGACGGCGTCGATCAAGCAGGTGCGCGACACAAAAGTGGGCGACACGATCACGCATGAGAAAAAGGGCACCGACACCCCCCTGCCCGGCTTCAAGCCTTCGCAGCCTGTGGTGTTCTGCGGCCTGTTCCCGGTCGATTCGGCGGAATTCGAAGACCTGCGCACGGCGATCGAGAAACTGGCGCTCAATGACGCGTCTTTCAGCTATGAGATGGAATCCTCTGCCGCCCTTGGTTTCGGCTTCCGCTGCGGGTTTCTGGGCCTCTTGCATCTGGAGGTCATCCGCGACCGGCTGGAGCGCGAATATGGCATCGACCTGATCACCACGGCGCCGTCTGTGGTCTATCACGTCCATATGCGCTCGGGCGAGGTGACGGAGCTGCACAATCCCGCCGATCTGCCCGACCTGACCCATGTCGACCATATCGAGGAGCCGCGCATCAAGGCCACGATCCTTGTGCCGGACGACTACTTGGGCGATGTGCTGAAACTCTGTCAGGACCGGCGCGGCATCCAGCAGGAACTGACCTATGCGGGCAGCCGCGCGATGGTGGTCTATGACCTGCCGCTGAATGAAGTGGTGTTCGATTTCTATGACCGGCTGAAATCCATCACCAAGGGCTATGCGTCGTTTGACTATGAAATCACCGGCTACCGGCAGGATAATCTGGTCAAGATGCAGGTTCTGGTGAATGACGAGCCTGTGGACGCGCTGTCGATGATGGTCCACCGCGACCGGGCCGAGGGGCGGGGCCGGGCGATGTGCGAGAAGCTGAAAGACCTGATCCCCCGGCACATGTTCAAGATCCCGATTCAGGCGGCCATCGGCGGTAAGGTGATCGCGCGCGAAACGCTCGCGGCGCTGCGCAAGGATGTGACGGCGAAATGCTATGGCGGCGACGTGACGCGGAAGAAGAAGCTCTTGGAGAAGCAGAAGGCCGGGAAGAAGAAGATGCGCCAGTTCGGGAAAGTGGAGATCCCGCAGCAGGCGTTTATTTCGGCGTTGAAGATGGATGGGTGAGGACCGGCCCTCGGCCTTGGCCGAGGGTGAAAACGCTCCGGGGGAGCGTTTTCTGGTCCGAACGCCCGGAGCGCAAGCGGAGGGCTGGCACGAGGGCATAATTTGTGACCAAGCGTAAACTATTTGATCAAGATCCCAAACTAATTGAAAGATGGGTGCGACTTAGAATTTCATCATTTGCCTCGCCCATCGCGCGTTTTTACATGCGACCTATACTTTATTTAAGAGAAAAAAAACGAATCAGAGAAATTGAAAAGAGCGTTGACTCCACTCTTCTCCTCATCGCCCGCTGTAAAGAAGAAGGATATAGTGACACGCTAGTCGTCGCGAACGCTGCTTTATATTTACTTTTGGCAGAGTTAGACATCGCAATGATTAAAGTGGATGCGCTCACCCATCCACATGCTTGGAAGAGAAAGCTATATATTCGAATTTTTATTCTAACTGCTTTTGAAAGGGACATAAATCATGTTTTCGGACGCAGTTTTCGCTCTAGTATCGAAAGATTAGGGTGTGAACCCTCACTTATGGAAGGGTTAACAAGCGAACTACGAGAGTTTCGAAAAACACATGATAAACTACAATACAGATACAAGTATTATAGAGACAAAACTATAGCGCATCGGGGATCAGATGCAATCTCAACGCATAAGGCGATCAAGCAATTGCGCGAGAAAGATTTCATTCAATCAGTTGCGGAGGTATATCCGAGCATTGAAGGCGTCCTCAATTGCGTTGCCCAAATACTAGTAAAGCATGGGAATGTTGAGGCTTTTCGAAAACTTTCTTCAAATCAGAAAAAATCCTGAAATAGTGATTGCGCAACCCCACCACGCACAAACACACATCAAAAAATTGACGGGCGGCCTTCGACTTGAACCAAACACGGCTCTCGCCAGCGCCGCCCCGCCAAACTCAGACCGCTGGCCCT
>REBU01000082.1 GCA_007692585.1 Paracoccaceae bacterium | reverse complement strand
TTCAGCGTGCCCTTGCCGTCGCCGCCGGTGCCGACGATATCCATCGCGCCCTCGGGCGCGCGGACCTTCACGCATTTGGCGCGCATCACGGCGGCGGCGGCGGCATATTCATCGACCGTTTCGCCGCGTGTGCGCAGCGCCATCAGGAAACCGCCGGTCTGGGCGGGGGTGGCCTGCCCCTCAAAGAGCAGGTTGAACGCGGCCTCGGCCTCCGCGCGGGTCAGGGGGCGGGTGGCCGCGATGCCGATCAGGGGTTTGAGATCATCCATCATGCCAGCGTCGCCGCCTGATCGAGGAAGTTGCGCAACAGTGCATGGCCATGTTCCGAGCGGATGCTTTCAGGGTGGAATTGCACACCCTCGATGGGCAACTCACGGTGACGCAGGCCCATGATCAGCCCGTCTTCAAGCCAGCTCGTGATCTCCAGACACGCGGGCAGGCTGTCGCGTTCGACCACCAGCGAATGATAGCGGGTCGCAGCCAGTGGCGAGGGCAGGCCGGTGAACACGCCCTTGCCCGCGTGGTGCATCTGCCCCAGCTTACCATGCACGATCGAGGGGGCCCGCACGACGCGCCCGCCAAAGGCCTGGCCAATGGTCTGATGGCCGAGGCAGACGCCCAGCAGCGGCACCCGCGCTTCAGCGGCGGCCAGCGTCAACGGCAGGCAGATGCCCGCCTGATCCGGGTCGCAGGGGCCAGGCGAGAGCACGATAGCCGACGGGCGCAGTGCCATGGCCTCTTGCACATCCAGCGCATCATTGCGCTTCACGGTCACATCCGCGCCGAGCTCGCCGAAATAATGCACCAGATTATAGGTGAAGCTGTCGTAATTGTCGATCAAGAGCAGCATGGCGCGGGGTCCAGTCGAAGGGCCAGAATACTGCCTACATGCCCGCGCCACAGGCCCAAGGTCAAGGGCAAGGGCGTCAATCTGTTTGATCCCGCTCTGCATTTATGGGAAAGTCACGCCGATAAGCGCGAGATCAGCGTGGGGCAGGGTGACGGCAAGTGTGGGGTTGGGTGTGGATAAGTCTCTAGGTGCAGGCTTGGGTGTCGGGACCGCGCTGGTCGTGGCGGGATTTGTGGGCAGCGCTGCGCTCTTTCCGCCCAGAAGCCCGGAGCCTGCCCTGTCGCAAGATGCCGCGCTTGAAGCCCCAGTGTCGCCTGAGACTGCAGCTGATGCCGCCGCTCCAACTGCGGAAGATCCTGCCGTGCCTGCCGCGTCACCCGATGGTGCCGGCAGTGCGGCGCTGGATGCTCCCCCAGAGGCCCCAGCTGTCGCGCCAATCGATGCGGTCCAGGAGCCCGAGCCGCCCGCCGCGGCTGCAGAGTTCTCCCCACCGTCGGACGCCGCAGAGCACGCCCCGGCCTCTGCGGAATCCGCACAGCCTGCAGCGCCGATGGATGCAGCCGAGGTCGTGGTGCCCGAGTTTGAGCCTGACGTGACACCCATAGAGCCGATGCCGGGACACGCGTCGGCCGAGGACGACACGCTGCCGCTGCGGCCGCAGCCAGACCCGACACCGCCGACAGCGCCGACAGCGCGCCTGCCTTCGGGCATCTTGCCTGCGCCGCGCGATGACGGGGCGCGCGTTCTGCCGCAAGTCCTGCCACCTGCACCTGCCGCATCAGAGGCGGAAGCGGAGGCGCCGGTCACGGCGCCGCCATCGGAAGTGGCGCCCGCGCTGCGCGCCCAGCCTGCGGGCACACGGCCTGACGTGCCGATGTCACGATTGCCACAGATCGGTGGGATAGACCTCCTCCCGGTCCCTTCAGGTGATGTGCTGCCCCCGCGTGAAGCCATGGTCACAGCGCTCGAGCGTCACTCGCTTTACGCGGGCAAAAGCAACGCGGCGCGCATGGCCGTGATCCTCGCGGATCCCGGTCTGCCCATGTCGATGCGTCAGGCGCTCGCCGAACTCGATCTGCCGCTGACTGTTGCGCTCAATCCGCTGGACAGCTCCGCCTCCGACGCGGCCCAGCTCTACCGCGATGCGGGGAAGGAAGTCCTGATCCTCGCCACCAGCATCCCCGAACGCGCAACTGCAAGTGATCTCGATGTGACATTCAGCGCCTTTTTCGCGTCTGTGCCCACGGCAGTCGGTGTCATCGACCTGCCCGAGGGCGGATTTGCGCGCAATGCGGGCCTGCTTGGCCTGGTGCTGCCCTTGCTCGCGCAGGACGGTCATGGATTGGTGACATTCGCCGGAGGACTTGCGCAATCGGCCCGTGCCGCGCGCGCAGCAGGCATCGCACAGGCCGAAGTGTTCCGCAGCCTCGACACGGGGGATGAGAGTGCCTTCACGATCCGGCGGTTTCTGGACCGCGCCGTGTTTCAGGCCAGCCAGATGGGGCAGGTGATCGTCTTTGGCGATGCCTCCAATGCGGCGACCATGGAAGCGCTGGCGATGTGGATCGCGGCCGGGCCGCCCGATCAGGTGGCCGTGGTGCCTGTATCGGGGATTTTGCTCAACGCGCCCTGAGTCTTCCGGGCAAGGGGGGGGGCTCCCTTGACACAATCGCATGCGTTGTCCGGGCCAAAGGGACAGCGCGCTGTCTGGAATCGCACAGCAGACTGTTCTCGAAGTTTCTCCGCAGAGCCCGGACCCAATAAAAACGAGCCCTCCACGAGCGGTGAAGCCATGGGGATCAAGATCAGGCGAAGAATTCTTTATTGAGAAACCAGACGGTTGTGGATAGACGAAGACACAAGGCCCCTTGCTGGAACTGGTAGACAGACCAGACTTAAAATCTGAGGCTCGTATGAGCGTGAGGGTTCGAGTCCCTCAGGGGCCACCACTTGCCAAGGGCATCTCGCCACGCCACACTTGAATTCCGGCCTTCGAGAGGCCTGTTCAGGCTTTGAGCCGCACTTGCATCGCATTTCCCGCAGATTTGCGCAGCTCGAACGCGCCGGTCCGCGCCACCAACTCGCTCAGCTTCGCACAGCCATAATTGCGGCTGTCGAAATCGGGATTTGCCGCCACGATGAACTGCCCCAGCGGTCCGAGCGAGAACCATTCCTCATCCTTGTCGATATGCTGCATCGCTGCCTTGATCAGCGGCACGGCCTTGGCCGGTGCCATCCGCTCACCCTTGCCTGCCGGATCAGGTTCCGTTTCGGGCAGGATGTTTTCGACAAAAATGAACCGCTTGCAGGCCTTGCGAAAGGCCTCGGGCGTCTTCTGCTGACCGATGCCATACACATCCAGCCCCTGCTCGCGGATGCGACTGGCCAGTCGCGTGAAATCACTATCCGAACTCACCAGCACAAACCCGTCAAACCGCCCGGAATGCAACAGATCCATCGCATCAATCACCAGCGCGATATCGCTGGAGTTCTTTCCCACCGTATTCGCGGGCTGGTGATGCGGCACCAAAGCCAGCGTCGGCAGCTTGTCGTGCCAGCCCGACATCTGCTGGCGCGAGAAATCTCCGTAGATCCGCCGCACTGACGCCTCGCCGAGGCTGGCGATCTCCTCGAAAATCGCCTCTGCCCATTTCGGCGAGGAATTATCCGCGTCGATCAAGACAGCCAGAAGCGGGATACCTGCACGCGCCATGCGCCTTTCCTTTCATCCTTGTCCAAATATCCCGGGGGAGGGACCGAAGGGACCGGGGGCAGAGCCCCTCTTTTTCAAAGCTTGCGATACATCACAAACGCGTCGATAAACCCAGCCTGCGGATGACGAAAAGCCTCTGGCAGACGCCCCACGATCTCAAACCCATTGGTCTGCCATAGCGCGACGGCGCGGGTATTGGTTGAGACAACGCAATTGAATTGCATTGCCAGATAACCCTGCGCGCGGGCCTCGCGCAGGGCATCCGAAACCATCGCGCGCGCCACACCCTGTCCCTGCGCTGCAGGCGCGGTGACAAAGCCGCAATTGCAGACATGTGCGCCCCCGCCTTGCTGGTTGGGGCAGATGTAGTAGCTGCCCAGAAGCTCTGCGCCGCGATGGGCAACATGGGCCCGATGCGCGCCGCCTTGCCACCAGGCCAGCGCCGCGTCGCGGTCAATGTCCGGGTCCATGGCATACGTGTCCCCGGCGCGAAATACAGGCTGCAGCATCGCCCAGAGCGCGTCGTCATCCGCGCCAATCTGCGCGGGGCGCAACTTGAGGGGCGCGCTCTGTGGCATGTGATCATTCTCGCTACCTGGCCGGAATGCCAGCATAGACTATCCTGCAGCGGCAGGGTCAATAGGGCACTGACCCAATGCAGGCATTAAAAAAGCGGCGCATTCGCGCCGCATCAGGTTTTGGCGAAGCGTGTCTCACTTGCGGCGATTGCGCATCTGCGAATAGGTCGCCACGCCAAACAAAAACGCCTCCATCAGCGCCGGAAATTCGGCTTGCCGGGGCGGCTTGGCGCTTTTCGACCCGACCTGCGCGCGCAGCGCTTCGTTGAACGAGGGTAGGCGCGGTTCAGGTTGCGAATTTCCAACCACCAGTGCAATCAGCCCGGCGCCGAGAAATAGCGCGCCACAAGCCAGATTTGCGATGAGCGGCGAGAATTCAGAAGCCAGCACCATCCACGCTGCGGCGGTGAGAAAGCCTGCTCCTGTTGCCAGAAGCAGACTTCCGATCAGCGCCGCAACTGATTTGCGCACCACCCATTTCGCCTTCAGGCGCAGGGGTTGGGTGTAGGGAGTCATTAGCGCCGCTGCATTGTAAGTGCCAGCAGGAAACCTGCCCCTGCAGCAAGGCCCAGGGCGATGCCCGGACGACGACGCGCAAAATCTTCCGCCTCGCTCAATGCCAGCTCGGTCTGGTCGGCCACATATTCTGCACCTTCCTCGACCTTTGCAACCGCCTCGCGTCCGGTGCGCCGTGCATTGCGCGCCGCTTGCTTTGCGCTTGCCCGACCTGCCTCTACGACGCTCGCGGAGAGTTCAGCAAAATCTGCCTTCAGGATTTCAAACTGCTCTTTAAGCTCGTCATAGGCGAGGTCTGCCACATCCGAGCCGGAACGGACGGTATCCGCTGCCGACCGCTTCAGCTTCTCGACCTTGTCCGCCACTTCCGAGGGGTCAACATCACCGCTGTCTTTCAGGCTACGATGAACCATGGTGTCTCCGATCAAAGTTTATGGGAAAAGTTTAAGTAAGGAAGGGGAGCATGGCCGCGCGAAGGGCGCGACCGTGCTGTCTTGGGCAGAGTCGGCTCAGTTGGTCAGCGACCACTCATCGACTTGCTTCTCGGCTTCTTCCTTCGCGATGCCATATTTCTCCTGGATCTTGCCCACGAGCTTGTCGCGCTCGCCTGCGGCCTGATCCAGTTCGTCATCCGTCAGCTCGCCCCATTTGGCTTTTGCCGAGCCTTTGACTTGCGTCCACTTACCTTTGATTTGGTCCCAATTCATGGTGATCTCCTATTTGACTTACACCATGAGAACGTGCTGCGGGCTGCAAGGTTCCCGAATGGCCGCATTTTTTGCAAACGGATCCGGCTGCTGTCGGGGCGCGCGGAAAGGCGGCAGATCAGAGCGCCCGACCAGTCAGCGCGGCGCGCTCTGATGGGCCCGGCGAGATGGGCAGACGCAGGCGCATTTCCCAACCAGGGCCGCGCGTGTCCTGCACAGGACCGATCTGCAAATCCGCGCTGATCTGCAATGCGAAAGCTGTCATCAATTCATGCCCCAGCCCGCCAGAGCTGTCTGGAACCGGTGCATCTTCGGGCAACGAATTGCGCACCCGCAATTCCGCATCACCGTCCCGGTTGCAGCAGGTCACCAGCAGCTCAGCGGGGGCGCCGGGGCGCACCGGAAGGGCGTATTTCAGCGCGTTGGACAGGGCCTCTGAAAACAGCAAAGCGGCCGGAATGATCTTTTCATGTGGCACATCGACGACCTCAAACGCGGTTTCGACGTCAAGCTCCTGCATGTCGGATTGCGCAAGCGCGAGGGTCTCTTTCAGCACGGTCTCGAAAAAGCCCTTGGCGTAGCTGTCAGAGCCTTGTTTTTGTTCGTAAAATGTGCGGTGGATCGTGGCCAGAGAGCGCACGCGCCCCTGCACACCCTGCAAAATGGCGCGCGCCTCGGGGTCGGTCAGACGGCGGATCTGCAGGTTCAGGATGGACGCGATCATCTGCAGATTGTTCTTCACCCGGTGATGGACTTCCTTCAGCAGCACGGTCTTTTCGCGCAGCGCATCTTCCTGTTCAATCTCGTCGCGCCGGATCAGCAGCGCCATCTTCGTGAAGGTCGTGTCGATTTCGCGCAGCTCGCGCGGCGCATCATCCGGCAAGCGGCGGAATCCATCGCGGTTGCCCAAGGCGAAGCGGCGCAATTCGCCGTTGATCTGGCGCAGATGGCGCACCACCAGATAATGCATCGCCAGCATCACCACTGCGATAGAGGCCAGCCACATCAACACCGGAAAGCCCAGTTGCCAATAGGGCACGTTCTGCGCCGGCACAGCCTGGTCCGGGTCGAGGCTGCTGAGTGCATAAAGCTGGCCGTTGGTCAGTTCCGCCAGAACAAAGACCCGTTTCTGTCCGCCCGCGCTTTGGGCGCGCAGCGTGCGCTGGGGGGTGGCGATCAGATCCGCGAGCAGATCCGCATCCGGCAAAAGCCCGCGCTGTTCGGGCGCGTCATATCGGGTCAGCGCATCGCCGCGCGCGTTGATCAGATAGGTGATCTTGTCGCTGGCATCGACGCTCAATGGCGGGGATATCGCGTCAAAACGGTCGCGCCCGATGGAAACGGACATGAAACCCAGCAGGTTGTCGCCATCAAAGACAGGGCGATTGGCGATCACCACAGCGCGGCGCGACACGGCCCCATCGGGCTGAAATGAGAATGAGGGCACCGGATGGTCCAGCGCGTGCTGAAAATCAGGCGATGCCGCGAAATCGATAAAATCACTGGTCGAAGAGCAGCGCATCTGCCCCTGCGCGTCGATGAACCCGGCGAAGCTGTAGAACCCGGAGCGTGCGATATATTCTGCCAGATAAGCCGAGCAGGCGGTTGTGTCTTCGATCCGCGCAGCGGCCTCCGCGCCCAAGCGCATCGCTGAGACCATGGCGCTGTCGAGCAGCGCGCGTGGCCCGGACACCGAATCGATCGTCCGCGCCAGCATTGCGTCCTGCGCGGCCTTCTCCTGCGCCTGCCAGCCCTGGAACTCAGAATAGACCGCGATTGACCCCAGCGGCGCGAGTGCGAGGGTCAGCAACAACGCGAGGCGAGTTGCCAATCCATTGCGAATCCTCGGCAAGACGCTGCTCCATCTTCTAAAGGCTGTTGGGCGACAGCGCCATTACTGCGGTGACGGGATCGTCGCCCGTCTCCATCGCATCTTCTGCATCCATATGCAAAAGCTTTGCAAGCGTCGCGCGGCCCCGATTGGCGCGGCTTTTGATCGTGCCAGGCGCACAGCCGCAAGTCTCCGCCGCCTCTTCGACTGAAAAGCCAAGCGCGCCTACCAGAAGCACTGCTTCGCGCTGGGCGACGGGCAGCTTGCGCAAGGCGTCATTCAATTCCTGCATGGCCAGCCTGCCATCGTGATCAGGCTTGGTCGTGAGCCGCGCCGCAATCGCGCCATCGCTGTCTGACACCTCGCGCGCGCGTTTGCGCATCACTGACAGGAACGTGTTGCGCAGGATCGTGAACAGCCAGGCACGCAGGTTGGTGCCGTCTTTGTACAGATGAAACTTGCTCCACGCCTTGAGTACAGTTTCCTGCACCAGATCATCGGCCGCAGCATGGTCCCCGGTCAGGCCGCGCGCAAAGGCGCGCAGGGCGGGCAGGTGCGTGACGATTTCCTCTCGCGCATCCGAGGACGTGGCGCGCACATCTTTCGCGCTCATACCTCGTCCGATCCCTTGGGGTCTTCCTGCTCGCGTAATGCGGCCAGCAAATCTGCAAGCGACTTGGGCAGTTCCTCGGAGGCTGTCTCCGAGTAGAGCCGTTTGAGGTTGGCGTCGATCTGCTGCGCGACATCTGGCGGTACAGTGCCGCGGCGCGACTTGTTTTTTCCCGTCATGCTTACCATTCTTTACTCATGATCCTGCTTCGTGGTCTGGTTGTGACACAATGTACAAAAGACTGCAAAAAAGAGTTGCCCTGCGGAACCCAACGGTTGATGGGGCGTTAGGTTCCATAGTTTCGCAAGAAACATTTTCGATTTAACAAAAAAAGTCATGGCACCACATCACATGCCCTGACGATGTTCGACAGATGAGAGGACCCTCATGTCAAAATCGCTGCAGATCGCCAAGGAACTGCCTTACCTGCGCCGCTATGCGCGTGCCCTGACAGGGGCGCAGAGCACCGGGGATCGATACGCGGCGGCGACGCTGGAAGCCATCCTGCATGATCGCGCGCTGCTTGATTCCGAGATCTCGCCCAAGCTTGCCTTGTTCCGTGCGTTTCATACGGTCTGGCAGAGCACCGGCGCGCCAGTAGAGGGCGACGAGATTGACGGCATCGAAGCGCGCGCGCAGTCCCTGCTGGCGCAGCTGACCACCAATACCCGCGAGGCGCTCTTGCTGCGCGCACTTGAGGAGTTTTCTTTCGCCGATATCGGCACGATCATTCAGATCAGCGAGGACGAGGCGCGCGAACTGGTTGCGATTGCCTATCATGAAATGTCGCGCTCTGTGCAGGGCCGGGTGCAGATCATCGAGGATGAGCCGTTGATCGCGCTCGACCTGAAAAGCATCGTCACCGATATGGGCCATGACGTGACCGGGATTGCGCGCACCCACAAGGAAGCGGTGGTGCTGGGCAAGCGCGAACAGCCCGATCTGATCCTCGCCGACATTCATCTGGCTGATGACAGCTCTGGCATCGAAGCTGTGGGCGAGCTGATGAAGGATTATCCCGATATCCCGGTGATCTTCATCACGGCCTATCCCGAACGGCTGTTGACCGGCGAAAAGCCTGAACCCGCCTTCCTGATCCCGAAACCGTTTCAGGAAGAACAGGTGCGCTCGGCTGTATCGCAGGCCATGTTCTTTGCGTCCACCAAGACGCTGCAAGCCTGATCCTCGCGATGGCGGCGGGCGTGCGAGGGTCTGGTGGCGGGCAGGGCGCGGGGCAGTTGACACAGCCGCGCGTCCCGAAGCAGCCAGGGGCGGGCCTCGGTGACGACCTGCCGCCCTTGTCAGCGATGCCATCGGCTTGTGCGACTTGCGCGCTGCGCAGCAAGCCGGTTTTTACCGATTTCACCCCACATGAACTGGCCTTCATGGAAGATTTCAGGGTCGGTGAAACGCATCTGCGCGCGGGCGAGGTGCTTTACCATGAAGGTGACGCGCTCGACCTGTTCTACACAGCCAAAACAGGGCAGGGAGCGCGGTACAAATATCTGACCAATGGCGACCGGCAGTTGGTGAATTTCGTTTTTCCCGGTGATACGATCGGTCTGCAGGGCGTGCTGGCCAATGAGGCCGCCTATACTGTAGCGGCTGCCAGCGACATGGTGTTCTGCACCTTCCGCCGAACGCGCCTGAACGAGATTTTTGCCCAAAGCCCCGACCGCGGCTATGCACTCGTCTGGATTACGGCGGCAGAAGAGCATTTCCTCAGCGAGATCATTGCCACGCTGGGCCAGCGCAAAGCGCAGCAGCGCATGGCCTGGGCGTTGCTGAAAATCCACCGCCGGCTCAGCGATCTGGGGCTGGCGCTGGGCGATGCGGTGCCATTTCCTTTCCGTCAGCGGGATCTGGCCGATGCGCTGGGCCTGTCGCTTGTCCATACCAACAAGACCTTGGCCTGCCTGCGTCCACATGCGCAATGGCAAGACGGGATCCTGCGCGTAACCAACACGCGCGCCCTGTCTGACCTGGCGATGCTCAACCAGGACCAGCCCCCGCCGCGCCCGCTCTTGTGACCTGGATCCGCGAGGCGCGTGGAACCGCGCGCTTTCGGCTGCGTTCACAACATGTCACAAATTCAGGAGACGGTAATGAACGCGAATTATTCTGGTTTTTTAGGGCTGATCCATCTGGCGCTGGTCGTCTGGGCAGCCGTGTCGATCCTCGGCTCGGGGGGGAGCACCGGCCAGAAAGTGTTGTGGATCCTGCTCGTGTTGCTGTTCCCGGTTGTGGGGCTGATCATCTGGCTGATTGCGGGCCCGAAAAAAACCTGAGCTGCTGGGGATGTGAACATATGAAGAACTTGGGCATTGACGGTGGCTTGCGCCACGCTACACAGTCGCCTTATGGATGCCCCGGTTCTTCTCTGGTTCAAACGTGATCTGCGCATCACCGATCACCCGGCCCTTGCTCTGGCCGGGCCGCGCGTGCTGCCGGTCTATATCATCGAGCCGGAGCTTTGGCGCCAGTCAGACATGTCCGCGCGACAATGGGCCTTTGCGTCCGAAGCCCTGCACAGCTTGCGTGCGGAGCTGTCCGCGCTCGGCCAGCCCCTGATCACCTGCTGGGGTGAGGCGGTCGAACAGCTGTCGCGGCTCTGCGCCCGCCACAAGGTGGCGCGGATTATCAGCCATGAAGAAACCGGCAATGGCTGGACCTATGCACGCGACCAGCGTGTCGCCGCATGGGCGCGCTCAGCAGGCATTGGCTGGGTAGAGCTTCCGCAATCGGGTGTCGTGCGCCGACTTGGGTCACGCGATGGCTGGCAGGGGGCGCGCACCCGTTTCATCAGGCAGGGTCCGGTCGCGACGCCCGTGGCGCTTGAGCCGGTCCAGACCAGCGATCTGGCCGAGCATCTGCCTGACGCCCGTGCGCTGCGACTTGCACCCGACACCTGCGCGCATCGCCAGAATGGCAGCCATGCGACTGCGCGCCAGCTCCTTGACAGTTTCCTCAACCGCCGCGGGCAAAGCTACCGCCGCGCCATGTCCTCGCCGCTGAGCGCCGAACGCGCCTGCTCGCGGCTTTCGCCCTATCTGGCGCTGGGCGTCTTGTCCGTGCGCGAGGTGGAACATGCCCGGCAAGCGGCCCGCGCCGCCCATGACTGGGCAGGCAGCTGGGGCGAGGCGCTGAACAGTTTCGCCAAGCGGCTCGCCTGGCGCGACCATTTCATCCAGAAGCTGGAAGATGAGCCCGCGATCGAGTTTCGGTGCCTGCACCCGGCGCATGAGGGCCTGCGCGGCACAGATGACATGCGGTTGGCTGCGTGGTGCGCAGGTCAGACCGGTTTGCCCTTTGTCGATGCCTGCATGCGCTACCTTGCCGCGACAGGCTGGCTGAATTTCCGGATGCGCGCGATGCTGATGTCTTTCGCGTCCTATCACCTCTGGCTCGACTGGCGCGCGACCGGATTGCATCTGGCGCGACAATTTACGGATTACGAGCCGGGCATCCATTGGAGTCAGTGCCAGATGCAGTCGGGGACAACCGGCATAAATACGCTGCGCATCTATAATCCAGTGAAACAGGGCCATGATCAGGACCCGGACGGACAGTTCATCCGCAGATGGGTGCCCGAACTCGGTGCGGTTCCCCCGGCCTTTCTGCACAAACCCTGGCTTTGGCCCGAGGTTGCACGGCTTGAAGGGCGCTACCCTGCGCCAATCGTCGACCCTGAGACGGCCGGACGCGCGGCACGCGATCGGATGTGGGGGCTGCGCAAGGCGCAGGGCTTTCATGCGACCGCTGCTCAGATCGCTCACAAGCATGCCTCGCGCGCAGGTGACAGTGCGCGCTCCAGTGTCGCGGCCCGCCGCCGGGCGCGGGCCAAGACCTCCGACACCGCACAGCTCAGCCTCGATCTCTGAGCCTGCCCGCCCGCAGAGGGCGACGCTCCCGCCCGCCCACCCCGCTTGCCCTCTGCGGGCAGGCAGGCTCAGGGGCGCGGCACTGCCAGACCGCTGGGCACTGCATCTGGCACGCCAAGCCGCCCCGCAAGGGCGGCGGGGTCTGACAAGCTGTCCAGAAAGGCCAGAACATCGCTGATTTCAGCCTCGGTCAACGGGATGGGCGGGGTCTGCACGGCGGCCTTGATCGCGGCCAGCTCCGCGGGGTCATCGAGGATCGCCCAATCCTCGACCGCCATATCGGGCAGGAGCGCTTGCGCGCGGTCATAGCCCGGCAGCGCCGCCACTGGATCGAGATGGTCGCGCAAAAACGCCTCCAGCGTCGCATGTGCGCCTGCATGTCCGTAGGGCGCGGTGTGCGCGACATTGCGCAGCGACGGCGTGCGGAAGGCAAAGGCGTCCTCTGCCTGCCCGGTCACCCGCATCCGCCCTGTATCGCGGCGATGGCGCTCGAAGCGCGCGGCCTTGCCGGGGCCTATCTGCGGCACGCCGCGGGCGTGAAAGCTGTGATCGGTCTGAAACGGCCCGGAATGGCAGCCCGCACAGCCCGCCCGCCCGTAAAACAGCGCCATGCCGCGCAGGGCGGCTTCGGGCAGATCGCCTTCGCCCCGCAGATGGGCGTCAAACGGGCTGGTATCCGAGCGGAACTCCACCGCCACGAAAGCCGCAATCGCGTCCGAGATCTGCGGGAAGGTGATGTCCTCCGCGCCTGTGAGCCCATGCAAGGCCACCAGCCCCTCTGCATAATCCGGTATCGCGCGCACCCGTGCCGCAATCAGATCCCATGCGCCGCCCGGCCCGGTGATGCGCCCTTGCCGCACGGCCTGCGCGATCTCGTTTTCGCTGTAATGGCCCGCCATTTCGTCCGGGCTGAGCACCGGAAACATGTTCTGCGCCGACAGGAGCGAGGCGAAGCCTTCGACCATATCCCCCTCAAGCGGCGTGCGCAGACCGCCGGGGCGCGCGGGGTCAACCTCGATCCGGCCATCATGGAACATCCGCGTGAATTCCTGCGCGCCGAGGTTCCAGAGCGCGGGTGAATTGCGCGGGATGCGTTGTTCAGGCGGGTTGTCAGGGTCCGCGCGCCGCGCAGGCCCGAGTCCGATACCGCCGTCCCCGATGCCGAGCGACACCCCGTCCGATGAGCCATGCGCCGGGTGGTGACAGGTCGCGCAGGCGACCTCGCGATTGCCCGACAGGATCGGGTCGTAGAAAAGCTGCCAGCCCAGCCGCACTTGCTGCGCATCGTGCTGGGCGTAATCGGCACCCGTGGGCGCGCGCGGCAGGTCCAGCGCGAGCGCCCCGCTGCCCGCGATGACCAGTGCCAGACTGCCTGCGATTCTGCCCCACATCTGCGCCTCCCGTCGCTGCCCTGCGGCCAATCTGCCGCAAGCCGCGCCGCGAGGATAGCGCAAAATCAGAAGGCAATCTCTTGGGCGAGCCCCTTCGCCCTGGCCAGCTCAACTGCCGCTGAAGCCACGGCCAGATCCTGCAAGCCAACGCCTGTGCCGTCAAAAAGCGTGATCTCCTCCGCGCTTGTGCGCCCCGGATGCGCGCCGTTGATCACTGCGCCGATCTCGGTGATCGCGCTCTCAGCGATCAGACCAGCCGCAACGGCATGCTGCGCTTCGCCAATGCTGATCGACTGCGCCACTTCGTCCGTGAAGACCGTCGCGCGCGCAAGGATCGCGGCCTCGACCTCCTGCTTGCCTTTGGTATCCGTGCCCATGCAGGCTACATGCGTGCCAGCGCGGATCTGCGCGTCGGTCATGATGGCGTCAAAACTCGAGGTGATGGTGATGATCACATCCGCCCGCGCGCCCAGATCATCGAGGCTGGCGGCCTCAAAGGGCAGACCCAGTTCCGCAGCCGTGTCGGCCAGACGCGACAGCATCTCAGGGTGGTAATTCCAGCCGACCACCTTCTCGAATTTGCGCTGGCGCACGGCCGCGCGCATCTGGAACGCGCTCTGGTGGCCCGCGCCGACCATGCCCAGCACCTTCGCATCCGTCCGCGCCAGATGCTTGATCGAAATCGCCGAAGCCGCCGCCGTCCGCAGCGCCGTCAGCAAATTGCCCCCCACCATCGCCGTGGGTTTGCCGCTTTCGGGATCAAACAGATAGACCGTGCTCTGGTGGTTGGGGATGCCGCGATCCGCATTGCCGGGGAAATACCCGCCTGCTTTCACGCCCAGAAGTGCGCCCACCCGGTCGAGCCCCGACTTGAACCCGTATTGCCGCCCTTCGCCCAATGCCTCGCGCACCACGGGGAAGTTATAGGCGTCACCGCGCGACATGGCGGCGAAAGTGGCCTCGATGGCGTCAAAGGCCGATTGTTCATCGACAAGGCCGGGGATGGCGGATTCAGGCACGATCCACATGGGGGTATTCCTTCAATTTCAGGGATTTAAGGCCCCCGAAGGGGCCTTGGTCTTCAGTAGGCCTTGCCGCGCGCAGAGACTGGCCAAAGTGTTTCCACCTTGCCATTGCGCACCCCCACATACCAGTCATGGACATTGCAGGTCGGGTCGCAATGTCCCGGCACCAGTCGCAGCTTGTCGTTCACTTTCAACACATTGCCGAGGTCTTCCACAACCCCATGCTCATCCGAGCATTTGACGTATTTCACATCATCGCGCCCGAAAATCACCGGCAGGCCACTGTCGACGGACTGCGCTTTCAGCCCTGCATCGACAATCGCCTTGCCGGGTTTGGCGCGACTCATGACGCTGGTCAGGATGAAGAGCGCATTCTCCCATTCGCCCTGATCGATCCGCTTGCCGTCCTTGTCGAGGATCCGCCCGTAATCAGCATCCATGAAGGCATAAGATCCACATTGCAGCTCATTATAGACGCCCGAGGTGCTCTCGAAATAATAGCTGCCGGTGCCGCCACCGCCGACGATATCACAGTCGATACCTTCCGCTTTCAGCGTGTCCACCGCATCCTTCACCTGCGCCACGGCGACGGCGATCTTGGCCTTGCGATCCTCATAGCTGTCCATATGCTGCATCGCGCCCTGATAGGCTTGCAGCCCTGCGAATTTCAGTCCCGGAGCCGCGTCAATCGCCTTGGCGATCTCGACCACAGCGGGCGTGGTGGTCACGCCGCAGCGCCCCGCACCGCAATCGATCTCGACCAGACATTCGATCTGGGTGCCGTGGCGCTGTGCGGCTTCTGACAGATCTGCAACATTGGCCAGATCGTCGACGCAGCAGATCGCGCGCGCGCCAAGCTTGGGCATCCGCGCCAGCCGGTCGATCTTGGCCGGGTCACGCACCTGATTTGACACAAGAACATCCTTGATGCCGCCGCGGGCAAACACCTCGGCTTCGCTGACCTTCTGGCAGCAGACCCCGCAAGCCCCGCCCAATGATTCTTGCAGTTTTGCGACATCCACCGATTTATGCATCTTCCCGTGCACACGGTGGCGCATCCCATGCGCTTTCGCGTAATCGCCCATCTTCTTGATGTTGCGCTCCAGCGCATCAAGGTCGAGGATCAGGCAGGGCGTCTGGATATCCGCCTCGTCCATGCCCGGCAGGGCGGGCACGTCATAGCCCACTTCAAGCCCGTCGAATCTGGTTGGTGCATTCATGTCTTCAACCTCCCGTTAACTCTTGATCCAGGGCAGCGTGTCGAGATCGACATTGCCGCCGGTGATGATGACGCCGACGCGCTTGCCGGCAAAAACCTCAGGGTTTTTCAGGATTGTGGCCAGCGGCACGGCGCAGCTTGCCTCGATCACGATTTTCATGCGCTTCCATGTCAGTTTCATGGCTTCCACGATCTCATCCTCAGAGGCCGTCAGGATATCGGTCACATGATTGCTGACGAAATGCCATGTCAGCTCCTTCAGCGGCACTTTCAATCCGTCCGCGATGGTCACCGGGGCATCATCTGCGATGATGTGCCCGGCCTTGAAGCTGCGATAGGCATCATCGGCCTGCTCGGGCTCGGCAGCGTAGATCTGAACCCCCGGGGCGATATTCGACAGCGTCAGGCAAGTGCCCGAAATCATCCCGCCCCCGCCAATCGGCGCGATCACGGCATCAAGCCCCTCGACCTGCTCCATCAACTCCTTCGAGCATGTCCCCTGACCGGCAATCACGCGCGGGTCATTGTAGGGATGGACAAACTCCGCCCCGGTCGCGGCCTGCACCTCGGCAAAAACCGCCTCGCGCGAGCTGGTCGAGGGCTCGCATTCCGTGATGATCCCGCCATAGCCGCGCACCGCGTCCTTCTTGGCCTCGGGTGCGGTGCGGGGCATGACGACATGACAGGGGATGCCCCGCCGCCCCGCCGCGTAGCTCAGCGACAACGCATGATTGCCGCTCGAATGGGTCGCAACCCCTTTCGCGGCCATCTCGTCGGACAGGCCAAAAACCGCATTCGAGGCCCCGCGCACCTTGAACGCGCCCGCCTTTTGAAAGTTCTCGCATTTGAAGAACAGGTCCGCCCCCGTCAACTCATTGAAATAGCTCGAGGTCAGAACCGGCGTGCGGTGGATATAGGGCGCGATCCGCGCATGCGCCGCGACCACGTCATCATAGCTCGGGATATACATCTCGGTTGCGTCCTTCATGGCTTCTCACCTTTCATCCTTGCCCAAATATCTTGGGGTCGTCAGACACGCGCCATTGGTTCGAGCGTGGCTGACGACGGGGCAAAGCCCCCGGTTACGCCGCTGCCGCCAAAGCGACATTACTGGAATTCCGCAAATAATCCTGCGCTGCCGCCACGCCAGAGCCGAGCTTCACGTCCCAACCCAGATCCGCCATGCACATCTCGGCCGTGGCCAGTCCCGACAGCAGCATCACATCCGTCAGCATGCCCAGATGCCCGATGCGGAAGACTTTTCCGGCGACCTCGCCCAGCCCCACACCAAAGGCCACGCCATATTTCGACGCCGCGAGCTGCACCAGATCCGTGCCGTTACAGCCTTGCGGCACAACCACGGCGGTCACAGTGTCGGAATAGAGATCCGGCGTCACCGCGCAGGGCTGCATGCCCCAGGCCGCAACGGCGCGGCGGGTGGCTTCTGCCAGGCGGTGGTGGCGCGCATAGACATTCTGCAGCCCTTCCTCCTCCAGCATCTCGATGGCTTTCGCCAGCCCGGCGATCAGGCCCACGGGTGGAGTATAGGGGTAGCCGCCAGAGGCATAGGATTTAAGCATGTCGCGGAAGTCAAAGAAGGTGCGCGGCAGCGTGGCTGCCTCCATCGCGCGCAAGGCTTTGGGCGACACGCCCAGCACGGCCAGACCCGCGGGCAGCATGAACCCTTTCTGCGATCCTGCAACCGCGATATCGACGCCCCAGCCCGCCATGTCGAAAGGCATCGACCCGATCGACGACACGCCATCGACAAACAGCAGCGCCGGGTGGCCTGCGGCATCCATCGCGCGCCGGATCCCCGCGATGTCGGATTTCACGCCCGTCGCCGTTTCATTATGGGTGGCCAGAACGGCCTTGATCTCGTGCTCGGTGTCGGCGCTGAGCGCGGCCTCGATCTCGGCCAGCGGTGCACCCTGGCCCCAGGGCGTTTCGATGATCTGCACGTCCAGCCCGTGGCGTTGGCAAAGATCTATCCAGCGATGGCTGAACATCCCGAAACGCGCCGTCAGGATCTTGTCGCCCGCGCTCAGCGTGTTGGTCACAGCGGCCTCCCAACCGCCAGTGCCAGTCGAGGGCAGCAAGATGACTTCGCCCTCGCTCATCCCGAGCACGCGCCGCACCCCGGCCACTGCGGGCTTGAACACACGCGCGAATTGCGGGCTGCGATGGTCGAGCGTGGGCATGTCACAGGCTTTGCGAATCTCCTCGGGGATATTCGTCGGGCCAGGGATGAAAACGGGGTTCTGCGTGGACATCGGGGTAACTCCTCCCATGAGTAAGCAGAGATTATCTTTCTGCCCGCGCGGGCGCAATTTTTTTGAAATTATTTTTTACATGGTGAAAAATGTAGGTTAAGCTATGATCTGTAATGCTTTTTCGTTTTTCACATGGCGAAATCATTTTTCGCTGCACTGCAAAAGGACAGCCCATGGTTGAAAGCCGGACCCGCGGTCGCCCTCGTGCCTTTCATGACAAGACCGAACAGAACACTGTGCAGTCGCTGGACCGCGCGCTCGGGATTCTGGGCGTTCTGGCCGAAGGCAGCGGCCTGACACTGACTGAACTGGCGCAGGCCGCCGGGCAATCGCCCGCGACTGTCTACCGGGTGCTGACCACCTTTCAGGCGCATGGTTTTGTCGAGCTGGAGGCCGAAGCCCAGCGCTGGCATATCGGCGCGGGTGCATTTCGCACGGGCTCGGCCTTTCTGCGGCGCACGAAACTGGCCGACCGGGCGCGGGGCGCGATGGAAATGCTGATGCGCGAGAGCGGCGAGACCGCCAATCTGGGCGTCGAGGACAAGGGCGAAGTGCTGTTTCTGACCCAGGTCGAGACGAGCGAGGCGATTCGCGCCTTTTTCCCGCCCGGCACGCGCAGTCCGATGCATGTCTCGGGCATCGGCAAGGCGCTTCTGGCGCATATGCCGATCACCAGGCTGGCCTGGTTTCTGATGGACGGGCTGAAAGGGTTCACACCCGCCTCGTTGACCGATGATATCGCTTTGGAAACAGATCTGATCGCGACGCGCGAACGCGGCTATGCCATTGACAACGAAGAACGCACCGAGGGCATGCGCTGCATCGCAGCCCCGATTTTCGACGCGCAGGGCGCTGCCGTGGCGGGCCTGTCCATATCCGGCCCGGTGTTTCGCCTGTCGCTGGAACGCGCCGAGGAAATGGGCGCGCTGGTCAAGCGCGCGGCCCAGGGGGTGACCGAAGCAACGGGCGGCCGGATCCCCTGACGCTGGGTCGCGGCATTGCGCATCGCCTCTTGAAGCGGCACAGTGACATGCCAGATAAGGGCAGTGATCACAAAGGTGCATGGCCCATGCCGCATAACAACCTGAACCTGCCCACGGAACGCCCCGAGGTGCTGACCCGCCAGAAGCTCGAAGGCGGGCGGCGCTTCCGCATGGCCTCGCCCTTTCAGCCTGCGGGCGACCAGCCGACAGCGATTGCGGAACTGGTCGAAGGGGTGGTGTCGGGCGAGCAAAATCAGGTGCTTCTGGGCGCGACGGGCACGGGCAAGACCTTCACCATGGCCAAGATCATCGAGGAAACCCAGCGCCCGGCGATCATTCTGGCCCCGAACAAGACCCTCGCTGCGCAGCTTTATGGCGAGTTCAAGGGCTTCTTCCCCGATAATGCCGTCGAATATTTCGTCAGCTACTACGATTATTATCAGCCCGAAGCCTATGTGCCGCGCTCCGACACCTTTATCGAGAAGGAAAGCCAGATCAACGAACAGATCGACCGGATGCGCCATTCGGCCACGCGGGCGCTTCTGGAGCGCGATGACGTGATCATCGTGGCGTCCGTGTCCTGCATCTACGGCATCGGTTCGGTCGAGACCTATTCGGCGATGACGCAGGATTTCAAGGTGGGCGAGTCCTACCAACAGCGGCAGGTTCTGGCCGATATGGTCGCGCAGCAATACCGGCGTAATGACGCGGCCTTTCAACGCGGCAGTTTCCGCGTGCGTGGCGATGTGATCGAGATCTGGCCTGCCCACCTGGAGGACCGCGCCTGGAAGTTGTCGTTTTTTGGTGAGGAACTGGAGTCAATCACCGAATTTGACCCTCTGACAGGTTCGAAAAGTGACAGTTTCGATCAGATCAGGATTTACGCCAACAGCCATTATGTGACCCCCCGCCCGACCATGCAGCAGGCTGTGAAGGGGATTAAATGGGAGCTGACGCAGCGGCTTGACCAGCTGATCGCCGAGGGCAAATTGCTGGAAGCGCAGCGGCTGGAGCAGCGGACGAAATTCGATCTGGAGATGCTGGAAGCGACGGGCGTGTGCAACGGGATCGAGAACTACTCGCGCTATCTGACCGGCCGCGCGCCCGGCGAGCCGCCGCCGACGCTTTTCGAGTTCATCCCCGATAATGCGATTGTCTTTGCCGATGAAAGCCATGTCTCGGTCCCGCAGATCGGGGGCATGTATCGCGGGGACTATCGGCGCAAATTCACGCTGGCCGAACACGGGTTCCGACTGCCGTCCTGCATGGACAACCGCCCGCTGAAATTCGAGGAATGGGACGCGATGCGCCCGCAATCGGTCTTTGTTTCCGCGACACCGGCGGCATGGGAGCTGGAACAAACCGGCGGGGTCTTTACCGAGCAGGTGATCCGCCCGACCGGGTTGATCGACCCGGAGGTGGAAATCCGGCCCGTTGCGATGCAGGTCGATGATTTGCTTGATGAAATCCGGAAAGTCGCGGCGCGCGACTTGCGCGTGCTGGTGACCGTTCTGACCAAGCGCATGGCCGAGGATCTGACCGAATATCTGCATGAACAAGGTATCCGCGTGCGCTACATGCACAGCGATATCGACACGATCGAGCGCATCGAGATCCTGCGCGATCTGCGGCTAGGGGCGTTTGATGTGCTGATCGGGATCAACCTGTTGCGCGAGGGGCTCGATATTCCCGAATGCGGGCTTGTGGCGATTCTGGACGCCGACAAGGAAGGCTTCCTGCGCTCCGAGACATCCCTTGTGCAGACAATCGGTCGCGCAGCGCGCAATGCTGAAGGGCGCGTGATCATGTATGCCGACCGGATCACGGGTTCAATGGAGCGCGCCTTGGCCGAGACGAACCGCCGCCGCGAGAAGCAGGTCGCTTACAATGTTGCGCATGGGATCACACCGCAAACCGTTCGTAAAAATGTTGAAGATGTGCTGGCCGGGCTGTGGCAGGGCGACACGGATATGTCGCGGGTCACAGCGAAGGTTGAAAAAGTGAAACCCGGCGCCAACCTTCAGGCGCATCTTGACGGGCTGCGGGTGCAGATGCGCAAGGCGGCAGAGAACCTCGAATTCGAGGAAGCGGCAAGGCTGCGCGATGAGGTCAAGCGGTTGGAGGCTGTGGAACTGGCCATCGCGGATGATCCGCTTGCGCGTCAATCCGTTGTCGATGAAGCCGTCGATAACGCCGTAAAACCCCGCTCAACAGCAGGGCG
>REBU01000116.1 GCA_007692585.1 Paracoccaceae bacterium | reverse complement strand
GCAGCGGTGACATCATCACCCTGGCCGGGATCACCGACATGGCGCGCATGGCCGATCACATCGACGTTGTCTGACCCCCTTCCGCGCCGCCCAAGATTGCGGCAGGCGCTTTCAGGCTTTCCCGGTGGTTCGGCTGCGTTATATCTCTGGGGTTGCACCCCGCGCACTTGCGCGCTTTGCTAGGGGCTGCTCACTGCCTTTCGGGAACCTTGCATGACCCATCGCCAATCGATCCGCTTCCTGCTCAATGCCACGCCTGTCATCCTGTCGGAGCTGGGCACAGGAGACATGCTGCTTGACCATCTGCGGCTCACCCAGCGCCTCTGCGGCACGAAAGAAGGCTGCGCCGAGGGCGATTGCGGGGCCTGCACCGTGCTTGTCGGGCGGCTGGGCGCGGCAGGGCTGAACTACGAGCCGGTCAATGCCTGCATCCGCCCGCTCGCCACGGTCGATGGCTGTCATGTCGTCACCATCGAGCACTTACGCGGGGCGGATGGCGGCCTGCACCCGGTCCAGCGCGCCATGGTCGACCATCACGGCGCGCAATGCGGGTTTTGCACGCCAGGGATCGTCATGGCGCTCTATGCGCTCTGGATGGAAACGCCCCACCCGAATGAGGCGCAGATCGAGCGCGCGCTGCAAGGCAATCTGTGCCGCTGCACCGGCTACGCGCCGATCATCCGCGCGGCTCTTGCGATGGGCGATTTCGGGACCACGGACCCGCTGCTGGCCGAGCGCGCCACGATCACGGAAGCGCTGCGCGCATGGCAAGACAGCGCGCGGGTGACGCTTTCGGACGGGAAAAGCACCGCGATCCTGCCCGCGTCTGTCGATGATCTGGCGGCGCTGTTGACGCAACACCCCGACGCCCGAATCGTCGCTGGCGCCACTGATGTCGGCCTCTGGGTCACGAAATTCCTGCGCGATCTGCCCGTCGCGGTCTTCATCTCGCATCTCGACGATCTGCGCCGCATCAATGAGTCCGACGACACGCTCCAGATCGGCGCGCTGGCGAGCTATGAGCAGGCGCGCGCGCCGCTTCTGGCCCGTTTCCCCCATCTCGCGCGCTACTGGGACCGCATCGCGGGCTGGCAGGTCCGCGCCATGGGCACGTTGGGCGGCAATATCGCCAATGGCTCGCCCATTGGCGACACGCCGCCGCCCTTCATCGCCATGGGCGCGCGTCTGGTGCTGCGCCAAGGCGAGGCGCGGCGCGAAATCGCGCTTGAGGATTTCTTCCTCGATTACGGCAAGCAGGACCGCCGCGCGGGGGAATTTGTCGAGGCGATCATCCTGCCCAAACCCGCCCCCGATATGCTCCACGCGGCCTATAAACTCTCGAAACGCCGCGAAGACGATATCTCCGCCCTCGCCTGCGGCATCGCCCTAACCGTCACAGATGGCACGATCACAAACGCCCGCCTCGCCTTCGGCGGCATGGCCGCGACGCCCAAACGCGCCGCCCACGCCGAGGACGCGCTCACAGGCCAGCCCTTCAGCCTCGCCACGCTGCAAGCGGCTGCCAATGCGCTGCCGCAGGATTTCACGCCGCTTTCGGACATGCGCGCCAGTGCCGCCTATCGGATGCGCGCCGCGCAAAACCTGCTCACCCGTTTCTGGCACGAATCCCAGGGGGAAACCGCCAGCTTGGAGGACGCGCTATGAAGGACGACCCCCGCATTCGCGGCGCGGCCCATGACAGCCTGATCCATGATTCCGCCATCAAGCATGTCACAGGCCGCGCCGAATATACCGATGATGTGACCGAGCCTACGGGGACGCTCCACGCTTATATCGGTGGCGCCCCCATCGCGCATGGGCGCATCACTGCGCTTGATCTCGGGCCCGTGCGCGCGGCCCCCGGTGTGGTGGATGTGCTCACAGCGGCGGATATTCCGGGCCGCAATGATGTCTCGCCCACGGGTCTGAGGGATGAGCCGATCTTCACCGACGATCTGATCCAGTATCACGGCCAGCCCATTTTCGCCGTGGTGGCTGACAGCCGCGACGCCGCCCGCCGCGCCTGTGCGCTGGCCAAGATCGACACCGACGCCCTGCCCCATGCCACGGATATCGACGCGGCAGAGGCCGCAGGCTACCCCGATGTGACCGCCCCCCTGACGCTGATGCGCGGCGACCCTGCCCCGGCGCTGGAAAAAGCCCCGCACCGGATCACAGGCCGGATGCGCGTCGGCGGGCAGGATCACATGTATCTCGAAGGCCAGATCGCACTGGCGATCCCCGGCGAAGATGACGAGGTGACGCTCTTTGCCTCGACCCAACACCCGTCCGAGGCGCAGCATATGGTCGCCCACGCGCTCGGCGTGCCGTCCAACGCGGTCGTCGTCAATGTGCGGCGCATGGGCGGCGGCTTCGGCGGCAAGGAAACGCAGATGAACCTTTTCTGCGCGGTTGCCGCGATTGCCGCCAAACGTCTGGGCCGCGCGGTCAAGCTGCGGCCCGACCGCGATCAGGACATGATGATCACCGGCAAGCGCCATGATTTCCGCATCGATTATGATCTGGGCTTTGACGACGCGGGCCGGATTCTGGCCGTCGATGGGGTGTTTGCCGCGCGCTGCGGCTGGTCGGCGGACCTCTCTGGCCCCGTCACGGACCGCGCGCTGTTTCATGCCGACAACGCCTATTTCTACCCCGATGTGCGGCTGCGCTCGCGCCCGATCAAGACCAACACGGTCAGCAACACCGCATTCCGGGGCTTCGGCGGCCCGCAAGGTGTAATCGCCGCCGAGCGCATGATCGAGGAAGTGGCCTATGCGCTGGGCCGCGACCCGCTGGAAATCCGGCGCGCGAATTTCTACCGCGAGGGTTGCGACATCACCCCCTATCACCAGCGCGTCGAAGACAATATCCTGACCCGATTGGTCGATGAACTGGAAGACTCCAGCGATTATCAGGCGCGTCGGCGCAAAGTGCTGGCGTTCAACGCGCAGGGCGGGATCATCCGCAAGGGGATTGCGCTGACGCCCGTCAAGTTCGGGATCAGCTTCACCGCGACCTGGTACAATCAGGCGGGCGCGCTGGTGCATGTCTATAGCGACGGCTCGATCCATCTGAACCATGGCGGGACCGAGATGGGCCAGGGGCTTTACACCAAGGTCGCCCAAGTCGTGGCAGAGGCGTTTCAATGCGACATTGACCGCATCAAGATCACCAAGACCACGACCGAGAAAGTGCCCAATACTTCGGCCACAGCAGCGTCGAGCGGCTCTGACCTGAACGGGATGGCCGCGCTGGATGCTTGCGAGCAGATCAAGGCGCGGCTGGTGGATTTCGCCGCGCGCCATTGGTCGGTCGCGCCCGACGCGGTGCAATTCCTGCCCGGCCATGTCGCGGTCGGCGCGCAGATGATCCCCTTCGACGAGTTGATCCACGCCGCCTATATGGCGCGCGTGCAGCTCTCGGCGGCGGGGTTCTACAAGACGCCCGAAATCCACTGGGACCGCGCGGCGGGCAAGGGCCAGCCCTTCTATTACTTCGCCTATGGCGCGGCCTGCGCCGAAGTCAGCATCGACACGCTGACGGGCGAGACGCGGGTGGACCGCGCCGATATCCTGCATGATGTGGGCCGCTCGCTGAACCCCGCGCTGGATCTGGGCCAGGTCGAAGGGGCCTTTGTGCAGGGGATGGGGTGGCTGACTTGCGAGGAATTGGCCTGGGACGCGAAGGGTCGGCTCGCGACCCATGCGCCCTCGACTTACAAGATCCCGCTCGCCTCTGACCGACCGCGGATCTTCAATGTGCGGCTGGCGGATTGGTCTGAAAACACCAAACCCACGATCAAGCGCTCGAAAGCGGTGGGCGAGCCGCCCTTCATGCTGCCCATCTGTGTGTTCGAGGCGATCGGCATGGCCGTCGCGTCTGTCGCGGAGTATCGAGAATGCCCGCGCCTCGATGCGCCCGCGACGCCCGAGCGCGTGCTGATGGCCGTCGAGCGGCTGCGCGGATGAGGGATGCACAGCGGCTTCTTTCGGGCGCGTCAGCGGTGGTGCATCTGCGCATCACCCAAGTCGCAGGCTCCGCCCCGCGCGAGGTGGGGGCGGAGATGTTCGTCACCGACGATGCAATTGCCGGGACCATCGGCGGCGGGCAGGCGGAATGGCAGGCGCTGGCGCGTGCCCGCGCGATGCTGGCGGGCGGGGAAAGTCAGGCGACGCTGATGCTCGCGCTCGGCCCGGAACTGGGGCAATGCTGCGGGGGGCGGCTTTGCGTGGCGCTTTCGCGCCTGTCGGAAGAGGACCGCGCGGCCCATCTGGCGCGGCTGGAAAATGCCGCGCGACCGCTTCTGATGATCCTCGGTGCGGGCCATGTCGGGCGGGCCTTGGCGCGGGTCGCACAGACCATGCCCTGGCAGGTTGTGCTGGTCGATCCGCGCGCCGCCGAACTCGCCAAGGCCCCCGATGGCATCGCGACGCGGCTGACGCCGCTGCCGGAAGTCGAGGTCGAAAACGCGCCCCCGAACAGTGCCTTTGTGGTCACAACCCATGATCATGGTCTGGATTTTTTGCTGACCCTCGCGGTGCTGCGCCGGGGCGATTTCGCCTATGCTGGCTTGATCGGATCGGCCACCAAGCGCGCCCGGTTTCAGCGTTTCGCGCGCGAAACAGACAATTTTAACGACCTCTCGCGCCTGACCTGCCCGATTGGCGCGGCGGGGCTTGGCGACAAACGCCCCGAGGTCATCGCGCTGATGACCGCGCAGGAGATTTTCGCCGCCTTTCGCGACGCGCAGACCCCGTCTGTCGGGCTGCGGGCCCAAATCTGAAAGCGTTTTTCATGGACCGAAAAATCATCCGCGCGCGGCTTCTGAGTTTCCTTCGCGACCCCCAGACCCCCGACGATACCGACAGCTTCCGCTATATCGAGGATGGGGGCTTGCTCATCGAGGGCGGGCTGATCCGCGCATTTGACACGTTCGACCGGATCGACGCGACCGGGGCCGAGGTCATCGACCACCGCCCGCATCTGGTCCTGCCGGGCTTCATCGACACGCATCTGCATTTCCCGCAAACGCAGGTGATCGC
>REBU01000041.1 GCA_007692585.1 Paracoccaceae bacterium | reverse complement strand
TCGTGCGTTACCATGCCTTGCGTAAAAAGCGCGCTGAAGGGCTCCTTGCACATTTCCGACAAATGCCCGGTCTTGACCATCGCCCGCGCGAAGAAACGCGAATACAAGAGATGCAGGATCGCATGCTCGATCCCGCCGATATACTGGTCGACATTCATCCAGTAATCGGCCTCGTCCCGGTCCGTCGGCGTGCCCACATGAGGCGAGGTGAAGCGGGCGTAATACCAACTCGAATCGACGAAAGTATCCATCGTGTCCGTCTCGCGCCGGGCGGGTTTGCCGCAGGCGGGGCAGGCGCAGCGCGCCCAGGACGGGTGCCGGTCGAGCGGGTTGCCGGGGATCGAGAAATCAATCGGCGTGCCGTCCTCATCATAGGGCAGCGCGATGGGCAGGTTTTCCTTGCGCTCGGGCACCACACCGCAGGCGTCGCAATGCACGACCGGAATCGGGCAGCCCCAATAGCGCTGGCGCGACAGGCCCCAGTCGCGCAGCCGGTATTTGGTCACGCCATGCCCGACCCCGTTCGATTCGCAAAACGCAATCGCGGCCTCCACAGCATCGGCGCCGGTCTGCACCTCCTCTCCCGCGAAACCCCGGACATAACGCACGGAATCAGTCTTGGGCGGCACGAACGCGGTCGCACTGACCGGCGTGTCATCATCGAGCGCGAAGAACACATCAGGATGCGGCAGCCCGTATTTCCGCGCGAAATCGAGGTCACGCTGGTCATGCGCCGGACAGCCGAAAATCGCGCCTGTGCCGTAATCCATCAGGATGAAATTCGCGATATAGACCGGCAATTCCCATGCGTTATCAAACGGATGCCGCACGCGGATGCCCGTGTCGAAACCCCGTTTTTCGGCCTTCTCCAGCGCTTCCTCGGTCGTTCCTAACTTGCGACACTCGGCCACAAACGCCGCCACTTCCGGGTCATGCCGCTCCAGATGCTTCGCCAGCGGGTGATCGGGCGACACGCCCACGAAGGACGCCCCCATCAGCGTGTCAGGCCGCGTCGTATAGACCTCGATCCGGTCGAATCCCTCGGGCGCATCCACGGTTGAAAACGCAAATTGCAGCCCCCGCGACCGACCGATCCAGTTGGCCTGCATCAGCCGCACTTTCTCGGGCCAGTTCGCCAACCCGTCGAGGGCTACCAGCAATTCCTCGGAATAATCGCTGATCTTGAAAAACCATTGCGTCAACTCGCGCCGCTCGACCTCCGCGCCTGACCGCCACCCCTTGCCGTCGATCACCTGCTCATTGGCCAGCACCGTCTGATCGACCGGATCCCAGTTCACGACCGCATTCTTGCGGTAGACCAGCCCCGCCTCAAGCATGTCCAGAAACATTGCCTGCTGCTGGCCGTAATACTCGGGCCTGCAAGTGGCAATCTCGCGCGACCAGTCAATCGACAGACCGAGCGGCTTCATCTGCCCCTTCATCACCGCGATATTCGCCTCGGTCCAGTCATTGGGGTGGCCGCCCTGCTCCATCGCGGCATTCTCGGCGGGCATGCCGAACGCGTCCCAGCCCATCGGATGCAGCACCGAGAACCCCTGCGCCGACTTGTAGCGCGCGACCACATCGCCCATCGTGTAATTGCGCACATGGCCCATATGGATGCGGCCCGACGGATAGGGGAACATCTCCAGCACATAATATTTCGGCCGCTCAGGATCGCGCCGCGCGGTGAATACCCCGGCCTCATCCCAGGCAGTTTGCCATTTCGCTTCAATCACTTGCGGGGCATAGCGGGCGTCGCTCTGGCTGGCCATGGTCAGGTTCCTGCATCAAGACATGAAAAAGCCGGGCGCGACCGGCCCGGCATCTTTAGCGCCCGCAGCAGCCAAGGTCCAGATCACAGACCCCGGTCGCGAATCCTCAACTGTCGCGCGCGTGTCAGGATCGCATCCTCCACCGCACGGATCGTCTCGCGGCTCGCTGGCCCGCCCTGCGTCATCAGCGCCACATTCAGCGAGCGCGCATCCAGCGCCGGGTCATTGACCAGAATCGCCGCGCGGTAAGCCCGCCCGCCACCGGGCGGCGTGCCGAACCCCGTCACGATCACGCCAGAGAACGGGTCAACCGTCTGCACTGGCAGGAAATCGAGCACCTCCAGCGAGGCCGCCCAGAGATAGCGATTGACCTCAACCGTGACATTGGGCGGCTGGTTGTTGGAAAACAGATCCCAGACTGTTGAGTCGCGCGTCGTGCCCATCCGCACGCGCTCCTGCTGATGGATCTCCGCCGCAGCGGCGCGCGAGCGTTCCCCCCCGCCGAAGAAATTCCCGAACCCACCGCCGCTGCACCCGGCCAGCAACATAATCAGGCCCAGACCAGCGGCGTTGCGCGTCACGGCTTTGTACTTCATGGCGACAGTCCCTCGCGTTTATGCACAAGTCCTACCGCGTTCGCCCGCATGGGACAAGAGCATAGGCCCGCCCTTGGCACAGCACCGGCCACCACAGGACCGGGCACAGTGGCGTGACAATTCTGCACCACGTCTTTTGCCTTGATTTTGGCCCCTTTCGCTTTGACTTGAAAAACTGTGGCGAAAAGATGAAACAGGCTCAGACCTCGCCGCTTTGGGTGAGGCGAGGAAAACCTTAGATAACGAGGGAAAACAATGAAAAAGCTTCTTCTTGCTTCGACCGCTCTGGTCATGTCGGCAGGTTACGCAGCAGCTGACGTTTCGCTGTCCGGCGACGCTCGCATGGGTATCGTTTACGACAGTGGCGCTGCGAACGAACTGTCCTTCACCAGCCGCGCTCGCGTCACTTTCACGCTTTCGGGCGAAACCGACACCGGTCTGGCTTTCGGCGCATCGTTCCGCGCTGACAATGCTGGCGGCGCTGCAACAGACCGCGCTTCGAGCACCGGTACTGCCCCGGAGACCGTCCCGTTCAGCGGTCAGGGCATGACCGCGGGCTCCGTGTTCATCTCGGGTGATTTCGGCGAACTGCGCATGGGCGACGTGTCCGGCGCTGCTGAATTCATCGTTGGCGATCTGGCAGGTGTAGGCCTGACCGGTCTTGGCGACCTGAACGAGATGACCTATCTCGTGAACTCGCCCGCACAATGGCGCCCGACAGCACGTTACAGCTACACGCTGGACGGTCTGAAACTGGCTCTGTCGATCGAAAACCCGCAGACAGACGCAACCGGTGACCGCTTTGCAGCATCGATCGCTGCAAGCTACACCTTTGATGGCTTCACCGGTGGTCTCGGTTATGAAAGCGTTCTCGACGGTGCTGACCACATCATCGGTTTCGTCGGTGCCGACATCGAAGGCATCACAGCCAAGGCGATTTACGGTCGCATCTCCGGTGGTGACACTCAGTACGGCTTGTCGGTCAGCGGCTCGTTTGACGAAGTAACCGTGACCGCTTTCGGTCGTCGTGACTTCGACAGCGACACCCATTACGGGATCGGCGCAAGCTACAATCTCGGCGGTGGCGCTGCGCTCCGTGGTGGTGTTGTACGTAACGGCACCTCAAGCGACACTGTCGCAGACTTCGGTCTGGCCTTCACGTTCTGATCCCAACCCGGATGGAATGTGTCAAAGAGCGGGCTTTTGCCCGCTCTTTTTCTTTTTGCCGCGCCCCGGTTTGCAAGGCTGCGCTTTTCGCCTATCTTTGCGCAAAAGCCCCAGACAAGAGGTCCGAGCATGTCCCCCCACACCCCCCTTGCCCTGATCCTTGCCGCCAGCCTGCTGGCCGCCTGCTCCACGACGTCCGCGGCCCTTGACGGCATTGGCGGCATATTCCAGGGCGCAAGCGACGATGTGCGCAGTCTGGGGCGGCGCTGATGCTCCTGCGCGCCCTGGCCCTTGCCACCCTCATGGCCCTGCCCGCCAAAGCCGAGCCGCCGGGGCTCAGCCTGAGCGGCGATGCGCGCATGGGCATTATCTGGTCCGAGAAACCCGACTGGGCCGGCCAACGCGAAACTGGCCTGCGCCTGACCAACCGCGCGCGACTGAAGCTGCGGTTTCAAGGCGAAACTGACGGTGGGCTGCGCTACGGAGCGGAAGTCGATCTCGACCGCCGCGATCCGCGCGCGACCCCGCGTTCGGTCCATATCGGCGGATCGTGACCCATGTCCCTGCATGACATCCAGTCCCGCGTAACCACCGCCTGCACCGCCACCGGACGCGCCCCCGCATCCGTGACGCTGATCGCTGTGTCCAAGGAACAAGCTGAGGCGCGCGTGCTGCCCGTGCTGGAGGCTGGCCACCGCATCTATGGCGAAAACCGCGTGCAGGAAGCGGCGGGGAAATGGCCCGACTGGCAAGAACGCTTCGGCAAGGTCGAGCTGCATCTTCTCGGACCGCTGCAAAGCAACAAGGCCCGCGCGGCGATGGAGCTGTTCGACGTGATGCATTCCCTCGACCGGCCCAAACTGGCGCAGGCCATCGCGCGGCTGGCGCAGGATCTGGGGCGCTGCCCGCGCCTGTTCATCCAGATCAATACGGGTGCCGAGCCGCAAAAAGCCGGCATCCTGCCCGCCGAGGCCGACCGCTTCATCGCCGACTGCCGCGCGCTTGATCTGCCCATCATCGGGCTGATGTGCATCCCGCCTGTGGATGAGCCCGCAGCGGCCCATTTCGGCCTGCTGGCACAGATCGCGGCGCGCAACGGGCTGGACGGGCTGTCGATGGGCATGTCCGACGATTTCGAAACCGCCATCGCCCACGGCGCGACGCATATCCGCGTGGGCTCCGCCATCTTCGGTGCCAGACACTGACACTGACACCGACACTGACCGGGCTTTCATCCTTGCCCAAATATCCCCAGGGGGTGAATTGGCCCATAGGGCCAAGAGGGGGCGCGGGCGCCCCCTTCTACCCGCCCAGCGCTTCAGGCACGATCAACCGGCTGCGATAGCGGATCAACGGCGCAATCGCGTGCAGATCGGCGCGGCGCAACCCGATACAGCCCGCAGTCGGCGCGCCGGGCCTGCGCCATTCATGCATGAAAATCGCCGAGCCCGCGCCCCGCTCCGCCTGTGGCCAGTTCCACCCCGTCAGAATAATCAGATCATAAAGCGGGTCGGCGCGCCGCAAACACTCATGGCTGTGCGGATAGGGCGCACGCACCATCAGGTTGTAATCCTCATGCGCCGGATCATCCGACCACAAATCGCGCGGCCCGATGGGCAAGGCCCAATCCGCAGGCCGGGCCATCCGGTCAGGCCGATAGAGCATCCCCACCAGGCGATGCACCCCCACAGGCGTCGCCCCATCCCCTTCGCGCTTGTCGCGGCGCACCCCGCCGCGCCCGATCGTGCAAGGCCAAAGCCGCCCCATGAACCGCAGCCCTTGCCGCGTCAGCACCATATCAAAGCGCGATGCGGGCCTCATGCCACCCGCTCCATCGCCCGCCTGTGGCAAAGCCACAGGCAGCGCCCGCGCAGCGTGCAGGGGCGGGTGGGTGGGCACGCTAAGCGGGCGCTTTTTCCACCGCTCATGGCAAATGCCCCGATTTCGCAACCTTGGTCGCCAGATACGCGCGATTCTCCGCAGTCGCCCCGACCACCAGCGGCACGCGCTCCACGACGCGCAACCCATGCGCGTCCAGCATCGCGACCTTGCGCGGATTATTTGTCATCAACCGCACTTCCGCAAATCCCATGCGCCGCAACAGCGCCGCGCCCACGCGAAAATCGCGCTCATCATCCTCGAACCCCAGCCGATGATTGGCCTCGACCGTGTCGAACCCCTGATCCTGCAAGGAATAGGCGCGCATCTTGTTGGCCAGCCCGATCCCCCGCCCCTCCTGATTGAGATAGAGCAATACACCACCGCGCGCCTGCCCCATCTGCGTCAGCGCCGCGTGCAATTGCGGGCCGCAATCACATTTCAACGAGCCCAGAACATCGCCTGTGAAACAGGCCGAATGCAACCGCGCCAGAACAGGTGCCGCGCGGTCGGGACGGCCAACTTCAATCGCGTAATGCTCGACCCCGCCATCGCCGGGCCGGAACACATGCACGCGCCCGGCTCCCGCCAGCGCCATCGGCAGGCGCGCATCGACCACGGGCGCAAGCTCGGCCTCGCGCGCGAGCTCCCGCATGACCTCAGCGGCATCGAGTCCCGTCAGCTCGGGCGCGGCCATCGCCTCGGGCACGGGCATGATCAGCGCGGCAGGCAACAGCTGCGCGGATTTCACCAGCCCCAGCGCCGCCCGCGCCAGTGCCGCATCTGTCCCGTCGCGCAGGGTCTTGAGCGGCCCTTTCATCGGCATACGCAGATCATCAGCCGGGTCCGCCACAGCCTGCACCCAATCGCAGCCGACATCCTGCGGCACGACCACACGCGCCAGATCGCCATCATACACGCGCGCGCGCAGCGTCTGTGCGCGGTGATGCGTGATCGCGAGGCTCAGCACAGGCCCCAGGCGGCGCAACGCCTCCAGCCGCGCAGGCGTCGCAAGCTCAGCCGCCAGCATCAGCGCCGACTGCCCCGCGCCCGAAATCCGCACAGGCACGCCCAGCCGCAAATCGGCACGCGCGCGATTGATCTTTTCCACCGGTGTCAGACCGAAGGCCATATCTTACGCCTCTTGCAACTTGGGCATGGATGTAGCCCGGCTTTGTAGGAATTGAAACATTTCAGTGCTCTGCGACACGTCCGCGTGATGTGTTTGTTGCAAAACTTGCGCCTCACGGCCGGCGCACTCATCTGTGAGACACAACCACGAAAGGGTGAATTTATGGCCAAACTCAACAAGATCCTGCTGGTCGATGACGATGATGACCTGCGCGAAGCCCTGTCCGAACAGCTCGTCATGACAGACGAATTCGACGTATTCGAGGCCGCGAATGGCGCGGATGCGATGGAAAAGCTGCGCGCGGGGCAGTTCGATATGGCGATCCTCGATGTCGGCCTGCCCGACACAGACGGGCGCGAATTGTGCAAGCGGATGCGCAAGGCTGGGTTCAAATCGCCCGTGATCATGCTGACCGGACATGATTCTGATGCCGATACGATCCTCGGGCTCGATTCCGGCGCGAATGACTATATCACCAAGCCGTTCAAACTGCCGGTGCTTCTCGCCCGTCTGCGCGCGCAAATGCGCCAGCACGAGCAATCCGAGAATGCGGTCTTCCAGCTCGGGCCCTACATGTTCAAGCCGGCGCAGAAAATGCTGATCGACGAGAATGATCGCAAGGTGCGCCTGACCGAGAAGGAAACCAACATCCTGAAATTCCTCTATCGCGCGCCCGACGGGGTGGTGCCGCGCGATGTGCTCTTGCACGAAGTCTGGGGCTATAATGCGGGCGTGACCACGCATACGCTGGAAACCCATATCTACCGCCTGCGCCAGAAGATCGAGCCCGATCCCTCGAATGTCACGCTTCTGGTGACCGAGTCGGGCGGCTACCGTCTGGCCGCACAATAAGCACAGTGGCGTCACAGTCTCGCCCAGCTTTCAGGGAATGTTAACCATAAGAGCCGAGCCGCTCTGCAAGTGAAGCGACCCTGCGCCGGGGCTTTGGCGCTCCCTCCTCCCCTCAGACCTGGTCCGGGCCAAGCGCCCGGACTTTTTTTCTGCCGACCGGCCTTGCCGGGCGCCCATGTTGCATGCCAGTAAGACTCGCCGCGATACGGAGATCTGCGATGCCTTTCACGCTTGCCACATGGAACATCAACTCGGTCCGGCTGCGCGCTGATCTGGTGTTGCGGCTGTTGCGCGAGGAAGCGCCCGATGTGCTCTGCCTGCAGGAATGCAAAAGCCCGGTCGAGAAGATGCCCTTCGACCTTTTTGCCGCCGCAGGCTACCCGCATTGGGTCGCGCGCGGGCAGAAGGGCTATAATGGCGTCGCGATCCTGTCGCGCCTGCCGCTGGAGGATGCGGGCCATATCGACTGGTGCGCGCGCGGTGATGCGCGCCATGTCGCAGCACGGCTGGAAAATGGCGTCACCTTGCACAATTGCTACATTCCCGCAGGCGGCGACGTGCCGGATCGCACAATCAACGAGAAATTCGGGCACAAACTCGATACGCTGACCGAAATGCGCGACCATTTCCGCGACACCCGGCCCGCGAAATCCATCCTCGTGGGCGACCTGAATATCGCCCCGCGCGAAGATGATGTCTGGTCGCATAAGCAACTTCTGAAGATCGTGTCACACACCCCGATTGAGGTCGACCATCTCGGCGCGGCGCAGGAGGCGGGCAACTGGGTCGACATCACCCGGCAGGACATCCCCGAAGGCCAGCTTTATTCCTGGTGGTCCTATCGCGCCCGCGACTGGGATGCCGCCGACAAGGGCCGCAGGCTCGACCACATCTGGGCCACGGGCGACATCAGTGCCGCCGGACATGGCTCGCGCGTCTTGCGCGATGCGCGCGGTTGGCCGCAGCCGTCCGATCACGCACCGGTTTTCGCGCGCTTCGATCTCTGACCCCTTCCCCTTTGGGCCTGCACAGCCCATATATCGCAACGCAACGCTTCATCAGACAAGAGGGCAAGATGCTGGAATTTGGCGACAAGACCGCAGAGGCCGATCTGATCACGGACGGCACCGATCAGAGCTTCATGACGCAGGTGATCGAGGCCAGTCAGGAGGTTCCGGTCATCGTCGACTTCTGGGCGCCCTGGTGCGGTCCGTGCAAGACGCTTGGTCCGGCGCTGGAAGCCGAAGTGCGCGCCGCCAAGGGCAAGGTGCGGATGGTCAAGATCAATATCGACGAGAACCAGGCCATTGCGGGGCAGTTGCGCGTGCAGTCGATCCCGACGGTTTATGCCTTTTTTCAGGGCCAGCCCGTCGATGGGTTTCAGGGCGCGCAACCGCCTTCGGCGCTGAAGGATTTTGTCGCCAAGCTGGCCAATATGTCGGGCGATGGCGGCCTGTCCGCCGCGCTGGATGAGGCCGAGGCGATGCTGGAAGACGGGGCCGTGACCGATGCGGCGCAGATTTTCGCCGCGGTGATGGCCGAGGATGAGGGCAATGCCCGCGCCTTCGCCGGGATGGTCCATGCACAGATCGCAGCCCAAAGCCTCGATCAGGCGGAAGCGCTTCTGAACAACGCCCCCGCTGCGATGGCCAATGCGCCCGAACTCGACGCGGCCCGCGCCAAACTTGCCCTGGCGCTTCAGGCGCAATCCGCCGGGCCTGTCGAAGAGCTGCGCGCCGCGCTGACGGCCGATCCGACCAATCATCAGGCGCGCTTTGATCTGGCGCAGGCGCTCTTTGCCGCAGGTCAGTCGGAAGCGGCGGTCGAGGAATTGCTGGAACTGTTCCGTCGGGACCGCGACTGGAACGAGGGCGCTGCCAAGACGCAGCTTTTCACGATTTTCGACGCGCTCAAGCCCAATGATCCGCTGGTTGCCAAGGGGCGACGGCGTCTGAGTTCGATGATATTTGCCTAAGCGTCCCGCCGTGTTACTTAGCCGTGGATGACCTATGCCATGGACTTGCCCGATCTGATCCCGATCTTCCCGCTGCCCGGTGCGCTGCTTTTGCCGCGCGCGCGCTTGCCGCTGCATATCTTCGAGCCGCGCTATCTGGCGATGATCGAGGATTGCATGAAAACACCCCATCGGCTGATCGGCATGATCCAGCCCCGCGACATGCCTGGCGCGGCGCAGCCCACGCTGCAAAGCATTGGCTGTGCAGGGCGGCTGACCGCGTTCTCCGAGACTGACGATGGTCGCTACCTGATCACCCTGACCGGCAAATCGCGATTTCGGGTGGTCGAGGAAGTGACCGGCTTTACCCCCTATCGGCGCACCAAGGTCAACTGGGCGGGCTTCGAGCAGGACCAGAGCCAGGAAGAAACCGATTCCGGACTGAAGCGCGAGCCATTTTTCGGTTTGCTCAAGCGGTTTTTCGAGAAGCATCAGCTGTCAACCGACTGGAGCAGCCTGAAGGATGCCGAGGACGAGATGCTGATCAATGCGCTGTCAATGCTCTGCCCGTTTGAGCCCGACGACAAGCAAGCGCTGCTGGAAGCCCCCTCGCTCCAGACGCGGCGTGAAACGCTGGTCATGCTGATGGAGTTCTCGCTGCGCAGTGGTGGCGACGAGAATGTTCTGCAATGAGCGATGATGACGCGCCACATCTGCTGATCGACCGCAAGATGCTGGAGAGCCTTGTATGCCCCGTGACAAATGGCGTGCTCAGCTATGACAAGACCCGGCAGGAACTGATCTCGAAAGCCGCGCACCTGGCCTTTCCGATCCGCAACGGGATTCCGATCATGCTCGCGGATCAAGCGCGCGAAATCGACTGAACCGCCGCTTGTAGGTCTGCACGCAATTGCAAACGCAACGAAAAACGCCCTGATCCAGTGGATCAGAGCGTTTTGAGTAGAACCAGCATGACGGTGTTCAGGCGTCATGCTTCGGAAACAGATCGTTGCGGTAGACAACGCAACCCTGCTGTATCAAAAGACCTAGATTAAAACTCTTACTAACTTGTGTTCTTTATGGCGCTTTCTCCGCGTGCACTCAAACTTTTATTCGTTTTTTAGCCTGTTTTAACCTTGTTTTCGCCCGATTTGATTAATCGCCCCTCAATTGTCGAAACAATCCGAAACTTTTCACCCTATTGCGCCCAGATCAACAACAGCGGGCGCGGACTCAAAGCCAATCGCGCAGAATCGGGATCAGCGGCAGGTCGGCTTCAGGCATCGGGTAGTCGCGCAGCTGCGCCGGGCGCACCCATTTCAGGGTCTGCCCCTCACGCCCACGAAGCTCGCCTTGCCATTTGCGACAGACGAAGAGCGGCATGAGCAGATGAAAATCCGCATAGGCATGGCTGGCAAAGCTCAGCGGCGCCAGGCAGCTGGCCCAGGTGTCAATCCCCAGCTCCTCGTGCAATTCGCGGATCAAGGCCGCTTCCGGGGTCTCGCCCGGCTCGACCTTGCCGCCGGGAAATTCCCACAGCCCGGCCATCGCCTTGCCCGGCGGACGCTGCGCCAGCAGCACGCGCCCGTCAGAATCGACCAGCGCCACAGCAGACACGAGCACCAGCTTCACGAGCGATAATCCGCGTTGATCTCGATATAGCGATGGGTCAGGTCACAGGTCCAGACTGTCGCGGCCCCGGCCCCAAGCCGCAGATCGACCCCGATGACCAGATGATCCTCGCGCATATAGGCCGCGCCGATTTCTTCGGCATAGCTGGGGGCGACTTGCCCGTTCACCGCGACCAGATGCGGCCCGAACCGGATCGACAGCTTGTCGCGATCTGCCTCCGCGCCGGATTTGCCCACGGCCATGACGATCCGGCCCCAATTCGGATCTTCGCCCGCCACAGCCGTCTTGACCAGTGGCGAATCGGCAATCGCAAAGGCCACCTTGCGCGCATCGGCATCCGAGCGCGCGCCAGTGACCGCCACCTCGATGAATTTCGTGGCCCCTTCGCCATCGCGGACCACTTGATGCGCCAGATCGAGCATCACCCCGGCCAAAGCCTGCGCGAATGCGCGACCCTCGGGGCTGGTCGCCTCCGTGATCTCGGGCGCATCAGCCGCCCCGGTCGCAGCCACCAGCAGCATGTCCGAGGTCGAGGTGTCACTGTCCACGGTGATGCAGTTGAAGCTGCGATCGGTTTGGCGCGCGACAATGCCTTGCAAGACAGACTGCGTGATCTTTGCGTCCGTAAAGATATAGACAAGCATCGTTGCCATATCCGGCGCGATCATCCCGGACCCTTTGGCAATGCCCGCGATCTGCACTGGCTTGCCGCCGATCTCCACTTGCGCCGCCGCGCCCTTGGGGAAGGTGTCCGTGGTCATGATCGCGCGGGCAGCGTCGGGCAGCCCGGTCTCTGACAGCCCCCCGCGCAGCTCACGCAGAACGGCGGTGATCTTCTCATGCGGCAAGGGCTGGCCGATCACCCCGGTCGAGGAGGTGAAGACCCGCGCCGCTGGCAGACCTAGCGCATCGGCCGCCGCGGCACAGATCGCGTCCACGGATTGCGCGCCCTGCGCCCCTGTGAAGGCATTGGCATTGCCGGAATTGACGACGATTGCCGCGCCCTGATCGCTCTGGCCCGCGATTTTCGCTTGTGCATCCAGAACCGACGCCGCGCGCGTGGCCGAGCGGGTGAAGGTGCCCGCCATGACCGTGCCCGGTGCCAGCCGCGCCAGCATCACATCCGGCCGCCCCTTGTAGCGTACCCCAGCCGAGGTGACGGCGAATTCCGCGCCCGCGATCACAGGCAGGTCGGGAAAACTCGCCGGGGCCAGAGGCGAGACCAGCGGCGCAGCCGCACCCGGCGCAAGCGCCGCAAGCTGGGCCTTCAACGCCTTGATCTTCTGCTTGAGTTTCTTCTTGCCCATAGGCGTCGTCCCTGCCCTGCGTCAGCCCGAAATGGGCTGGTCCCGGACGGGGTTCTACACGCCCCGGCCTCAGTCGTCCAGCAGGTCAGCACGCATCAGAATGGACGGATCCAGCTCCTCAAAACGCCGCTCGACCTGCGCCGCCGCAGTCGCGGCTGTCAGCGCGCTTTGTGCCGCTTCGCGTTGCAGATTCTGCTCCAGCGCCTCGCGCACTTCATCCAGCGGCGGTGCAGAGGACATGCGCGTGTCATTCAGCAAGACCAGATGCCAGCCGAACCGGGTTTCCAGCGGGCCCATGTAATCCCCAACTTCGAGCGCTTGCACGGCTTCCTCGAATTCCGGGATCATCGCACCCAGACCGAACCAGCCCAGCGACCCACCGCCCTGCGCCGCGCCGTCCATCGAATGCTCGCGGGCCAATTCGGCAAAATCCGCCCCGTCATCAAGCATCGCACGCAGCTCCAGCGCCTGTTCTTCGGTTTCGACGATGATATGCGAGGCGTTGAATTCCGGGGTGGGTTCGCGCCCGTCGAATTCCGTCACGAAGGCCGTGTAGGCGATCGAGACATTCTCCTCGGTCAACGCCTCTTCAGCGGCACGGGTCAGTGCGGCATTGGCGATGAAAGCGCGCCGTTCGTTTTCCAGGGCCAACTGTTCGCGCGCGCTCAGCGTGCCTTCGGTCTGCTGCATCAGCGCGGTCTGCTCGATCAGTTGCTCGATCAGGGGCTGAAACAGGGCATCAACCGGAAGCGCGCGGATCTGATCGGGCAGGTCGGCATGCGCGGCCAGCAGATGCCCCAGTGTGATATTGGTCCCGTTGACCGAGGCAAGCACAGTGCTGCGCGACGGCGCGTCCTGTGCCAGACCCGGCCCCGCGAGCGCCAGCGCTGCCGCAAATGTGACACTCAATCGCGAAAATCTGTTCATATTCCCAACTCCGGGCAAGGCGCCGATGGCGCGCAACGTTGACAGTTTTCAGACCGCCCATTACATCGCTCGGAGGTCTGACCGGGTGCGGGCCGTCTGGTTTCGGTGCAGTTGTATGGAAGCCTGCACGGAGCGACAACCCCAAGTTCGGTGCCCGACCATGACAAATTTATGAGCGGCGTAGCTGGCGTTGCGACTGGGTATAGAAGGCGGGACACGCATGCTGGGGCTTGGAACGATCACGAAAAAGGTTTTTGGAACGGCCAATGACCGCAAGGTCAAGACGGTCCGCCCGCTGGTGGCCCAGATCAACGCTCTGGAAGCCGAATTTCAGGCACTCTCCGATGATGCGCTGGTCGCAAAGACCGCCGAGCTGAAAGCGCGCGTGGCAGACGGGGCCAGTCTCGACGATGTGCTGGTCGAAGCCTTCGCCAATTGCCGCGAAGGCGCGCGGCGCGCTCTGGGGCTCAGGGCGCATGATGTGCAGCTGATCGGCGGAATTTTCCTGCATCGCGGCAATATCGCCGAGATGAAGACCGGCGAGGGCAAAACGCTGGTGGCGACCTTCCCGGCCTATCTGAACGCACTTTCGGGGCTTGGCGTGCATGTCGTCACGGTCAATGACTATCTGGCCCGGCGCGACTCGCAATGGATGGGCAAGGTCTTTGCCAAGCTCGGGATGCGCACCGGCGTCGTCTATTCCCAGCAGCCTGCCGGCGAGAAGAAAGACGCCTATGGCGCCGATGTGACCTATGCCACCAATAACGAACTGGGATTTGACTATCTGCGCGACAATATGTGCATGCGCATCGAGGATATGAACCAGCGCGGCCATAACTTCGCCATCGTCGATGAGGTCGACTCGATCCTGATCGACGAGGCGCGCACGCCGCTGATCATCTCGGGGCCGTCACAGGACCGCTCGGATCTCTATGTCAAGGTCGATGCGCTGATCCCCCGCCTGCAGGCCGAACATTTCGCAATTGACGAGAAGCTGCGCAGCGCCACGCTGACCGATGACGGCAATGAATTCATCGAAGTGACGCTGCAGGAAGCGGGCCTGCTGCCCGAAGGCCGCGCTCTTTATGACCCGGAATCCACCTCTCTGGTGCATCACGTCAATCAGGGCCTGCGCGCGCATAAACTGTTTCACAAGGACCAGAATTACATCGTGCGCGACGGTGAAATCATCTTGATCGACGAATTCACTGGCCGGATGATGCCGGGGCGGCGGCTGAACGAAGGGCTGCATCAGGCCATCGAGGCCAAGGAAGGCGTCGAGATCAAGCCTGAGAATGTCACCTATGCCTCGGTCACCTTCCAGAATTATTTCCGCCGCTACAAGAAACTGTCGGGCATGACCGGCACCGCGACCACCGAAGCCGCGGAATTTCAGGAAATCTACAATCTCGGTGTGGTCGAAATCCCGACCAACCTGCCGATTGCGCGGCTTGACGAACATGATCAGGTCTACCGCACCGCGCGCGAAAAGCTCGATGGCGTGCTCGCAGAAATCCGCGATGCCCATGCCAAGGGCCAGCCGATCCTTGTGGGCACAACATCCATCGAGAAATCCGAGGAACTCTCGGCGCTGCTGCGCGCCAATGACATTCCCCATAACGTGCTCAATGCCCGCCAGCACGAAAAGGAAGCCCAGATCGTCGCAGATGCCGGGCGGTTGGGCGCGGTGACCATTGCGACCAACATGGCCGGGCGCGGGACCGATATTCAGCTGGGCGGCAATGTCGACATGCAGGTGATGCAGGCGCTGGCCGCAGAGCCCGACGCCGATCCGACCGGGACGCGCGCGCGCGTTGAATCCGACGTCGCCGATGAAAAGCGCCGCGTGATCGCGGCGGGCGGCCTCTTCGTTCTGGCCACCGAGCGCCATGAAAGCCGGCGCATCGACAACCAGCTGCGCGGCCGTTCGGGCCGTCAGGGCGATCCGGGCCGCTCGGTCTTCTTCCTGTCGCTCGAAGATGACCTGATGCGGATCTTCGGCTCCGAAAAGCTTGAAAAGCTGCTTTCGACGCTGGGCATGAAGGAAGGCGAGGCGATCGTGCACCCATGGGTGAACAAATCGCTGGAAAAAGCGCAGGCCAAGGTCGAAGCGCGCAATTTCGACATGCGCAAGGAATTGCTGAAATACGACAATGTCATGAATGACCAGCGCCGGGTGATCTTTGATCAGCGGTTGGAGATCATGGACTCCGATGACCTGTCAGAGATCATCGACGACATGCGCCATCAGGTGATCGACGATCTGGTTGATGCCCATATGCCCGCGAAAAGCTATTCCGAGCAATGGGATATGGAAGGTCTGCGCGCGCAGGCCCGCGAAAAGCTGGGCCTCGATATTCCGGCAGAGGCCTGGGGCGAGGAAGACGGCGTCGATCAGGAGGTCGTGCGCGAACGGCTGATGGCGGCCTCGGATACCCTGATGGACGAGAAGCTTGCGCAGTTTGGCGAAGCGACGCTGCGCAATCTCGAAAAGCAGGTGCTGCTGGAGACCATCGACCGCAAATGGCGTGAACATCTGCTGACGCTCGATCACCTGCGCTCGGCAGTGCGCTTCCGGGGGTATGCCCAGAAAGACCCGCTGAACGAGTATAAGTCCGAAGGCTTCATCCTGTTTGAGGCGATGCTGAACTCGCTGCGCGAGGACATCACCCGCTATCTGTCCCGCATCCGTCCGCTCAGCGAGGAAGAGCAGCGCGAAATGCTGCGCCAGATCGCCCTTCAGCAACAAAGCCTCGCCGTGGCACAGGATAATGACGGCGCCGCACCTGCGCCGCTGGTCGAAGGCTTTGACGAGCTGGACCCCTCGACCTGGGGCAATCCCGGTCGCAATGATCCCTGCCCCTGCGGTTCCGGCAAGAAGTTCAAGCATTGTCACGGCAAGGTGCTTTAATCGGACCGTAAACCCGCGGCTGTTTCGGATTTTGCAGTAAAACCACAGTTCAGCCGCATTCGCGCCCGAATCCCGGTCCAGCCTGATCCGTGTTGAAGTAATGGGTCAGGTCATGAACAAAAAAGTGCTCATGCGCAGCGCAGCGATTGCTGTCGCGGGGATAGCAGCGTCGCTGTTGGGCGCGCAGGTCTTGCTGCAAGAGCGCATAGCCGACACCGCGCAGACCCCAAGCGCCGAAACAATATCCAGCACTGCGGCACGCGGGCTGGATATCGATAATGCGCAAATGACCGCCTTCACCGCAGATGCCGGGCTCAACACCAGCGCCCCGGCCCCTTCCGCGTCTGCTGGCGACGAGTGTCAGCCTGTCCTGTCGGTTCGCGCGACGGTCGATGCGCTGATCGCTGTGACGCTGGACGCGCCGTGTCACCCTGACACGCCGCTGGTGATCAGCCATGCCGATCTGGCCTTCAGCCAGCGCACCGACGCGCTGGGGCGCTATTCCGGTTTCATCCCGGCGCTGATGCCCGAAGCGCGGCTGGATCTGTTTCTGGGTGATGACGTCTTTCTTGAAGCGCAGGTCACCATTGGCGATCTCGACGATCATATCCGCATCGTGGCGCAATGGACCGGTGCCATTGATCTGAGGCTGCACGGCTTCCATAGCGGCGCGGATTTCGGCGCAGCCGGTCACCTGCACGCCGCCAATCCCTTCGATCCAGACACGGAAGGGGCCTTTCTGATTGCCCTGGACGAGAATGACAGCCCCGATGCGATGCGCGCAGAAATCTTCTCCATCCCGGCGCAACTTGCACCCGCCAGCCGCGCCGAGCTGGCGCTGGCCTTTGACAGCACGCTCTGCGGCCAGACTGTGTCGGCCTATATCCTGACCCTTGGGGCCGGGCGGATGTCCGACGTTGCCGAAGCGCGCTTCACAACGCCCGACTGTCCGGCTGATGCCGGACTGCTGATCATGGATCTGCCCCTACCCGCACCCAACACCATCGGGGCCGCGATCCACTAGACCCCGGCCGCGCCCGCGCGCAAGCACGCCTCGCTGACCTCGCGCGCATCGGCTTTCGCGCATGGAAACGCGCAACCGGGCGCGCCCCCATTTCCACCCCCCGCAAACGCTCTACCTCCGTGGATATGCGCGCCCCCATTCTGATCCCCCGCCCAGAGGGCCTCTATTGCCCGCAAGGTGATTTCTTCATCGATCCTGTGCGCCCGGTTCCCCGCGCGCTGGTGACCCATGGCCATGCCGATCATGCCCGCGCGGGCCATGGGGCGGTCATGGCCACGGCGCAGACGCTCGACATCATGGCGCTGCGCTATGGCCGGGACTTCACACAGAGCGCGCAACCCGCCGATGGCCCTGCCCGCATCGGCGATGTGACGGTCAGTTTCCATCCGGCGGGCCATGTGCTGGGCTCTGCCCAGATCCTGGTCGAGGATGCCCGCACGCGCATCCTGGTCACAGGCGATTACACCCGCACACCCAACGCGGCCTGCGCACCGTGGGAGCCGGTCGCCTGCGACATCCTCGTGACCGAAGCGACCTTCGCCCTGCCCATCTTCCGCCATCCTGACCCGCAGGATGAGATCGCGCGCCTCCTCGCCTCGGTCCGCGCCTTTACCGAGCGCGCGCATCTGGTGGGCGTCTATGCGCTGGGCAAGGCCCAGCGGGTGATCATGCTCTTGCGCGCGGCAGGCTATGACGCGCCGATCTACATTCACGGCGCGCTTGCGAAGCTCTGCGACTACCACATCGCCCAGGGCATCGCGCTGGGCGATCTGCGCCCGGCGACCGTCGCGCGGGGCAAGAAAGGCGATTTTGCAGGGGCCATCGTGCTGGGGCCGCCGTCGGCTTTTGCCGCGACCTGGGCGCAGCGCTTCCCCGATCCGGTGATTGCTTTTGCGTCCGGCTGGATGATGGTGCGCGCCCGCGCGCGGCAGCGGGGGGTCGAATTGCCGCTGATCATCTCCGATCACGTCGACTGGGCGCAGCTGACCCAGACCATCACGGATTTGAACCCGGCCGAGACATGGATCACCCATGGCCGCGAAGACGCGCTTCTGCGCTGGTGCGCACTCACCCAGCGCGCGGCCACTCCGCTGCGACTGGTGGGCTACGAGGATGAACCGGAATGATCGCGGGCTTTGCCGAATTGCTCGAACGCCTCGCCTTCACGCCCCGGCGCGGGTTGAAACTGGCGCATCTGCGCCAGTATTTCGCGGCCACCCTAGACCCGGATCGCGGCTATGCGCTGGCCGCCCTGACCGGCGATCTGGACCTGCGCCGCGTCACGCCGTCCCTGTTGCGCGGGCTGGTCGCCGAGCGCGTCGATCCTGAGCTGTTCGCGCTGTCCTACGATTTTGTCGGCGATCTGGCCGAGACCATTGCCCTGATCTGGCCTGCACCGGCGCAGTTGGCCAACCCCGCCCTGTCAGAGCTGGTGGCCGAATTGCAACAAACCCCGAAAGCAGAGCTGCCCGCGCGCATCATCGCCCGGCTCGACCAGCTGCCGCCCTCGCAGCGCTACGCCTATCTCAAACTCGGGACCGGGGGGCTGCGCGTCGGTGTTTCGGCCCGGCTCGCGCGGCAGGCGGTCGCGGATTATGGCGGGTTGCAACTGGCCGAGGTCGAAGAGCTTTGGCACGGACTATTTCCACCCTATGAAAGCCTTTTTCATTGGGCGGAAAATGGCCCCAAACCCGTCAGCGCTGCCCGCGCGCCGTTCCGGCCGGTCATGCTCTCGACCCCGACCGATCTCGTCGACCTGACCGCCCGCGACCCGGCCGATTTCATGGCCGAATGGAAATGGGACGGCATCCGCGTGCAGGCGGTCAGCGATCAGGGCACAAGGCGGCTTTATTCGCGGACGGGCGACGACATCTCGGGCGCGTTTCCCGATTTGCTGGAGGCGCTGACATTCGACGGTGTGATCGACGGTGAATTGCTGATCCGGCGCGGCGATCAGATCGCACCGTTCAACGATCTGCAAACCCGGCTGGGCCGCAAACAGGTCAGCGCGAAGATGCGCGAAACGCATCCTGCGGCCCTGCGCGCCTATGATCTGCTGCTCTGCGATGGCCATGACCTGCGCGCCCAGCCGCTGCACCAGCGCCGCGCGGCCCTTGAAGCGCTGATCCCCCGGCTTGACCCGGCGCGCATTGACCTCTCGCCACTGCTGCCGCTGAGCGATTGGGACGCGCTGGCCGTGATGCGCGCCGACCCGCCCGACCCGGTGATCGAAGGCGTGATGATCAAGCATCGCGACAGCCCCTATCTGGCGGGCCGGATCAAGGGGCATTGGTTCAAATGGAAGCGCGACCCGATGCGCGTCGATGCCGTGCTGATGTATGCCCAGCGCGGGCATGGCAAACGTTCGGGCTATTATTCCGACTTTACCTTCGGCGTCTGGGATGCTGGCCAGCTTGTGCCTGTGGGCAAAGCCTATTTCGGCTTCACGGATGCGGAACTGAAGGAGCTGGACCGCTTCGTGCGCAACAACACCACCGAGCGCTTCGGCCCGGTGCGCGCCGTCAAACCCGAGAAGGTCGTCGAAGTGGCCTTCGAGGGGCTGAACCGTTCGCCGCGTCACAAATCAGGGCTGGCGATGCGTTTCCCGCGTATCGCGCGCATCCGCGATGACAAGCCCGCGCAAGAGGCCGACCAGCTGGCCACGCTGATGGCGCTTCTGCCCGAAGCCTGAGCCCTGTCGCGACGCTCTATTCCCTTTCGGACCAATAGCGCCTATGATCGCGTGGCCCTGACGCATCCAGAACCGGACCTGCCCCTTCATGCGAAACGCCCCGGCATTTTCGATCATCATCCCGGTGCATGACGCGATCACGACCTTGCCCGAAACGCTCGCCTCGCTGCAGGCGCAGAGCTGCGCCGATTGGGAAGCGCTGATCATCGATGATGCTTCGACCGACGGCTCGGCCGCATGGGTGGCCGAGGCCGCGCGCCACGACTCGCGCCTGCGCCTGATCCACGACCCCGCCCTGCAACACCCGCGCGGCACGGCGGCGGCGCGCAATATCGGCTTGGACCAGGCGCAGGGGCGCTATATCGCGTTTCTCGATGCCGATGATCTGTGGCTCCCTGACAAGCTGCAACGTCAACAGGCCGCGTTCGAGCGCGGCGCGCGCATCGTTTTCGTGTCCTATGAACGCATCGACGCTGCGGGGCGCAGACTGGGCGTGATCCTTGCGCGCCCGCGCGTGGATTGGAAGGCCGCGCTTTATGGCAATCCCATCGGTTGCCTGACCGGTGCGTTCTGCCGCGCAAGCTTCGGCCAGGCCCGCATGCCACAGCGCAACCTGCACGAGGATTACGCCTTCTGGCTCTCGCTCTTGCGCCAGGGCGAAACCGCGATTGGCCTGCCCGAGATCCTCGCGCGCTACCGTGTACGCAAAAACAGCCGCTCGGCCAACAAGCTGCGTGCCGCCCGCGCAGTCTGGGATATTCTGGGCGAGCAGGATATCGGGCTGGGGCAACAACTGGCGGGGTTTGCGGGCTATGCCTCGCGCGCAGTGCTGACGCGGGCGCGCCCCTGAGCGGCTGCAAGGCCGGCCACGGGCGTCGGTGCCCGACCGGGCCCGCTGCGTCCGATCCGGTTGCACGACCTGCTACGGGGTGTCTTGCGACGTCACGACATTCGGGGCCGAAGCTGCGCCGAGGCGGCGCAGCGGGTGGCGCGAACGCGTGGCGAAACGGTGCTCTGGTCCCCGCTGATATTGCGCAGCGGCCGGAAGCGGGAGAGGCGACGCGGCAATCGGGCGCGATGCCTTGCGGGGCGGGTAGACCAGTCTGAAATACGCAGGCGCGAACAGGAAAGCCAGCGTCGCCGACAAGAGAACACCGCCTGCCATGGCCGCCGCGAAGGGCGGCCAGAACAGCCCACCGTAAAACAGCAAGGGCAGGAAGCCACCGAAGGTCGTCAGCGTGGTCGAGACGATGTGGCGCGCGCCATCAGCCACTTCGGCGGCCATTGCATCAATATCGCCAGCGCGGGCCTGCGCATTGCCCTGCAGCGCGGTAAAGACGATGATTGCGACATTGACCGACACGCCGATGGACCCGATGACCCCTATCAAGGCATTGATTCCGAACGGAAAGCCCAACGCCGCAACAGAGAGCAGCGACAGCCCGGTTGCCAGCATCGCGACGATCATCGTGCCAAGCGTCAGCCGGAACGAGCGGAAGGCCAGCACCAGCGTCGCAAGGCTCAGCACGACGATGAGCGACAGCGAGGCGGTCAGCCCGTCCACCGTGCTGCTGCGCTCGCGCCGCTCGCCACCCAGATCCAGCCGGTAGCCTTCGGGGATGACGATCCCTGCCGCCTCGATGGCACCGAGCGCTGCGCGCAACAACTCTTCGGGCAGGACACCGGGTCGCGGATAGGCTTGCACGAAATTCATCCGCTCGCCCTTGTCGCGGTAGACAAGCGCTTCGGTGATCTCCAGACGGGGGCTGGCAATCGCAGAAAGCGGAACCATCGCCAGATCGCCCGCTGCAGACGGTGGCATGTCAAGCAGGATCGGCAGGTCGTGCAGCGCTTCGGCATTGCGCAACACTGCATCGGAAAACTGCACGCGGATGGGGATCTGGCGTGCTCCTTCCGCGAGGGGCTCGGCGCGCAGGCCTGACAGGCCGATCTGCAATTGCTGCGCGACAGCGCTTTCGTCCAGTCCCAGCAGATTGGCCGCATCGCGGTCAATGACATAGCGGAGCTGCGGCAGGCCATCGGACAGCCCGCCATAAACCTGCGCGGTTTGGGGTAGCGCAGCAATCACGCCTTGCACCTGCGCCCCGATACGGCGCAGCTCAGCCAGATCCGGCCCATAGACAAGGATCGAGACCGGCGCGCCCACGGGCGGCCCTTGGGTCAGCGGATGGACCGTGATGCGCGCTTCTGGAAAGCTCAGGTTCAGATCCTGCTGCAAACCTTGCAGCACGCTCCGGGTGGCGGCGGCCGACCGGGTGGTGATCATTCCCTGCGCGAAGCCCGGATCGGTGGCCCCACCGCCCACGATATTGTAGTAGAAAGCAGGAGCACCGCCCCCTGCCACCCAATAGCGTGTGGTGATGTCCTCGATCCCGGCAAGATAGGCATCAACCCGCTGGACCAGATCATCGGTCCTGTGAACCCCGGTATGGGCGGGCATTTCCATGGTGATATGGAACTGGTTGCGCTCTGCCAGCGGGAAGAATTGCGGTGTCAGGGTCAGGAACAGCACAAAGCCGAGGACCGGCAGCACCAGCGCCAGCCCAAGGCTGATCAGCGGGCGGGCGATAAGGAAACGCAAACCACGATAGAACCGACCGTGCTGCGACATGGCCACGGGTGCGCCGCGCGCTGGGGTGCCGGGATATTGCGGCAGCAGAGCCGCCGCCATCGGCGCGGTCAGGATCAGTGCCAGAACAAAGGACCAGACCAGCATGACCGATACGGCAATCGAGATCGTGCTGACGAAATCTCCGACATTGCCGGGCAGCAGGATCATCGGCAGGAAGGCCAGGATCGTGGTGACGGCAGACGCCGCCAGCGGCATCAGCAGGCGCTGTGCCGTAGCGCGGGCGGCTTGCTCGCGGCTGGCCCCGGCCACGAGCTTGCGGCGTACGGTATCGGTGGTCACGATGGCCCCGTCGACCACCAGCCCCAATGCCACGATCAGCCCGGCGATCGACATCTGATGCAGTGGCAAGTCCAGAAACCGGAACGTGGCGAGCGTGGCCAATGTCACGGCAGGCAAGATCAGCGCGACGATCGCCGCCGCCTGCCACCCCAGCGTGAAAAACAACACCAGCACCACCAGCGCCATGCCCAGCGCCATATTCAGACCGATATCGCGCAGCCGCTGGATCGTGTAGACGCTCTGATCGAAAAGCACATGCACCGCCAGCCCACGCGGGGCCAAGTCCGAGAGCGCGGCGATATCTTCGCGCACGAAGCGCATCCATCGGTCGACCTGCGCGCCATCCTCGATCACGGCGGCAATCAGGATCGCGGGATTGCCGCCCGCCCGCGCAATCGCATCGGGCGGGAATTGCGGCTGGCGACGGAGCTCGGCCAGATCACCAATGCGCAGCATCGCATCTGCGCCGCGGTCTCGCACCGGGATGGCCCGCAGATCGGTCAGCTGCGCAACCTTGCCTGATACAGCCAGCGCGGCATCAAAACCGCCGCCGGCGATCTGACCTGCAAGACCGGGATCATTTGCGGCGCGAATCGCCGCGGCAATCTGAGTGATCGAAACACCATTGCCCCCCGCAACATAAGGGTCCACGCTGACGAGGATTTCTTCCTGCGGCAGCCCGAACAGGCGCACAACACGGGTCTGGGGGATCGCGCGCAGATGCGCCTCGACAGTTTCGGCGAAGCGCGCTGCAATCATCGGCGACAAGGCGGGGTCTTCGATCTCGACCGCGATCACAGTCGTATACGAGGCAATCCCGTCCGTGTCGATTTCCGGCGTGGTGGCATTCTCGGGAAAGCTCAGGCTTGCGCGCGACACAGCGGCGCGCAGCTCGGCCCAGATCTGATCGATCTGACTGGCAGGCACGCTGTCACGCACGATCACGCTCACGATGGACGCCCCGCGCACAGACGCGCTGCTGAACCTGTCGATATTGCCTATCAGCTTGATCTGATCTTCGATCGCCGTCGAGATCAGAGCTTCCACCACGGCAGGTTCTGCCCCCGGCAACAGCGTCGTGACCGACGCATAGCGATTGGTGAAACTGGGGTCTTCCTGTCGACCCAACGACAGCAGCGCAGACAGGCCGCCCACGATCAGGATCGCCAAGACCATGATCAAAACGCGCGTTTCGCGGAAAAAGAAACCCGTCAGCATGGGTTACTCGGCCCGAACGCGCTGACCCGCGACGACTTTGTGTGCGCCGGGTCCGATGATGCGCGTGCCGGTCTCGAAGACACCCGACACGAAGGCCTGATCGCCGCGCAGATGCAGCACTTCGACGGCGACGCGCTGCGCAATCATGTCGTCATCGACCGCCAGCACGATCCAGAACCCTTCGGCGCTGGCGCGCATCGCCTCGACCGGGACCCAAGCCCCGCGCAGGGCCAACGGCTCCTGTCCGATCAGCATCGCGGTCGCGCCGAAGCTGGTCAGATCCGCCTCGTCAGTCGTGAAAATCGCGATGCGCATATTGGTGCGGGGGTCCACATCAGGGCGCTGGCGGGCCAGCTTGACCGGACTGCGCCCGGATCGAAGCTGCAGATGCGGATCGACCAGCGTTGTCGCGTCGAAATCAGCGTGTAGTGCAACCCGGAACTGCGCGCCACCGCGCTCGAACAGCGACACCATGGGCTGACCTGCGCTCACAGTCTCGCCTTGGCGGGCCCGCAATGCACCGATCACCCCGTCGAAAGGCGCGATCAGCTCGGCATTGCGGCGGCGCAGATCCAGCCGGGCCAACGCGCTTTCCAGCTCCACCATTTCAGAGGCCAGCCCCAGCCGCTCGGAAGACACCCGGTCCAGCGTATTCGATGGCGACGCCCCGATGGCGACCAGGCGCTGCAATCGTTCTTCTTCAGCCTGCAACAGCTGGAACCGGCTCTGTGCCGAAGATAGCGACGCGCTCAGCGCCTGACGCTCCAGATCCAGCGCCTCGGCAGTCAACCGCGCAATCCTGTCGCCAGCCGCGACCATGTCGCCTTCGCGCAGGAAAACCGCGTCGATCACACCGTCCTGATCGAAGCTGAGATCCGCCGATTGCAGTGCTTCCAGCCGGCCCAGAAATTGCCGTTCGATCAGGATGCCATCTTCAATGCGCAGTTCCAGCAGTGCGACCGGTGTGCCCGACTGCGCCCCGTCACGCGCTGACGTACCTGCCGCAGCCAGCAAGCCCATCGTCTGCGTCACCATCCAGAACACGACCAGGCCCATGCAGACCGCCAGAAAACCGGCCGCAGGGCTACGAAATCGAGGGAAGAATCGCTGCATCAGATCTTGTTCTCTCAAAATGTCTTGCCTGCCTCGGAGCGTTAGCGGAATCATCCAATGGTTTCGGATAATAATCGTTAACGCGGTCAGGCATGACACGAAAATGAGCTCAGATCATGGTCTAAATGTGAAATCCTGCATTCGGATCGATGCATCGAGATGTCGCAGGAAATCCCGCGCTAGAATCTGTGCAGTCGCAGAGGATGGATAATCGCCGCGGACGGCCCATTGCAGATGCACGGCGCTTTCGGTCTGCGCCATGCTGAGGCTGACATCCGCGGCGATTTCCGAAGGTCGGACCAGAACCGCCCCGTCGCGCCAGTCGAACAGATGCCGGATCCGTTGCGGCACGCGGTCGGGCAGTTCCGTCGCCAGATAGGCCAGCGGCACAGCGCCCGACGTCTTGGTTTCATTCAGCCGATGCTGCAGCCCCGAAGGCGTGATCCGTGCCTGCATGTCGCCCAGCCAGACCGGGCAGTCGAAGGCGAAAGGGCCAAGCATCTCTTCCAGCCCGGCGGGACGGCGGTCATGCAGCGCGACCAGCACCCAATCGAGCGGCGCAACCTCGATCCCCGACAGGGTCTTGAGAAACACCGCCAACACCAGCGTCTGCACTGTGGTCCCGGTCGCTTCCGCCACAGGCAGCAGCTGAGCAAGCATCTCGGGCGCGAGATGATGCTCGAAGATTTCGACCGGGGCGACGGGCAGCGTATCGGTCAGGTCGCGCGCGGCGGGCTGCGCAGGCAACAGCGCGCGCCACCAGCCGCAGGCATCGGGAAAGCCTGTCTCGCTCGCAGCATAATCGGTGTAGTGCAGCGGCGGCGCGGGCAGGTCCAGTTCGGGATCGAGCCCGGCGCGGAACGCCTCGTAGAAGCGCAGGATATCGGCGCGCAACAGATCTGTCGTGCGCGGATCGGCGATGGCCTCGGACAACACCGAGATCACGATCCCCTGGCTGCGATCCTGAACCAGTTCGGCCCGCCACAAAAGCCGGTCAGACAGCGGGCGCTCGGCCAGAACCCGCGTGCGTTCTGCGGCGATGATGTCGATATTGCGAAACGGACGCAGCGCCGCGATCGTGTCGAAGGGCACCGCCATGCGGTCTGTCAGACAGATGTAGTCCAACCCCTCGACAGGCGTGAAGGTCATGTGCAGGATTTCATGGCGCTCCTGCAGGGCTTCGAACGTAGCTTCCAGCGCGTCGGCATCGGGCATCGGCAGCACGATGGGTCGCATCGCCACGACGCCATGCCGCCCATCCTCGCGCAGGCGCGACATCGCAACAACAGAGCGCTGCACGACACTGGCAAGCACCGGTTGGCCACGATCCACCCGCGGCAGCGCCGCGATCTGTGCGGCAGGTTCCGCGGTTTCGGCAAGCTGGCCTGGGGCTTCGAGGATGCCCCAGCCAGCCCCGTCCATTGGCACGCATTGCGACCCGATCAGCTTCTCGACCAACCGATCCCAATCGCATTGAGCCAGCGCATCAGCCGCCGCCACGATCCCGATCCGGCCTTCCGCCCAGACGGCTTGCAGGAATGGCCCCTGCGCGGCGCTTTCCAGAAAAGACGTGCACATCTCGTCGAACTGGCAATCGGGCACTTCCTTCCAGGCGAAAGGCTCATCATCGAAGACAACGCCGGCCCCGAAGGTTTCCATCTCTTCTTCGATGAATGTCACGAAGGCATCCGCGAGCAGATTGAGATCGACATTCGGGGGAACCGAAAGAATCAGCAAATCTCCCTGATCCTGCTGAGGATTCGACATATGCCCCTCGTGATAAATGCGCCCTTATGAAGACTGGGTACTGGCAGATTATGGCACGACTTTGGTTTTTCTGCAGCATTGGCTGGATTAATACGCCTTGTCATGCGCATTGGAACGACTGAGCCATCGCCTCACGCAGAAAAGACATCGTTTCGCCCAAGATTGTTTCACAAACGGCGCGCGTTGCGTCAATCGGGCTGCGCTCCCATCCCTAGCCGGATGTTGAGGTCCACAAAACTCTGTGCCCGCGCCAGGCGGGCATCGGCCTGTTGGATCTCGGCCCGCGCCAGATCGCCGTCGAGGATGTTCAGATCCCAAAGCGTTGCAGCCCCCTCACGCACGGCCGCGTTGCTCAGCCGCCGCGCCTGCGCCTGCAGCGCCACTGCGCGGTCGATTGCGGCCTCGTTCTGCGCGGCCTTGCTATAGTCCAGCAAGGCCGTCTCCACCTCGAAAAGCGCTGTCAGCACCGCCCCGGTCCAGCTTTCATGCGCAGCCTCGACGCGCGATTCAGCAGCGTCGACCGCTGCGCGCGATGCGCGCAGGGGCAACACCGGCAGCCGCAAGGTCGGGCCGAGGCTCGACACTGCGCCGCGCGTCTCGGTGCCGCGGAACCGCACTTCGCGCGCATCAATCGTGCCGGTCAGCGACAGCGACGGGTAGAGCGCCGCGCGCGCAGCCCCCAGCGCGGCGCGCGCAGCATCATAGCGGGCTTCCTCGACGCGCAGATCGGGACGGTTGCGGATCAGATCTGCGGGCAGCAACGGATCTGGTGCCAATGTGCTGCGCGGTTGCGCAGCGACCCGGCGCAGTCCCGCCATCAGATCCGGCGGCAACTGGCCGGGCGCATCGCCAGCCAGCACTGTCAGCCGAAGAATGCCCGTGTCGACCAGCCCTTCCAGCTCACGCCGCTCCGCCTCCAGCGCCGCCAGCCGCGCTTCACTGCGCAACACATCGATCCGCGTGCCCTCGCCTTCGGTGACCAGACGGCGCGCGAGCGACAGCATCTGACGCTGACGGCTGGCTTCCTGTTGGGCAAGGATCAGCCGTTGCTGGCTGTGACGCAATTGCAGATAAGCCGTGCTGATTTCGCCAATCAGGAAAAGCCGCGCCCCGGACTGTTCGGCCTCGGCCAGGGCCGCCGCCGCCGCTGCACCGAAGCGCTCGGCCTGACGGCCACGGCCCGGATCAAAAAGTATCCCCAGTTCGCCCGAACCTCCGATCACCCGATCCTCGGAGCGCAGACGCCCCTCGGAGGCGCGCGCAGATGCGCCGGTGGCGAGTGTCGTGGCCCCCTGGATCGCGGCAGTTTCCTGACGTGCGGCCAGCGCACGCAGGCGCGCGGCATTCAGGTCAGGACTGGCATGAAGCGCGCGAAGGATCATCGCATCCAGTGTCTGATCCTGAAAGCCCCGCCACCAGGTCCGGTCATCCATCAGACGCGGGGCGGCCTTGATCGGGGTCTGCCAGCCATTGGCGAACATGAACCCTGGTCGCGTGGTTTCAATCGCCGGGGCACACCCAAGGACAACCCCGCAGGCGAGCATCATCACCGCGGCCCGGCCCGTCGCGGGCAAAAGGGTCACTGCCCGAGACCACGCAACGCGCGGCCCTTGGGCAGCCTTGGACTGTGTCAGCATCTCTTGCCTGTCTGCTCGTCGTTGAGCGCGATTCTATGCCGCGCTTCTCTCACTCGGTCTCGAGACTGCTCCGAAGCCTGTTGATCGGCAATGCTTTTCCCGAATGCCTGTCAGATTTGCCACGGGGCTGTGACATGCCCGCATCACCGCGCGCCCCCTTGCGCGAGGCTCAGCGCCAGTGATCGGCGCGGCGCTTATGCGGATAGGGCAGATTGGTCGAAACCCGACGATTATATTCGGCCTGAGACAGATAGCGCAGATGCAACGCCGTGCCGGAGAACTGCGCAGCAAAGGCCGCGCGCGTCCATTGTGCGGGACCGGAATGCCACCAGGCATAGGGCGCGTCCGTCTGATCCAGCGCGGCGATCACCAGATCGCGCGCCGCGCAACTGACCGGATGATCCGGCACTGCGGCCAGGAAATTATTCGCGACCGTCCCGAAACCACGTTCCAGACAGAACACAGCGCGCGCCCCGCGCAGCCAGGGCGTGACCGGCAGGCGCGGCACTTCATCGAGATCGGCGAAAACACCGCCCTCGCGCGCGATCCAGCACAGCCGGAAAAGATCCGCCCGCAGCGCGGGCTGGTCAAGCGTGGCAAAGCGCTCTGCGACCGAAGCGGGATAGGCGCGGGCCAGCCAATCCTGCGCGCGAGCCGCGTCAAACAAATGATGCGTGAAGTCGGGATGCAGCTTGCGCCAGACCTCCAGCGCGCGGGCGATGGCAGGGCCTTGCGGGCCCTGCCAGTAATGCGCGATCTGCCGCGGGATCGGGGCGGTGGGCGCAGGCGTGAACGCCAGCGCGCCCTCACGCGCGGCACGGATCATCAAAAAGGCCGACAGCCCCGGCGAGGCCGCAAGCGCCGCCAGCCCCCCCCGCGCCACAAGATCCGCCACACGCCCGCCCCGCCACATGGCCGGATCGAGACGGGCCGCAGCCTCGGCGGCATCCTCGGTGATCCGGTCGCGCACATCCGCAGGCACGAAAGCGCCGATCTGCGCCGCCTTGAGCTGGTTGAACCGGGCATGGGAGCGTTGCGCGGCGCTGAAATCCCCCTGTTGAAACGCGATGCGCGCTTCGGTCAGGGCCAACACCATGCGGTCAGGATAGTGCGCCACCAGCGGGGCGAGCGCGGCGCTTGCGGTTTCAGGTTCAAGCCGCGACAGCGCAATCTCGGCCCCGAGCACGGCAATTTCCGCCTGTTGCAGCCGATCCACAGCGCGGGCCTGCGCACGGGCCAGGGCCAGGCTCGCCGCCTCCAGACGTCCCGCGGTCCAGAAAATTTCGGCCCGCAGCGCCGCCAGCCGCGCCGCATCTCGCCCCCCCGCCGCGCGCCGCGCGGCCGCGATCCGCGCCAGGGCACGGGCTGGCAGGCCCAGCCGCAGCGCAGCCCGCGCGGCCATCATGCAGCGCTCAGGGAGGGTCTCCGGCGCAGGCGGGCGCGCCACCAGCGCACGCCAATCGGTTGCGGCCTCCTGCGCAAAACCTGCGACATGGGCCAGCCAGTCATGGCGCGGCATCACCCGTAGCGCGGCCTGCGCATGCGCCCAGATCTCCGCCGGCTCAGCGTCAATTGCCTGCTGCGCGCGCAGCCACAGCACATGATCCGCCCCGTCCCAAAGCCAGGGCGCCTGCAGATCGAGCCGCGCCTGAAGCGCCGCCTGCGCACGCGCCGTCGCGCCCATCTCCAGCGCCAGCCGCGCCTCGGCCCGCGCGCGCGCGGCGCAAACTGTCGCGGCGGACCAGCGCGCCAGCGCGTCTGGGGCGCGCTGAAAATCGCCTTCGCGCAGGAAGATCTCGAAAGCCTGCGCGGCCACGGACGCAGGCGGCGCATCCATGCCCGCGAAGCGCTGCGCCATGGCCCGCGCGCCTTCGGTGGCGTGGATGAGCCGCAATTCCAGCATCTGTAAACGTGGCGCATCCCCGTGCTGGCGCAAGCGCGCCAGATCCCTGCGCGCCTGTGCGCCCTGCCCCAGCGCCAACGCCAGTTCGGCGCGGCGAAAGAGATCGTCTTGCGCGGTTTCCGATGCCGGATCGATCTGCGCCAACGCCTGACTGGCGCGCGCCCAATCCCCGTGTCGCAGCGCCGCATTGGCCAATGCCGCGCGCCGCCGGTTGGCCTGCGCGACACAGGCCCCAAGCGCCGCAAGCCGCGCCGCACGCATGTCGGGCGCGCTCAGGTCAAGGGCCAGTGTCGCGAAGTCGATCGAGCGCGGCCAGCGCTGCACCGCAAGTGCTGCGGCCTCGGCCCCCGGCAGGGCCAGCCGCCAGAGCCTGCGCAGCGCGGCCAGAACTGCGCCATACTCCGCGCCCTGATCGAGCGCCGCGACCAGGCTGCGCTCCGGCCGATGGGCGTCAGGCAAGGGCGCATGCCAGAGCCGCGCCTCCAGATCATCGGGCAACAGGCCACCGGCCCCGGTCATCGCGCGGCCAGAGCCTCAGATTGCGGCGCGCAGCACATCTTCATACTCTTTGAACGTCATCTTGAAGAACCGTTCTGCCGCCTGTCGTTTGGGCCAGAGCATGCCATGCAGGAAATAGAGCACATCCGCGCGCACCGGATAGGGGGTGCTGGCCCAGATGCGCTTTTGCATCCGCTTGTCAAATTCCGCCCGCGCGACGGGCGGCATATGGTCCACGCTCAACCCGACATGCTGGTAGATCTGACGCATGACGCGAAGCGGCGCGGCCACGATATCTTCGTAGTTCAGCACCAGAATATCGTCATACTGCTTGGCCCACCGCAAATAGTTGGCCATGTAGGAGCTCATCTCGGCAATCCGCGCCGTCTCGATCAGCGACAGAAGCGCGTCGTCAAAGGCAATTTCAAGCTCGCTTTCAGCGGCATTGCCACTGCGCCACAAGATATGCATTCGCAGCGCGGAAATCGCGCGGGCCAGCGGGTCGCGCAGCACATAAATCACCCGCGCGGTCGGGTTCAACTCCTTGCATTCGGCAATATCACGCTCTGACATCATCGAATATTCGGGGGTGAAATCCATCGACAGGCGCGTGGGATCGTCATCAGGCAGCAACAGCGCGCGATACCAGTCCGCGCCGCGCTTGTGGTTCCAGTCCCAGAAATGCGCCTCTTTGGTGGTCGAGGTCACAGGCTCGCTATCGGGAAAGGAATAGGTCCTGGGATGCGCGTTCAGCACATGATGCAGCCAACTGGTCGAGGCTTTTTGCGCCCCGATACAAAGAATGTCGGCGCAGTTTTCACGCAGGCTGGCTGTCACGTCAGTTCTCCGGTATTTGTGTCTGCATAGGCGCGCTGGATCGCGGCCAAAGGCTCTGGCAGGGTCCAGCGGCGGCAATATTGGGCAATGTGGCGCAAGGCGGCGTCGCGATCCTGCGCGGCATGGGCAGCCTCGATGGCCAGCCCGCGACGATAGGCATTATCGCCGAGCAGCAGCGCCGCCTCATATGCCGCGAGCGCCGCACCAGGATTATCCCGACGCATGTGGATATCGCCAATCATGCGCAGCGCAAAGCCGCCATTCTGCCAGCGGTCATCCGTGCCCGCGCGCACGACATCCGACAGGATCGGCATGAAGGCGCGGATCAGCGGAACCGCGCGGCGGGTGCGGTTGAAATCCAGCAGCAGACGCAGCACGGACGAGATCTCCGGCCCGGAAATCGGCGCGCCACGGCTGGCCAGTCCACTGATGCGATGGATCTCGCGCTCGCCGATCTGCCACATGCGCAGGAAATCGAGATACTGAAACATCGTCAGCCCCATCCCGGCCTGTTCGGCATCGGGAAAGCTCTGGGCGCAGCCAAGCCGGATCGGATGATCCAGACAAGGCGCGTCCTCCAACCGGTCGGCGGCGGCGCGCATCTTGTCGGGATGCGCGCGGGCATGGGGATGAAATGCCCGCACCGCGCCCCCGTCCGGCGCGACATTGGCGATACATTCGTAGCGATAGCGGCGCTGCTGGGCGTCATCGACCCGCCAAAAGACGTCAACGCCCTGTTCGCCTGCGACTGCAAATTCGGAATGACCCAACGACACGCGCCCGCTCTCCTGCAAGTTGTTCAAAGCTATTGCGCAGCTGCAGGCGTGTCAAACAGATCACACCAATTCAATCACCAGATCGCTGCAACGGAAACAGAAATTCGTCGCATGGCGCGGCAGGATGATCGACAGTTTCGGAGCCGTGACCGAGGCCAGCCAAGCCGCCGGGATCTCGCGGCTGAGCACGCAGCCCTGATCCTGCGCGCAGCTATGGACCGTCAGATCGCTCAGCCGGTAGCTTTCGGTTTGTGAAAAACTGTCCTTGCAGATCAGAGCCGTCTCGAACAGGAACCCCTGCGAGCGGTCGAGCACGACATGCAGCCGCAAGCCGCGCCCCTCGCGGACGAACTCCTCCAGCTCGACCTCGACCGCCGACCAGCCGCCGGTCGTGGGAAGTTGCAATTCCAGCAGGTGGTTCTGCGGGTCGATATGCAGAAGCTGGCCATCTTCACCATTCTGGCGCGACAGGACCAATTTGCCGGCAAAGCGCTGACCATGCACAAGATGCTGGGCGGTGCTTTGCTGGCCTGCCACGGCCCACAGGTCATAGACACGGCTCTCGAAATCGCCCAGCGCAAGTGCAGGCCGCGCAGCAAGTGCAGGCGCAGCGCTTGGCTCAGACGCGCCCTGGCGGGCGAGATCGGCCATGATTTCCATCAGCATGGTCTGCAGTTCCAGCCGCTCGCGGTCCAGCCGCGCTTGCAGCGCGCGCATTTCGCCGTCGACCTTCTGCCAGATCGCGCTCGTCTCGTAATTGACTTCCGACAACAGATCGGCGGCAAAACTGCGCACAGTATCCGCAAGCCGGTCGCTCGCGCCCAGATCCACACCCGGCCGTGCCATATCCGCGAACATCCGCCAGTCATAGGACGGGTTGTCGAGCGTGTTCATCAGCACGTTGCGGGAATTGTCGCTGGACCGCTTCACACGGCGATGATGATAGGCCAGCTTCCGGTCGAGGATCGCCAGCCGGTTGCGCCCCAGAAAACGGTTCATGAAGGCGCGGTCTTCCATGACGTCGAAGGCTTCGGGAAACCCGCCCACCGCCTGCACAGCCTCGCGGCGCATGATCCACTGGACCGGATAGATATCCTGCCGGTAACAGGCATAGGCCAGTGGGTTCAGGAAAAACTCGCCGCGGAAGAACGCACGCGGCAACTCGTCTTCGCCAATGACGCGGATCTCCATCCCGGCCGGGGTCTCGAAGAAATCTTCATTCAGCGCCGTGACCTTGGCCGCCACCCCGCCCAGATCGTCAATATCTGGCTTCAGCCGGATGTAGAAAGCGACCAGTTCGGACAGGAATTCCGGATCCCATGTGTCATCATCATCGAGACAGGCCACGAAATCCGTCCGCAGCGCCGCAACGCCCTGATTGAATGCGGCGGACCGGCCCAGGCCGGGGTCGAGATTGAGCACGGTCAGGCGGTTCTCGGCGCGCAATTCACTGGCCTGCGCGACAATCGCATCGGCCAGCGTCGCCGCGTCGCCACCGTCATTGACCAGCATGATCTTCCAGTTGCGATAGACCTGCGCCTGCACGGTTGCCAACGCGCGGGTGACGAAAATCGGTCGGTCCTTGGTGCGGATGACGATTCCTACCGATGGATCTTCTATTTTTTGCACGCGCACCTCACCCTACTCTGAACGCCATCGACGCGGCGTCATCACATCTTTGGCATATCAGCGCTGAAGGTTTGGTAAAAGCCCCGAGATGCTGCAAGCGGTCTGACAAAGAGCCTCAAGACGGCAAACCCTTTGCCGCCCACAACCCAGAGAGGACGCCGTGCCAGGCGCATATCGACAAAGTTGCGCAGCTCAGCCCATGCGCGCGCGTTGCACCGCGAGAATGCCCAGCATGATGATCGCAACGCCCAGCATGTCCAGAATCCCCAGCGCCTCGCCCAGCAGAAGTGCCGCCACCGCAACGCCGAAAAACGGGTTGAGGAAATGGAATGTCGCCGCCTTGACCGCCCCGATCCGACCCACCAGCAGGAACCAGACCCAGGTCGCCGCCAGACCCGGCACCAGAACCGTGTAGCTGAACGCGCCCGCCAGCCGCCAGGTCCAGTTGACCTCGGGCACTTCCAGAACCATCGCCGGACCGATCAGCATGGCCGCGCCGACCAGCATCTGCAGCCCCACGATCATCAACAGATTGCCGCCCATGCCCGACGCGCCGCGCACGCTCAGCGTGGCCACGGTCAGCGAGATCACGCCCAGCGCGCAAAGCGCCACGCCGAACAGATCGACGCCGCCCGTGATCCGCCCGCCCATGATCAGCGCGACCCCCCCGAAGCCCGCCAGCAACCCCGCGACCGCCAGAGGGCGCAGGCGTTCGCGCAGGATCAGCCAGCCGAACAGCGCCACCAGAAGTGGCATGGTGGACGCGATGATCGCTGCAAGCGACGCCTCGACCGTCTGCATGGCGACGAAATTCAGCCCCAGATAAAGCGCGTTTTGCGAGAGGCCGAACAGGATTGTCGCGCGCCATTGCGCTGGCGTCAGTTTCCAGCTCTGGCCCAGCGCGCGGGCAATCGCCACGCCGATCACCCCCGAGATCAGGAAGCGCAGGCTCAGCGCGTAAAGCGGTGGTGCATCTGCGACAATCATCCGCGCCGAGGTAAAAGCCGAGGACCACATGAAGGCGAAGGCAAGCCCGATCAATACGGCGCGCAGATCCATTTCAGTTTCCTATCCTGCGAAGGGGCGCGCATCTGCCCGCCCCGGTCCGCGCCAGAAGCGCCACATCAGCATCACCGCAGCCACACTCAGACCGACGACCAGACCGGCCCAGATGCCCTCGCCGCCAAATCCGAGCGGGAAGCCCAAGACGTAACTGACTGGCATGCCGATCCCCCAATAGCTGAAGGCCGCGATCAGCATCGGCCCGCGCGTGTCCTGCACGCCCCGCAACAGCCCCATCGCCATGACCTGCGCCCCATCCGCCAACTGGAACACGGCCGCCACGATCAGAAATGAGGCGCCGATGGCGATGATGGCGGCGCGGGCGGGTTCATCAGGTGACAGAAACAGCCCCACGAGCAGCGGCCCCATCGTGATATAGACCACCATTGTCGCGCAGGCGAAGAGGATCGAGACGATCACCGACATCCGCGCCGAGGCCCGCAAGAGCGCCTGATCACGCATGCCCCGCGCCCGGCCCACCAGCACCGTCGCGGCGTTCGAAAAGCCCAGATGCACCATGAACAGCATCGCCGTGATCTCCAGCGCGATGCCATGGGCGGCCAGCTCCCGCGTGCCGATCCAGCCCATCATGATCGCGGCGGCGGAAAACAGCGCGGTTTCGGCAACCAGCGCCACGCCAATCGGCCAGCCCAGCCGCCAGACCTGCCCCATCGCCTGCCAGTCAGCACGCCAGAAGCGCTGAAAGAGCGTATAGCGCCGCAGCGCGGGCAAAAGCGCGCAATAGGCGGCCAATGCGGCCACACTCGCCAGATTGACAAGGATCGTGGCAATCGCCGCGCCGCGCACACCCAGCTCCGGCGCGCCCAGATTGCCGAAGATGAAGACCCAATTGGCGAAGATATTCACGCCCACAGCCGCGATGGTGATCCAGAGCGCGACCTGTGTGCGCCGCAGCGCGGCGAGGTAATTCTTCAGCACCATCACCGCCAGCGCAGGCACCAGCGAGAAGCCGAGGATGCGCATATAGGCTTCGGCCAGCGGCACGACATCTTCAGGCTGGCCCAGCGCGCCCAGGATCGCACCCGAGAACCAGAACAACGGCAAGGCGCAGATCCCGAAGGCGATGGACAGCCACAGTCCCATCCGCGTGGCGCGGCGCACTTCGGTGTCGTTGTCAGATGCGGCGGCGGTCGCGACCATCGGCATCACGGCGTTCGCAAAGCCCGTCCCGAAGGTGAAGACCGCGAAGAAAATGGCTGCGCCCAGCACCCCGGCGGCCAGATCAGCGACCCCATACCAGCCGAGCATGATCGTATCTGTCACCGCCAGCATGAATTGCGCCAGATGACTGCCCGCCAGCGGCAGGCCCAGCGCCAGCACGGCGCGCAGATGGGATCGGGGTCGGGTCACTGGCCGGGTCATAAGTCCCCGTTAGCGCCAGACCGGACGAGCGGCAAGATGGGCTAGATGGTTTTTAACATGTTCAGTGCCACCAACAGCACCGCGAGCCCGGCCGCCCCCTCGATCCATGGCGCGAGCAATCGCGCGCGGCCCAGCTTGCCTGCCCAGTCCAGCGCCCCCTCGCGCGCCAGCACCGACAGCGCCGCGACCGCGATGGTAACCGAGGCCGTGCCGAGCGCCATCACCATCACCGCCACCATGCCCTGCCAGATCAGCCCCATCCGCCATGTCAGGATCAGCACGAAAAGCGCGCCGGTGCAGGGCCGGATCGCGATCGCGCCTACCAGAAGCGCGGTGTCGCGCCAGCCGGTCAGCGCGGCCACCTGATGCGCATCGGGCGCGTGGTGATGCCCGCAGCTCTCACACGGCGCCGCGCCATGCGCCCCGGCCAGCGCAACCGGCGCGCCGAGCGTCTGGCGCATCAGCTTGCGTGCGGCCCGGCTCATCAGCCACAGCCCGATCAGCGCGATGGCAATCAGGCTGGCGCGCTCAAGCCAGACATCGCCCGCGATCTGCAAAGCCTCGCGCGAGGCGTCGAAAATCAGCACGCCCCCATAGACAAGCGCGATGGCGGTGCCGCCTTGTGCAAGCGACGCCGCAAAGCCAAGCCCCACCATCCGCCCCAGGGGCGCATCCGTGCCAGCCGCATATGCGCCGATCAGGAACTTGCCATGGCCCGGCCCGACCGCATGGACGAAGCCATAGGCAAAACACATCCCCCAGAGTGCGATCAGCGCGCCCGGCTCACCCGCGCGCAAGGCCCGCAAGCCCTGCGCCATCTGGGCCTGGAAACTGCGCTGCGCGGCTTGGGCCGTGGCGGTGATCTGCTCCATCCCGCCCTGCCCCCAGAGCGCCAGCAGTCCCAACGCCACCGCCAGCGCGGCGAATGTCACGAACCGCCGCATGACACCCGCACTTCCTCGGCAAAGAGCGCCCCCACGGCCGGGAAATCCGCCTCGACATCCCCGCCGGCCCCCAGCAGCTCGTCCAGCGCAGCTTCCATCTGTGCGCCCGCCGCGTCCCAATCGGGTTCGAAAATGCGCAAACTGCAATCGTCGCGGCCTGTCGCAACAGGCGCGCTGACGATGCCGTAGCTGGTGTAATAGGTCGGATCATACACGGCCACGCTCCAGTCCAGAGCCGGGTCGGGGCGATCGATCAGATGGCGCAGATGACGCGAGCGCAATTGCCCATCGCGGTAATCGGACTCCCACGCGACCGGACCACTCAAAGCCAGCGCGACCCCTGCCTGCGTGACATGGGTATCGCCGTGATAGCCCTCGATCCAGTTCATGTCGAACCCGTCCAGCGCCTCGCGCTCGTCCGCGCTGATCGTGCCCGTGAATTCCGGGTCCAAACCCATATCCGACACCAGCAGCATCGAGAAGAACGGATCATAGGTCCAGCTGATCCAGATCCCTTCTGCTTCCCCGGCCTCGTCAAAGACGATTTCCAACTCGGCATCGACGAAAATATGCGGATGCGCGCGCAGACTGGTGGCAAGGCCCAGCGCAGAAATCAGTGCTATAAGTGCCAGCGCGTTCCGCATGCGACAGCGATACTCCACTGCTTGGTAGGGCTCAAGTCACGCGAACGCGATCTGCGCGCCGCTTCGGCGGGGCGCGGGGTGGGCGGGTGGGAGCGCCCCGCCGAAGCGGCGCGCAGATCGCGGTTCAGAAATCGAGCCCCAGATCAAGCACGGGTGCCGAATGCGTCAGCGCCCCGACCGAGATGTAATCCACGCCCGTCGCGGCCACTTCCGCGATCCGCTCCAGCCGCATATTGCCCGAGGCTTCCGTGACCAGCTGCCCTGCGACCCGCGTGACGGCCGCGCGCAGATCCTCCGTGTGCATGTTGTCGAGAAGCACCACGTCCGCGCCGCCTGTGGCCAGCACCTCATCGAGCTGCGCAAGCGTGTCCACCTCGATCTCGATGCGGCGCATATGGCTGGCCATACGCCGCGCGCGCTCCAGCACAGCCGCGATCCCGCCCGCCGCCGCGATATGATTGTCCTTGATCAGGATCGCATCGGACAACGAAAACCGATGCGCCGCCCCGCCGCCATGACGCACCGCCGCTTTCTCGACCAGCCGCAGCCCCGGCGTGGTCTTGCGCGTGCAGGTGATCCGCGCACTTGTGCCCGCTGTCTGCGCCACAAAGGCCGCTGTCAGCGTGGCGATGCCCGACAGCCGCCCCATGAAATTCAGCGCGACCCGCTCGGCCGACAGGATGGAAGCCGCAGAGCCTGCGATGGTCATCACCGTCTCGCCGGGCGCAACCTGCGCGCCGTCGGCGCGCAAGACCTCGATCTGCAAGGACGCATCGACCAGCCGGAAGGCCATCGCGGCCAGCTGCGCGCCCGAAACAACCCCCGCCTGCCGCGCATTCAGCCGCGCGGCATAGCGCAGATCGGGCGCAATCACGGCTTCGGTCGTCACATCGCCCGAGGGGCCAAGGTCTTCGATCAGAGCTGCGCGCACCAGAGGTTCGATCAGCAGGTCAGGCAGGGCAGCAGGGGTCATGCAGTCTCCAGCGGGGTCAGGCGGGCTTCGGCCAGCGTCAGTTTCGAGCGCCGCGCCAGATCAGGGTTCAGGGCGGGGAAATCATCACGCCAATGCGCGCCCCGGCTTTCGCGGCGCTGCAAGGCTGCCACGGCGATCAGCCGCGCGGTTGCGCACATATTGGCGAAATCCGCGCTGTCGGGCTGGGCCGCTTCCAGGGCTGCGATCTCGGCCAGCGCCTGCGCGAGCCCTGCGCCCGTGCGCCGCACGCCGACATGCGCGCTCATCACCTGGCGCAGCTGCGCTACCGCGCCGGCATCAAGCCCCACGCCCCCCGGCGCGAAATCGAGCCGCACAGGTGCCGCCAGATCCGCACCAACGGGCAGTTCCGCCGCGATATCCTGCGCCGCGCGCTGTGCGAAAACCAGCGCCTCCAGCACCCCGTTCGAGGCCAGCCGGTTCGCGCCATGCAAGCCCGTCGACGCGGCCTCACCGCAGACCCAAAGCCCCGGCAGCGACGCGCGCCCGGCGGCATCCGTGGCGACCCCGCCCATGTGGTAATGCGCCGCAGCCGACACCGGGATAGGCACAAGCGCAGGGTCGATCCCGGCCTTGCGACAGGCGGCACTGACCGCCGGGAAGCGGTCATGGATCGCCGCGCCCAAGGCCGCGCGCGTGTCCAGCTGGGGGCGCTTGCCGCTCTGGGTCTGCGCAAACACCGCCCGCGCCACGATGTCACGCGGGGCAAGATCGGCCAGCGGATGCTCGACTTCCATGAAAAACACGCCATCCGCGTTGACCAGCCGCGCGCCTTCGCCGCGCAGCGCTTCGGTGGCCAGTGGCGCGGGGTCCAGCCCCACATCCATCGCGGTCGGGTGAAACTGCACGAATTCCATATCCGCCATCACTGCGCCCGCGCGCGCCGCCAGCCCCATCACCTGCCCGCGAATGCGCGGCGGGTTGGTCGTCAGCGCATAGAGCCCGCCAGAGCCGCCGCCTGCCAGCAGCACCGCAGGCGCGCGCAATGTGAGGGGGCGCGAAACCCGCGCATCGTCGATCTGCGCAAGTTCGAGCCCGCAAACGCGCCCGCCCTCGACCAGCAGCCCTTGCGCGACCACGCGCTCCAGCACCTGCACCGAAGGCGTCGCGCGCACTGTGGCGATCAGGGTTTCCATGATCTTGCGGCCCGCCTGATCGCCCTTGACCCGCACCACGCGGGGCCGAGAATGCGCCGCTTCATGGTTCAGCGTATAATTGCCCGCCCCGTCGCGGTCAAAGGGCGTGCCGCGTTCGGTCAGATCAAGGATATGGCCAAGCGCGGCCTGCGTCACCAACGCGGCAATCGCGCCGTCAACTGTGCCCGCACCAGCGGCCACTGTGTCGCTGGCATGCGCCTCGGGACTGTCGCCTGCGCTCATTGCCGCCGCGATCCCACCCTGCGCCCAGGCCGAAGACGCGCCTTCGCCCAGGCTCTCGGGCGAGATCACCAGAACCGGGTGCGGCGCAAGGCTGAGAGCCGCATAAAGCCCGCCCAGCCCAGCCCCAACGATCACCACGCGGTCGGTTGTGATCACAGCGTCAGACTTTCGCAGCGGACAGATCGATCATGCGCTGCACCGCCAGTCGCGCGCGGTCGGCCACATCGGGCGCAACCTCGATCTGCGTGGTCATCGTATGCAGCGACCAGAGCACTTTTTCGAGCGTGATCTTCTTCATATAGGGGCACATGTTGCACGGGCCGATGAACTCGACCTCCGGGTGCGCGTCCGAGATATTCGACGCCATCGAACATTCAGTGACCAGCATCGCGCGCTCAGGGCGCTCGGCGCTGACATAATCCAGAATCCCCTTGGTCGAGCCGGAGAAATCGGCCTCGGCCACCACATCAGGCGGGCATTCAGGATGGGCGATGATGCGCGTGCCGGGATTCCAGTCGCGGAAATCGCGGATGTCCTGCGCGGTATATTGTTCATGCACGATGCAGGAGCCTTCCCACCAGACGATACGCTTTTCCGGCACCAGGGCTGCGACATTCTGCGCCAGATACTGATCCGGCGTCATGATGATCGTCTCGGCGTCCAGCGCGCGGATGATCTGCACGGCATTGGACGAGGTGCAGCAGATGTCAGACGCGGCCTTCACCTCGGCTGTGGTGTTGACGTAGCTGACGACCGGCGCGCCGGGATAGCGGGCGCGCATCTGCGCGATCCCGTCTGCGGTGATGCTGTCGGCCAGCGAGCAGCCCGCCGCCATGTCGGGCATCAGCACGATCTTGGCCGGGTTCAGGATTTTCGACGTCTCGGCCATGAAATGCACACCGCATTGCACGATCACATCAGCCTCGGTCCGGGTCGCCTCAACGGCAAGCTGCAGGCTGTCGCCCACCACATCCGCGATGCCGTGGAAGATTTCCGGCGTCATGTAGTTATGCGCAAGGATTGCGGCGTTGCGCTGGCGTTTCAGCGTGTTGATCGCAGCCACATAGGGCGCATGGATCGCCCAGTCGGCAGGCGAGACGACACGCGCCATACGCGCATATTCGGCCTGCATCTGTGCTGCCAGCGCAGGATTAGGCGCCAGATCATAGACCTCGGTCAGGTCATGGCGGATAGCGGGCATGTCGAGCATGGCAAGGCTCCGATCTTCTGACAGCGCCCTAGGGCGAGTGGGCTGTGCATATGGGGGTCCGCCCTCGCATATCAAGGAAAAACTGGCACACACGGGGTGTCAGGTAACTCCGACAGGCTGGTATGTCCAGCACGCACGCATGGGGCGCGATGTCGCTTTGCAGCCAATTACGCCGCAAACCGGCCAGATCACGACAGGCAGGGCGCGTATCACACGGTCAGGAAACGGGCGTTAGGCCGAGCAATCAGGAGCCTTCAGATGTCGGAACCCGCGATGGACATGGCGCAATCTTCAAGCGGCCGGCGCAGCCGCGGGGCCGGTGGCGGGGCCGCACGCCGCGCGGCGCGCACCGCCGTCAGCATCGAGACCGCGCGCTATATCGAGCGCAACATCCCCAATCTGGAGGTGCTCAACGAAGAGGCGCTGCAGATCATCGAGGCCAATGCCGAAACCGTCTTGGCCGAAATCGGGGTGAATTTCGTCGACAATCCCGAAGCGCTGGAGCGTTGGCGCGCGGCAGGGGCGGAAGTGCAGGGCGAGCGCGTGCGCATCCCGCGCGGACTGGCCCGCCAGCTTTGTGCCACCGCGCCCGCGCGTTTCACCCAGCACGCCCGCAACCCTGCGCGCAATGTGGAAATCGGCGGCAAGTCCCTGGTGCTGGCCCCGGTCTATGGCCCGCCCTTCGTGCGCGACGCGACAGGCGGTCGGCGCTATGCCACGATGGAAGATTTCCGCAATTTCGTGAAGCTCGGCTATATGTCGAAATGGTTGCACCATTCTGGCGGCACTGTCTGCGAGCCGACAGATATCGCCGTGAACAAGCGCCATCTCGATATGTTGCAGGCGCATATGGTCTATTCCGACAAGCCCTTCATGGGCTCGGTCACGGAACCTGTCCGCGCGAGCGATTCGGTGGCGATGGCGAAGCTGCTTTTCGGGGCAGAGTTCGTTGACCAGAACACGGTTATGACCTCGCTGATCAACATCAACTCGCCGCTGACCTTCGATTCGGTGATGATGGGCGCGCTCGAAGTCTATGCGGCCGCAAATCAGGCCTGTATCATCTCGCCCTTCATCGTCGGCGGGGCGATGGCGCCCACGACAGTTGCAGGCACGCTGACGCAGGTGCTGGCCGAAGTGCTCGCAGGCGTGGCCTATAGCCAGCTGATCCGCCCCGGCGCGCCCGTGATCTTCGGCGCATTCGTGACCTCGATCGACATGAATTCCGGCGCGCCGACTTTTGGGACGCCGGAAGCCGCGCTGATCACCTATGGCGCGGGACAACTGGCGCGGCGGCTCGGACTGCCTTACCGCTCCGGCGGGGCCTTCTGTGGCTCGAAACTGCCCGACGCTCAGGCCGCGTATGAAACCGCGAACAGCCTGAACATGGCGCTGCTGGCAGGGGTGAATTTCATGCTCCACAGCTGCGGCTGGCTCGAAGGCGGGCTGGTGTCCTCCTACGAGAAATTCGTCATGGATGCCGACCAGCTTGGCGCGCTGCATCATCTGGCGCGGGGGGTGGACCTGTCGGAGAACGGTCAGGCCATGGACGCGCTGCGCGAGGTCGGACCGGGGGGGCATTTTCTGGGCTGCGCGCATACGCAGGCGAATTTCAAGGATGCGTTCTGGCGCTCGGATCTGCTGGATTACAAACCCTTCGAGACCTGGGACGAAGAAGGCGCGCGCGACACCCAGGCGCTGGCCTCCGTGCGCGTGGCAAAGATGCTGGGCGATTACCAGCAGCCGCAGCTTGACCCGGCGATTGCAGAATCGATCCAGGCCTTTGTTGATCAGCGCAAGGCCTCCGAACCCGACGCCTTCGGCTGAAGGCGTCACAAGAGCAACCCCTGGAAAACCCGGCGCCCCCGCTTCAACACATGAAGCGGGGGCACTGCGTTTGCGCTGCGCGCTCTGCCCCGCCCGACCCGCGTGCCGGGCCGAAGCGGGGTGGGCGGGCGGGAGCGACGGGCCGGCGCGCGGGTCGGGCGGGCTATGCCGTCGCCTGTCGCGCGCGCAGGTTGCGCTGATAGAAGAACACCAGCGCCGCCGCGCTCAGCCCGATCGCATCCGACACCCAACCGCCCGAGATCATCGCGATGGCCGCAGCCCCGACCAGCACCCGCACCGGCCAGCTGATCACACCGAACAGCCACCCCTGCACCGCAGAGGCCAGCAGATAGATCCCCAGAAGCGCCGTGAAGAAGACGTGGATGATGTTGCCCCAGTCTCCCTGCATCAACAGCCCGTCATTGAAGAAGAAGATGAAAGGTACGATGAAGGCCGCAAGCCCGATCTTGAAGCTTTCGACCGAGGTGCGCATCGGGTCCGATTGCGCAATCGCAGCACCCGCATAGGCCGCAAGCGCCACTGGCGGCGTGATCGCTGACATGACCGCATAGTAGAAGATGAAGAAATGCGCCGTCAGCGGCTCGATCCCCATGCGGATCAGCCCCGGCGCGATCACGGCCGCGGCCACCGCATAGGCCGCCGTCGTCGGCATCCCCATGCCCAGAATGATCGCCACGAACATCGCAAAGACCAGCGCCAGCAGCTGGCTTTGCCCCGCGAAACCCAAAAGCAGCGAGGAAAACCGCGTGCCGATCCCGGTCAGGGCGATGACACCCACGATGATGCCCGCCGCAGCACAGACCGCGACCAGCTGCAGCGACATGCGCGCCGCGATCTCGAACGCATAGAGGATTTCGCGCACCAGCATCTTGTGGGGCGTGAACCAGCTGACCACGGCCGCCGAAGCCATCGCCAGCGTGCCCGCACGGATCACCGAATAGCCCATGAACAGCGCCCCGATCAGGATGATGATGGGAATGAACAGGAAAGCACGCCGCGCCAGCACATCAAACCGCGGCAGCATGTCCCGCGGCAGCCCTTTCATGCCTTTCTTCAGCGCTTCCTTGTCGACCATGAAATAAACCGACGTGAAATACAGGATCGCCGGGATGATCGCCGCAATGACGATATCGCGATAGGCGATGCCGGTGATCTCGGCCATGATGAAGGCGCCTGCGCCCATGATGGGCGGCAGGATCTGCCCACCGGACGAGGCGGCGGCCTCGACCGAGGCCGCGGTCTGGGGCCGGTAGCCCACCTTCTTCATCAGCGGAATGGTCAGCGATCCCGTCGAGACGACATTGCCCGCCGAGGTGCCATTGATCATGCCCATCAGACCGCTGGCAAAGACCGCGACCTTGGCCGGACCGCCCCGCGCGCCGCCGGCAGCGGCAAAGGCGAAATTCACGAAATACTCGCCCACCCGGCTGGCCTGCAGAAAGGCCGCAAAGGTGATGAACAGAATGATATAGGTGGACGAAATCGCAGTAGTCGGCCCCAGAATCCCGTTATCGGTGTAGATGAAGCCGAAAAACCGCGCAGGCGCATAGCCGCGATGGTTCAGGATGCCGGGCAGCCAGGGGCCGACAAATCCATAGGCCAGAAACACACCCACAATAACCACCAACGCAAGACCCGCCAGCCGGCGCGTCAGCTCCAGGATCAGGATGATCCCGGCGACCGAGGCCCACATGTCATTGGGATGCGGGAAGACCTGTGCACGGGTGCGCAGCAGATCAGCGTGGCCGATGATATAGATCCCCACCACGATGGCGGCGACGGCCAGCAACGTATCAGCCAGCGACAGGCGCGTGCGGCTGCGTTGGGGCTGGATGAAACTCGCAATCAGCGTGATCACCGTTCCGCCAATCAGCGGATAGCCGAAGCTCCACAGATGCTTGTCCGCAGGCGCGCCGGTCATGATCCGGTCGCCCGTTGCAAACATCATCACCACCTGGCCCAGCGCCAGCAGGATCAGTCCGCCACCGATGGCCAGAAGCGCCTTCTCGATCAGCGAATAGGGCGCATCCTGGCTGTCATCATGCAGGGCGCGGGCGGAAAACAGGATGAACCCCAGCGCCAGCCCGCCGGCCACATGGACCAGACGGTAGCGCCATGGCTCAGTCAGATCGACCGAAGGCAGGCCCAGGAAATCCGTCAGCCGGTCATGCAATCCATTCATCGCGCCGACATGGAACACGGTATAGAGGATGCAGAGCGTCGTCACGACCAGCCCGACCACACCCGCGAAGACCCGCTGGTTGGCCATGACGATCTCATTATCGACGCCATCAGCGATATTGTCGAGCTTCTCCGGGTCTGTTTGCGCGGATGATTGTGACATGTTCCCCCCCGATCCATGGATGACGCATCAGGCGCGGGCTTTGCCTATTTCAGGGCGGCAACCATCGCCATTTGCGAAAAAGGTCAGAGCGCGCAGGCGCACTGACCGGTCTGTTTCAGCGCTCCCGCAGGATCAGCCCCGCAGGTCTTCTGGGATTTCGATCCCGATTTCCTCGAAATACCGCACGGCGCCGGGATGGAACGGCAGGAAGCCGTTATTGGGCACGGCATTTTCCGGCAGCGTCGCCGCCGCTGCGGCATGGATCTGCAGCATGCGGTCGTTGTTTTCCATCACAAGGCGCGTGATCTCATAGGCCAGGCTTTCGGGCATGTCGGCATGCGCAATCGCATAGTTCCACATCGCAACCGACATCTGGTCGTCTTCCTGCGTGGTGTAAGTGCCCGCCGGGATGGTGAATTCCGACACTTCGGGATGCGCTTCGAGGATCTGCGCCAGCTCGCCCTCAGTGAAGCCGAAAAGCACCACATCCGATTCCGCAACCAGCTGCGAAAACGCGCCAATCGGCAGACCGGCGGCAAAGACGAAGGCATCGACCAGACCATCCTTCAGCTGGCCGGCCGTATCCGCGGCCCCTGCATTCGAAATCGTCGCATTGATCCCGAGCGTGTTCAGGAAGCGCGGCCAATAAGTGCCGGGCGTGCCGCCTGCAGGGCCGACGCCGACGCGCTTGCCTTCAAAGTCACTGACCGAGGTGATGCCGCTCGAGCGCAGCGCGACGCCCTGAAAGGGGGTTTCATACATCGGGAAAAGCGCGCGGATATCGCTATGCGGCAGGCCGGGGGCCAGCTCGCTCTCGCCATTCCAGGCCTCGAAAGCCGGGCCCATCGTGACCAGACCGATATCATGATCGCCCATCTGCGTGAGCGTGACATTCTGCACCGGGCCGCCAGTGACTTCGCCCGAGGCGTTCAGCCCCAGCTCTTCGCCCAGAAACCCGGCCAGGCCGTTGCCGTAAACGAAGTAAACGCCGCCCTGGCTTGCCGTGCCGACAGTCAGATCGGACGGCCAGCCGTCACGGTCCTGTGCCGAAGCCACAGAGACAGCCATGAAGGACGCAGCGGCCAAAGCCGCGAAATTGGTGAAACGCATTGGGACCTCCCCTTTGTTTTGCGTTGTTGCAGGCCCGCAGCAGCCCCCCCTCCGGGGTCTGCAGGGCACTGGCGGGACTGAAGCGATGCCGGTCACAAAAAGCAAGGCCGGGAAGGGCATTCGCGCGACCAATCGGAACTCGGGCGGACCGATGGGTATAATTCGACACATTATCCCGTTGCCGTGTGTCACTCCCTACACATCACTCGCGAAACACCCCGGTTCCGAGCGCAGGATGGCGACCTGTGGGACAGGGCCGGGGCCGCGTTTTCGGCGACTCTCTGCCTTGTGTAGCGCCTGTGAGCAGATCAAGGCTTCCGCGCAGGGCAAAAACCGCTATTTAAGGGCGCATGACGATATCGCGCCGCTTCCTCCTTTTCTCCCTGCCTGCCTTCGCGCTGGCCAGCCCTGCCTTCGGGCAGCGCATCCCGCTGGATGAAATCTCGCGCTATTTCAACAGCTTTTCTACCGCGCAGGGGGATTTCACGCAGATCAACCCGGATGGAACGATCTCGACCGGGCGCGTGTTCATCCGCCGCCCTGGCCGCGTACGGTTCGAATATGACCCGCCCGATCGCTCGCTGGTCATGGCAGGCGGTGGTCAGGTGGCGATCTTTGACGGGCGGTCCAATCAGGGACCAAGCCAGTATCCGCTGCGCCAGACCCCGCTGAACCTGATTCTGGAACAGAATGTCAATTTCCAGAACCGCCGCATGGTCGTGGGCCATACCGATGACGGCGCGACCACCACCGTGATCGCTCAAGACCCTGAAAACCCGCAATTCGGTTCCATCCGCTTGGTGTTTTCGGCCAATCCGACCGAGCTGCGGCAATGGATCATCCGCGACGATACGGGCGCGGAAACGACGGTCATTCTGGGCAACATGCAGTTCGGAACAACCCTCTCGGCGCGCTTATTCAACATTACGGCGGAAGCCGATTCGCGGCGTCGCTGACACCCCGACAGAGCTGACGCGGCGCGCGCGCCCTTTCGAGCATTGGCATGTTTTGCATGCAGGCGACGTCATGTCGCCTTGCTTTCGCCCTAATCTGGTCGTCAAACTGCACGATTAGCGGTTACTATGTGAAGGGTCGGAAACAATCCGGTAACTACGCCCCTCTGTTGGAAACTGGTCAGAGAATGGTCGACACGCGCCGTCTGGAAAAATTCATGAACCTTGGGGAGCAAGCAAGCCCCGAGGGCCAAGCGCGTGGCGCAACAAGCCCACCGCGCCCCAGCCTTGCGCTGTCGGGGCATCGCGACATGCGCCGCTCTGCCCAGGAGCGCGCTGCGATCGCGCATCGGCGCTCCTGCATCGACGAGAACTGGGCCGCGCTCGGGGACCATAGCCGCGACCCGGCGCCGGACGCGCGGGTGGTCGAATTTAATCTGCAGGCGCGCAGCTCAGACATCATCGGGCGTTTCGACGTTTTGCGCACGCAGCTTGTTCAGACATTCCGCAGCCGCCAGATGGTCAGCCTCGGGGTGAGCGCGCCGCGCAGTGGTGCGGGGACATCCTTTGTCGCAGCGGGGCTGATCGCGTCGATGGCGCGGCGCGGCGATCTGCGCGTCATCGGACTGGACCTGAACCTGCGGGCGCCCGGTCTGCACCGATATTTCGAAATAACCCCGCAAAACCCGGTGCTTGACCTGTTGTCGGGCCTCGTCGGTCCCGACGCCGCGCTACAACGCCTGACGGATACGGTTGCGCTGGCCGTCGGCCAACCCGCCGGGGATATGGCGCTGAGCACACAGTTTTCAGCGGATGATCTGGCCGTGACCCTCGCGGATCTGCACGACAGCTACGCGCCCGACCTGATCATCTGCGATCTGCCGCCGATGCTGGGCGGGGATATGGCACTGGCGATGTGCGGCCATCTCGACGCCATGCTGCTCGTGGCCGACAGTCAGCGCAGCTCGACCGCGGAAATGGCGGAATGTGAACGTCTGCTGAGCGGACAGGCGGAATTTCTCGGGGTGATCCTGAACAACTACAGTGGTGGGGAACTCGTCTGATGCCTGCCAGAACTGCGTGAAAGCACTCCTTCCATGGGTCCGATCCAATCTTTTCAGGAATTTTACGACTTCTTGCGGCGGCGCTGGCCCGTCATCCTGCTCGGGCTGGGGTTGGGGCTGTGCATCGGGGTGTTCATCGCGTTGCGCAATACGCCTGTGTTTCAGGCCGTGGCGATCCTGTCGACGCGGGTCGAATCGGTCTCGGAAGACGCTGTGCGCGGCACGCCTGCGGGATCCTCCGCGCGGCTGATGCAGCTGATCGAGCAACGCCTGACCTCGCGCGAGAACATGCTGCGCATTGCCGATGATTACGGGCTGTTCATGGCCCTGCCCGCGCAGCAACGCGCCGAGATGATGCGCCAGTCGATCACCCTTCTGTCGCAAGCCGCCGTGAATGTGGGCTTCGGCTCGGACGGCGCACTGGCGTCGATGGTGATCATGGTGCGCGCGCCGTCGGGCGAGACATCCGCCGCGATTGCCAATGAACTCGCGCAGATCGTGGTGCAGGAAACCGGTGCGGGGCGCACGGCCCGGGCGCAGCAGACGCTGGACTTTCTGCGAACCGAGGAAGCGCGGCTTGCCGCCGAGCTTGACGCCCTGCGCGCCGAGGCCCGCGCCTTCAGCACCGAGAACGCAAATGTCATGTCCTTCAGCGCCGAGATGCGCCGCGCCGAGCTGGCTCGCCTGATCGACGCGATGGAAACCACGCGCAGCGAAATCGACGCCGCCGAGGCCGAGCTGGAAGGGCTGAGCGCACAGAATGTTTCGCCGCGCCGCCAGGTGCAGCTGCGTGAAACCCTCAGCGTGCGCCGCTCCGAACTCGCTCGGCTGGAACAGCGCCAAACCGAATTCGAGCCGTTTTTCCAGAGCGTCGCCGAAGCCGAGCGCGTGCTGGGCATGTTTGGCGAACGCGAAGCCCGTCTGCAGGACCGCATCAGCGATGTGGCCGGGCAGGTTGCCGCAGCCGAAGCCGCGCTGCGGCTCGAAGCGGATTCGCGCAGCGCCACCTTCGAGATCGTTGAACAAGCCACTGCCCCGCAATTCGCCATCACGCGCTCCAAGCGGCAGATCGCGCGTCTGGCAGTGATCGCGGGTGGGCTGCTCGCTGTTCTGGCCGCCTTCAGCTACGAAGTGTTGCGCCCGGCGTTGCGCAGCACAGCACAAGTGCAGCGCGAACTGGGGATGCGCCCTGTGCTCGTGCTGCCAGCACTGGTGCTGCCTGCCGAGCGCCGCCGCACGCGGTTGCAATGGGGCGCCATCGCAGGGGCCGTGGTGCTGACACTGCTGGCCATCCTGACCCTGTCCCCGAGATAGAGCGGGGCGCGTTCGATCATGCCCAATGTCATCGCCTATACGGTTTTGTTGCTCTGGCCGCTCGCGATCTGGTGGATGTTTCGCAAAATGCCGCCCGAACGCGCCTTCATCTGGGCGATCCTCGGGGGCTACATGCTTCTGCCTGAGTTGACCGAATTCAACTTGCCGATGATCCCCGCCTTCGACAAGGTGTCGATCCCCAACCTGACGGCCTTTGTCCTGGCGATCATGGTCGCGCGCCTGCGCTTTGCGGTCCTGCCTGACGGCGTCTTGGCGCGGGTCTTCCTTGCGCTGCTGATCGCCGCGCCAGTGGCCTCGGTCTTCACCAATACCGACTCGCTGGTCTATGGCCATGTCCAGCTTGGTCGCATGCAACTTGCGCTGGAAGAGGTGACCGTCCTGCCGGGGATGCGGGTCTATGATTCCATCTCAGCGCTGGTGCGCGCGATCATTCTGCTGTTGCCCTTCATCATGGCCCGCCAGCTGCTCGCCTCGGAAGCCGCGCTGCGCGAAGTCCTGCGCGCGCTGGTGATTGCCGGGCTGATCTATTCGGTGCCGATGCTCTATGAAGTCCGCTTCAGCCCGCAGCTGCACACCAATATCTACGGCTTCTTCCAGCATGATTTCGCACAGATGATGCGCGAGGGCGGCTTCCGCCCCATCGTCTTCATGCCCCACGGGCTGTGGGTGGCGTTTTTCGCGGCGACCGCGGGGCTCAGCGCGCTCTATTTCCTGCGCGAGGCCCAACCCGCTGAGCGCCTGCAGAAACTGGCCATCGCGCTCTACCTGCTGGTGATCCTGTGGCTGTGCAAGAGCATGGGCGCACGCTTGTTCGTGCTGGCGCTGGCGCCGCTGGTGCTCTTTGCGTCGGTGCGCGCGCAGTTGCGCGTTGCGGCAGGCATGGCGCTGGTGGCGATCACCTATCCGCTGTTGCGCGGTGCGGATCTGCTGCCCACGCGCGCCGTGGTCGAGTATCTCTACACGCGCTGGCCCGAACGCGCGCAATCGCTGGAATTCCGGTTCGACAATGAAGACCTGCTGCTGGCCCATGCCTGGGAAAAGCCGCTGGTGGGCTGGGGCGGCTGGGGGCGCAATCTGATCCGCGATCCGCTCTCGGGCGAGATCGTGACCATCTCTGACGGGATGTGGGTGATCGTCATCGGCCAATATGGCTGGATCGGCTATCTGGGCACGTTCGGGCTGTTATGCCTGCCGCTATTCGCGCTCTACCGCCTCTATCGGCGCGTGCCAAAAGCCCAGGTGCCCCGCGTTATGGGCATCGTTGCGCTGTTGCATGGGGCCAATCTGATCGATCTTTTGCCCAATGCCACGCTGATCCCGCTGACATGGCTGCTGGCGGGCGCGCTTCTGGGCCATGCCGAACAGATCCGCGCCCGCCAGCGCGCCGAGGCCCCGCATTTGGCCGATGGTCTGCCGCGTGGCGGATTGCTGGCAGGCGCGCGGATCAATGATCCGCGCGGGCGCAGCGGCAAGGAGCTTGCCCGATGACACGCGACAGTGACATCGCCATCATCGGCATGGCCGCGCATCTGCCCGGTGCCGCGTCAGTGGCCGCGTTCTGGGACAATCTGCGCGCCGGGCGCTCCAGCATCCGCCGCCTCAGCCCCGAGGAGCTGGAGGCCGCAGGCGAGAGCCCCGCGCGGATGCGCGCGGTCAATTACGTCCCCTTTGCGGCCCCGCTCGAAGGCTTTGCCGATTTCGATCCCGACGCCTTCGGCTTCTCGCCCAAGGATGCCGCGATCCTCGATCCGCAACACCGCCAATTCCTTGAGGTCGCCTGGGAAGCTTTCGAGCATGCAGGCCACCCGCCCCGCGGCTTCCCCGGCCCCGTGGGCGTCTTCGCGGGCTGCGGGATGGGCAGTTATTTCTATTTCAATCTCTGCTCGAACCCCGATCTGGTCGAGGATGTGGGCCTGTTCCTGCTGCGCCATACCGGCAATGACAAGGACTTCCTCGCCACCCGCGTCAGCCATGTCTTTGACCTGCGCGGCCCGTCGGTCAATGTGCAGACCGCCTGCTCCACCTCGCTGGTGGCCGTGCATTACGCGGTGCAGGCGCTGCTGACGGGCGAATGTGACATGGCGCTGGCAGGCGGCGTGACCATCGAGCTGCCCCAGGGACGCGGCTATCTGTTTCGCGAGAATGAAATCCTGTCGCCCGACGGGCAATGCCATGCCTTTGACCATCGCGCGCAGGGCACGGTCTTCGGCTCGGGCGCGGGCGCGGTGGTGCTGCGCAGGCTCAGCGACGCGCTGGCCGATGGCGATCAGATCATCGCCGTGATCAAGGGCAGCGCGATCAACAATGACGGCGCGCAGAAAGCGGGCTATCTGGCCCCCTCCGTCGAAGGCCAGGCCCGCGCGATTGCCGAAGCGCATCAGGTCGCAGGCGTCGATGCCGAGAGCATCTCTTACGTCGAATGTCACGGCACCGGCACCCATCTCGGCGATCCGATCGAGGTCGCGGCCCTGACCGAAGGCTTCGGCACCGACAAGCGCGGCTTCTGCCGGATCGGCTCGGTCAAGACCAATATCGGCCATCTGGACACGGCGGCGGGCGTCGCCTCGCTGATCAAGGCGGCCTGCGCGCTTCAGCACCGCGAATTGCCGCCCAGCCTTGGCTATGCTTCCCCGAACCCCGCCATTGATTTCGACGCAAGCCCCTTTGTCGTCAATGACCGCCTGACCCCGTGGCAGGCGCGCGGCCCCTTGCGCGCAGGCGTCAATTCGCTGGGCGTGGGCGGCACAAACGCGCATGTGGTGCTCGAAGAAGCGCCCGCACAGCCCCCGTCCGCGCCCAGCGACTGGCCGTTCCAGATCCTGACGCTCTCGGCGCGCTCAAAAGCCGCGCTTAAGGACGCCGCGCGCAATCTCGCCGCCCATCTGCGCGCCCATCCCGACCAGCCGCTGGCCGATGTGGCCTTCACACTGGCGCAGGGCCGCACGGGCTTCGAGCATCGCCGCGTGCTTGTCGCCGAAACCCATGCCGAGGCCGCCGATTTGCTTGACGAGGAGCGGCCCCGCCGGGTCTTCACCCATCACGCGCTCGACGCGCCGCAGATGGTCTTCATGTTCCCCGGCGGCGGCGCGCAATATGCGGGCATGGCGCGCGACCTCTATCAGACCGAGCCGGTCTTTGCCGAATGGATGGACCGGGGCCTCGACTGGTTGCAGCCGCGCCATGACCACGACCTGCGCGCGCTGTGGCTGCCGGATACGGGTGCGGAGGACGCGGCCAATGCCGCACTCACACGGCCCTCGGTGCAACTGCCGCTGATCATGATCACCGAATATGCGCTGGCGCAGATGTTCATCGGCTGGGGCGTGACCCCGTCGCTCATCGTCGGCCATTCCATGGGCGAGAATGTCGCGGCCTGTCTGGCGGGCGTCATGTCCTTTGAAGACTGCATCGGCCTTGTGCATCTGCGCGGCAAGCTCTTTGACACAGTGCCTGCGGGCGGCATGCTCTCCGTGCCGCTCTCGCCCGACGCGCTGGCCCGCTATCTAAGCCCAGAGCTGGATCTGGCCGCGATCAACGCGCCCGAGCTGACCGTGATTTCCGGGCCGGAAGCGGCGCTGGCCGCGCTCGATGCGCGCTTGCGTGCCGACGGGATCGAGCCGCAGCGCATCGCCATCGATATCGCCGCCCATAGCCGGATGCTGGAGCCGATCCTGCCCGAATTCCGCGCCTATCTGGCAGGGCTGAGCCTGCACCCGCCGCAGCTGCCGGTGATCTCGAACACGACCGGCCAGCCGCTGACCGCCGCGCAGGCGACCGACCCCGACTACTGGGTGCAGCATCTGCGCCAGACCGTGCGCTTTTCCGCCTGCATGGAAACGCTCAGCGCGGCCCCCAATCGCATCTATATCGAAATGGGACCGGGCCGCGCGCTCAGCTCACTGGCGCAGATGCCCGCCGGGGTGGCCAGCCAGCAAGTGCTCTGCGCGCTGCGCCACCGCGACGAAGACATCGCCGATGACCTCTATCATCTGGGCGTTCTGGGGCGCATCTGGGCGCTGGGCGGGACATTCGACTGGGCGCAGATCTGGGGCGATGCGCGGCGCAATCGCGTGCGCCTGCCCAGCTATCCGTTCCAGCGCGCGCGCTATTTCATCGACCCCGGCACCGCTGCCACCACTGCGCCCGCGCCGGGTCTGGAACGGCTGGACGATCTGCGCGACTGGGCCAGCCAGACGCGCTGGAAACCCGCCTATGCCGATTGCGACCTCGACGTGATGCGCGATCTTGATCAGCTGGCCGAGACATGGCTGATTTTCGCAGATGACACAGGCCGCGCCGCGCCGGTCATTGCTGCATTGCGCGCGGCAGGCCAGCGCGTGGTCGAAGTCCGCGCGGGCGATAGGTTCGCGCGCAAATCCGATCAGCTCTACACGCTTGCGCCCGAACATGGACAGGCCGCCTATGCGCGGCTTCTGGCCGAGCTGATCGCCGCAGGCATCGCGCCCACGCGGATCGCGCATTTCTGGCTGGTCACATCGGGCGAGGCCTTCCGCCCCGGCTCGAACTTCCTGCATCGCAATCTTGAACAGGGCTTCTATGCGCTGACCTTCCTAGCGCAGGCCATGCAAAGCGAAAATCTGGCCCTTCCGGTGCATCTGACCGTGGTCACCAATGGGGCGCAGGCGCGGGACGGGGAAGTTCTGCGCAACCCCGAAAAGGCCATGATCGCCGGGCCTGCCCGCGTCGCCCCGCGCGAGCTTGCGGGGCTGAGCTGTGCCACGCTCGATATCGATGCCAGCGCCGGGGTCGAGATGCTGCTCGAAGAGCTGTGCGCCCGCCCGACCAACAGCACGGCGCTGATCCGCAACGCCAAGCGCTATGCGCAGCAGCTGCGCGCGGTGCCGCTGCCCCCCGACATGCCGGATCTGCCCGAAGCCGCGCATTGGATCATCACCGGCGGCTTTGGCGGCATCGGCCTGACGCTGGCCGAAACGCTGATCACCCGTTTTGCCGCGCGCATCACGCTTGTCGCGCGCAGCCCCCTGCCACCGCGCGCCGATTGGGCCGCGTGGAAAGACCGCCACGGCCCTGCCGATGCGACCAGCCGCCGGATCATGGCGCTGGAGCGTCTGGAAGCGCTGGGCGGGGCGGTGCAGGCCGTGCAGGCCGATGTCGCCAATATCGACGAGATGCGCACCGCGCTGGACAGGGCCACCGCGGATTTTGGCGCGCCATACGGGCTGATCCACGCGGCAGGTGCGCTTCACGACGCGCCGCTTCTGGCGAAATCCACAGCCGATATCGAAAGCGTGTTTGCGCCCAAGCTGCATGGCCTGCATGTAATCGACGCGCTTCTGCCCGACGGCGCGCTGCAGGTGATGGTGCTGTTTTCCTCGACCTCGACGCTGACCGCACCTGCCGGACAGGTCGATTATGTCGCGGCGAATGCCTATCTCGATGCCTATGCGCAATCCCGCATTGGCGGCAAGACCCGTGTCCTGACGCTGAACTGGGGGATCTGGGCCGAAGCGGGCATGGCCGCCGATGCCATGGCCCAGCGCCTCGGCACGCTGCCGCAAGCGCCTGCGACGCCTTGCGACCTGCCGCTGATCGACCAGATGGATGTCGACCCGCGCGGCAATCGCCGCCTCAGCCTGCGGCTCGACGCGCAAGCCTGGGTCGTCGATGAGCATCGCACCCGCGACGGCATGGCGGTGCTGCCGGGCACGGCCTATCTCGACATCGCGGCACAGGCCCTGCGCGCGCAGGGCGAGATCGGCGCTTTCGCGATCGAGGATCTCTATTTCTTCCGCGCCGTGACGGTCACGGATCATCGCGCGCTGCGCGCGACACTGGAACGGACCGGGACCGGCTACCGCTTCAGCCTGCGCAGCGATGTGACCGAGGGCGGCAGCGCAGGCTTCGTGCTCAATGCGCAGGCCCAGCTGCGCCCGGAGCCGCAGCCCGCACCCGCAGCGCTGGATCTGGCCGCGATCAGCGCCGCCTGCCCCGATCAGCGCGCGGGGCCGGGACTGGCCAGCCCGCAAGAGGCGCATCTGACCTTCGGGCCGCGCTGGCGCGTGCTGACCCGGCTGGCTTACGGGGCTCGCGAAGGACTCGCGCATCTGTCCCTGCCGGAACAGTTTCACAGCGATCTGACCGCAGGCCATATCCTGCACCCGGCGCTGATGGATCTGGCGACAGGCTGGGCGATGGAACTGATCCCCGGCTATGGCGGCGCAAACCTCTGGGTGCCGCTCTCCTATGGCCGGGTCACGGTCTGGCAGGCGCTGCCCGCCGATCTGGTCAGCCATGCCCGCCTGCGCAGCGGCGCAGAGCCGGGATTTGCCAGTTTCGACGTGACCATCGCGACCCCTGACGGCACCGTGCTGGCCGAGATCGAAAGCTTCACTGTCAAGCGGCTGAGCGCAGGCAGTTTCGCAGACGCCGCCCCGATCCGCGCGAGTGAGATCGAGCGCGACACGCCCGACACCCGCACCACATTCTCGCCCGCCGAAGAACGCCTGCGCGAGATGCTGGCGCTTGGCATCACCCCGCAGGAAGGGGCCGAGGCATTCCTGCGCGCCCTGACACTGGGGCAATCGCGGCTGATCGTCTCCTCCATCGCGCCAGCGTCGCTTTGCGCGCAGCTTGACCGCGCCGCCCAGCGCGACCGGCTGACCACCCGCTACGCGCGCCCCACACTTGCGACCGATTTCATCGCGCCGCGCAATGACGTGGAGCGCATGCTCGCAGGGTTCTGGTCAGATCTTCTGGGCGTCGAAGAGATCGGCGTCGAGGATGATTTCTTCGATCTCGGGGGCCATTCCCTGATCGCGGTGCGGCTGTTTGCACAGATCCGCAAAACCTTCGGGGTCGATTTCCCGATGTCAGTGCTTTTTGAAGCCCCCACCATTGCGGCCTGTGCGAAAATCATCACCGCCGCCACCGCGCCAGAGGCAGGCCCGGATATGGCCCCGCGCAGCCCCACACCGCTGCGCCGCTTCACCCATCTGGTGGCGATGCATGAGGGCGAAGGCGGTCAGCGCCGCCCCTTCTTTCTGGTCGCGGGCATGTTTGGCAATGTGCTCAACCTGCGCCATCTTGCCATGCTCCTGGGCCGCGACCGGCCCTTCTACGGGCTGCAGGCCCGTGGCCTGTTCGGGGGCGCCGCCCCCCATGACCGCATCGAGGACGCCGCCGCCGATTACATCGCGGAAATGCGGCAGGTCCAGCCACATGGGCCCTATCTGCTGGGCGGCTTTTCGGGCGGCGGGATCACAGCCTATGAAATCGCGCGCCAGCTTGAAGCGGCAGGCGAAAGCGTCGAGATCGTGGTGCTTCTCGACACGCCCCTGCCGGTCACCCCGCGCCTGTCCAGGCCCGACCGGATGCTGATCAAGCTTGCCGAATTTCGCCGCAAGGGGCCAGGCTATGCGCTCGAATGGTGGCGCGCGCGCCGCGCATGGCAGGGCACGCTCGCGCAAGGCCCTGCCATCGACAGTGCAGATGCCTTCCACAATGCCGCGATCGAAGCCGCGTTTCGCAGCGCGGTTGCGGCCTATCAGGTGCAGCCATGGGCGGGAAATCTGGTGCTCTTCCGCCCGGCACTTGATCAGCATTGGCGCGTCACGAAAGGGGCCTGGGTCAGCCGCGCCAAGGAATATGTCCTGCCCGATAACGGCTGGTCGCCCTTCGCGCCTCAGCTGCAGGTTTTCGAGGTTCCGGGCAATCACGATTCGATGGTACTTGAACCAAACGTCCGCGTGCTCGCCGCGAAACTGCGCCAGATGATCGCCGCGCGCTCGGGACTGGGAAAGGCTGCCGAATGACTGAAACCGTGCTCACCGTGATCCTGAATTACCGCACCGCAGAGATGACCTTGCGCGCCGCGCAGGCCGCGTTCCGCGCGATGGAGGGCGTCGCGGGCGCCATCACCATCGTCGATAATGACAGCCAGGACGGCTCTTTCGATTGGCTTTGCACGCAGACCGCCGACTGGCCGCGCGTGCAGGTGCTGCAGGCGGGCCAGAATGGCGGCTTCGGCGCAGGCAATAACGCCGGAATCCGCGCGGGGCTGCCAGATGGCGGGCGACCCGATTTCATCTATCTGCTCAATTCCGACGCCTTCCCCGACCCCGACGCCATTGCAACGCTGCGCGACTACCTGCTGGCCCATCGCGATTGCGGCTTCGCAGGCGGGCATCTGCGCGCCGAAGACGGCACGGATCATGTCTCGGTGTTCCGCTTCCCCACGATCTGGTCGGAATTCGAGGGGGCCGCGCATACGCGCTTCATCAGCCGCGCGCTCGCGCGCTACATCGTGCCGCAGGGCGTGCCCACCGAGATCACCCGGATCGACTGGTGCGCAGGTGCAAGCGTGATGTTCCCGCGCCGCGTGCTGGATGAGGTGGGGCTCTTTGACGAGGGGTTTTTCCTCTATTTCGAAGAAACCGACCTGTGTTTGCGCATCCATCAGGCGGGCTATCACGGGGTCTATCTGCCCCATGCGCGGGCCGTGCATATCACGGCCGCGTCGACCGGGGTGAAAGGGCTGGCGCGCAAACCGGAGTACTGGTTCGACAGTCGCGCACTCTATTTTCGCAAACGCGGCGGGCAGATCCATTTCTGGCTTGCGACACTGGCCCATCTGACGGGCGGGCTGATCTGGGAGTTGCGACGCCGGGTGCAACGCAAAGACGACCGCATCGCGCCATATTTTCTCCGCGATCTTCTGGCACATAGTCTTCGAAACCTGCGGCCTGAAAACAACCGCGCACAAAGCATGGCCAAGGCGCAGGCGGCGCCTGATGCGAGGTAAGACATGCAGCCGATGTCCACAGTCCTGATCGGCGACGAAGCCTTGCTCGCCGAATGTGGCGCGCAACTCTTGCAGGCAGGGCACACGATTCGGGCCGTGGCGACCCGCAACCCGCATGTGGCCAGCTGGGCGCAGAACGCAGGGCTGCGCATCCTGCAGCCCGGCACGGATCTGGCAACACACCTGTCAGCACAGAGCCTCGACTGGCTGTTGAACATCGCCGGGCTCGACCGACTGGACATGGAGCTTCTGGCCTTGCCCCGGCGCGGTGCGGTGAATTTCCACGACGGCCCCTTGCCGCGCTATGCCGGGCTGAACGCGCCGGTCTGGGCCTTGATCGCGGGCGAAACACAGCACGGAATCTGCTGGCATCGGATTACCGAGGGCATTGATGAAGGCCCGGTGCTGGTGCGCCGCGCGTTTGACATCGCCCCGGATGACACCGCGCTGACGCTGAACGCGAAATGCTTCGCCGCCGCCTGCGAGAGCTTCGCCGAGGTCATCACCGCGATGGCGCTCAACGCGAACGGGCAGGCACAGGATCTGGACCAGCGGACCCAGTGCCTGCGCGATGACCGGCCTGCAGATGCGGGGTTTCTCGACTTCACGCAGCCCGCCGAGACCCTCGCGCGGCAGGTGCGCGCGCTCGATCATGGCCCCTACTGGAACCCGCTGACGACGGCCAAACTGCCGCTTGGCCCGCGCATTGTCTGTGTCAGCACGGCCAGCGTCAGCGACGCGCAGGGCGTGCCGGGCGACGTGCTCGCAGTCGATGCTGACAGCATCACGCTGGCCTGTGGCACAGGCGCGCTGATCTGCACGGGGCTTTTGTGCCAGCAGGGTCTGCCGATTGCCCCCGATACGCTGGTTGAGCGCGGCGCGCGCCTGCCCCGACCTGATCCGGCCCTCGGCGCGGCGCTCGCGCGCGTCGTTCCGGCCGAAGCCGCAATGCGCGCCGCGCTGCGCGCGATGGAGCCTGCGCCCTGGCATTTCGGCCAGCCCCGCGCAACGCTGGCGCTGGACACGGCAGGCGACAGCCCCGCCGCCCGTATCCTGGGCTTTGCCCATGCGCTCGCCACGCGCACGGGCCTGCGCCGTTTCGATCTGCGCTATGTCACCCCTGCGATGGCTGCAGCCCCTGCGATCCTGTCGGGCTGGGTGCCGCTGCGCATCGATCTCGACGCACCCAATGCGACACAGGCGCTGGAACGCCAGCTGGCGCGGGCGGCGCGCGCACCGGGATTTGCTCTGGATCTGGCAGCGCGCGACCCGGGTCTGGGGCCGATCAACGCGCCGCCTGTGGCGATCTGTGCCGATGGGGCGCAGGTGCGCGCCTCGTTGGTCTTCGATCTCGACACGGATCTGCTGCATCACGACCCCGACAGCTTCCCGCCAGCCGACGCGCAGGACTTCGCCGCCCTGATGCGCGTGGCGCTGGGACGTGACGATCCGGCACCGCTTGACACCACCCGCGCCTATGCGCGCGACTGCATCCACCACGCTTTTGAAGCGCAGGTGGCGCGCACACCCGACGCCATCGCGCTGAGTTTCGAGGCCGAGGAGCTGAGCTACGCCGCGCTGAACGCCCGCGCGAACCAGCTTGCGCATGTGCTGATCAGCATGGGCGTCGGGCCGGACATGCCGGTGGCGCTCTGTGCGCGGCGCGGCCCCGGACTGGTGGTGGGCGCGCTCGGCATCCTGAAGGCGGGCGGGGCCTATGTGCCGATGGACCCGGACTATCCAAGCGACCGGCTGGCGCATTTCCTCAGCGATTCGGGCGCAAGCGTGATCGTCAGTGAACGCGCCCTGCGCGACAGCCTGCCGGCCCATCAGGGCGACATCGTGCTGCTCGACACTGATGCGCGGCTGGATCAGGCCCCGGACACCAACCCGCAAACAGATGTGACCGCCGACCATCTGGCCTATCTGATCTACACCTCCGGCTCGACCGGGCGGCCCAAGGGGGTGATGGTCGAACATGGCAATGTCGCGAATTTCTTCGCCGGAATGGACGAGCGCATCGCCCATGACACGCCGGGTGTGTGGCTGGCGCTGACCTCGCTGAGTTTCGACATCTCGGTGCTGGAGCTGTTCTGGACGCTGGCGCGCGGCTTCAAGGTCGTGCTGCAAGGCGACGCAGATCGCGCCATGGTCGCGCACGGCCCGGTCCCTGTCTCTGACAGGAAGATGGACTTCAGCCTGATGTATTGGGGCAATGATGACGGCCCCGGCCCGCAGAAATACCGCCTGCTGCTGGAGGGGGCGAAATTCGCCGACACCCACGGCTTCTGCGCCATCTGGACCCCCGAGCGCCATTTCCACGCCTTTGGCGGGCCATTCCCCAACCCGGCCGTGACCGGCGCGGCCGTCGCTGCGGTCACGAAAAACCTGGCCGTGCGCGCAGGCTCCTGCGTGGCCCCCCTGCATCACCCGATCCGCATCGCCGAAGACTGGGCGGTGATCGACAATCTGACCAATGGGCGGACAGGGCTGGGGATCGCCTCGGGATGGCACCCGGTCGATTTCGTGATCCGCCCTGAAAACCGCCCGCCGCATAATCGCCGCGCCATGTTCGACATGATCGATACGCTGCGCCGCCTGTGGCGGGGCGAGCCGGTGGAATTCGACAAGGGCGACGGTATGGTGCCGGTCCAGACCCTGCCGCGCCCAGTCTCGAAGGACTTGCCGCTCTGGCTGACTGTGGCGGGCAATCCCGAGACATGGCGCGATGCAGGCCGGATCGGGGCCAATGTGCTGACCCATCTGCTCGGACAGTCGATCCCCGAAGTGGCCGAGAAGATCACCCTTTACCACGCTGCCCTGCGCGAGGCGGGCCATGATCCGCAGGATTTCACGGTCACGCTGATGCTGCATACCTTCGCCGCGCGCGACCGCGAGCATGCCCGGCAGGTCGCGCAAGGCCCGATGAAATCCTATCTGCTGGCCGCCGCCGGGCTGGTCCAGCAATATGCCTGGGCCTTTCCGGCCTTCAAACGCCCTGCAGGCGCGACAAAGCCCATGGATATTGACCTTGCGTCGCTCTCGCAGGACGAAGTGGACGGCATCCTTGAGCATGCGTTCCACCGCTATTTCGAGGAGTCGGGCCTGTTTGGCACGGTCGAAGACTGTCTGGCGCGGGTCGAGCAGCTCAAATCCATCGGGGTGGGCGAGGTGGGCTGCCTGATCGATTACGGCATCGCAGCCGATCAGGTGCTGGAAGCCCTCTATCCGCTGGCCGAAGTGGTGCGCCGCACGAATGCGGGCGCGGAAGTGGCGGCCGATGACTATTCGATTGCCGCGCAAATCCGGCGCCACAAGGTCACGCATCTGCAATGCACGCCGTCCATGGCACGGATGCTGTGCCTGAATGACGCCGCCCGTGCAGCTCTCGCCAAGGTGCCCCATGTGATGATCGGCGGCGAAGCCCTGCCCGGCGCACTTGCACAGGATATCGCGGGCCTGACAGGCCAGCCGGTGCAAAACATGTACGGGCCGACCGAAACGACGATCTGGTCCACCACCGGGCTGACGCGCGGCGGCAGCGGGGTCGCAGAGCTTGGCCTTCCGATTGCCAATACCACGCTCCATGTCGTCGACGCGCAGGGCGCGGAAGTGCCGCCGGGGGGGACGGGGGAATTGCTCATCGGCGGCGACGGGGTGACGCGCGGCTATTGGCGCCAGCCCGCACTGACCGCCCGGCGCTTCATCGCCAACCCGTTCGGGCCGGGGCGACTCTATCGCACAGGCGATCTGGTGCGGCGACGCGCGGGCGGGGGCCTCGGCTTCCTGGGCCGGATCGATCATCAGGTCAAGATCCGGGGCCACAGGATCGAACTGGGCGAAATCGAGGCCGCGCTTGCCGCGCAACCGGGGATCACCCAGGCCGTGGTCACCGCGCGCGAAGATCGCGAAGGCGACCAGCGGCTGGTGGGCTACTATACAGGCACCCCTGGAACGGATCTGCGCGCAGCGCTGGCACAGGTCTTGCCCGCGCATATGCGGCCCGCAGCGCTGGTGCCGCTGGCAGAGTTTCCGCTCACCCCCAACAAGAAGATCGACCGCGCGGCGCTGCCCGCGCCGATCCAGCCCGTCGCACAGGCCAGCGCGCCGCAGATGCGCGCGCGCAGCGACGGGACGCTGGCCGTGCTTTCGCAGGTATGGTGCGACGTGCTTGGGCTGGCGCAGGTCAGCCCGTCAGACAATTTCTTCGATCTTGGCGGCCATTCGCTTCTGGCGGTGCAGGCCCATCGCGCGTTTCGCGACCGGCTGAACCTGCCGGGCCTCTCAATCACCGATCTGTTCCGCTTTCCGGTCCTGGGGGATCTGGCGCATCATCTCGACCGCGCAGGGGACAGCGCCGCAAGATCAGCTCAGACCACCACCGCACCACCGCCCACTCAACCCGCCCTCACCGCCAGCGAGCGCACTACCGCCATGGCACGCCGACGCGCCATGCGCCAGGAAAGGACAGCCCGCACATGATCCAGCAAAAATTCGCCTTCCCCGAATTTCTTCGCCATCTGTTGCCCGAAACTGTTGCCATGGGCTCTGGTGATCCGCGCGCGCCCATGCCGCGCCTGATGGGCGATGAAGTGCTTGCCATCGAGCAGGTCTCGACCGCGCGCGCGCGGGCATTCGGCGCAGGTCGGCAGGCCGCGCGCGAAGCGATGGCCCAGCTCGGCCTCATCCCACGCCCAGTGCTGCAGGGCATCGATCTGGCACCGGTCTGGCCCGCGGGTTTGACCGGCTCGATCACCCACACGGACACCGCATGTCTGGCTGTGGTCACTGACGCGCCCGAAATCGCCGCGCTCGGCATTGATCTGGAACCCGCCACTGCGCTGGAACCCAGCCTCTGGCCCGTCGTCTGCACAATGCCTGAAATGAACTGGCTGGCCCGGCTCGGCCCCACCCAGCGCGGCAATTTCGCCCAACTGATCCTTTGCGCCAAACATGCAGTCTACAAGGCGCAATTCCAGATCAGCCGGACAGAGCTGGATTTTCAGGCTGTCGGACTGGACATCGACCTGCAGGCCAGCCGCTTCACGGCGCGTTTCAACTGCGCCCTGCCCGGCTTCGCGCCAGAGACCGAACTGCCGGGACGCTTTGCGATTCTGTCCTCGGCCTTCGTCGCCACTGTCGAAGTGGCGCGCTGAGCGCGCCTCTCCTGCGCGGAGATCCGCCGATTGCCGCCCGATCACCGTCGCCGCCCGGCCCAAGTCTGGTAGCCACAGCGCCCAGATCCTCAACATATGATGCAGCTGCGATAACGCCTGAGACAATACGCCTCAAGCCCGGGAAATTGTTAGCGATTTGGAAAGGATGTCTGGTATAGTCTGCGGACTGAGACCAGAGGCAGTGCGCGCGATTATCCAAATGGAACGGTCACAAGAACCGACACTGGCGCGACAGACACAAGTTGATGAGGGACCGATGAGACAAGTTTTCCTGGCCGCAAGCCTTGCCATCCTGATGGCACCGATTTTCCCCAGCATGGTCAGCGCAGGCCCGATCGAGACAGCTTGCCTGCGCTCGGATCGCGCACAAGCGACGCGCTCGATGTGCCGTTGCATTGACAATGTGGCCCGCCAGACCCTGACCCGCGCCGAACAGCGCCGCGCGGCCAGCTTCTTCCGTGATCCACAACTGGCGCAGGACGTGCGCATGTCGCGCAGCGACCGCGACAACGCTTTCTGGACGCGCTACCGCGAATTCGGGGCCGCTGCCGAACGCGCCTGCTCCTGACACCGAGCGCGCAGGCAACAAGACCTTCGCAGCGCGAGGGTCGCGCTACCTGCGCATTTGGGCAAATACCTGACTGTGATCAGACATTGCGCGCGCGCCGATAGAAGAGCGCGCGCCAAGTGTCGTTATGATACCCCCTGCCGACAAGCCGACAGACAGCGGCGGCGTCAATCCACTGATAGCGCATCCTGCGCAGCCACAGCATGACAGGACGCATGGCCTGATGCGGTGGCACGCGGTTGCGGCAGCGTTTGGCGGCAGACATCCATGACCAACGGGCAGCGCGGATGAAAGGCGCAGCCCGGCGGGGGGTCGATGGGGTTCGGGATCTCGCCCGTGACGGGCCTGCGCCGTCGCCCTGACAGCGCCAGATCCGGCACCGCATCCAGAAGCATCCGCGTGTAGGGATGCTGCGGATCAGTAAACAGCGCGCGGGCCTCCGCGACCTCGACCAGACGGCCCAGATAGAGCACCCCGATCCGGTTCGACATATGCCGCACCACGCTCAGATCATGGCTGATCAGCAGATAGGTCAGGCCAAATTCGTCCTGCAGATCGCGCATCAGGTTCAGGATCTGCGCCTGAACCGACACATCCAGCGCCGAAGTCGGCTCGTCGCAGACGATGAATTCCGGCTTCGACGACAGCGCGCGGGCAATCGCGATGCGCTGGCGCTGACCGCCCGAAAACTCATGCGGGAATTTCCCGGCATCCGCGCTCGACAAGCCCACAAGGTCCAGCAGTCGGCCGACCTCGCGTGTGACCTCCGCACCCTTCAGCAGCCCGAAGGTATGGATCGGCTCGGCGATGATATCGCCCACGCGCCAGCGCGGGTTCAGGCTGGCGAACGGGTCTTGGAAAATCATCTGAAACCGCCGCCGCAGCTTGCGCATTTCCGCCCCCGAGGCGAAATCCATCTCATGCCCATCAAAATGGATCCTGCCCGCCGAAGGCTCCAGCAGTCCTACGATCATCTTGGCGATGGTCGATTTGCCCGACCCCGACTCGCCTACGAGCGCGAAGGTCTCGCCACGCCGGATCTCGAAACTGACATCAGCATTGGCGGTCAGATATTGCTTCTGCGCCCGCTCGACCACGCGGTTCAACCAGGGTTTGGAGATATCGAAACGCCGCGTCAGACCCTCGACCCGCAGCAGGACATCACCCGACATTCTGTGCCTCCTTCTCATAGAGCCAGCAGGCAACCTGCCGCGCGCCTGCCCGCGCCACCAGTTCCGGGCGCGCGGTGCGGCATTGATCGAACACGCGCGGGCAGCGCGGGTTGAAGGCGCAGCCTTGCGGGATGGCGTTCAGCCGGGGCATGGAACCGGGGATCTGCGTCAGCCGCGCAGCCTCTTGCGTCAGTGTCGGGATAGAGCCCATCAGCCCCGCCGTATAGGGATGCTCGGCGGCCTGAATGACGTCGCGCACCGGCCCGATTTCGGCCAGCCGCCCGGCATAAAGCACCGCCACCCGGTCGGCAGTTTCAGCAATCACGCCCATGTCATGCGTGATCAGCATCACCGACGCGCCGCGCTCGGCGCAGATTTCCTTCAGCACATCAATGATCTGCGCCTGCACCGACACATCAAGCGCGGTGGTCGGCTCATCCGCGATCACCAGTTCCGGCTCGGCGGCGAGGGCGAGCGCGATCACGACGCGCTGGCGCATGCCCCCCGAGAAGTGATGCGGGTAATCATCGATCCTCCGCGCCGCCGCCGGGATGCCCACGCGGTCCAGAAGCCCCACGGCGCGCGCGCGCGCTTCGCGCTCGGACACATCCATATGCGTGCGGATCGTCTCAATCAATTGTTGCGCAACCGTATAAAGCGGGTTGAGGCTGGTCAGCGGATCCTGAAACACCATCCCGATCCGCCGGCCCCGGATACGGCGCATCTTCTCGCGCGGCAGATTGTCGATGCGCGCGCCGCGCAGCCAGATCTCGCCACCTGCGATACGACCCGGCGGCTCCAGCAGCCCGATGATCGCGGCCCCGGTCAGCGATTTTCCCGCCCCGGATTCGCCGACCATGCCCAGCACTTCGCCCTCGGCAATGTCAAACGACACCCGGTCGAGCGCGCGCAGCGTGCCGCGCCGGGTGGGAAATTCAACGATCAGATCGCGGACAGACAGAAGCGGGGTCATCAGCGGAGCCTCGGGTTCAGGGCGTCGCGCAGCCAGTCGCCGAGCAGATTGACCGACAGCGCAAGCGCCAGCAGCGTCAGCGAGGGGAACAGCAATATCCACCATTCGCCCGAAAACAGGAACCCCTGCCCGATGCGGATCAGCGTGCCAAGCGAGGGTTGCGTGGACGGCACGCCGACGCCCAGGAAGGACAGCGTCGCCTCGGCGATGATCGCGAGCGCAAGGCCGATCGTGGCGATGACCAGCACCGGCCCCATGACATTGGGCAGGATATGGCGGATCAGGATCCGCGCGGGATGCACGCCGATGACGCGGGCGGCCTGCACATATTCCTTGCTCTTCTCGACCATCGCCGCGCCGCGCACGACCCGCGCATAATTCACCCATTCCGACAGGCCAATGGCCACGATCAGCACCCAGATCGCCATCGCGTCGCGCATCGAGGGCGGGATGAAGCCGCGCGCCACGCCGAAGATCAGAAGCGCCAGCAGGATCGCCGGGAAGGTCAGCTGCACATCCGCGATGCGCATCAGCAAGCTGTCGATCCAGCCGCCGCGATAGCCTGCGATCAGCCCCAGCGTGATCCCCAGCACCATCGCAAACAGCACCGCCATGAACCCCACGAAAAGCGAAATCCGCGCCCCGTAAAGGATGGTCGAGAACACATCGCGGCCCTGATTATCCGTGCCCAGCCAATAGACATTGCCGGTAAACTGGTTGGGCTGCATCGGTGGCGTGAAGCCGTCCATCAGGTTCAGCGAGGCCGGGTTGAACGGGTCATGCGGCGCAAGCCAGGGCGCGAAGATCGCGGCCGCGATGATCAGCAGCGACACAGCGGCCGCGACAATCGCCAGCGGCGAATGGCGGAAGGACCAGGCGATGTCGCTGTCCCAGGCGCGGGCGAAGGCATTGGGGCGGTCTTCGGGTGTGAAATCGGTCATGTCAGCCCCCCTCAGCTGCGGGCATTGGCGCGGTCGACGCGCAGGCGCGGATCCACCGCATAATAAAGCAGGTCCACGATCAGATTGATGACCACGAAGACGAGCGCGATCAGCATCAGATAGGCCGCCATCACCGGCACATCGACAAAACGCACGGAATTGATGAACAGCGCGCCGACGCCCGGCCATTGGAACACGGTTTCCGTGATGATCGAAAACGCGATGATGCTGCCCATCTGCAGCCCGGTGATGGTGATGACCGGAACCAACGTGTTTTTCAGCGCATGGCCGAAATGCACAGCGCGGTTCGACAGACCCCGCGCGCGGGCGAATTTGATGTAATCGGTACGCAGCACTTCCAGCATCTCGGCGCGCACCAGTCGCATGATCAGCGTCATCTGATATAGGCCCAGCGTGATCGCAGGCAAAATGAGCGAGGCACGCCCGCTTTCGGTCAGTAGCCCCGTGCGCCACCAATTGCCGACCTGCACCACCTCGCCGCGCCCGAAACTGGGCAGCCATTGCAGCTCGACCGCGAAAACCCAGATCAAAAGCACCCCGATCAGGAAGGTCGGCAACGACACGCCGATCAGCGAGACGGTCATGATCGTGCCCGAGAGCCAATTTCCCCGCCTGAGCGCAGTATAGACCCCGAACCCCACGCCAAAGGCAAAGGCCAGCACGCCAGACACCAGCGCCAGTTCCAGCGTGGCCGGCAAGCGTGACAGGATCAGCTCCATCACCGGCTGTTGCAGCCGGTAGGAAATGCCGAAATCCCCCTGCACTGCGCGGGCGATGAACTTGACGAATTGCACCGGGAACGGATCATTCAGGCCCAGCGCCTCGCGGATTTCGGCGCGTTCGGCCAGCGTGGTTTCCTGCCCGACCATCGACGCGACCGGATCGCCCACGAAGCGAAACAGCGCGAAAGCGACCAGCGCCACAGTCAGCATGACCATGACCGATTGCAGCAGGCGGCGCAGGATGAAGGCGATCATGGCGAACCTCGCGGGCGGAAAACAAGGTCAGCAATGCTGCCCTGAAATCAGAAGACCCGCGCGGAGTATCCCGCGCGGGTCGGCAGGTCAAGCCGTGCTCAGTCGAAGCTGACCGTGGTCATGCGCGGCTGGTTTTCCGGGTGCACATCCAGCGAGATGCTGTCGCGCATCGCATAGGCCAGCACCTGGTTATGCACGTTCAGGAAGATGCGCTCGTCCATCACCTCGGCCCAGATCTCTGCGATCAGCGCGTCGCGTTCTTCCAGATCGGTCATCGTGGCCAGCGCTTCGATCTTGGCGTCGAGTTCCGGGTTGGAGTAACGCGAGCCGTTGAATGAGCCGTAGCTGCCTTCCCGCGTATGAACAAGGAAATCAAACACATACTGGCTGTCGAAGGTCGGAACCCCCCAGCCCAGCAGGTAGAAATCGGTTTCCCAATTCTCGATCAGCGGGAAATGCAGCGACCGGGTCTGCGCGTTCAGATCCACCCGGATGCCGATCTGCGCCATCATCCCCACCAGCGCCTGACAGATGGATTCGTCGTTCAGATAACGGTCATTGGGGCAATCGAGCCGCACCGAGAAGCCATCGGCAAACCCGGCTTCTTCCATCAACTCGCGCGCCCGCGCGAGATCAGGATCGCCGAACGCGTCCATTTCTTCGGTCCAGCCGTTCACGAAGGGCGGCAGGGGCGCAGCCGAAGGCTGGCTTTCCCCGCGCATGACCACTTGCCGGATCGCATTGCGGTCCAGCGCCAGCGCCATCGCTTCGCGCACCAGCGGTTCCGCGAAAGGATTGGTCGCCGCATCCGACGAGGCCAGCGTCTCCGAGCTCATGTCATAGCTGAAGAAGATGTTGCGGTTCTCCGGGCCGCGCACCACGCGGATGCCGTCGGTCTGTTCCAGCCGCGCGATATCCTGCACCGGCACGTCCTGCACGATATCGACCTCGCCCGACAGCAGGGCCGCCACGCGGGTCGCGGCTTCCGAGATCGGGGTGTAGATGATCTCGGTCACCGCAGGCGCATCGTCCCAGTGATCCTCGAAAACCTGCAGGACCGTGCGCACTTCGGGATCCCGCTCGACCAGACGGTAAGGGCCGGTGCCGTTGGTGTTGCGCACCGAATAGGCTTCTTCGCCAGCCGCAAAATTCGGTGCGGCCTCGACGCCATTGGCTTCAGCCCAGGCTTTGGACATGATGAACGTGTTGGTCAGGTTCTGCACATAAAGCGGCGCGGGGCCTGCCATGCGCACATGCACCGTGCTCTCATCCACCGCTGTCACTTCCTCAACGGCGGCATGAAGTGCTGCCATGCCCGAAGGCGGCGTGCGCGCGCGGTCGAGCGAGAAGACCACATCTTCCACCGTCATGTCGCTGCCATCATGGAATTTCACACCGTCGCGGATGGTGAAGACCCAGACGGTCTCATCTTCCTCCGAGATCCCCCATTGCGTCGCCAGACGCGGGGTCAGCGTACCGTCATCATCACGGCCCACGAGCGTTTCATAGATGTGATGGTTCAGCGTATGGGTCGGCCCTTCATTCTGGCTGTGCGGGTCCATCGTCAGCGCATCGGTGACGCGCGCCCAGCGGATGGTTTCGGCCATGGCCACGCTGCCCGAGACGACGAGCGCTGTCGCCGCCACACCCGCCAGAAGGCCCGCGCGTGCCCGGCGCAGGATTGGGGTCATCTTCATATCATTCTCCCTGATTTTATTGGCATCATGCATGTTGTGCTTGGTCTTCCCGGCGCAACCTCTCTGTGTTGCGCTGGTCCCATGGTGAAATGTTCCGTGGAAAACGCAGGCAAGTCAAGCGTGACCCTGCGCCGGACGCCGCTAATCCCCGCAGTGCCCGTTGACGCATCCGACACGCGCTCAAAGCCAGATACGACATCGCCCATCTTACGCTTGTTTGCGCCCCCGGCCTGTGGAATGTGTCAGGGCAACGTCGCCCTGATCCACATAAAGAGACCTGACATGACGCATTACACCCTGACTGTGACATGCCCCACAGCGCGTGGCATCGTGGCCGCCATCGCCGGTTTTCTCGCCCAGCAGGGCTGCAATATTACCGACAGCTCGCAATTCGACGATATGGAAACCGGGCGCTTCTTCATGCGGGTCAGTTTCGCCAGCGAAACCGGCGCGGATCTGGCCCAGCTGACCGGGAATTTCGCCCCCATCGGGCAAGAGATGGGGATGGATTACGCATTCCATGACGACGCTGTGCGCATGAAAGTGATCCTGATGGTGTCGCGCTTTGGCCATTGCCTGAACGATCTGCTCTATCGCTGGCGCATCGGGGCACTGCCCATCGACATCGTGGCCGTGATTTCCAATCACATGGATTATCAGAAAGTCGTGGTGAACCATGACATCCCCTTCCACTGCATCCCGGTCACGAAACAGAACAAGCCCGACGCCGAAGCCCGCATCATGGATGTGGTCGAGAGCACCGGGGCCGAGCTGATCGTTCTGGCGCGCTACATGCAGGTTCTGTCAGACGCGATGTGCGCGAAGATGTCGGGGCGCATCATCAATATCCACCATTCCTTCCTGCCCAGCTTCAAGGGCGCGAACCCCTATAAACAAGCCTATGAGCGCGGCGTGAAGCTGATCGGCGCGACCTCGCATTATGTCACGGCGGATCTCGATGAAGGTCCGATCATCGAACAGGACACGGTGCGCGTCACCCATGCGCAATCGCCCAGCGATTATGTCAGCCTCGGGCGCGATGTGGAAAGCCAGGTTCTCGCCCGCGCGATCCACGCGCATATCCACCGCCGGGTCTTTCTCAACGGCAACAAGACCGTCGTTTTCCCCGCCTCGCCGGGCTCCTATGCTTCGGAACGGATGGGCTGAGCGCGCAGGGCCCCATCCGGGTGATGGAACGCGCGGCGCAGTCACGCGTTGACCAAATACGCAAACAGGAAGGATCGATCGATGGAACTCATGGTCGCCACGCTGATCACCGCGACAGCGCTCTGCCTCGCCGCCTGCCTTCGTAGCCTGTCCGCAGCACCACGCTGCCAGCCTGTCCGCGTCCTTCGGCAGGACAGACGCCAGCCCCCACGCGCCTGACGCTTCAGCGAGACGGACGCAGAAATCAAGGGGGCAAGCCCATGCCCCCTTGCGTCGCACACCGCCCCCCCCTTCCCCGCCCAAAGCCTTGCCCCCCCCATCGCCCCCCCAAGGCAGGGAACCGCCGCAGGCCTGACGGGTTGTTCCTGAAAACAACATTCAGGGACATGCCATGCCGTCGCCCATCCCCCCCTTCGTCAAAACGCGGTTTGCGCAGTATCACATCATTGCGAAGCTTGTGCTCATGGGGGGTGCGGCGCTGAAACTCATCCTTGGTGCCGCGCTGATCTGGATCGGGTTCGAGATCGCCCGCAATGGCGGCGGGGTCTATTTCATCGGCGCAGGGCTGCTGTTCTGGGCCGGTCTGGCGGCGCTGGTGCTCGCGCCGGTGTCGCTTGCGCTTCTGCCCTCTGGCCTGCTGCTGGGTCTGACCTTCCTCTGGGGGCTGATCGAGATCGCGGCGAATGACTGGCTGGTGTCATGGCAATTCGACCTTCTGGGACGGATCGCCGTGCCGGGGCTGATCTTCGCGCTGCTGCTGGCCGTGGTGATCTGGGGCAGCCCGCGCCAGTTGCAGCCGCGCTGGCTGCGCCCCACGGCCTGGGGCGCCGTGCTTGCCAGTGTGGCGGGGGCCGGACTGACCCTTGCGCTGGTCTGGGAACGCCCCACCGCACCCGCCGGGCAGGACGTGGACACACAGAGCTTTCCCGGCCATAACACAGCCGAGGACTGGAGCGCTTTCGGCGGCTCGCCGCTCGGCGCGCGCTACACCCCCGCCGGGCAGATCACCCGCGCCAATATTGCCGATCTGACCGAGGTCTGGCGCATCCAGACCGGCGACATGACCGACAATACGCGGATCAGCTACAGCGCCCAGAACACACCGATTTACGTCGATGGCACGCTGTTTGCCTGCACCCCTTCGCAGCAGGTGATCGCGCTCGATCCCGCAACCGGCGTCAGGCTCTGGCATTTCGACCCCGAAACCTCCGAGAGCGATATGGAATCGCTCTTTTCCGTGGCCTGTCGTGCGGTCGCTCATCACCGCAATGCCGCCGGGGATGAGCGTTGTTCCGCGCGGATTTTCGTGACGACTGTGGACAGCAGGCTCTATGCGCTCGACGCCGCCAGCGGCGCGATCTGCCCCGATTTCGGCACGCAGGGCGTGGTCGATCTGGCGCTCGGGCTGGGTCTGCAGGAAACCGGGCTTGCATCTTCGACATCCGGCCCGGCGGTGGTGGGTGATCTGGTGGTGATCGGGCAGCAGGTCAGCGACAACCAGCGCCGCGACGCGCCATCGGGCGTGGTGCGCGCCTATGATGCGGTTTCGGGCGATCTGATCTGGGCCTGGGACGCCTTGCGGCAGGGCATCGCCGCAGAGCCGCTGGCCGAAGGCGAGATCTTTCCGCGCGGCACACCGAATGTGTGGAACGTGATCTCGGGCGACCCAGAGGCCGGGATCATCTATATCGCCACGGGCAATTCCGCCAATGACCATTGGGGCGGCGCGCGCAGCGCGGAGGAAGACCGCTTCACCTCGGCCGTGATCGCCATCGACATGCAGACAGGCGAGACGATCTGGGATTTCGCGACAGTGATCCATGATCTGTGGGATTACGATCTGGGCGCGCAGCCTGCGCTGATGGACATGCAGATCGACGGCGAGATGCGCCGCGTCGTGGTGCAGGGCACCAAACAGGGCTCGCTCTATGTGCTCGACGCGGCCACGGGCGAACATCTGCGCCCCGTTGAGCCGCGCCCCGCCCCGCAAGGTGCGCTGCCGGGGGACTGGACGCACGAGACCCAGCCGCAAGCCGTGTTCTACCCCAATTTCGCAGGCCGCATCGGACCTGACCCCGAAACCCTGCACCATTCCCAGACATGGGGCGTGGCGATGATCGACGCGGCGCTGTGTCGGCGCGACTTCCTGCGCATGGACTATCGCGGCATCTATACCCCGCCTTCCGAGAACCCGCATGGCATGCTCCTGCATCCCGGCACGGTGGGTGGCATCAACTGGGGCGGTGTGGGGCTCGATCTGGCGCGTGACATCGTGATCACCAACCATTCGCGCCTGCCCAATGTCGTCACCATGGTCCCGCGGGCCGAGGTGAATGACATGCCCGTGGGTCTGGGCGGCGCGCGCCCCGATCAGGAGGTCGCGCCGCAATGGCTGGCCCCGTATGGCGTGGACCGCCCGATGTGGCTGTCGATCCTGGGTGCGCCCTGCATCGCACCGCCATGGGGCTATGTGGCCGCGACGGATCTGCAAAGCGGCGCGCTGCTGTGGTCGCTGCCTTTCGGGACCGGCTTCGATACAGGTCCGATGGGCCTGCCGACCTTCCTGCGCGTGCCGCTTGGGACGGTGAATATCGGCGGGCCGCTGGTGACCGCCAGCGGCATCACCTTCATCGGGGCGGCGCAGGACAATTTCTTCCGCGCCTACGAGACCGAGACGGGCCGGCTCCTGTGGTCAGCGCGCTTGCCTGCTGGCGGGCAGGCGTCACCGATGAGCTTCGTCCATGATGGCCGCCAATATGTCATCCTGCATGCCGCCGGACATTCGCAGCTCGAAACCACTGTCGGGGATCACATCATCGCCTATGCGCTGCCACAGTAACGCGCGATGGGATGACAGGTGCACGGATGAGCGATCTCAGGGAAGAAACGCTGCTCAAGCTCTCGATTGCGGCCACGCTGATCGTGGCGGCGCTCGGGGTGAGCATGGGGCTGTGGACAGGCTCGCGGGCGATTGTCTTTGACGGGGCCTTCTCGCTCGTCGATGCGGCCATGAGCGCCGTGTCGCTGCTGGTGCTGGGGCTGATGAAATCCTACGCGCTCGCAACTGCGCGCGGCCAGCGGCTGGAGGCGCGGTTCAATTTCGGCTTCTGGCATCTGGAGCCCATGGTTCTGGCGCTCAACGGCGTGCTGCTGATGGCCGTGGCCGCTTACGGGCTGATCAACGCCATTGAATCGCTGCTTGGCGGCGGGCGGCTTCTGGCCTTCGATCTGGCGCTTTACTATGCGGGCGCGGCGATGGTGATCTGCTTTGCGATGGGCGCGCTGGGCTACCGCGCCAACCGGCATCTGAATTCGGCCTTTGTCAAGCTTGACGCGCAGGGCTGGCTGTCTGCAGGCGCGCTCAGCGCCGCGCTGGTTGTGGCCTTCGCGCTGGCCGCCGTGATCGCCGACACGCCTTCTGCATGGCTGCTGCCCTATATCGACCCGGCGATCCTGGCGCTGATCTGTCTGGTGCTGATCCCTGTGCCCGCCGCCATCACACGCCGCGCGCTGTCCGACATGCTGCTTGTGACCCCCGGCGACCTGCGGGCGCGCGTCGACGCCGTGGCCCGCCAGATCACGGCAAAGCACGGGTTCCAGTCGCATCAAAGCTATGTCGCGCGGGTCGGCCGGGCCGAGCAGATCGAGATGTATTTCATCGCCGCCCCCGACGCGCCAGCCCGCCCGCTCTCGGACTGGGACGCGATCCGCGACGAGGTCAGCGCGGCGCTGGGCAATGCCGGGCCTGATCGCTGGCTGTCGGTGACCTTCACCGCTGATCCGAAATGGAGCGCATGATGCACGCCCGCCCCCTGCCCGCGCGCCGCGCGCATCCCCTGCGGATTGCACTCATCGGCTGCGGCCCGCGCGGGCTGGCCGCCGCCGAAATGGCGCTGGACCAGATGCCGTCCTGCCGGATCACCATCTTCGACCCCTCCGCCACCCCGGCGGCAGGGCCGAATTACGCGCCCGAGGAAAGTCCGCATTGCCTGCTCAATCTGCGCGCCGAAGAGGTAACGCTGCCCTTCCCCGAACGCATCAGCTTCAGCGACTGGATCGCACAGACCAGCGCGCCCGGCCCGACAGCCGAGGATTACCCGCCCCGCAGACGTATGGGCCAGTATCTGCAAGCGCGCTTCACCGCGCTGCAACAGGCCCATCCCGGCGCGATCCGCCATCACCGCCAGATCGCCACCAATGCCACGCGCGATGCGGCAGGCTGGTGGATCGAGACACATGCTGGTGCATACGGCCCCTATGACGAACTGGTTCTGACCATGGGCCAGCCGGTCACGCGGGCGGATCCGACATGGGCCAGCTGGCGCGCGCAAGCGGCGGCATGCGGCGCGCTCATGGCCACGGCCTATCCCGGTCACGCGCTGCAACGCAAGGCGCGGGGCTGGGCGGGCAAGACCGTCGCGCTGCGCGGGCTGGGGCTGGCCGCGCTCGATGTGGTGGCGCTGTTGACACTGGGTCAGGGCGGGCAAATGGCCGGCGGGCGCTACCTGCGGTCTGGCCGCGAACCCGCGCGCATCCTGCCCTTCTCGCTCGATGGGGTGCCGCCCCTGCCCAAACCCGCCCGGACGCTGCAGCCCCGCTTCGCGCTGCGCGACGCCGAGACGGCGCAGCTGCACGCGGCCATCGCGCGCGCCCTGACGCTGGACCCGGACGCGGCCATGGATGACATCGCGCAGGCGCTCGAAGCCCCCGCCCGACGCATCAGCGGGGCCGCCCCCACCGACTGGCTGCGCATCGAGCGCGACAGCCCCGGTGCGCAGGATGCCGGACGCACCCCCCGCGATATCCTGCGCGAGGGGATCGAGATGGCGGCAGGCTGTCGCCCGGCGGGGGTCGGCTATTGCATCGGGCAGATCTGGCGCAGCCTGCAACCGGCCTTGCGCCGCAGTTTTCTGACCGCCGACAGCCGCCCGGACACGCGGGCCGCAGTTCTGGCCTTTGATCGCGGGCTGAAACGGCTGACCTATGGCCCGCCGCTCGGCTCTGCTCGATTGCTGTTGGCACTGGTGCAGGACGGGCTGGTGCAGCTGACACTGGCCGATGACCCGGCGATCAGGCTCACGGCGCAAGGCTGGGCGCTTGACCGTGACACGCAGGCCACAGTGATGATTGACGCAGTGCTGCCGCCGCCCCGGCTTGACCGGATCGATGACCCGCTGATCACCGCGCTCCTGCGCGAGGGGGGCTTGCGCGAAGCCCCTGCCACAGGCGGCATTGACGTCGATGCCACAGGATGCGCGGCACCCGGCCTGACCGTGCTGGGACGGATGACCGAAGGGCGCAGCATCGCGGCGGATTCGCTGCTCGACTGCTATGGTGCCATGACCCGCGCATGGGCCGAACGCCTTGCCCTGCCCCCTGCACAGCCGCGCCCTGCCGCGGAAAACCAGCATGCGTGACTGGCTCCACGCCCATCGCACGCGCATCAGGATTGGCGTCACTGTGCTGGCGCTGACACTCGCCGCCGTGATTGCGGGCCTGAACCTTGTGCCCGACCGGCGCGAGCTGCGCGGCCCTGTGACAAGTGCGATGACCCCCACCAGCCCGGAATTCCAGCGCAGTCTGGCAGGGCTGTTCGGCTCGAACCTGAGCGCAGGCAACGCCATCGAGATCCTGCAAAACGGTGACGAGATTTTCCCCGCCATGCTCGACGCCATTGCCCAGGCCGAAACCAGCATCAATTTCGAGACCTATATCTACTGGTCCGGCGCCATTGCGCAGAACTTTGCCGAAGCGCTGATCGAACGCGCGCGGGCCGGGGTCGAGGTGCGCGTGCTCTTGGACTGGGCAGGCTCCAACGCGATGGATTTCGACCTGATCGACGCGATGGAAGCCGGGGGCGTGCATGTCACCCGCTTCCGCCCCTTGCGCTGGTACACGCTGGACCGGATCAACAACCGCACCCATCGCAAGTTTCTGGTCATCGATGGACGCGTGGGCTTTATCGGGGGTGTTGGGATCGGCGATGAATGGCGGGGCCGCGCGCGCAACCCCGACGAATGGCGCGAGACGCATTACCGCGTGACCGGACCAGTGGTCGCGGCGATGCAGGGCGGTTTTGCCTCCAACTGGGTGGAAGATACCGGCGAAATGCTGCAGGGCGATGCGTTCTTCCCGCCGCTTGCGCCCACGGGCGATCTGACGACACAACTGGTGCTCAGCGCGACCGGCAGCCGCAATTACATCCATCTGATGCTGATGACCACCATCGCCTCGGCGCAGAGCCATATCCGGATCACCACACCGTATTTCGTGCCCGACCATGTCGCCGTCGAACAGCTGCGCGATGCCCGCGCGCGCGGTGTCGAGATCGACATCATCGTGCCCGGCCCCCATATGAGCAAGGAAATCGTGCGCCGCGCCTCGCGCCATCTCTGGGGGCCGCTGCTGGAAGCGGGCGTGCGCATCCATGAATATCAGCCCACCTTCATGCATGCGAAACTGCTGATCGTGGACGAAAGCTTCGCCTCCATCGGCTCGACCAATTTCGACGAGCGTTCTTTCCGGCTGAATGATGAAGCCAACCTGAATGTCTTCGACGCGGAATTCGCCGCCGCCAAGATCGCGATCTTCGCGCAGGATCTGGCGCAGTCGCGGCAGGTCAGCTTGCAGGAATGGCAAGATCGCCCGGCCTTGCAGCGCCTGCACGACGGGGCCTGGAGCCTGTTGCGCACGCAGTTCTGAGGCGCGGCGGATCAGCCCCGGCGCTGCTTTTGCCACGCGGTCGGGGTCTGGCCCGTGACACGACGAAACTCGCGGTTGAAATTGGACTTGGTGATGAACCCCGCCTCCAGCATCGCCTCGGTCACCGTCATCCCCGCGCCCAGCGCGGCGCAGGCCGCAGCCACGCGCCGGGCGTTGACATAGCGCGAGATATTGTCGCCAGTGACCAGATTGACCGCCACCGAGAGCCGTTTGGCAGGCACGGACAGCCTGCGCGCCAGCTGCGCCAGCGTCAGATCCGGGTCGCGCCATGCGCGTCGGGCCTGCATCAGCGCCTCAAGCCGGGCGAAAAGCGCGTGATCATCCTCGCTGGGCGCAGGCGGGGCGATGTCCGGCTCTGCCGCGCGCGCGGTCACCTGCGCGACCCCCAGCGCCAGAAGCCCCGTGCCAAAGAGCAAGGCCGAAGTCGCCAGATCCACGATCAGCGGCACATAGGCGGCATGGCCCCGCGCAATCGCCACAGCAATGCCCAGATCGCTGAGCGCCGAAAGCCCCAGCGCCACCGCCACCCCCGCCCAGACCAGTCGCGGGACATCCCCCTGCCCCAGCCGCCCGCGCGGCAGGTCAGGGCCGGTGCGCTGCAACGACACGGCCAGCGCCAGCGCGTAGCCGGCGAAACTCAGCGGCACCAGCGCTTCCAGCAGCCAGCCATCGCCCCAGCGCAGCACCAGCCCCAGCGCGGGCCCTGCCAGATGCAGCGCGTCGCGCGCGGACAGCCGCAGACCCAACCCATCGACCTTCCACGCGAGCCACGCCAGCACCGGCAGCGCCAGCGCGCTGACCGGCTGCACCCAGCGCGCGGCGGCAATCCCGTGATGCTGGGCCAGCGTGATCACCACCCCCTGCAGCGCCAGCCCCCCGAGCAGGGTCGCAACCCATGCCACCCCGCCCCCGCGCACCAGCAGGCGCAGCAGCAGAAAGACAAGGATCAGACTGGACACCAGCGGCAGGGGGAGCGTGATCATATGGGCTCGCGACAATCGTGCTGATCCCGATCAGGTCGGGCCAACGTGCATAGTGCTGAAACCGGTTTTGCTCAAGCCGGAACCGGATCGAGGACGCCAGCCCGTGCCATTTCTGCGCAAATCCGGCGCATCCAGACATCAGCAGAGATCGACCATGACATTTGCCCGCCTTATCCCGCTTGCCCTTGCGGCCGCGTTGCTTCCCGCCAGTCTTTGGGCGCAGATTGCAGGCTATCGCGAGGGCCGGATCGACGCCCCCCATCACGCCCGCACCATGGAGTATGCGCTTTGGTATCCGGCGGCCGAAGACAGCGCCCCGGTCCCCTCTGGCGGCAATGCCGTGTTCCTGCCCAATCTGGTCGCGCCGGACGCCATGCTGGCCGAAGGGCGCTTTGCGCTGATCCTCATGTCGCATGGGCTGGGCGGTCATGCGCGCGCGCTGGGCTGGCTGGCCACAGGTTTGGCCCGGGCCGGGGCCGTGGTGCTGGCCGTCAATCACCCCAACAGCACAGTCTTTGATTTCGACATGCAGGCGGGGCTTGCGCATTGGACCCGCGCACAAGATCTGACGCTGGCGCTCGATCATCTGCTGGCCGACCCTGCCATCGGCCCCGCGATCGACACGGCGCGCATCGCGGCGCTGGGGTTTTCCTATGGCGGCTGGACGGCGCTGAGCCTTGGCGGGTTGCGCGGCAATCTGGCGGGCTATATCGCGCATTGCGATGACAGGCCGACCCGGCATTGCGCCGATCTCGCCCGCGCTGGCGCCGATCTGCGCCAGATCGATGCGGCCTTATGGGACGGGGTGCACGCAGACCCCCGCATCCGCCGCGTGGTCGCCATCGATCCGGGCCTGACCTACGGGCTTGGACCGAAGGACGTGACGGCGCTCAGCGGTCCCACGCTGCTGATCCAGCTTGGCACCGGCGCGGATCGACTGGACGCCACCGACATCTCGTCTGCGGGCAGCCATCTGACCGGGCTTCTGCCGGGTGCGGAGCTGCTGGAGATCGCGCACGCCGCGCATTTCTCGGTCCTGCCGCTCTGCACACCCCAGGGCGCGATGATCCTTGAGAAAGAAAATGATGATCCTGTCTGCACGGACCCCGAAGGCGCAGAGCGCGCAGCAATCCATGCGCAGGTTCTGGCGGCCACGCGCAGACATCTGGGCCTGAAGTGACCAAACGCCCCCCTGCCGCCACGGGTGGCAGGGGGGCGTCCTTCGTTGCAGCTTACCAGTCGTTGTATTTCAGGAATTTGCCCGTCATCTCGACCTTCACCCGGTCGCCCTTGGGATGGGGCACACGGCTGATGATCATGTCGAAATCAATCGCCGACATGATCCCGTCGCCGAATTCTTCCTGAATGATCGCCTTCATCGTCGGCCCGTAAACGCCTACGATTTCATAAAGCCGGTAGATACAGGGGTCCGTCGGCACGGCCTGTTCCCAGATCTTGGTGGGATAGTCCTGCAGCACTTCCGCAGCTTCCGGGGGCAGATCGAGGAACGCCACCAGCGCCGCCGCCTTGTCGGCGGGCATGGAATTCATGCCCATCGCCGCCGAATGCGTGAAAACCGGCGACAGCTCGATAGCGGCGGCGATCTCCTCCCATTTCAGGCCGCGGCGCTTCTTTGCGGCGAGAATTAGCGCCGTGACATCCTCCTTGGTCAGCATCTCTGCATCTTGCATCAGGTCTTTCATCTTGGTCTCCTTCCTTGAAATTGTCATCACTCAGCCATGCACGGCCTTGAGATGGGCGCGCGGTTCACGGCCAGATTCGGGGCCGGTTTGGGGGCCAGGTTCGGGGTTTTCCGCCGGGGCGGTCAGATCGATGCGCACAGGCGCCGGGCTCTGGCTGGCCCCATCCGAGGCGCGCCCGGCCAGTTCCTTCGAGCGCTTGCCCAGAAACTGCACCAGATGGTTGCGGATGGCGTAGTAATTGGGGTGCTCCACGATCTCGGTGCGCACACGCGGGCGCGGGATGGTGATCTCGACCGATTCCGCGATCCGCGCGAAGGGCCCGTTGGTCATCAGCAAAATCCTGTCGGCCAGCAAGATCGCTTCGTCAATGTCATGGGTGATCATGAAGACGGTCTGCTCGGTCTTGCTCCAGACGCGCAAAAGCTCCTCCTGAATCGTGCCGCGTGTCAGCGCATCGAGCGCGCCGAAAGGTTCATCGAGCAGCAGAAGTTTCGGCTGATTGGCAAAAGCCCGCGCGATGGAGACACGCTGGCGCATGCCGCCCGACAGCTGGCTGGGCTTACGATGGATCACATCGCCTTCCAGCCCGACCATGGCCAGATAGCGCGTGGCATGGTCCACCACCTTGTCGCGCGACCAGTCGCGGTAGCGCGCCTTGACGCCGAAAGTGACGTTTTTCAGCGCACTCAGCCAGGGCAGCAGCGAATAGTTCTGAAACACCACCCCCCGGTCCAGACTGGGACCGGAAACCCCCATCCCGTCCATCTTGACGACACCGGATGTGGGCTCGGCAAGCCCCGCGAGCACATTCATGATCGTGGATTTGCCACAGCCCGAATGGCCCAGAATGCAGACGAACTCGCCCTTCTCAATCCCGAAACTGGCATTCTCGAAGACCGTCAGCGTGCCGCCCGCCCCGTCAGGAAAGCTCTGGGTCAGCCGCTCGACGCTCAGGAAAGGTTTGGACATGGAAGCTTCCTTTTCATTCGGCATAGGTGACGGCGCGCTGCAGGCTGGCGAAGATCGCATCCAGCACCATGCCCACAAGGCCGATCATCAGGATCGAGAAAATGACCGAGGTCAGATCGAGGTTGTTCCACTCGTTCCAGACGTAATAGCCAATCCCGGTGCCGCCCACGAGCATCTCGGCGGCCACGATCACCAGCCACGCAATCCCGATGGAAATCCGCATCCCCGTCAGGATCGTGGGCGCGGCGGCAGGCAGGATCACGGTCAGCGCGGTGCGCAGACTGCCCAGCTCATGCGTGCGCGCCACATTGACCCAATCGGCCCGCACCCCTGCCACACCAAAGGCCGTGTTCAGAAGCATCGGCCAGACCGAACAGATGAAGATCACGAAAATCGCACTCGCCTGACTGTCCTGAATGATGAACAGCGCAAGCGGCATCCAGGCCAGCGGCGAAATCGGGCGCAGCACCTGTATGAACGGGTTCAGTGCCTTGTATGCGACAGGCGACATGCCGATCAGAAAGCCCAACGGAATCGCCATGGCGGCGGCCAGCAAGAACCCTGTGAGCACGCGCTGGATCGAATAGGCCAGCTGAATGCCGATGCCCTTGTCGTTGGGTCCGTTGTCGTAGAAGGGATCGCTCAGCTGTTCCCAGGCGCGGATCATCACATCGCTGGGCGGCGGGACCGCCGCGCGGGGCTGGCCCAGACCCATCAGGATCTCGTATTCGGTCAGCGCTACGCCGACCTCCTGCCGGGTGACCGAGACTTCCCAGGCCCCCAGCGCGAAGATCAGCAGCAGAACCGACAGGATCGCCGCACGTTTGTTGACAGACAGGGTTTGCATGGCTCAGCCCCGCTTGATGTCAAAGCTGTCGATATAGGCTTGCGGCTGGTCGGGATCGAACGTCTTGCCCATGATCGTATGGGATTTGTAGCTGACCTCAGGCGCGTCATAGCCCAGCTCCGCCATGACCTTGCGCGCATCCGAGGCCAGATAGACCTGCTCGGCGATGGCCTTGTAGTCGATCTCGTTCTGGATATAGCCCCAGCGCTTCATCTGCGTCAGGATCCAGACCCCCATGGAATGCCAGGGGAAGGGATCGAAATCGATCCGGTCGGGCTCGCGCTGCACATTGCCCAGACCATCGGCAAACGTCCCGGTCAGCACCTGCTCCAGCACGGGCACAGGCTGGTTGAGATAGGCCGCAGGCGCAATGGCTTCCGCGATTTCGCGGCGGTTGTCGTGGTTGGACGCATATTGCGTGGCGTCGATGATCGCCCGCAACAGCGCGCCGTAAGTGTTGGGGTTCTCAACCGCGAAGCGACGCGGGGTCGCAAAGGCACAGCAGGGATGACCTTCCCACAGATCCTTGGTCAGCAGATGGATATAGCCGATCCCTTCCCAGACCGCGCGCTGGTTGAACGGGTCAGGCGACAGATAGCCGTCCAGATTGCCCGCGCGCAGATTCGCCACCATCTCGGGCGGGGGCACGACGCGGATCTGGATGTCGCGATCCGGGTCCAGACCATGCTCGGCCACATAGTAACGCAGCAGGAAATTATGCATCGAATATTCGAACGGCACGCCAAAGGTCATGCCCTTCCATTGCGCCGGGTCGCGCTTGTCCAGATGCTCATTGGACAGCACGATGGCCTGCCCGTTGATATTCTCGACCGCGGGCATGATATAGGGCACCGCCGAAGAGCCCAGCCCCAGCGTCATCGCCAGTGGCATGGGCGTCAGCATATGGCTGGCATCATACTGGCCCGACAGCGACATGTCGCGCGCGACCGCCCATCCGGCCGTCTTGATGATCTCGACATTCAGCCCGTAGCGGTCATAAAATCCCATCGGCTCGGCCATGATGATGGGCGTGGCGCAGGTAATCGCGACAAAGCCGACCTTCAGATCCGGCTTCTCGATCGGCCCCAGATCATCGAGGATCAGCGCCTTGGCCTTGTCCATCGGAAAGACGGATGCGAGCGCGGCCGCAAAGGCCCCGCCGCCCAGCATGCCCAGCATCGACCGGCGGTTCAATTCGTTATGGCCAAAGACCGAGCGCACGACCGCACTCTCGACCGCGCGTTCCAGCATGGCCTCGCGCGTCATCGGCGCTGCGACCCGCGCATGGGCATCGGATTTGCACTCGGCACAGCCACAGGCGGCTCCGTGGCGCAGGTCGGATTTGGCCGAAAACGGATTCCCAAGGCTCTTGTTCGACATAGTGACTCCTGTCTGCGATCTGCTGCTCCTGTCCAAGGATGACCCGCAGCTTGCGCAGACTCCACCCGAAAACAGGAACTGCTCAAAGAATAGACTTTGTTTTAATTTCAGTTTCTTGAGTGACTTTTTTTCAAATTTTAATTACGATATTTCATAACTTACGAAATTTCGTATTGCGCCTGCCCGCTGCGACGGCAAGGCTCGCGCCATGACATGCGATGACCTGCCCGCCGATTCCCTGCTCGACGCCTTTCCCCATCCGGTGCTGGTGCTCGACACCGCGCGCGACCGCGTGCGCGCGGCCAATGAGCGCGCCATGCGCCTGCTCGGCCAAGCCGCGCCGTCGGGCTTTGCCTTCGCGCCGCATCTTGCGGGCAGCCTGCCCGGTTTTCTGGTATTTCTCGACGAACTGGCCCATCGCGGCCAGGCTTGGCGACGCGATATCGCGCTGCAGGATCTGAACCACCACCCGCTCAGCTGCGAGCTGCGCGGCACGCGCCTTGACGGGATCGACGGCGCGATCCTGCTCACGCTGATCGACCTCAATGAGCTCTCGCGCCATGACCAGATCACCGAAGCCAACCAGTTGCAGCGCCTTGGCCTGCTGGAATGGCAACGCGCGCAGGATTTCTTCACGGAACTGGAGCGCCAGAACCAGCTGATCCTGAATGCCGCAGGCGAAGGCATCTACGGCGTCAATGCCGATGGCAAGACCACCTTCGTCAACCGCGCCGCGCGCGAAATGCTGGGCTGGAGCGCCGAGGATCTGCTGGGCCGCGACATCCATTCGATGATCCACCATCACCACCTCAATGGCGAGGTCTACCCCTCCCATGACTGCCCGATCTACCAGTCCTTCCGCTTCGAGCAGGTCAACCGCATCGAGGATGAGGTGTTCTGGCGCAAGGATGGCAAACCGATCCGCGTCGAATATGTCTCGACGCCCATCTATGACCAGAATGTTCTGGCCGGCGCCGTGGTGATCTTCCGCGACATCACCGAGCGCAAGGAAAACGAACGCAAGCTGCGCGAGGCGATGCAGGAAGTGCAGGATCTGCGCGACCGGCTGGAACAGGAAAACGCCTATCTGCAGGAAACCATCGCCTCGGCGCGGGCGCATCACGAAATCATCGGGACCTCGCCCGCGATCCTGCAGGTGATCAGCAAGATCGACCTTGTGGCCGGCACGGACGCCAATGTGCTGATCACAGGCGAAGCGGGCACCGGCAAGGCGCTGGTCGCCTCGGCCATCCACAAGGGCAGCGCGCGGCGCAGGCGGTCCCTGATCCATTTCAAATGCAGCGCGGTGAAATCCGACGCGATCGAGGCCGAGCTTTTTGGTCAGATGCGCGGCGCCTATCCCGGCGCGCTGCGCGACAAGCCCGGCATGCTGGAACTGGCGCATAACGCGACGCTGTTTCTCGATGATGTGGATGAATTGCCGCTGGCGATTCAGGGGCGGATGCTGCACGCGCTGCAGGAACGCTCGGTCACGCGGCTTGGCGACACGCAGGCCCGCCGCATCGATCTGCGCCTGATTGCCGCCAGCCGCAGATCGCTGGAAACCCTGGTGCGCCAGGGCGCGTTCCGGCAGGATTTGTACATCTATCTCAATGTCTTCCCGATTGTCTGCGCCGCCCTGCGCCAGCGCCCCGAAGACATCCCGGCACTGGCCGCGCATTTTCTCGCGCTGTCGTGCAAACGGCTGAACATGACCCCGCCGACCATCACACGGCAGGCGATGGACAAGCTGATCGGCTATGACTGGCCAGGCAATGTGCGCGAATTGCAGAATGTGATCGACCGGGGCGCGATCATCTCGAAGGGCGGCAAGCTGCAGGTCGATCTGGCGCAGCCCATGCTGCGCCGCAGCGGGGCCAAGGACACCATCCTGACCGAGGCCGAACTGACCCGCCTCGCCCGCGACAACCTCGTGGCCGCGCTACGCCTGACGCAAGGCAAGGTTTCGGGCGATGCGGGCGCGGCAGAGCTTCTGGGGCTGCAACCCACAACGCTGCATTCGCGCATCAAGAAGCTGAAAATCCAGTCCGAGGAATTCAGCTGAGCCCTGCTCAGGACTTCACAAACACGCAGCGCGCGCGCAGCGCGTCCACCCGGCCCTGCAACTCCGCGCGCAGCGGGCCTTCGCGCGGCGGGTCTTCCAGGGTCTGCTGCCAGGCCTGCGCAGGGGTCCGCCCCGGCCCGCGCCGGTTCCAGCGCAGCCCCGCCAACACCTGCTGCGCCGGAGCGGGCAAGAGGCCCGGCGCGGTCCGACCGTTCAGCGCGCCCCAGATCCGCGTCCAGAGCCGCCCCACGGACCACGGATTATAGCCGCCCCCGCCCAGCACGATCAGCCGCGGCGTCATGGCCGCCAGCGCGCCGACAATCGCCACATGCGCGTTATTGGACAGCGCAAGACGCGACAGCGGGTCTTCCTCCAGCGCATCGGCCCCGCATTGCAGCACGATCGCCTGCGGCGCGAAACGGTCGAGCGCGGTCAGGATCAGCCGCTCGCGGATCAGCGCCATTTCCGTGTCATTCAGCCCGCGCGGCACGGGCAGATTGAGCGCCCGGCCACCCCCGTCATCGTCCAGCGCGCCCGTGAAGGGCCAGCGCTTTTCCTCATGGACCGAAATCAGAAGCATGTCCTCGGCTGCGCCCAGCGCGTCCTGCACCCCGTCGCAGTGATGCGCGTCGATATCGACATAGGCGATGCGGCTCAGGCCCAGATGCCGCAACGCAAGCAGGCACAGCACCGGGTCATTGAGGTAGCAAAACCCGTTGGCACGGTCGGCCATGGCGTGATGCGTTCCGCCGCCGGGCACATGCACCACACCCCCGTCGCGCACCAGTTCCGCAGCCAGCATCACCCCGCCAGCGCCGGTTGCCGGGCGGCGGAACATCTCTGCGAAAACCGGGTTTGCGGTGGTGCCGAGCCCGTGGCGATTTCGCGCCGTCTCATCGACGCTCTGGCGGGCCTCCGCATCTTGCAGCGCCGCGATATAGTCCGGGGTATGAAAGCCCGTCAGCGCGGCGGGCTTGGCGCGGGGGCTGGTGCGATAGCGCTCTGCGGGCAGCCAGCCCAGCGCCCGCGACAGATCCATCACGGTCGAGACGCGGGGGATATGCAGCGGGTGCCACGCCCCGTAGCTGGAGCCGCGATAGATCTCGGAGCCGATGAAAAAGGGTTTCATCAGGCGAAAAAATCCGCCCGGATCCGCCAAATCATTTTTCGAAGGGTGAAAAACGATTTCATTGCAGCGCTGACCGGATCGGCCCGGCAATGGCGCGCGCCGTGGGTCTGGTGCCCGACCCCCAAAAGCCCAGCAGCGCCCCGTCCGGCCCCAAAAGCGCCTTGTTGAAATTCCAGTTCGGCACATGGCCATGCGTCTCGGCCAACCAACGATAGAAGGGATGCGCCTGCGGTCCGCGCACGGCGGTGATCTGGGTGATGGGGAAGGTCAGGCCGGTCTGGACGCGGCAAAACTGCTCGACCTCTTCATTGCTTGACAGCTCCTGACGGAAATCATCGGAAGGCACGGCAAGCACCACCAGCCCGTCTGGCCCGTAGCGCTCATAAATCGCCTGCATATCGCCGTATTGGCGAGTAAATCCGCAGAGCGAGGCCGTGTTGACGACCAGAACCGGACGCCCGCGAAACTCGTCGAGCGCGATCTCGCTGCCGTCAAGCGCGGTGAAGGTGAAGGCCCCAGCGGGCCAGGCGAGAGATATGAGCAGGGCGGTCGCCAATGAACGCAACATGAGCATGTCCTTTTCAACCTGTCGCGGGGGGGTCTTCCCCCAACGACCGCGAATTTAGCTTGAATTAACCCCGTGGCCATATAATTCGATCAGACAGAAGGTCAGGTGGGTCAGATGATCAGATTTTCTTTATCATGCGACGAAGGGCATGATTTCGACAGCTGGTTCCAATCCGGCGCGGCCTACGACACGCTGGTCGCGCGTGGCATGGTGGCTTGCCCGGTCTGTGGTGATACGCAGATCACGAAGGCCCTGATGGCCCCGGCGGTGAGCAGTGCGAAACCGGTCGCAAGCGCGGCCCCTCCGGTCGATCCGGCCGCGAAACTGGCCGCGCTGCGTGCCGAGATCGAAGCCCATTCGGAATATGTCGGTCCGCGCTTCGCACAGGAAGCCCGCTCCATGTATCTGGGCGACATTCCCAACCGCGCAATCTATGGCGAGGCTCCGCTGGCTGAAGCGAAGGCCCTGATCGAGGACGGCGTCCCGGTCCTGCCCCTGCCCTTCATGCCAACACGCAAAACGAATTGAGATGCGCGCAGGATGCCGCGCCGGACTGGCGGCTTTGACCGATCGCCCCGTCACAGGGCTGGATCTGTCAGGGCGCGGCCAATGCAACAGATGGGACAGCTGCTGATGACCGCGACATTCCCGACCGACGCCACGAGCTGCGCGCAGGACGACGCCGATCTGGCGCTGGCGATCCGCGCGGCGCAGGACGCGGGCGCGCTGCTGATGCAGCATTGGGAAAACCGCGACAGGCTGCAGGTGCGCAGCAAACGGGCGGGCGATTTTGTGTCGCGCGCCGATACCGAGGCCGAAGCCTGCCTGCGTGACATCCTGCTGACGGCCCGGCGCGGCGATGGCTGGCTGGGCGAGGAAACCGGCGCGGCACCCGCGGACAGGCGGCGCTGGATCGTCGACCCGCTGGACGGCACGACAAATTTCCTGCGCGGCATCGGGCATTGGGCGGTATCGGTCGCGCTGGAGGTTGACGGCATGCGCCGGATCGGGGTGGTGCATGACCCGCTCAAGCGCGAAACCTTTGCGGCGCGCATCGCGGGCGGGGCCAGTCTGAACGGTCGCCCGCTGCAAGTGGCCGCGACCAGTTCGCTGACCGGGGCGCTGTTTGGCACCGGGATCCCCTTTGGCGGGATGGATCATATCGACGCCCATGCGGCCGATATCGCGCGCCTGATGCCCCATTGCGCCGGTGTGCGACGGATGGGCGCGGCCTCGCTGGATCTGGCCTATGTCGCAGCAGGGCGGCTCGATGGGTTCTGGGAACGTGTGTTGCAGCCCTGGGACATCGCCGCTGGTCTGGTGCTGCTGGCGGAAGCAGGCGCAACTGTCACGGCGCTTGATCCGGCGGACAGGCCGGAGCAGTCAGGCACAGTGCTGGCGGCCTGTCCGGGTGTCTTTGACTCCTTTGCCGCGATCTTGCGCGATCAGCCGGGCAGTCGGGCATAAAGATCGCCCGACGTCGCATCAGTAGGCAGGCTGCGCAACCAGTCCCGCGTCGCCGCCGCGTCGCGCCAGCCCTGCCAGAGAAACGCGCCGGTTTCGCCCATGACCGGATTGAAGCGATAGGGGCCAAGTTCCAGCAGGCGGTCGATCACGGCATGGCTCAGATGCGGCAGGCCGGGCAGATATTCGACCGAGATCAGCTCGACCGGCTGGCTGAGCCCGGCCAGCACGTCCAGTTCAAAGCCTTCGACATCGATCTTGATGTAGCGCGGCAGACCTTCCTCGGCGATCAGCTTGTCGAGCGTCGTGACGGTCACATCCTGCACCGCATCCCAGCGCACATGCTCGAAACCCGGCTTGACGCCGACTTCCTCGGAAAAGCCGTGGCGCAGCGATGACACGGTCGGATGTCGCGAGGACACCGCCATCTTTGCCACAGCCTCCGATGGCCCCGCGGCGACGGCCAGAAAGCGGATATCGCGCGGCAGGGTCAGGCGCAGGAATCCCGAAAAAGGGGCCTGCGGCTCCAATGCGACGACACGCGCGCCAACAGCCCGCATCGCCCGCGCGCGGGTGCCGACATGCGCACCGATGTCGAAAGCCAGATCGCCCTCGCGCAGCAAGCTGCGGTAGAAACGCCGCATCGGGTGCGTGATGGCAGGGTTGTTGTAGATGAACAAAGATCGCAAGAATCCGCGCCAGACAGCCAGCCCCACAGTCATCCCCATTGCCATTTTCGCTCTGTTCGGGAGCTTAGCGCGCAGCGTCCCTGTGCCAAGCCCCGCACCAAGCCTTGTGCCCTGAAAACCTGCAGCTCGCGCAGTCCTGATCAAGTTTCCGCGCATCACACTTGCCTGCCGCTGCAAAACGCTAAGTCCAACGGTCCAATCGCAATCCGAGGCCAGATGACCCATCCCGCTCGCGTTTCCCGCCCCGACCTGACCGGCAGCGCGGCACTGCCGGTGTCATGGCCCACAGCGGATATGCGGCGGCGGTCTGCCGGTTTTAGCTGTGCCAGGCTGCACATCGTCGTGCAGGGCAGGCGCGCTGTCGGCGACACGACGCGCAGTTGTGGGCCGGGGCTGGCGCCTGCGAACAGTCTGGCGGGCGATCATTCCGCGCGACGTGACGCAGCCCGGGGTGATTTTCGGGTTGATGCGGCGCGGCCCGGGTGGGCGCGGGCGACACGGGTGCGGCAGCGGATTGCGCGGCCTCTGGCGATCCTGGCGGTGCCATTTGGGCATGGTCTGACATGACCGCGCGCGCGCTCTGGATCACGGCACCGCGACAGGTCGAGATCCGCCCGGCCCAGACCGGCGCGGGCGTGCTGGTCGAGGCCGTCTATTCCGGCATCAGTCGCGGCACGGAGGCGCTGGTCTTCGCAGGCGAGGTGCCCGTATCCGAAGCCCAGCGGATGCGCGGGCCGGGGATGGAGGGGGCGTTCGATTTTCCGGTGAAATACGGCTATTGCAGCGTGGGCCGCGTCATGGAAGGCGCGCTGGCCGGGAAGTTGGTCTTTGCGCTCTTCCCGCATCAGACGCAGTACCGCCTGCCCGAGGCCAGCCTGACCGTCCTGCCCGAAGGCCTGCCTGCAGGCCGCGCGGTGCTGGGCGCGAATATGGAAACCGCGCTGAATATCGTCTGGGACAGCGGTGCGCAGGCGGGGGACAGGATTGCGGTGATCGGGGCCGGTGTGGTCGGTCTGCTGACCGCAGGGCTGCTCGCGCAGCTGCCGGGGGCGGAGGTCACGCTGGTCGATATCCAGCCTCAGCGCGCGGGGCTTGCGGCCACATTGGGGCTGCGCTGCGTCCTGCCAGAGGCCGCGCCGCGCGACTGCGATGTGGTCATCCATACCAGCGCCAGCGCGAGTGGGCTGGGCTGCGCGCTGACGCTGGCGGGGCTGAATGCCACAGTCGTCGAGGCCAGCTGGTACGGCACCCGCTCGGTCCCGGTGGCGCTGGGCGCGGGGTTTCACAGCCAGCGCTTGCGGCTGATCAGCTCGCAGGTCGGGCATCTGCCCAGCGACCGCGCGCCGCGCTGGTCCTATGCGCGCCGCATGGCGACCGCGCTGACGCTGCTCTGCGCAGATGCCCGGCTGGACGCGCTGATCTCCGGCGAGACGTATTTCGAGGATCTGCCGGCGCAATATCCCGAAATTCTCGCGGCACCTGAAACAATCTGCCACCGTATTCGTTACACCTGACAACCACCATCAAGGGGTCTTTCCATGTACGCTGTCGAAGTTCGCGACCATATCATGATCGCACATTCCTTTCCGTCCCCGGTCTTCGGCCCCGCGCAGGGTGTGCATGGGGCGACCTTTACTGTGGATGCGGCATTCTTCACGGATGACATTGATGAGCATGGTCTGGTCGTCGATATCGGGCTTGCGATCGAGGCGCTGGCGCAGGTGCTGGAGCCGTTGCGCTACAAGAACCTCGATGATGAGGCGCAGTTCAAGGGCATCTTCACGACCACCGAATTTCTGTCGGGGCATATCTTCAGAGAGCTGGCCGCGAAGCTGCGCGCGGGCGCGCTGAAGGATAACGGCCGCGTCAAGCGCTTGCGCATCACCTTGCATGAAAGCCATGTCGCGCGCGGCTGGTTCGAGGCCGAGATCTGAGCCATGGGGTTTTCCGCCGAATGGCTGAGCTTGCGCGAACCCGCCGATCACGCCGCACGCGACCGCGCGCTTGCACTGCAGGCCGTGCGCGTGGCCGGGGCGCGGCCGGTGATTGTCGATCTGGGCAGTGGCACAGGCTCGACGCTGCGCGCGCTCGGGGCGGATATGGGGCCCGGTGCGCGCTGGCATCTGGTCGACCATGACGCGAATTTACTGGCGCAGGCGGCAGAGCGTGCAGGCGGGGCGAATATGCAGACCCATATCTGCGATCTGACCGATCTGGATGCGCTGCCGCTGGTGGACGCGACGCTGGTCACAGCCTCGGCGCTGCTGGATCTGTGCAGCGAGGCATGGCTTGCGGGGCTGGCGCAGCGTCTGGCCGCGCGTGGCCTGCCGTTCTACGCGGCCCTGTCCTATGATGGTGTCATGGGCTGGGATCCTGCCGACCGCGCGGATGGCGCTGTTGTGGCCGCGTTCAATGCGCATCAGCGGGGCGACAAGGGGTTTGGCCCTGCGCTGGGGCCGGAAGCGCGTGCTGCGGCAGGTCGCATTTTCGCGGATCAGGGCTATGTGCTGCATGAGGCGGACAGTCCCTGGCAACTGGGGCCGGATCAGGCCGCGTTGCAGGACGCGTTTCTCGGCGGCGTCGGCGATGCCGCCACTGAGGCCGGGGCGGCAGAGGCGCGCGACTGGCTTGCCCGGCGCAGGGCGTGCATCGCGCAGTCGGCGTGCCGGATCGGACACAGCGACCTGCTGGCCGTGCCGCCGGGCCAAGCGGCGCAGGCCTTGGGCGTGGTCTGAAAAGGAGAACCGGAATGCAGTCACTCGATGTCACACCGCGCGTCTGGGACCGTCTTCTGGCGGTGCGGGCGGGTCAGGCCTGCGCCTGTTGCGGCGTGTGGAGCGCGGGGGAACAGGCAGCCCTGGCCCTTTACGGCCCGCTTGCGCGCCGTGATCTTGGCCCCGCGATCGTCGCCCAGATCGGCCAGTCGCTGGACGGGCGGATCGCGACGGTGGCAGGGGATGCGCGCGATGTGTCGGGGCAAGGCGGGCTGGCGCATCTGCACCGGTTGCGCGCGCTGGTCGATGGTGTGGTGATCGGGGTCGGCACGGCCTTGCACGATGATCCGCGGCTGACGGTCCGGCTCTGTCCCGGTCCCAACCCGGCGCGGATCGTGATCGACCCGCGCGGCAGGCTGCCCGATGATGCGCCGATGCTGCGCGATGACGGGGTGCGCCGGATCGTCATTCAGGCGGTCAACCGGGCGCGGCCCGCCGGGGTCGAAGTGATCCGCATGCCGCTGGGTGAGCGGTTTTTCCCGGCGCGCAGCGTCCTGCAGGTGTTGCGCGAGGCAGGGGTGCACAGCCTGCTGATCGAAGGCGGCGGGATCACCATTTCCCGGTTTCTGGAGGCGCGCTTGCTCAAGCGGTTGCATGTCGCTGTGGCCCCGCTGCTGATCGGCGCAGGCCCGGCCGCGCTGACGACGCAGCGGCCCGAATTGCGGCTTGCCGATTGCATCCGCCCTGAAACGCGGGTGTTTTCGCTGGGGACGGATGTTCTGTTTGACTGTGCGTTGTCAGACGATGCTGTGGGGGCTGCGTCGCCAGTTCATGGTCATGCGGGCGCGGGCCTGCCCTCTGCCCCCAGATCCGGGTTTTCAGCGAAAGTCGGGGTGGCGGCCAATCTGACGGCAGAGAGCTGACAGCCGCAGTGTGCGCAGTTTTTCCTTGTTTTAGTCGAGTGTTTATGTCGGGAATTATGCCACTCAGGCGGCCCGGCAATACGCATCCTCACTCTGGACACGCCCCATGCCCGACCGCTTGCAAGATCTGCTGCTGGAAACGCTTTCGTCAATTTCCGCCGAAACTACCGCCTGTGACTGCCTGAATGGGCTTGATACCGGGCTATGGGAGTTGTGGATTGACCGCTGTTGCTTAGCGCCCCTTCCTGATGCAAGCGGTCGCAAAACGCGCCTGCACCAGCGCCACCGGCTTCCCGCGCGGCAACAAGGTCGGCAATGTTTTCAAAATACGCCTCCGTCTGCGCGCATTTTTCGTTGGCTGTCCGTATCGACCCGAGCCAGTCGCGCGCGGGCCAAAGGCATTTACAGACAACATGTTGCAAAAAGTGATCTGTTTTCTGACTGAAATTGTCGGCAAAAGAGTCGCTTTTGGGGATTTGCCCCCTGGAGTTTATGTCTCATCGGCCAAGGAGTGGTCATGTCTCTGCCCGCGCATTCTCGCGCAGGCGCTGCCAAACGGGCCTTTGATCCATCACTTGCCAGCCCCTGAGCGGTCCTTCGATGAAACCTGGCTTCTGTCGCTCTTTGCCGCAATCGCGCGCGATGATCGTGCCAGCGCGGCCTTTCTGTTGCGCGCGCCTGCCGCATCGCATGCGCCGCCCGGTGGGCTGGCTGACCTGAGAGCGGGTGCGCTGCATGGCAGGATACGGCAAGTGAAACGCTCACGATTAGAATCTTTCTAATTTATCTTGAACCCGGAACCGCGCCGCGCTATCTTCGTTGTCAAGACGGATAGCCAGCCATCGCCAGCCAGGTTCGTCGTTCGGGATTCCATGAAACAACATTCAAGGGGGAAGGGTTGATGACCCAGACCGCAGCACAACTGACACTCTCTGCCAAGGAAGCCGTCTGCGAGGCGCTGAACCAATGCGTCGCGGAAACGGCCGTGACCACGATGTTGGCACAAAATTTTCACTGGAACGTCACGGGCATGGCCTTTGGCCCGCTGCACGCGCTGTTTCAGACAATCTACGAAGACCATTTTGCCGCGCAAGATGATCTTGCCGAGCGCATCAAGGCTTTGGGTGGCCATGCGGAAGGGCAGCTGGCCGCGATGCTCAAACGCTCGAAAGTGGTCGAGCATGATGGTCACGCCAAAGCCGAAGCCATGATCGACGCCTTGGCCAAGGCGCAGGAGACACTGGCCGCGACCCTCGCCGGGACGGCGTCCGTCGCGGAAGAGCATGGCGATCTGCTGACACAGGATCTGTGCATCGCGCGCGGGCAGACCCACGAGAAATTTGTCTGGCTCTTGCGGGCCCATCTGGGCTGAGGCGGCGGGCCTGCGTCAGATCGGGCTTTTCACGCCTTTCTTGTCGCAGCGCCGCTCATAGGCTTTGGGCCAGTGGCTGTATTTGCCCAGATCGCCCTGCTGATGCACCAGCATGCCAATAAAGGCGTGCTGGTGCTTTTCCTTCTTCAGGGTCTTGAACAGGGATTTCTGCGCTTTGGTCATCGAACAGCCGATGCAGTGCCCTTCGCGCTTGAACTTGCAGACACCGATGCAGGGGGAGGGAAGTTTGCTCATGCTTTTTTGTCCTGACAGCGCCCGGCAATGCGGGACGCGGCTGGGTTACTTGGTGAGAATCAGCTTGCCCGCGCGCGTGATGCGCAGGGTATAGACCTGCCCGCTGAGGTCGATATGAGCGACATTGCCCCGCGCCGTCAGATCAAGCGCCTGATGCAGCGGGATGCAGTCGGGCCAGCTGCGCTCTGTCTGGTCCTGGATCTTGGCCATCACGACACGGCCCTCGCGATAGGGGTCAGATATTCAACATCAGTCATTGCGGTCAGCCCTGGAGATATGAAGGAAAGCCGGGCTGCAACGGGGTTGTGGCTAGGCGCGGCCCCTTTCTTGACTAAAAGAATCGGATTTGTCAACTGTCGAGGAAATCAAGCTCTGCAAGCTCGGCGGCCGTGATCGCGGCGAGGGGGCGATGCAGCGCAAAGCTGCGGCGCGTCAGCGCAACCGACAGGACTGTGATCTGCGTGACCGGCCCCGGACACAGCCCGTCCTTGCATGGCATCTGCTCGACGCGGATCAGCGCATGCGGCCCCAGATCGAACCTGTCACGCACAAGCCGCTTGATGCGCTGGACATGCCACAGCTCCGCGCTGCGCTGACGCAGGGCTTGGGCAAGGCTCATCTGGCCCCGCGCGCAAGGTCTGCGATGATGTCGGGGAAATGGATGCAATCGAGCATCGCCCGGCCTTGTCTTGGGTTGCGTTATAATATAACAATCACACCCGGCCCAATTGTGCAACCCGGAGGCCCATCATGCATGATCCGATCCCTGTCACGTTGCTTACCGGCTTTCTGGGGGCGGGCAAGACCACGATCCTCAATCACCTTCTGCGCGATCCGGCGGCCGGGCGGATTGCGGTTGTGGTCAATGAATTCGGCGAGGCCGGGCTCGACCATGATCTGATCGAAACAGCCGCCGAGGATGTTGTCCTGATGCCTGCAGGGTGCATCTGCTGTTCGATCCGGGGCGATCTGTCCAAGACGCTGAGCGCGCTTTTCGCCCGGCGCCTGCGCCAGGAACTGGCCTTCGACCGGCTGGTGATCGAGACGACTGGCCTGGCAGATCCCGGCCCGATCCATCACACACTGCTGATCGATCCGGTGCTGTCCGCAAATTATGTCTTCGACGGGATCGTGACCGCCGTGGATGCGGTTCTCGCCACCGCGACGCTGGATCAGCATCTGGAAGCGCAGGCGCAGGTCGCCATGGCCGACCGGATCATCGTGACCAAATCCGATCTGGCGGATGCCCGCACCATCGCGGCGCTGCAATTGCGGCTGGACCAGCTGAACCCCGGCGCGCCGCGCCTGACGGCGGACAAAGGCACGGTGCCTGCACAGGCCGTTCTGGGGCCAGGCCGCCTGCGCCGCGCCACATCGCCGCGGCAGGCGCTGGACTGGCTGGCGGCCCCGCAAACCCGGCCTGCCCCCGCGCCGCTGGAAGGATTGTCGGGTCTGACACGCCCCGGCACAGCTGCGCCGGCGCAGCCTGCCGCGTCGCACCACACCCGCGATGGCAGGATCACCACAGCCTCGATCACGCTGACCGATCCGATCCCGGCCGAGCGCTTCGATTTCTGGCTTGATACGCTGATCGCCCTGCGCGGTGACAAGATCCTGCGCATGAAGGGGATCGCGTATATCGAAGGTTGCGATCACCCTTTCGCCTTTCATGGCGTGCAATCCCTGTTCGACCCGCCCGTGCCCCTGACGCACCTGCCCCGGACAGAGCCGACAAGTCGCGTCGTCATCATCGCGCGGGATATGCCGCGCGCGGAGCTGGAAGAAAGCCTTGCCTTGCTGCGCCACGGCCCAGAGGCGCTGGGGCTTGCAATCCCGGCTCAGGATCAGCTGGCCTGATGGCCGTCCCGACTGAAATCTCCGCGCAGACGACGCAGTTGCGCAATTCCAACCATCGCCGAGGTGCATATGAATATTCAGGATAAACGCCTGCCTGTCACGGTTCTGTCCGGCTTTCTTGGCGCAGGCAAGACGACGCTTCTCAACCGCGTTCTGAACAACCGCGAAGGCCGCCGCGTGGCGGTGATCGTCAATGACATGTCCGAGGTCAATATCGACGCTGATCTGATCCGCGAGGGGGCAGAGCTGTCGCGCGCGGACGAAAAGCTGGTCGAGATGAGCAATGGCTGCATCTGCTGCACTTTGCGCGATGATCTGCTGCAAGAGGTCCGGCGGCTGGCGTCCGAGGGGCGGTTTGACTATCTGCTGATCGAGTCGACCGGCATTTCCGAGCCGCTGCCTGTCGCCGCGACGTTCGATTTCCGCGATGAGAATGACGCCAGCCTGTCGGATGTGGCGCGGCTGGATACGATGGTGACGGTGGTGGATGCGGTGAACCTGCTCAAGGATTTCTCCAGCCATGATTTCCTGCGTGACCGGGGCGAGTCCTTGGGCGATGAGGATGACCGCAGTCTTGTCACGCTGCTGACCGAGCAGATCGAATTTGCCAATGTCATCATCCTGAACAAATGCGCGGATGCTGGCCCCGCGCGGGTCGATGCCGCGCGCAAGATCATCCGGGCGCTGAACGGCGATGCCAAGATCATCGAGACCACGCATTCGGATGTCGCCTCGGATGCCATCCTTGACACAGGCCGGTTTGATTTCGAGCGCGCACAGGAACATCCGATGTGGGCGAAAGAGCTTTACGGTTTCGCCAATCACACGCCCGAGACCGAGGAATACGGCGTCACGAGCTTCGTTTTTCATGCCCGCGCGCCCTTCCACCCCGCCCGCGTGCATGAGGTGCTGAACGGCCCCTTGCCCGGTGTGATCCGCGCGAAAGGGCATTTCTGGATCGCTACGCGGCCCGATTGGGCCGCCGAGTTCAGCCTTGCAGGTGCCATGTCCTCGGTTTCGCCGCTGGGCCGCTGGTGGGCCTCGGTCCCGGAGGAGCGGCTGCCACAGCACCCAGATGCGCAGGCCGAAATCGCGAAGAACTGGGTTGAGCCTTGGGGCGACCGGCGGCAGGAGATTGTTTTTATCGGGGTCGAGATGGACCGCGAGGCGATCTGCGCGCGGCTCAATGCGGCGCTGATGCATGCGGGCGATTTCACGCCGGGTGACTGGACGCAACTCCCCGACCCGTTTCCGCGCTGGGGGGCGAGGTAAGAGGTTTCGCCCAAAGACAGCCCAAGGGCGCGCGGATCCCCCCCCCGCCGGTCGGTCTGACCGGCGGGACGCGCCAACGCATCGGCGTGGCGCTGCCTGATGTCGTCGGCACGGACACGAACTCGGACACGGGGGCAGCGGCGCGTGGGTTGACAAAGCAACCTCGCGCCTTTCCTTTCCTCTTGCCAGGCGACCCCGCACACAGACCAGTGCCAAGGCCGTGACACACCTATAAAGGGAAGACCGATGGATGAACTGACCCGCCGTCACAATGAGAAGATGAAGCGCATCAAGGCCGCGCGAGACGAGATCATGAAGACGAAGACCGAAGAAAAGGGCCTGATCATCGTGCATACGGGCTCTGGGAAGGGCAAATCCTCTTCCGGTTTCGGGATGATCATGCGCTGCATCGCGCATGGGATCCCCTGCGCGGTGGTGCAATTCATCAAGGGCAACTGGGCCACTGGCGAAAAAACATTCCTGCGCGAGCGCCACGCCAAAGACTGCCGGTTCTTCGTGTCGGGCGAAGGGTTCACCTGGGAAACCCAGGACCGCGAGCGCGACATTGCGGCCGCCCAAAACGGTTGGCGTCTGGCACAGGAGCAGATTCTGGACCCAGAGATCCGCTTCGTGCTGCTCGACGAAATTAACATCGCATTGCGCTACGATTATCTCGATATCGACGAAGTCGTGGATTTCCTGCAGACACGCAAACCGGCAATGACGCATGTTTGCCTGACCGGGCGCAACGCCAAGCCCGAATTGATCGAGGCCGCCGATCTGGTCACTGAAATGACGATGGTCAAGCATCCCTTCCGCGATGGGATCAAAGCGCAGCATGGCATCGAGTTCTGAGCGTGGGTTGGGGGGCGCTGCCCCCCGCTCCCTGCGGTCGCGCCCCCCGGGATATTTGGGCAAGGATGAAAAGACATTGTTTACCATTTTTTGCGACGATCATCGCGCGGTACAGGGAGGGATCCCGATGACCGCCAAGGGTGAAAGCACCGCGCCTCCCCCGGTTGACCGGCCCGAGGCGCGGTGCCGCCCCATGTCATTTCATCCTTGCCCAAATATCCCCGCCGGAGGCGCACATCTGCGCTCCGCCACCCCGCAAGGGGGGATGCCATGGTCGCCTTGATGATTCAGGGCGCTGGCAGCAATGTCGGGAAGTCCATGCTGGTGGCGGGTCTGTGTCGCGCGGCGCGGGCGCGTGGACTGCGCGTGGCCCCGTTCAAGCCGCAGAACATGTCAAACAATGCCGCCGTGACTGCTGACGGGGGCGAAATCGGGCGTGCTCAGGCGCTGCAGGCGCTGGCCTGCGGGCTAGAGCCGATGACAGACATGAACCCGGTTCTGCTGAAGCCCGAAACGGAGACGGGCGCGCAGGTTATCGTGCAGGGCAAACGGTTGACCTCGACGCGGGCGCGCGACTATCCGGCGCTGAAACCCCGCCTGATGGAGGCCGTTCTCGACAGCTTTCAGCGACTATGCGCGGCGCATGATCTGGTGATCATCGAAGGCGCAGGCAGTCCCGCAGAGATCAATCTGCGCGCCGGCGACATTGCCAATATGGGCTTTGCGCGTGCCGCCAATGTGCCGGTCGTGCTGGTGGGCGATATCGACCGCGGCGGTGTCATCGCGCAGTTGGTGGGCACGCAGGCGGTGATCGACCCCGATGACGCCGCCCTGATCGCAGGCTTCGTGATCAACAAGTTTCGCGGGGATCCCCGCCTGTTCGATGACGGGTATCGCTGGATCGAGACCCGCACCGCGTGGCGTGGATATGGTGTGCTGCCATGGTTTGGGGATGCATGGCGGCTTCCTGCCGAAGACGCGCTTGACATAGACGCACCCCGGCGGACGGAAGGGCTGCATGTAGTTTGCCTGCACTTCAGCCGGATCGCGAATTTCGACGATCTCGACCCGCTGGCGCAAGAGCCGGGGCTGCGCCTGACCATGCTGCCCCCCGGCCAGCCGGTGCCCGGGGATGCGGATCTGGTCATTCTCCCCGGCACAAAATCGACGCGGGGGGATCTGGCATTTCTGCGCGCGCAGGGCTGGGACGTCGATATCGCCGCGCATGTGCGCCGCGGCGGCCATGTGCTGGGGATTTGCGGCGGGTATCAGATGCTCGGGCAATGGGTCGATGATCCCGAAGGTCTGGAAGGACCGCCCGGGCGTGACCCTGGTCTGGGGCTGCTGGAGGTCGCGACCGTGATGGGCCCCGACAAGCGGCTCAGCCGGGTCAGCGCGCGGCATATGGCCTCGGGGCAGATATTCAGCGGCTACGAGATTCATCTTGGCCAGACCGACGGGCCAGACCGCGCGCGCCCGTTCGCGCAGGTGGCGGGTCAGCCCGAAGGGGCCTGCGATGTCACAGGGCAGGTTCAGGGCAGTTACCTGCATGGCATGTTCAGCGATGACGCCTTTCGCGCGGCCTGGCTGGCCGGGTTCGGCGTGGCCGCGCAGACCAATTACAGCGCGCGCGTGACGGAGACGCTCGACGCGCTCGCTGCCCATGTCGAGACGCATCTGGATGTCACCGGGCTGCTGGCTCTCGCACGTTAAACTTGCAGTGGTCGCATGTTCTGAATGATCGCCCTTGATCGGCCCTGCCACATATGCGCGGGTCACGCCCCCCCCCCCGCGCTTGTGGGCCCGCCCTTGGAAGAGGCTTCCACGCCTCCGGGGCGTGTCGCGCGCGCCCAGTGGCGATATCGCGTGTCAAAGCTTTCGGCGGGCACCCTTGGGCTGACAGATATCGATTTGCAAGGTCGTGCCAGCCCTCCTTGTCTCAGCTGGAGCAGAGTGCGATGCCCACGACAACACATCCCGCACCCAGCATGCGGCGCAGGTCGACAATTTCGCCCAGATATGCCGCCGCGGCGAGGATCATCAGTGTTTCTATGCCAATGATTGTGACATAGACCACCGAGAGATCACCCCGTCTGAGAAGAAAGACTTCGGTGATCGTGGCAAGCACAAATCCTGCCACAATAAGCGCGGCTGCGACCGGATAGCTGCCGAGAGCCGCAAATTTCATGCCGATAGTGGCGACAGTATATCCAAGGGCCGCAATCACGATCACGCCGATCCAACGCAATATATGCGGATCAGCGGCAATTTCGGGCAAAGTGCTATCTGAATACATGGTCTCGCCTTTCAGAAAACGGGGAGAGAAACGGGTCTTGCGCATCTGCGCGACGACGCGCATGCGCTCCGGCAGCGTCATGGTGTCCCCCAAGTCGCCATGCTGCCTCCGGGGTCATGCGCTGCGACACGTTGGCCCCGTCCAGCCATCTTCGTCCGCTGATCGGGCGAGCCTGTAAGCAATGCAACGAGGTCGTCGGGAACAGACACTTGGGCCTCCAGGCATATTCCGGATGCCGATTTATCGCCAATCTGACGTTAGGAGTTTGTTAGAGTGCTGCCTCCGGCCTGACCTTGCGCCTTTGTTTCATTTTTTTATTTATGGGCAATGGCTTGAACGAGAAAGTCCGTTGAGAATCGGGACAAAAACGACGACCGCTGCGTTAGAGATTTGACACCAGACGTCCAGGACGCTGCATTTTCACCAGCATTCCGGGATGAGGTTTGGCCCAGGTCGCCCGAGGCAGTGGGACCATCGGAGCGCGATCAGATTGGCAAGCAAACCAAACATGCGGCGAAAGCTTCCTGCATTCCGTCATGTCAGCGCAAGACATTCTTCTGTACACTCTACCGGAGAGATCGCGGCGGGGGCACGCGATATGACCTGCCGTCAGGTGCGCACGCACAGCAAGGGCAGACCCTTGTGCATGCAGGACCGCGCGCCCCCGTCACCGGATTTTGACACGCCAACCCGTTAATCACGAGGATCAGGATGAAAAGCAGCGTCAGCCCCAAGACGCCGTTGCGAAAAAACCTGCAGTCGCCATCCATAGGCAAGCGGGAAAGGCGATCTGCGACAGATTCATCAGCCCGGCAGCCGATGGCAAAGGGCTTGTCATATCTGGCAGCGTGAGCAGCGTTTGGCAAAGCCCATCGCAACATGCGCGCACAGCAGAACACGCAGAGCGCCCGCAATGGGTGCTCTGGTGAGGGTGGATAGGCGTTTTCCGGCTTACTGCGCGCGGCGCTTCAGGGAACGGAGCAGACACGACTGAAATCGCGGGCGTGCAGCAAAGAAATCTTAACCTCCGCACTGCATTGTTGTCACGCCAGTGCATGTAGGATGCCAACTTGCTGATCGCCGTGGTCGAAGACAATGAAGTTATCCTCAGCGTGCTTCTGTCCACGCTGGAGGTCATTGACGGTTGCGTTGTACACGGGTTTGACAGTGTCGGGGGTGCCTTTGCCGGATGCGAGGACCACCTGTTTGATCTGATGATCTTCGACTACCGGCTGCCCGATGGCAACGGGATCGACGCGATCCGCAAACTGCGCGCGAAAGAACGCTACCGCCATGTGCCCCTGGTCATGCTGACGGGCGACAATGATATCGCTGTGCGGCTTGACGCGATCCGCGCAGGTGCGACGGACTTTCTGACCAAGCCGGTGAATATCGAGGAATTGCGCCTGCGTGTCGGCAACCTGCTCGCCATGCGCCGCGCACAGTGCGCCGCGGCAGAGCGTGAAGCGCTTCTTGATGCCGTGATCGAGGCGTCCACGGCAAGTATTGCGATCGGCGACGCGACCCAGCCCGAAACGCCGCTGATCTATGTGAATGCGGCTTTCGAGCGCCTTTCGGGATACAGCCGGAAGGAAGTGCTCGCCCAGAATTGCCGCTTTCTCAATGCCGAGCCCCCCGGCGCGCAGGTCCGCGATGACCTGCGACGCACGGTTGCAGGTCGGCTTGCCGGTCAGTTTCGACTGCGCAATCGTCGGCGTCATGGCGAAGAATTCTGGAATCAGCTGGACTTGCGCCCCGTGCCAGGGCCGGGCGCGGATGCGCGCTATATCGTCGCCACCCAGTTTGACATCTCACGCGAGGTCGAGGCCAGAAATTCGCGCGATCGCATCGACGCGCGCCTCTCCGATATTGCGCAACTGAGCGCTGCCTGGTTTTTCGAACTCGATAGTGATCTGCGGCTTGTTTATGTCTCGCGTGCCGTCAGCGATGCTTTATCGACAACGCCTCAGGAGCTTTACGGCCTGACATTTGAGCAAATAGGCGGCAAGATCGTCATTGACGAGGGCCGGGGCCCGGCGTCGCTGCATGAGCGACTTCTGCCGCGAAAAGCGCTGAGCAACCTGCCTGTCATGGTGACGCTGCCGGATCAGAGCGTGTTGTGGGTCCAGACCAGCGTCATACCGTTTTATACGACATCCGGGGCGTTCGAGGGCTTTCGCGGCTTTGGCAGCGATGTCAGCGAGATTGTCGCCGCGCGCGATGCGGCCCGGCAAGCGGAACGTGCGAAATCGTCTTTTCTCGCCATGATGGGCCATGAACTCCAGACACCAATAACCGCAATCTCGGGGCTTGCCGAGTTGCTGGAGAGCGTTGAAAACCCTGCGGAGCGGCAGGCGCATCTCGCCACGATCCGTGACGCGGCGGGCCGCTTGAGCTCGGTTTTCAGCGATGTTCTGGATCAGGTGCAGATCGAAAGCGGTCAATTGACGCTTGCGCAATCTCCGTTTTCCATGGTCGCGCTCTGCGAGGAGGTGCGCACGCTGTTCAGCACCGCGGCAGAGGCCAAATCGCTCGCGCTCACGCTTTCCGTGACTGGGCAAGGCGGCGCCTATCGCATCGGGGATCCGGTGCGCGTGCGGCAAATCCTCAAGAACCTTGTCTGCAATGCGATAAAGTTCACCGAAGCGGGCAGCATCGAGATACGTCTGGACCTGACGACTGCGGACGCGCTGCAGGTCGAAGTTGCCGATACCGGGATTGGTCTGGCGGATGCGGAGCGCATTTTTGCGGCGTTTGTTCAGCTCGATGACGGCATCGCCAGACGGAGCGAGGGCAGCGGGCTTGGCCTGAGCATCACGCGCGGCCTGATAACGGCCATGCAGGGCGAGATCAGCGTCAGCTCACGCATCGGCGCGGGCGCGACCTTCCGGTTTTCGTTGCCACTGCCGGCTTGCGATGCGGTGCTCCCGGCTGAACGGCCGCAAAAAATCAGCTTGCAGCGCCGTCACATCCTGGTGGCCGATGACAATCACGCCAATCGAAAGATCCTGTCGATGATCCTGGAGCGGCTCGGTGCGGCAGTCACTGTTTGCGAGGACGGTGCCGAGGCGTTGGAGATCTGGGAGCCGCATCGCTTCGATGCGCTTTTGCTCGATATCAACATGCCGCGCCTCGCAGGGACGGATGTCATGCGCGAAATCCGGCACCGCGAAGCCGCGGGCGATCTGCCGCGCATCTTTGCCTGCGCTGTGAGTGCGAATGCCCGGCCCGAGCAGGTCGCAGGCTATCTCGATGCGGGCTTCGACGACTGCATCGCCAAGCCCATCGGGCGCGACAACATCGCCGCCATGCTGTCATGGCTGGATACGACGTCCCTCTCAGAGCCCTCGATGCGCGAACCGCAGGCCAGCTGATACCGGATTCCCCCTGAACTTGACCCAAAACACAAAAAAAGGAGACCCAGACCATGAAGTTTTTGAAATCAGTCGCGCTGAGTGTCACTGCGGGATTGTTCGCCGCGGCCCTTTCCGCGCCGCTCGCGGCGGCCGAAGCCCTGTCCTCGCCTGTCGGATCGCCTGTTCTTGAAATCGGTGGGGCCATCACGAACACCAATGATGGCCCGCTTGCCCGTTTCGACATGGATATGCTCGATGCGCTGCCACAGCGCGAAACTGTCACGGCGACCCCGTGGCATGAGGGCGTCCAGACATTCACCGGGCCGCAGATCGCCGATCTGCTGGAACTTGTCGGTGCCGAGGGCGGAACGCTGCGGGTGGTCGCGATCAATGATTACGCGGTCGAAATTCCCGTCGCTGATCTCTATGACAACCCGGTCATTCTGGCATCGCGCCAGAATGATGCGCCCATGTCTGTGCGCGACAAGGGCCCGCTCTTTGTCATTTACCCGTTCGACGAGAACCCGGATCTGTTCAATGAGCTCTATTTCTCGCGGTCTGTCTGGCAGGTGAAGGCGATTGAGGTTCATCCGTGATCAGCCGACGGGGTGCTGCGTTTTCCACACGACGGATGACGCAGGGCCTCGTCCTGCTCGGCGGCATCGCGTTGGCCTTCATGACCGCCTGGGTGGTGCTGTTTGCGAAGCTGCTTGAAGCGGATCGCGCGATGGACACGCGTGTGCGCGAAGATGCCATGTGGGCGGTGTTTCAGGCCGACCGGCATTCGCATACATTGCTGCATCTGTCGGATCTGGCGATCCGCACGCAAGATACGGCGCTGCATAATGACCTGATCCGCGCCTATGACATTCTCTACAGCCGGGCGACGCTGCTTGAAGGCGGGGCCTTTCTGATCGATTTGCGCGGAACCAACGAGCTTGGGACGCTCGCCAGCAGCACCGCGAGGCTGGTCCATAGCCTCGCAGATCGGATCGATGCACTTGCACCCGGGTCAGAGGATTACTTCAGCGCGCTTCGCACCCTTTATCCCACTTTCGAGCATATCCGCGAGCGCCACGCGGACCTGGTCCTGAAGACAAACCACGCAATGAACCTGCTGCGCGTCGAGGAGCGTGCCGAGCGGCAATATATTGTCGATCGCCTTGGGGCCAGCGGTGGACTGCTTGTCCTGGCTTTTCTGGGCATTGGTGCGATCCTTGCGTTGCAAGTGACGCATCTGCGTCGCGCGCATCGGCGGATGGCGCATCTGCAAGAGCGCAGTCACAGACAGGCGATGCGGGCGCGGGCGGCCAGTCAGGCGAAATCCACCTTCCTCGCCACGATGAGCCACGAGATCCGCACGCCCCTGAACGGCATCCTTGCATCCACCGAATTGCTTGGCGTGAGCGATATGCGTCCCGATCAGGCCCGCCGTCTGATGACCATCCGCAACTCTGGGCAGCTTCTGCTCGATGTGATCAATGATGTCCTCGATTTTTCGAAACTGGAATCCTTTGGGCTCGAATTTTCCAGCGAGGCTGTGAGCCTTCCCGGCATTGCGGACCTGATCCGCTCGGCTTTTGAGACCCGCGCTGAGGCGACAGGCATTGTCCTCGATGTCGGCCTACCGCCGTTTGACGTCGAAACAGATCCGAAGCGCCTGCGTCAGGTCATCGTCAATCTGATGGGCAATGCGCTGAAATTCACACGCGCCGGGCAGGTGACGCTTTCTGGTCACTTGCATGGACCGGATCTTTTGCGGGTCGAGGTGACCGATACCGGCATCGGCATATCTGAGGAAGATCAGAAAGTGATCTTCGAAGAGTTTCGCCAGATCGACGGCTCCTACGCGCGCCAATTCGGCGGAACGGGCCTGGGGCTTGCGATTTCACGCCGGATCGTCAAGGCGCTGGGGGGGGAGATCGGGGTCGAAAGCACTGTTGGCGTCGGCAGCACATTCTGGTTCGACCTGCCTGTTCGCATCATCGGCCCTGCCAGTGCGGAGCCTGCGGCCATCGGCTCTCAGGCGCGCCCGGCGGGGCCGTCCAGCCCGGATCTTGCGCCGCTGCGCGTTCTGGTGGTGGAAGACAACCCGATCAACCGCGAAATCCTGATCGATTTGCTGGAACACTTGGGTCACACCGCGTGCATTGCCACCAACGGTCTTGAAGCGGTCGCGCGGGTTGCCGAAGGCGGTCTGGATGTCGTTCTGATGGACATGCAGATGCCTGTCCTGTCGGGCACGGACGCAGCGCGCCAGATCCGGGCGCAAGGCAACAGCCTGCCCATCATTGCCGTGACCGCCAACGCTTCGGCAGAGGATCGGAAGATGTGCGCGGAGGCGGGCATGAATGATTTTCTGTCAAAGCCCATCGACCTTGATCGTCTCGTGTCTGTGTTGCGCGAGATCAGGCCGCGCGATCCGGCGCCCGTCATCGCCCATGAGCCAAGCCCGGCCATAGCCCCCGACGCGATGGCAGGTCATCAGCCGGTGCCGGATGGCGGCACGGTCAGCATCAGCCAGCAATTCCGTGACCTTGCAGCAACGCTCGGCCGCGTCAAGGTGAATGGGTTGCTGCAACGGTTTGAGGCCTCCTTGCCCGAGAGCCGGCGCAAACTTCTGGATGCCATCGCCATTCCTGACACCACTGCGCTCGATATCGAATTGCATACGCTGAAAGGGGCCGCGCTTACCCTTGGCCTGGAAGCGTCCGGTCGGCAGGCGGAAGCCTTGCGCGCGGACAGTGCATCTGTGGCGACGGTTGAGAGGATGCTGGATCACATGCACGAAGAACTGACGGCCGCGCGCGCCCTTCTCGCGTTGGACGCTGCCGATCAAACGCTTGCGAGATGAAAAAAGGGGGCCTCCGGGGTCTGCTTTCATGTTTGTGGCGCGACCAGTCTGAGACGGGAATAGACCGAAGGAACAGTCGTGGTGTCAGAGTAGCACGGGCGCGCCGGGAGCCATGTTTGGGATCGAAGCGCCGCGCAGTATGCGAGCACGAGGCGGGCCTACATCCGGCGCCTTGGCAGCCAAAGGCAGCTGCGCAGATCCTGATTTGCCCTGTCGAGAACGCTGCGGCTTGCGGCATCTGCGACTGCGGGGTTTTCCCGCAAACGGAGCTGAGCCAGATTGACACGACGCGGTTGCGAGTGGCGCTCAAGGGCTAAGCGGGACCGGGGCGCGCGTCAATAACTCCTGACTTGCCGGGGCACCG
>REBU01000057.1 GCA_007692585.1 Paracoccaceae bacterium | reverse complement strand
GTGAAGGGACAACGGTTTTCGAGACCGCCCCGTTCGACCACTCCGGCACCTCTCCATGAGGCCGGTCGATACTGATTTACCGCTCCGGGTGCAAGGGGAAACTCATAGCAAGATGTGACAATCGCACTGTAACCGCGGACTGTCGGACGGCGCGCGCCAGATGGCGCGCACGGATGTCTTGCTGAGAGCCTTACACGAGGCCTACTGATCAAAAAGTGTGATCCATCCTCTACAAAGGGGGTCTTTGCATGCGTGATGTCCCGTCCTTCATGCGCCACAGACGCTGATGATTTCTTGAGCAGTGAGTTGCGATTGGCCGCCGCACACGGGTTCTGGGCGGGGCAGGAGGTGTAAATCGAAAGGAAACTTGCGCGGAGCGTGGTTAATATGCAAGCCTGTTCAACGAGCGACATAAATAAGTCGCAAAGTCAGGGGGTGGTGGCTATGCCGCGATCAGATTTTTGGTCAGGGCTCGTTGTGGCGGGGATCGGATTGCTCGCCGTTTTGTGGATGATCCCGAATTATGCCGGGTCAAATCCTTTTGCGCGCATGCCGCCGGGGTTGGTGCCAAGCATAGGCGCCTGGTTGATGGTCGTCTGCGGTGGGCTTGTGGCCGCGAAGGGTCTGATCCAGATGTTACGCTCCGGGGTCGCCCCGCTGACAACAGACCTGCATTGGGGGGCGATCGCATGGGCGGCCTGGCCCTTTGCCTATGTGGGCGCGGCAATCTGGGTCATGTCCTTCATCAAAATCACATGGTTCGGGGCGTTTTTGATCGGCGGCATGTTGATCCTGCTTGGCGAGCGACGCTGGTGGATGATCGTTGGCTGTTCGGTCGTGCCTGTGGCGCTGCTGTATGTCTTGTCCGTCTATCTGATGCGTGTGGGAGTGGTCTGAGAATGGATTTTTCCGCCGTTGGCGCTGCCGCTGCCGAAGCCCTTACGCTGGCCTCGTTCATCGGGATTGGCGGAGGGGTGTTGCTCGGCTACATCGTGGGCGTCATTCCGGGCCTGTCGCGCTCGGTCGCGATTTCCATCGCGATCCCTATGACCTTTTACATGTCGCCTTTCATCGCTATTTCCTTCCTGATCGGTCTGTCCAAAGGCACAGCAGCGGGCAGTGCGGTCTCGGCGATTCTGTTGAATGCCCCGGGCGAGGCGTCTTCGGCTGCGACATCGCTTGATGGCTATCCGATGGCGAAAAATGGCAAGCCGAAGACTGCGCTGCAGGTCGGGCTGATCGCCTCAGTGCTGGGGGATATTCTGGCGACGATCATCCTGATTTTTGTGGCCATACCTTTTGCCCGTGTGGCCTTGCTCTTTGGCCCCTACGAGATGGCCGCGATCCTAGCCTTTGCGCTCGTCTTTATCGCCGGGCTGTCGGGAGGGAATATCTTCAAGGGACTGGCGGCAGGGGGGTTAGGCATCTTTCTGGGGACCATCGGGCTTGATAATCAGACCGGCCTGCCGCGTTTGACTTTCGGCTATACCGAGTTGATGGACGGCATGCCGCTGATCGCGGTCGCCATCGGCACGCTGGCGCTGTCGGAAATGTTCATTCAGTCCGAGAAGTTGCGGTATGATCGGGAGAACATGTCGGTCGCGCTGAAGAAAGACAGCAGCGACCGGATCACATGGCCCATCTTCAAGACCATTTTCCCCACGATCCTGCGCGGCACGGGCGTCGGTACATTCGTCGGCGCGCTTCCCGGCCTCGGGCCATCCGTGGGATCCTTCATGTCTTACGGGATGACCGTCAAGGCCGCCAAAGACCCGGAGACGTTCGGCAAGGGGAACCCCAAGGGCATCGCGGCCTCGGAATCAGCCGACAATGCGGTGATCCCGGCGGCGCTCATCCCGCTTTTCGGGCTGGGGATTCCTGGCAATGTTTCGGCAGCGCTGCTGATCGGTGCGTTCGCGATCCATGGTATCACGGTCGGCCCGCTATTGCTGCGCGACAATCCCGAGCTTCTCTATTCGATCTTTGCGGGCATGATCCTCGCCTCGGTTATCATGCTGGTGCTGGGCTGGTACGGGTTGATGGTGTTTGCGCAGATCACCCGCGTGCCGCCGCATGTGGTCATTCCCATCGTGATCTTCTTCTGCCTCGCGGGGATGGTACTGCAAGGCTATGGCACATTCGGTCTGGTGATCCTGATGGCATTTGCGCTGCTTGGGTACCTGATGAAGAAATACGACTATAGTTTCGTCACCTTCCTTGTGGCCTTCATCATCACGCCGATGCTGGAGCTGAACCTGCGCCAGTCGATCATCCTGTCGCGCGGGAATTGGGAAATCCTGTTGGGGCGGCCTATCGCGATGTTTTTTATTGCTTGCACGGCCATCGCGCTGATTGCGCTGATCATCCGCACCTTTCGCAAGGAAAAACCGCTGGCTGAAGTGCCGGCAGACTGAAGAAGATGAGGGAGAAACTTATGAAAAGACGCCATATCCTGACGGCAAGCGCTGCGGTCTGCCTGCTGATGACGGCATCACTGGGACACGCAGAGGGTTGGAGCCCGGAACGCCCTATGACAATGGTCATTGGGTTTGCCGCCGGCGGCTCGACCGATATCCAGGGCCGCGTTCTGGCGCGCTCGCTGGAGGAGTATTTCGGCCAGCCCGTTAATGTTGTGAACCAGCCCGGGGGGGGCGGGGCCGTGGCGCTCACGCGTTTTCTGAACGTCGAGCCCGACGGCCACACCTTCATGTTCGGCGTTCAACTTGGGCTGACCTTTTCCCCGATTGTGACAGAAACCGAATATGACATCGATGATTTCCGTTATGCGGGCACGTTGGTTGGCGGCCAGTTCGGCGTCGTCGCGCGCGGCGATGCGCCCTATCAGAGCTTCGAGGAGCTGGTGGCCTATGGGCGCGAAAACCCCATGACCTATGCCCAGCAATTGCCGATGGATCAGGCGATCATGCAGCTGATCGCTGATCAGGAAGGGATTGACCTGGCGATCGTTCCCACGGGCGGCGGCGGTGGGATGGCCCCGCTTCTTCTGGGCGGTGAAGTCGATTTCGCCTTTTCGGGCGGCACGCACGCGCAATATACGCCGACGGGTGAGATGAACGTTCTGGCCTTTCTGACCCGCGAGCGCTCGCCCTTCTACCCGGATGTGCCGACGCTGGTGGAACTGGGCTATCCTTATGCGATGGATGATTTCCGCTCTTTCTTCCTGCCCGGTGGCAGCCCGGATGAAATCGTGCAGGCCTTTGAAGACGCCGCACGCTTTGCCGTCGAGCATCCGCCCTTTGTGGAAACAACTGTAGAGAACACATTGCATCCCATCGTCTTCATGGATGCAGTGGAAACCGAAGCCACCATTCGTGAAATTCGCGCAGCGAATGAAGCACTGATGGCGAATTGAAGACAGTCCAACAGGAGACCTGACGATGAAAAAGACCCTCACAGCCCTTCTGGGCGCAACCCTGCTGTCAGCGCCCATGGCCTATGCGGCTGACTGGCCCACGCGCCCGCTGACCATGGTCATCGGCTTCAACCCGGGCGGCTCAACCGATATTCAGGGCCGCGTTCTGGCCAATGTCATGGAAGAATTCCTCGGCCAGCCGGTCAATGTGGTCAACCAGCCCGGTGGTGGTTCTGCCGTTGCCTTTACCCGGCTGAAAAACACCACCCCTGATGGCTATACCTTCCTCTTTGGCGGCACGACCGCGCTGACCTTCACCCCAATCATCACACCAGTGGAATATGAAATCGACGATTTCGAATATCTCGCCTCGGTCGCGATTGGCCAGAACGCCATCGTGACCTCGGCCGAGCAGCCGTTCAGCACATTTGATGAAATCGTCGAATATGGTCGCGAAAACCCCATGACCTATGCCCAGCAGACCCCGCTGGATGAAGCGATCATCCGCGCGATTGCCGAACAGGAAGGGCTTGATCTGGCCATCGTGCCGACAGGGGGCGGCGGTGGCATGGCTCCGCTGGTGCTGGGGCGTGAGGTCGATTTCGCTTATTCCGGCGGCACCCATGCGCAATACACCCCGACAGGCGAGATGGTGGTCGCGGCCTTCATGTCCGCTGAGCGCTCGCCCTTCTATCCGGACGTGCCGACGCTGATGGAGCTGGGTTATGATTTTGCCATCGAGGATTATCGCACGATCATCGTGCCGCGTGGTGTGCCCGATGAGGTCAAGGAACGGCTGATTGCGGCAGCCGAATATGCCAGCGAAAGCCAGACCTTCAAGGACATCACCGAAGGCAATACCTTCTTCCCGGTCGTCTTCATCGGTCAGGAAGAAATGGAAGAAAGCGTCCGGCGCATTCGCGCGGCCACGGAAGAGGTGATGGCCGACTGATCAGGTCTCCGGGTGCGTTGCCGCTGACAGCCACGGGCTGTCAGCGGTTTTTTTCTGCCTCAGGGCAGGATGCGAATCCGTGTCCCGTCGCGCACCATGGCGTAGATATCTTCCATCTCGCGGTCGGTCACAGCGATGCAGCCATCGGTCCAGTCTCCACGCGCGCGCTGAAAGCGGGGGCCTTTGCCATGGATGAAAATATCGCCACCGGGACGCCAGCCATTGGCCTCGGCACGGGCGCGGTCATAGGGGTCCGGGTAGCTGATCCCGATGGACAGATGGAAGGCCGAATTCGGGTTGCGCCGGTCAATGATGTAATCGCCCTCAGGCGTGCGCCGGTCACCTTCGCGCTGCTTGTGGCCAATGGGGTTGCCGCCAAGCTGCACGCGGAAGGTGCGCAGGCGTTGGTTGTGGTGATAGAGATGCATGCGCCGCGCGGCCTTGTGCACCACGATCTGAGTGACCTCGGGGCCGTGATAGCTGCGGAATTTGCTCGGAGCACCGCAGGACGCCAGCACCGCCACGAGAGCGAGTGCCGCGACGACTCGGAAGAAAACCATGTGACTGCCTCTGGAGTTTTTCTGCGACCATGCCGAACTCCGCAGGTTTTGCCAAGCGGCCAGATGCGGCCTCACGAAGCTGTCATTGGGCGGGCGGGGTCTTGTCGCGGGCTTCAGCATTCAACCGCGCCTCGATAGCGGCGAGGCGCTTGAGCACCTCGTCGCGGTAATCTTCGGTCGCCTGGTTGCTTTCGGCGGCATGCGCGTCCTGCATCGAGTTCACGATCAGACCGACCAGCAGGTTGACCACCGCGAAGGTCGTGACCATGATGAAGGGCACAAAGAAAGCCCAAGCATAGGGATAGA
>REBU01000026.1 GCA_007692585.1 Paracoccaceae bacterium | reverse complement strand
GCCTTGTCGCAGGCGGCAATCTCGACACCGCTGAAATAGCGCTTGTCGGCCAGGGCGTGTAGCTTGTCGCGCCCAGCCTCGGCCCTCTTCGGACGGTCAGCCTGTTGCTGGAGGTTCTTCAAAGCAGTCGCTCGGGCAAGACACGGTATGCGACTGAAAGCACCAGAAGCGATAGCGTCTTTGCTGCAGCATCACTGTCGGCAATCCACCCCTCACGAAACTGACCGCAAGATGGGAATCTCGCTCTGTTCAGCTTGATTTACTGATAGCGGCGTGTGTCCGTAACTTGCGCATCTCGCCAACCAGAGTGCGCAGCCATCGATGCGTTGGCGAATGCTGTGACCGTTCATGCCAAAGCTGATAGAACTGGATGACGGGATATTCGATCGGGCATTCGATAATCTTCACTGGCAGAATATCGACGAAATGCTCCGCATAGTGACGCGTCACTGTGAAAATCAGGTCCGTATCCGGAAGCAGATAGGGCGCCATCGAGAAATACGAGGTCACGACCCGCCGTTCCCGCGTCAGGCGCTGGCCGCTCAGATGTGTTTCAACCACGCCACGTTGCCGGATTGCATAATCGGACGGAGCCACATGATCGGCGGCCAAATAATCCTCGCGGGTGGGGTTTTGTCTCGTGAAAGCATGGCCCGCGTCGACCAGGCACACAAATTGATCCTCGAACAGTACCGATATGCGTAGGTGCGGGGGTGGCGAGGGCCAGTTGCTGATCACCAGATCCGCTGCTCCGCTGGCCAATGCGCCTTCGAAATCAAATTCTGGACCTAGCGCCCGGATCGCTAATCGTGCAAGCGGTGCTCGTTTGCGGAACTCGCGCACGACGCCGTTCAGCATCAGCGGATGGATGTGATCGGGCATCGCGATCGTAAAGGTCTGCCGGCTTTCGGATGGGTCAAAGTCATCAGGCCGGACCAAGAGCGAGTCGAGGTCCGTCAGCGCCTGGTTTGCCGATCGTCGCAGCATCTCTGCTCGCTCGGTCAGCACCATGCCGCCCTGTCCTCGCACCAGAAGCGGGTCGCCAAATATCTCGCGCAATTGCTTCAGGATGAGACTTGTCGCTGGCTGCGACAAATTCAGACGCTCTCCAGCCCGCGTGACGCTTGACTCCTCCAGCAAGACCAAAAGCACACGCAGAAGGTGGCCGCTTAGCGGGTTCTCTCGGGTTGGCATGGGCTGACCAGTAGTTGGTTTTCCGCAGGTGGGTAAACCCTGACATTAGCGAATATGGATATCAATAGAGAAACCAAATCGGAGTGCTGACCCGCATATCGCGAATCCTTTGTGGTGGATAAACGTGCGTACCTTCAAGCTGAAGACTAAAATTCTTTTTCATGACTGATTTCTCGAATCACTTCTGTATGTCGCTTTCTCAAATTGCTGAAAAAATAATCTTTCATGTCAATATATTATACAAACAATCTATTCATGGCCATCGTTTTCATCTCGGAAAAACCTTTGCCGATGACGCTAAAATTTGTATTGGGATGGCGGTCAACGAAATTCCGCTTGAATGTCAGTCCGTTAGCGTGGCGCGGAAATTCGGCGCAACGCAGTATTCGCAAAACTGTATAAGTTAAATTTGAAGAAACGAATATGCGGGCGGCGGGTGTCGCGCCTAAGGAATGGAAAGAAACTCAAACTCGGAGCCTTGCCATGTCCTTTTCTTTTCGCCTTCTTGCTACGGCCTGCGCTCTTGCCGCCGCGCAACCTGCTCTCGCCCAAGACGTTCGCTGGCTGACCCAGACCCAACCGAACAATTCCCAGTATCCGACCGAAATTGCCGCGATTGAAGCAGCGACGACGGCTGGGTTCACTGTGACCCGCAATGAATTTCAGGTTCTCGGCCTGAATCTGGCCGATTCTCTGCGGATGGCCAGCGCAGGCACTTTCCAGATCGTCACCACCCAGATCGGGAGTGTTGCTAGAGACGATGCTTTTCTGGAAGGGATCGATCTGATTGGTGTCTCGACGGATATGGATGAACTGAAGATAGCCGTAGACGCCTATCGCGACGCGTTCAACGCCCGTCTGGAAGAGCGCTTTGGCGTGAAGGCGCTGGCGATCTGGCCCTTTGGCCCACAAGTGTTCCTGTGCAACCAGCCAATTGAAAACCTTGACAGCATGCGCGGGTTGAAGGTCCGCTCCTTCACGGCGTCCATGTCGGCCTTGCTTGAAGATGTTGGCGCAACGCCTGTGACCCTCAGCTTCCCAGAGGTGTATCCCGCCCTGCAGCGCGGGGTGGCCTCTTGCGGTGTGACCTCGCCGACCTCGGCCAATACGGGAAAATGGCCGGAAGTGACGACCCATGTCTATCCGCTGGCCGTGTCCGGTTCCGTCCAAGCCCACATCGTCAATATGGGCTGGTTCAACGGGTTGTCCGTAGAACAGCAAGCGGCCCTGACCGGGGTCATGTCGGATCTGGAAGCTGGGATGTGGGAACTCGCCACAACCACAAATGACACGGCTTTGGCCTGCACCACGGGCGGCGACTGCCCCGAGGGCGGCATTTACACAGCCTATGACCTGACTCTGGTGGCCGTGACTGATGCGGACAAAGCCCGGGTCAGCGATATCGCCAAGGCCAAAATCCTGTCGGAGTGGGCAGGCCGTTGCAGCGCGACGTTCCCGGATTGCGCAAAAGTCTGGAATGACACCATCGGCGCTGCCCGTGGTCTGAGCATCGAGTAAGCATTGGCGCAGCAGAGGGAGGCTCGCATGACGACGCCGTTTGCACTTCGCCTGCTGGACCGGGTCACTGTCATTCTTGCGCTGGTCGCAGGGGTGGCAGTGGCCTTCCTCGCGTTCCTGATCGTGTTCGACATCGCCGCGCGCAGCCTGTTCCGGTTTTCAGTGCAGGGCACGGATGAGCTGGGCGGGTATACGCTGGCGCTGACCGGCTCGCTCGGTCTGGCCTATACACTGATCCGCCGGGGCCATCCGCGGATCGACATCGGGTTTCGCCTGTTCCCCCTGAAACTGCGGCGAGCGCTGCATGTGCTGGCGCTCGCAACGCTGACAGTGTTCGCGCTGTTCATGACCCAGCACGCCCTGAGCGAGTTTCGCACCACACTGACTTTCGGGTCTGTAACGAACACACCGCTGAAAACACCCCTTTGGGTGCCACAGATTTTCTGGGTAACAGGAACCGGGTTTTTTGCGCTGACAGGGTTCGTGCTGACCTTGCATGGCGTGCTGTTGCTGGCCACGGGCAAGGGTGCGCAGGTCGAGAAGCGCTACGGCCCTGTGACCATCGAAGAAGAGCTGGAGGAATTCCTGCACTCTGAGGCGCTGACCGAGAGCAGCCCAGCCGAAAGGAAAGACTGAGATGTTGGGGATTGAAGGAGCCGCCATCGGCTTTGGATTGCTGCTGGTGCTGCTGTTTTTGGGCCTGCATATCGCAACAGCGCTGATGGCCGTCGCAGCCCTTGGGGCTTGGTGGTTTTTTGGCACAACCATGTTCGCGCCCTTTGGCACCATGATGTGGGCCACATTGAACAACTTCCTGCTGCTGGCGATCCCGCTTTTTGTGTTCATGGGCGAGGTTCTGGTGCGCGGTGGCGTCACGCAGCGGATGTATGCCGCGATTGCCGACTGGCTGAACCCGCTGCCGGGGGGACTTCTCCACACCAATATCGCGGCATCCACGATCTTTGCGTCAATCTCTGGTTCGTCCGTTGCCACAGCGGCCACGATCGGGACAGTGGCTTTCCCCACCTTGCGCGAACAGAAATACAAGGAAAGCTGGATTGCGGGCACTGTGGCCAGTGGCTCTACCCTTGGAATCCTGATCCCGCCCAGCATCAACCTGATCATTTATGGCGCGATCACCAACACGTCAATCGGCAAGCTGTTCACCGCGGGCATTCTGCCGGGGCTGATGCTTGCGTCGCTGTTCATGCTGACGATCATCCTTTGGTGCTCTTTCGATCATACGATCGCTGGCAAGCGCATGGGTCTTGCCCCTTGGGCCACCCGCCGGGCACGGTTGAAACATCTGGTGCCGCCGCTGTTTATCTTCTTCATGGTGATGGGCAGCATCTATGGCGGTTTTGCAACTCCGACCGAAGCCGCCGCCATCGGTGCGGTCGCAGCCTTGCTGCTTGTCGGTGTGCAAGGTGGATTGAACCTGACGATGCTGAAAGATGCGTTGTTGTCCACTGTGCAGACCACAGCCATGACCCTGCTGATCCTGATCGCCGCGTTCTATCTGAACTTTGTTCTGGGTATTCTGGGTGTGCCGGGGCAAGTGTCGCAATTCGTGTCCACGTTCGATGTCGCCCCTTGGGTGATGATGCTGATCCTTGTCGCGCTCTATATGATCCTTGGGTGTTTTCTGGATGCGCTGGCCATGATGATTGCCACCATCCCCATCGTGCTGCCGATCGTGACATTCCTTGGCTATGATCCAGTCTGGTTCGGCATTTTTCTGGTGCTTATGTGTGAGTTGGCACTGATCACGCCGCCGGTTGGGATGAACCTGTATATCGTGCAAAGCGTGCGGGGGCGCGGGTCGATTGATACGGTCATTCTGGGGGTTCTGCCGTTCCTGCTGTGTATTCTGCTGATGGTTGCCTTGATCGCCACCTTCCCTGGTATTGTCAGCTGGCTACCATCCCTTTTGCACAGGTGATCGGATGAGACTCCTATGTCTGAACGCCAACCGGACATCCTTTGTGACTGCCACTGTCGCGTCAGAACTCCGCGCAGTCCTTGGGCCTTGCGCAACAGTGATCGAGGCCACCGCAGATTTCGGCCCCGATGTCATCCGCACCCATCTGGACCAGGCTATCGCGACCCATGCTGCTGTCGATCTTGCCGCGCGCCATGCCGCAAATATTGACGCCGTGCTTGTCGCCGCGTCCTTCGATCCGGCGGTCGAGGCGTTGCGCGGCTTGCTGGGCAAGCCGGTCCTCGGCATCAGCCAAGCGTCCATAACGTTCGCACGGATGATCGGGAGGCGTATCGGGTATGTCAGCGCGGGGGCGATCTCTACGCCGCTTTATCGCGATACGCTTAGCCGCTACGACATCGACCGCGATTGCGCCGACTGGCAAGTGGTCGAAACCCCCGCAGCCTATGCGCAGGGGGACAAGACCAGTGTGCATGCCATCGTGACCGAAGCCGTACAGCGGTTGGCGGATAACGGCGCCGATGTGGCGGTGCTGCTTGGCGCGGTTTACTGCGGCCTTGCACGCAAACTCGGACCGTCCAGCCCGATCCCGATTGTGGATGGTGGGCTCTCTGGTGCGCTTATGTTGCAGGCATTATGTCAGGCCGGCCCACTGGCAGCGCCACGCCTGCCGGCCCGCAGCCAGATGAAGGGAGTGTCGCCAGAGTTGACGGCGTTTGCCGGATCAAGTCCCGACCCGTGCGTACCTCAAACGTAATGCCCCATCGTCAATCAGGAACCGCTCTTGGGACCAGATGCCCGGAACGGGTGACACGTCGTGTTTTTTAAATTGGGCAAGTTGCATCGCCAATCGATAGGTAATGGCAACTGAACGGCGGCTGTCGAATTGTTCAAGAACTGTACCATATCCAGACAGATGTCGGCTGTCCGCCCCGTGCGAGGGTGACGACAGGATCGACACGCCCGGCCTTATGCGGCCGATCGAGACGTCCGACATGCTGCGGTGCAGCTCCCCCGAACCGGCAATCAATGCATGTTGCAGCGCTGCTTCGGAGCTTTCGAGGCTTGCACGAAAGCCGACACGACCCCGCGTTACTGCTCTCGAGGAAAGACGCGACTCAGCATCTCTTCGAGGTGCTGAAAGCGCACGGGCTTGGGCAATGTGTCTAGGAACCCTGTCGCGCGATAGAGCGCAATCTGATCTGTCATCACATTGGCCGTAACAGCGATCGCGACAGGGTATGGACGGCTCGAGGCCTCGGCCTCTGTGCGGATCGCGCGCAAGGCCTCTAGCCCATCCATGACCGGCATGGAAATATCGATCAGCAAAAGATCAAAATGCCCCCCGCGCCACAACTCACAAGCCTCGCGGCCGTCCGTGGCAAATTCGGCGCTCACCCCCAGTTTGGTCAGCATGGCTGCCAAGATTTTGCGGTTGGTGGCAACGTCATCGGCGACCAACGCCCTGCAGCCATGCAGGTTGTGAATGCCGTTCGGTGGCGTCTGTTTCTTCGAGTTTGCTATCGCTGACATGTCGTCCGGGTGATCAGCAATGGCTATGGGGATGCGAACCTGAAGCTTTGTACCTTTGCCTGGGACGCTCTGGATGGCGATTTCACCGTTCATCAGATCCAGCAGGTTGCGAACGATCGTCAATCCCAGGCCACTGCCACCAAAGCGTCGTGCGGTTCCTGCCTCAGCCTGCTCGAAGGCATTGAAGGCGCTGGCGACCTGTTCTTCTGACATGCCAATCCCGGTATCGGTGATCGTGAAGCTGACACAGGCCGGGTCTGTGGCGTCGACTTCGAGCGTGACACTGCCCGCTTGGGTGAACTTGACGGCGTTACCCAGCAGGTTGTGCATTACCTGCACGATGCGCGCGAAATCGCCGATGCGCGAAGAAATGCCTTCGGGTGTCATACGCAGCTGAAACTGCACGCCCTTGGTGCTGGCGCCGGTGCGGTGCAGGGCGCATACACGCTCAATCAGGTCATCAAGATCGAACCTGCTCGCGATCAGTTCCAGCTTCCCGGCCTCTACCTTCGCAAGGTCAAGGATGTCGTTGAGCAGACCCAACAAACCCCAACCCGACTCCCTCAAGGTGGCCAGCATTGCGGCCTGTTCGGCATCAAGCCCGGTTTCTGCCAGCAAATCCGCGATGCCCAGAACACCGTTGAGCGGGGTGCGGATTTCATGGCTCATAGTTGCCAGAAACACTGACTTGGCCCGGTTGGCGGCTTCGGCAGCTTCGCGGGCGCGGGTGATTTCGGTTATATCGACACGCAGCCCGACCCGTCCGCCATCCTGGGTCGGGTGTTCAACAATCTGAAGAACGGTGCCGTCAGCAAGTCGGTTCACCATGGGATGCGCGGCCCGGAACGCCGAGAGCCGCTGCTGGAGCCACTCTTCTTCACGACCTAAAGCATCGGGATAACACGCCTTCGCGATGCCCGAGCGCAAGATATCCTCAAACCGAGCGCCGGGAACAATGGCAGCGGCATTTTCTGCGTGCAATTCGCGGTAGCGACGATTTGCCAGCACCAGACGTTCCTGCGCGTCGAAATGAACGAAACCGTCACTCAGGGAATCGACGGCAGAAACCAGCCGTGCCTGACCTGCTTGCCATGCCAGCGCCGCAGCATAATTGTTGGCCGCCGTCATCAGCGCATTCGCAACAGCAGGCGGCCATCCGGCATGGGGGTGACCCGTGTCGGCCCTGCAGATATCGAAGCCAAGTAACCCGACACAGCGCCCCTCGGTGATCACGGGAAAGACGCAGATGGCGTGGATCTGCTGCGGCAACAGGTGCCCACGTTCCCGCGCGGTCATCTGCTCGGGCGAACCAAGAATGACAGGTTGCCCCTGCGCGAAGCGTGTCGCCCAGCGTTCGCGACCGAATTCAAGCAGATCGGCGCCTTGCAAATCGGGATTGTCGATCTGTGGGGTGATGCCCTCTCGGCACCACTCGAAATCCAGCGAGATGTCCCAGGCTGCGGATCGGTCATCAATTGCAACGGGGGTATCAAGCCGGAACGCATAGGCACGGTCGACATCCGCCGCGCGACCGATATTTTCCAACAACATGTTGCGCGCCTTGACGATGTCTTCGCTCTGCAGCAGATGCTTGGAAAAGGCGGCCACCGCAGCCATGATATCGTTCTGACGCTTGTATGCAGTGATGTCTGTTTCAACGGCGATAAAGCCGATATGCGCACCGCCGGAATCAAAGCGGGGCTGAATTTCCAGTCGCAGCCAGTATTCCTCTCCGGCGCGATTTCGGTTGAGGATGTCGGCCTCGACCGGCTCGACCGCGCGCAGGGCTTGCGCGATCCGGGCATTGGTGTCGCGATCCGTCCTGTGGCTTTGCAAGAAGCTGCCGGGCGTACGACCGCGCACCTCGTCCAGTCGCCAGCCGGTCCTTGTCTCGAAGGCCGGGTTGACCCATTCGATCCGTTGGTCGCGGTCGGTGATGACCACCAGATTTCTGGTGTGCTTGGCGACATCACTCAACCGTTCCAGTTCCAGACGTTGCGCGCGCTCTTCGGTGATATCTTCCACCAGGCTCCAGGTCAGATCCTGCCCGTCGCGTCCGTGGACCCGCACGCCGCGCAACCGCACGGGACAGTGAGATCCGTCGCGGCGTAGGTATGTGGCTTCGAACGGGCCGTAGCGGCCGGTTTCCTGCAGGACTGCCGCTTCCTGTGTCTGGCTGGGCGCGCTTTCGACCGTCGATACATCCCAGTAGCTGAGCTTCAGCAAGTCGTCGCGGCTGTGGCCTGTGAGGGCCAGTTGCGCGGGGTTGGCGTCCAGAAAGGTGCCCGTTCTGGTATCGGTCAAGGTGATCCCTATGGGTGACAGTTCGACCAGCGCGGAGTAAAGTGCCTCGCGGGCGCTGAGCCTGTCCTCCGCTTCGACCTGTTTGGTGATGTCGCGGATCACGAAAACGTAGCCCGGTGCTTCGCCGGGCGTGGGCGAGTGTCGAAGTGCGGCAGAGGCTTCGAACCAGGCAAGGCTATCGGGCTGATCCCAGCAATACCGCAACCCTCTGACAAAGCCCGGTTGCATGGCATCCTGCATCGCCTGACGGGCCGTTGCGGCGATCTCGGCGGGCAATACCTCGTCGAGCAGTCGGCCCAGAAACATCTCTGGAGGCAGCTTTGGTGGTGCGTCGGCTGAACTATGCGCGGCGGTGAACCGGCCGTCGACATCCAGTTCCAGCACCAGATCCGGCAGGGCATCGAAGGTGGCTTTCAGCCGTGCCTGTTCGAGGTCCTTGAGGCTTCGCTCGTTGCGGACCTCAGCCTCGATACGGCGGCGGGTAAGCTGGGTCGAGACGATATTGGCGACCGAGCGGATGAGGTAAATCTCGCCCTCCATGAAGCGGCGCACCTGATCAACGGAATCGTAGCCCATGAAGCCGATGATCTGCCCGTCTTCCAGAAGCGGTACGGCCAGAAGCGAGCGGATGCCCTGCACTTCCAGCGTTTCGCGCAAAGGGTCGGTCGCGTCGAGCTCCAGCACATCGGCAATATAAACATGCCCGTCGCGCGCGAAGGTGGCGCACCATGGATCCATCAGCTCCATCGGCATGTCCTGCAACATGTCGATCATCGGTGGAATGCCGGGGGCGCACCATTCATGGGTGTTGCAGATGAGGCCCGGGCGGGTTTGCCGGAAAGCGTAGCTCCGGTCTGAACCGCAAAACGCGCCCAGACGCGCCAGCGCGTTCTGAATGGCCGTATTAAGCTGTTCGAGCGGGGACGAGAGCAGCCCATCCACCACACCGAGGCTGAGCGCCTGCGCCGATGTGAGTCGGGCGAGGTCTGCACGCGCTTGCGCCGCGCAACCAGTGCCTTCGAGCAGATCAGGGATCAATGCGTGTCGCAGGGTCAATTCTCATCATGCTGTTGAACGAGGAAAGCAAATCCAACCTTACCGGCTGCCCTGCCTGCCGTCGTCTTGCGGGGGTGGCGCGTATGCCAACAAAGCCTGCGACCAAGCGGCATCGAAGGGGCCGTACAGGTTTTGACCTCGCGGGAGAGCATCTGAAATCCTTTTTCGATCTGGCGTTGCAGTTCCAGTGTCTTGCGCAAAAAACTGTCGGCGGTTTCGGCACCCTGCCCACCGTCGCGTGACACCATTCAGAGGGAATGCGCGAGCAGTTGCATGTCATGTGAAACCTCCCGGAGAGCATCAAGTGTCCTCATCATGAGGCATTTTCATTACCTTACATTTAATTGCTACCAGCAAAAGTATGTCAGAGGCATGGGCGACGCAAGTTTCAATCTCGGGCTATTTTACGTGCCTGCCCACCGCTTGCAGCAATGCGTCTGCGGAAATCGGCTTGTACAGGAATTCGGAAGCGCCCTGCATTTCAGCCAGTGCGGTCGTCGCCTCAAGCGGCACTGTTTCGTTTCCGCCCGACAAGAAGAGGATCGGAACATCCGGGTGCGCAAGGCGTATAGTTTCCATCAGTTGCAGACCGTTATCTTTTCCCAGCCAGAAATCCAGAATGCACAGATCAGCGACTTGCCCGTTGCTCAGTTCTTCCAGTGCTTCAGCCTGCGAGGCTGCAAGCGCAACGTCATGCCCTGCCGTGATCAGCAATCGCGACAGAACGCGACGGATCGCGCTGTCATCATCGACAAGGAGGATTCTAGCCATGACTGCAATCCATGGCGACCGGTGCAAGGAAAAGGTGCTGCAATGCGTGGCGCAATGCAACCTTTTGACTGCCATCGAGCCCCCCGATGCGCCTGCTGATTGTCAAAATCGGATCTTTCGAGAGCAAGTCGTGCCCCGACGGGGTCAGCGTGACAATCACCTGCCGACCATCTTCCGGGTCGCGCTGACTGATCACTGCCCCGTGCCGTTCAAGGGCGCGAATGGATCGGCTGACAGGTGCCGCAGTCACGTTCACAAAGCGCGCGATCCATCCTTGCGTAGCAGAGAAGTCTTCGCTGCGCCCCAAAGCGCGCAGGATCGCCCATTGCAGCGGCGTGATCGAGCCCGGACCGCGCTCTGAATAGGCCTCTCGCACAAGGCGTTCGATCAAGAGTGCGGCCCCTAGATCAGCGCGATGATCGATCGCCATGTTTACCCCGTGATCCAACCGTCAGCGATATTGAACCCGAACACTAGCTTGCGCAAGGCATTGTTCCAGGCAAGGTAACGCGCGGAACGGTGCTCTGGCAATCTGTCGTCAGTTCATTGCACAAAGACAGGCTTAACCGCTAGACTTCGACGGACTGAGTCAGTTGCGCAGCTCGCGCTTTTCACAAAGGTGATTCAATGCAACCTCCGGAGAATACCGCAGTTCTGGAAGCTACTGCTGCATCATGCGGGGTTGTGGTTGTCTGGACGGATTGCACAACTGGGCATGCGTGGTGCAGCAAGACATCTCAGTCCATTCTGGGATATGCGCCAAAGCAGTTTGCCGAGAATTGGGCGCGCGACATGTCCTTGGTCTCTGCCGCAGATCGCGATGCCCTGAGGCAGGCGCTGTCCCGGTCGGACGACGTCAATCTGCGTTTGAGCATGACCCTTGGCGATGGGGCGATCGCAAGCATCCAAGCCGACGTCAGCACAGTAGACGACGGCTCAGATGCGCGGATCGCAGTGTTGCGCGATGTCACCAATCGCGCCGCTCCGGACAAGCACGCGGAAATTTTCGACACGCTGAGTCACGAAGCCCGCTTCACCAACTGCCGCCTCACGAATACAATCAACTTCGGGACGGGGCTGAAATCAGCTTACGGGATTGACCTGATCGGCACCCATAGCGTTCCGTCACCTTTTGTAGATCATATTCACCCCGATGATCGCGAAGATGCCTTCCGCGGTTTTTATGATTTTGCTGAAACAACGCAGGGCGTCGGCGAAATCGAGTTCCGCCTACGGCGCGGCGACGGCACCTATGCAATGGTGCGCGAACGTTTCCTGCCCGAGCGCGACGCCTCTGGAAGCGTGATCGCGATCCACTCGACAGTGACCGACATTTCTGACTGGCACGAGGAACGCAAGCGGCGCGACCTGCTGGCGCGTGCAAGCGGGCGCGTGGTCATCGATTACGATCCTGTTGCCGACAGGATGCAATTCAGCGGTGCGGTCGAGAAAGCATTAGGAAAACGACCTGAGGACATGCCCTCGACGGTAGGGGAGTATCTTGAATTGATGCACCCGGAGGATCGTCCGGTTCTGGAGCGCGCCCTTGACGCCCTGCGCAGCGGAGAAGTCTGGACAGAGCCGCTGGAGCTCAATTATCGCCTGCGCCATGCTGAAGGCCGTTTTGTTCATTTTCTGGATCGGTCCCTGACGATCACTGACGCCGAAAACCAGGCGGTTGGCGTGATTGTTGCCTTGACGGATGTCTCGAAGCTGCTGCGCGACAGAGAGGAGCTGCGTCTCAGTGTCGAAAGACTGAAGGCGCTGGCGGATCTGTCGGGGCAGGTCGTGACAGAGCTGGATATCGCAACCGGCAAGGTCACATGGAGCGGCGCGGTGCGGGAACAGTTCGGTTATGCCCCTGAGGAGATGCCGCAAGACCCTGCCAAGATTTATGACATGATACATGACGCCGATCGCGTCGCGCATGAACACGCCTTTGATGGACTGGCCGAAGGGAAAATCTGGACCGAGCCGTTGGAACTTGTGTCCCGCGCGCGTCACAAGGATGGGCGACTGCTGCATATCCAGTGCCGGTCGCTCTGCGTTCTTGACGGGGCTGGCAACCTGGCACGGGTTCTGACGGTCCTGAACGATGTATCTGGTTTGATGCAGCAACAGGAACGGCTCCTGACCATCGCGGAAATCGCGTCGGATGCCGGTTACGAATATTTTCACGACGAAGGCAGGATTATTTTCAACAAGGGATTCAATACCTGTTTCGGGCTTTCGATCGCTGGTGAGCATCAATGGCCTTTTGCTTGGTCAGATTTCGTTCACCCCGATGATTTCGAACGAAATGAGGCCGCGTTTCAGGCGTTTGTCCAAAGTGATGAAACACGTTTCGAATGCGAATACCGCCTGCGCAGAGGGGATGGGACTTGGGCTCTTGTCTTCCACAAGTCCGTTGCACTGCGCGATGAGGACGGGCGCGCGATCTTGATCATCGGCACTTTGGATGACGTTACCGAGATCCGCCGGACCGAGGCGCGACTGCGCGAGGCGGTGGAAGCGCTGGACAGCGGTTTTGCGCTTTATGACGAAAATCAGCGGTTGGTCCTGCATAACCGCCGCTTTCGCAACCTCAATCCTGAAGTAGCCGATCTGATACAGGAAGGGGTAACGCGCCGCGAATTGCTTGAGGCATTGAAGGCCCGCAATCAGCTTCTGACGCCCGACAAGGCTATTGCCTCGCTGACTGCAGATCAGGCTGCGCCAATCAATACACAGGTCTCGATGGCAGACGGATCGCTTTTCAATGTCCGTTTCAATCCGACAGCAAGCGGGGATTGGGTCTCGCTTCTGACTGATGTAACGGACGTGGTGCAGGATCAACAGAAACTGCGCGCCATGTTCGAAGTCTCAGCGGACGCGATGTTCGATTTCGATGTCGCCAAAGGCACGATCACTTTTGACAAGGGGTTCAATATCCGGTTTGGCTTCGATTACGAGGGCGCATACAAGGTTCCTTCACCCTGGGAATGGACAGTCCATCCCGAAGACTATCCCAGGGTCAAGGCGGGGCGCGACGCCTTCATCGACAGCCGCAAATCGCGGTTCGATGTCGAGTTCCGTATGCAGCGCGCGGATGGCAGTTGGGCCTATGTCGCCGAGCGCGCCATCGCCTTGCGTGACGAAACCGGCAAGGCCATACAGATCGTCGGCGCAGTTGCCGACCTGACCGAGCAACGCCTGCTCGAGGACAAGCTGCACACAGCACAAAAGATGGAATCCATCGGCCGTATTTCAGGTGGTATCGCGCATGACTTCAACAACCTGCTTGCCGTGGTCATGGGTAATGCCGAATTGCTGGCAATAACATCCGATGATCCCGAGCTGCAGGACCATGTCACCGAAATTGTCGAGACCTGCAAACGCGGGGCAGAATTGACGCGCCGCCTGCTGAGCTTTGCGCGCCGCTCGCGGCTTGCCCCCGAAACAGTCAATGTCAATGAGATGGTATCGGGCATGGGGCAGCTGTTCGCCCGCGTCATTCCCGAATCCATCGACCTGCAGACAAGTCTGCAGGCCGGGCTGTGGTCACCAAGGGTCGATCCGTCCTTTCTGGAAAGCGCTTTGCTGAACCTGGTGATCAATGCTCGCGATGCGATGCCCAAAGGCGGGACATTGACAATCGAAACCGCCAATCAGCGCGTGACGGATGCCTATGGCCTTGAACGCCAGGAAGACATCAAGCCCGGCAGATATATCATGCTCGCGGTGACCGATACCGGCCATGGCATTCCGAAAGATGCGCTCGCACGCGTTGTCGAGCCCTTCTTCACCACCAAGGCACCCAATCTGGGGTCGGGGCTAGGTCTGTCGATGGTGGATGGGTTCGTGCGGCAATCCGGAGGTCTGTTGCGCATCTACAGCGAAGTCGCGGTCGGCACGACAATCAAAATGCTGCTGCCCGCCGATCCGAACGAACGCAACCTGGGACCTATGCCCGCTTCGGCAAAGGCGTTTGAGGCGGGTGCAGGCACTCTGCATGTTTTGCTTGCAGAAGATGAGCCAAAGGTGCGGAGCGTCGTCGCCCGCTTGCTGCGAGGTGCGGGCTTCGAAGTAACCGAAGCCGAATCCGGCGATGCGGCCCTGGTGATCTTCAATCAGATGACCGAGCACCCGGATGTGCTGTTGACCGACGTTGTCATGCCGGGCGGCCTGCAAGGCCCGATGCTGGCGCGCAAGCTGAAGGAGCTGCAGCCGGATCTGAAGATCGTCTTCATGTCTGGTTACGCCAACGAGGCGGCGATCAACGGAAACGGCCTGCGACCTGACGATGTATTCCTGATGAAGCCGATCCAGCGCGAGGCCTTGCTGGAGACTCTCGCCAAGCTTGCCAGAAACATGCGCTGAAGTGGGGGCACGCCGATTTCGAGGGCTACAATAAGCTAAGCCGAAAGCACAATTCACTCAGGTGACAGCGCTCCATTTGGATTGCCACGCATAGTCACCAAATCTTCACGCTACTGTCACCCGCACGTTACGTCGAAAACATAACTCCCCACTCAAGCTCAACTTGCAAGGGGAAAAGACATGACTGCAAGGCTTCTCTCGACAGTGGCGCTCGGCGTCGCCCTCGCGCTCCCTGCTGGCGCATTCCAGCTTGATCCGCGCTTTACCGACAATGACGGCGACCTGATAGCAGACATCCCGACCGATCCAAGTGAGTGGGTGGATCCGCCGGTTCTGGTGTTTGCCTACACGCCGGTCGAAGACCCTGCAGTCTACGAAGATGTCTGGGCCGAGTTCATCGACCATCTGTCGGATGCGACAGGCAAGCCTGTGCAGTTTTTCCCGGTCCAGTCCAACGCAGCCCAGCTCGAAGCCATGCGCGCAGGCCGGTTGCATATTGCCGCTGTCAACACAGGCGGCAACCCGATCGCGGTCGCCTGTGCGGGTTTTCGTCCCTTCGCGATGATGGCGGCCGAGGATGGTTCTTTCGGCTATGAGATGGAAATCATCACCTATCCCGGCTCAAGCATCGAGACACTCGCCGATCTGGACGGGCGGCAACTTGCTTTCACCTCGGAAACGTCGAATTCCGGCTTCAAGGCCCCGCAAGCATTGCTGGAATCCGAGTTCGGTCTGGTTGTTGATCAAAACTACACACCGGCTTTCTCGGGCGGGCATGACAACTCGATCCTTGGCGTGGCCAATCAGGACTATGACGCAGCGGCCATTGCCAATTCGGTGCTGACCCGGATGGAAGCGCGCGGTGTCGTCAGCCGCGATGATCTGGTGACGATCTACAAATCCGACACCTTCCCTACCTCTGGCTATGGCACGGTCTACAACCTGCACCCCGAAATGCAGGAAAAGATCCGCGATGCATTCTTCAGCTTCGAGTGGGAAGGCACGGGCCTCGAGCGTGAATTTGGCGCGCAGGGCGAGAGCCAGTTCATTCCGATCACGTTCCAGGAAAACTGGTCGGTGATCCGTCAAATCGATGCTGCGATGGGCGTGACCTATACCTGCAACTGAGGATCTCGGCACCAAATCCTTTCCGGCAGGCAGGGCTCCGGTTCTGCCTGCCCCGCTTTTTCGGGGAATGCGCATATGCTCAGGATCGAAGGTCTGACAAAGACCTACAAGACAGGCGACAAGGCACTGTCGGATGTCTCATTCGAGGCCCCGCAGGGACAGGTGATCGGTTTGATCGGACCGTCAGGGGCGGGAAAATCCACCTTGATCCGCTGCATCAACCGGCTGGTAGAGCCAAGCTCCGGCGCGGTCTGGCTTAATGAGGTGAACCTACCCACTCTGCGGTCAGGTGAGTTGCGCCGCGCGCGGCGCAGGATCGGGATGATCTTTCAGGAATACGCCCTGGTCGAGCGCCTGACCGTGATGGAAAACGTCCTGTCCGGCCGTCTGGGCTATGTCGGCTTCTGGCGCAGCTTCACCCGCCGGTATCCGGGTGCGGATATCGCCAATGCCTATCGCCTGCTCGACCGTGTGGGGCTGATGGCGCATGCGGACAAGCGCGCTGATGCGCTGTCGGGGGGACAACGACAGCGGGTGGGGATTGCGCGGGCTCTGGCGCAGAATCCTGAACTGCTGCTGATTGACGAGCCAACCGCCAGCCTTGACCCCAAAACCAGCCGTCAGATCATGCGTTTGATCGTCGAGATTTGTCGCGAGCGAAATTTGCCTGCGATCATCAATATTCATGATGTGGTGTTGGCGCAGCAATTCTCGGACCGGATCATCGGGTTGCAATCGGGTCGCATGGTGTTTGACGGCCCGCCCTCTGGTCTGACCGAAGCCGTTCTGACCCAAATCTACGGCGAAGAGGACTGGACCGCCATGCAAAAGGGCGCGTCCGAGGATGCCGAGGCCGAGGCGGAAGAGAAAGCGCAGGCCGAGAAGATGCTGAGGGCGCTATGAGCACGGCCTATCCGACCACATGGCGCAAGCCGCCTCAGATGATCCAGTCGCGCGGCTTGCGCATTGCGCTGGCTGTTGGCGCAGTCGCCTATCTGGTGCTTGCCATCGGCTCGGTCGAGGTCAACTGGACACGTGTCATTGCGGGCATCGAGCGCGCGCAACGCTTTGTCGCGGGCTTTTTGCAGCCTGATTTCAACACGCGCTGGCGCGACATTTCCAACGGGCTGATGGAAAGCTTGACCATGACCTTCACCTCGACGGTGGTGGGCGTGCTCATCTCGATCCCCATCGGGGTGGGGGCTGCTCGCAACCTGGCGCCGCGCTGGATCTATCTGATCTGCCGCAGCATCATTGCCATCAGCCGCGCGCTTCAGGAAATCATCGTGGCGATTTTCTTTGTCGCGCTGTTCGGCTTCGGTGCTTTCGCGGGTTTCCTCACGCTGACCTTTGCCACCATCGGCTTCATCGGCAAACTGCTGGCCGAGGATATCGAGGATATCGACGAAGCCCAGGCCGAAGCGATCCGGGCGACAGGGGCCAGCTGGCTGCAACTGATCACTTACGCCATCCAGCCGCAGGTCATGCCCCGCCTGATCGGGCTGTCGCTCTATCGGCTGGATATCAACTTCCGCGAATCCGCCGTCATCGGGATCGTGGGCGCGGGCGGCATCGGAGCGGCGCTGAACACATCGCTCTCGCGCTACGAATACTCAAGCGCGGGCGCGATCCTGCTGATCATCATCGCCATCGTGATGATGGCTGAATATTCCTCGGGCTATTTGCGAAAGTGGGTCAAATGAGCATCGCAAGCGCAGAAACACCCATCTGGCAGCATCGCACCCCGCGCAGGCGCCTGATGCTCTGGGCGGGCTGGCTGGCCTGTGTCGCGCTCTTCGTCTGGTGCTGGGAGCGCATGACCCAGCGCACGATCTGGGCCTTTGTCTGGGACGCGCCCAATGCCGCCGCCGATATCGGCAGCCGCGCCTTCCCGCCGCGCTGGTCCTACATGGAACGCCTCTGGGGGCCACTTTGGGACACCATCAACATGGCCACGCTCGGCACGCTTCTGGGCATCGTGATGGCCGTACCGCTCGCCTTCCTTGCGGCGTCGAACACCACACCCTCGCGGCTCATTCTGCGGCCGATAGCCTTATTCATTATTGTGGCGTCGCGCTCGATCAATTCGCTGATCTGGGCGCTGCTCTTGGTCTCGATCCTTGGGCCGGGCATCCTTGCTGGTATCCTTGCCATCGCGCTGCGCTCGATCGGTTTCATCGGCAAGCTGCTTTACGAGGCGATCGAGGAAACCGATATTTCCCAGGTCGAGGCAATTACTGCGACGGGCGCAAGCCAAAGCCAGATCCTGACCTATGGCATCGTGCCGCAAGTGCTGCCCGCCTTCTATGGGATCAGTGTGTTTCGTTGGGACATCAACATTCGCGAGAGCTCCATTCTGGGACTTGTGGGTGCAGGTGGTATCGGGGCACAGCTGAATGCCAGCCTCAACACATTGGCTTGGCCGCAAGTTTCACTGATCATTCTGGTTATCCTTGGCACAGTAATCGTCAGCGAATGGGTTTCGGCCAAGGTTCGGCACGCGGTGATCTGAGTATCCAATGCCATAAACCCACACCTTGGATCTGTCTGACGACAGCACCCCCTTAGGTATCTCACGGAACGGAGGGTTTCTGGCTCATCATAGCCGTGATGGAGCGAAGATGAGCCAGAAACGAGTGAAGACGAAAGCCGCGGCCTGCGCAACCGCAATGACCTGCGCGCGGGCGCAGCATGGCAGGATCTCATCGCGCTGACCCGACCCCATGCCCGCAACCCTGACAGCTCAGCCGGACAGGTCGCGACCGGCAGAAAGGTCCGCGAAGCGGTCCTTCGCATTCCAAACCGCACACGCCCCCCCCAACAAAGCGCTACCCCATCATCGCCAGCACCTTGGCCAGCGCCGGGCGCGCGGTCATGCGCTCCAGATACTCCGTCAGCCGCGCTTCATGGATGGGGAATTTCGCCACCCGCGCCCAGATCCCGCAATGCGTAAGCAGGATATCAGGCACGGTCATCTGCTTGCCCATCACGAAAGGCCCCTCGCCCATCCGGTGCACCAGCGTCTTCTGGCTGTTGGTGAATTCCCAGATCAGCGAATTCTTGATCGCGGATTGGCGGAGCGCCTCGGGCAGAACGAAACTGTGCCGCGCCGCCATCCAGAGCGCCGAATCGAACTCATCGAGCAGGAATTGCGTCAGACTGTCCTGCCGCGCGCGGTCCAGTGTGCCCGCCGGATAGGTCAGCGCGCCGTGCTTGTCGGCAAGATACTGGATGATCGCGGTCGAATCAGTGATCGGCGTGCCATCTTCGATCAGCACCGGCACCTTGCCTGCGGGGTTGAAGCTGGTCACCCCTTCGGACCGGGGGGCGGCAGGGACATGCTCATAGCTCTGCCCCAGCTCCTCCAGCATCCACAAGACCCGCGTTGCTCTGGAATTGGCCCGACCGATGACTGTGTACATGCGTTCCCCGTCTTCAGCTCCTGCGGCGCGCCAGCATCGCAAGCCGGATCAGCGCACGCTCTATCACCGCCATGCTGGGCGCATTCGAGGCCGAGCGCAAGGTCAGATCCGCCGCGACAAGATACGCCAGCGCCTGTTCCAGCCGCGCCAGCCCCCAGCCCTGCGCCTGGGCCAAAAGCCGGTCACGACGCGGCCCGAAGATCGGCGGCCGCGCGCGCTGGATCCCCGCCGAGGGGCCACCGGGGTCGCAACTGATCGCGTGCAGGCTGCGAAAATGGCGCATCGCCATGATCGCCAGCGTCACGGCGGCCACGCCCTGCGCCTGAAGACGCGCGAGCAATGGGCCGATCTGCGCGGCCTGCCCTTCGGCCACGGCATTCAGCAGATCATCGACCGCCGCTTCGGTGCTGATGGGGGCAATCGCGGCAAGGTCATCGCTGGTCAGCGGAGAGTCATCGCCAAACTTGTAAAGCGCGAGTTTTTCCAGCGTCTGGCGGAAATCGCCCGGATCGAGCGCGCGTGACAGCGCCACCAGATCCCGCATGACATCCGCGCTGATTTCGCGCAGCCCCGCATCGGCCAGCGCGGCCTCGATCTCCTCGCGCGAGGGCGGCTCGTCATAGATGCCGACCGCGCCCGCCGCTTTCGCGCCCTCGAACAATTTGCGCAGCTTCGATGTGGCTTTCAGCGCGCCTGCGGTCACAACGATCTGCGCATCGCCTGCGCGCCATTCGCCCAGCGCCTGCGCCAGCGCATCCGTGATCAGGTCATTGGCGTCCTCGACCAGAACAGCGCGCGGGCCGGGGAAAAAGCCTTGCGCCTTGACCGCATCCATCACGAGCGCCGCATTACGTCGGACCTCTGCGCCGGGCAGACGCTCCAGCCGCATTTCGGCCTCGCCCTCTGGCCCGATACTCGCCGCGATCAGCGCCTGTCGCTTCAACGCCACGCGCATCGCATCCTGCCCGTAGATCAGCACCCCCGCGAGTGTCGGGTCAGGCCTCTCGGTCAGCCGCGCCAGATCGCGGGCATTCAGCTTCATTCCGTCATGGCCGCGACAAGCCGGGCTGCGACCTGATCGGCCAGGATGCGCATCAGACGGGATTGAGCATCTTCGGCTGCGCGGCGGCTGGCAAGCTGGGTATCCGTCGTCGAATAATTGGTGAAATTGCGCAAGCTGCCTTCGGTGACCACCGCGCCCGTCGCCCGGTCGGTCAGTTGATAGGCCACAGTCCCGAAGCGCGTGATCCGCGTAGCCCCAAGCCCGGCCCCACGCGCCGCGCCCCGCTCTGACGTGGTGATCGTGTAGCTCAGATCGAACAAAGGGGCTTGCGGGCGGCCCAGGCGCGTCTCGATCCCGGCGACGAAATCGAACTCTTGCGAAGTTCTGGGGTCCGCGGCGCGCACCCGACCGCGCAGCGCTTGCCCCGCGCCGCCCGGCGCATAGGCAGGCGTGAAGCCGCACGCCGCCAGCGGCAGCGCGGCCAGCGCGAGGATCAGTCTTCTGCGGTCAGACAACGACATTGATGATGCGCCCCGGCACGACGATCAGCTTGCGCGGCGCGCCGCCACCCAGAGCCTTGATCACAGCATCATCCGCCAGCGCCAGTTTTTCAACCTCATCCTTGGGCAGATCGGCAGGCACCTCGATTTCCGAGCGCCGCTTGCCGTTGATCTGGATCGGCAGCGTGATCGTGTCACGCTTGAGCATGGCCGGATCGGCCTTGGGCCATGCGGCCTGTGCCACAAGCCCCGCGCCGTCCTGCCGCGCCCAGATATCTTCAGCCAGATGCGGCACCATCGGCGCCATCAACTGCGCGAGCGTCCGCATGGCGGTTTTCTGCGCGGCCCCGCTGGCCGTGGATTTCGAGAGCGTGTTGGTGAAGGCGTAGAGTTCCGCAATCGCCTTGTTGAAGGCGAAATTCTCGATGGCGCGGGTGCAATCGGCAATCGCGCGATGCATGGCGCGCAGCAGGTCCGTGTCGGCCTCAGCGGGACTGTCATCGGGCATGGCGGCGATTCGCTGCGACAGGCTCCAGACCCGACCCAGATGCTTGAAAGCCGCTTCTGCGCCCGCGCTCGTCCATTCCACATCGCGTTCGGGCGGGCTGTCGGACATGACGAACCAACGCGCCGTATCGGCCCCGAAAGCGCTGATGATATTGACCGGATCGACCACGTTCTTCTTGGATTTCGACATTTTTGCTGACGGGATGATCTCAATCCCCGTTCTGTCAATCACGTCTATATAGCCTTGAATGTGGTCAGAGTTTTCAGGATCAAGACCATCCGTGATCATCTCGGCGCGAAGCATCGCAATACGCGCGCTATATTTGTTTGTCCCGAAAACTACGTCTTCCGGAAGATGATATTGATCGAACATGATGCTTATCGTTGAACCATCTGGCGCGGCGGAGGTTCGCGTTCCTATGCTGCGATAAATCTCGTGCGTTACCATGCCTTGCGTAAAAAGCGCGCTGAAGGGCTCCTTGCACATTT
>REBU01000072.1 GCA_007692585.1 Paracoccaceae bacterium | reverse complement strand
ATTAGACAATGATGTATTAAAAAAAATAGTGGCAAAAACTTGGCTGGATCGTGGCAGAATCATTTATGATCTTTCGATAGTTTGATGATACGAAAGACACGCGGTACTGCCGACATGCTCACATACCAAGAACATCATCAGGGCCACAAATGCATGGAAGCGGGCCTTAAGGTAATACATGCAACGGGTTTGAACGAAAACGCACCCCTGCAGCAATTCCGCATGGCAGAGATCATCCATCTCAAGGACATCCTGCATCGCCAGTTGTCCAAGGAGTTGAAGAAAACGCCCCCAGAGTCCGGACGCCACCTTTATCACGACCGTCCGCCGCGCTGCCAGATCATGTCGACCATACGCGGGTCATCGGGCAGAAATTCCAGTCCGCGACAAGGATGAACGCAGAGCGCCTGCACGCCATTCTGGCTGATCGGGATACGCCAGCTTTGGCGCCCCGTTGCTGCGGGCGCGGCGAATGCCCTGCAGGACAGGACTGCGAAATCTGCTCCTTCGTCCGGGTTCCTGACGGATGGGTTTCGGATCACTTCGGTCCCGATTTCACACGCATTATCTGCAGGGGACTGGCAGGGTGCGCAATCTACCCTGTGCTGCCAGGGTGCCGCGCCAACGGCGTGCCTCGCACGGGCTGAAAAACGCAAACGCAACCCATTGTAATCATGATATTTTATGGTGGGCGATAACGGATTTGAACCGCTGACATCTTCGATGTGAACGAAGCGCTCTACCACTGAGCTAATCGCCCCACGCGCTGCTCTCTACTCTGCATGAAAGACTGGCGCAAGCCCTTCTTGCCACAACCCTGCGCACGCTTGCACGGCGCGCGCAGGGTCTGGGGTCTGTCAATGCGCCGGGCGTTGCGCATCCGGGGCGACCGGTCCAGCAATACGCGCGACGCGCGCGGCCTCGTCGGCTGCATCATCCCAATCCATCGCAACGGGTTGGCGCACCAACGCCTTTGCAAGCACATCGCGCACATGCGCGACCGGGATGATCGTCAGTCCCGATTTCACGTTGTCGGGAATATCCGGCAGATCCTTGGCGTTCTCTTCAGGGATCAGCACTGTGGTGATGCCCCCTCGAAGCGCGGCCAAGAGCTTTTCCTTCAGCCCCCCAATCGCCAGGACGTTGCCGCGCAGCGTGACCTCGCCCGTCATCGCGATGTCCTTGCGCACCGGTATTTGGGTCAGCACTGATACGATCGAGGTCACCATGGCAATCCCGGCACTTGGCCCGTCCTTGGGTGTCGCACCTTCAGGCACATGGACATGAATATCCCAGGCGTCCAGCTTCGGCGGCGCAACCCCGATCTGAGGCGCAATCGAGCGCACAAAGGAATTCGCCGCGTCGATGCTTTCCTTCATCACATCGCCCAGCTTGCCCGTTGTCTTCATCCGTCCCTTGCCGGGGAGTTTCAGCGCCTCGATCTGCAACAAATCGCCCCCGACCTGGGTCCAGGCGAGCCCCGTTACCACCCCGATCTGGTCTTCCTTCTCAGCGAGCCCGAATTTATGGCGCGGCACACCGAGGAAATCCGCCAGATTGTCCTCCGTGACGCTGACCTTCTCTACTTCTTTCTTGACGATCCGGGTAACCGCCTTGCGCGCGATCTTGTTGAGTTCGCGTTCCAGATTGCGCACCCCAGCCTCGCGCGTGTAGCGGCGCAGGATCTCGGTAATGGCTGCGTCGGAAATCGTCAGCTCGCCCTTGCGCAGCCCGTGGTTCTTCACAGTCTTGCTCAACAGATGGCGCCGCGCGATTTCCAGCTTTTCGTCTTCCGTATAGCCCGAGAGCGGGATGATCTCCATCCGGTCCAGAAGCGGCCCCGGCATGTTGTAGCTGTTGGCCGTTGTCAGGAACATGACGTCCGACAGATCATATTCGACTTCCAGATAGTGATCCACGAAAGTCGAGTTCTGCTCGGGGTCCAGTACCTCCAGCATCGCGCTGGCCGGGTCGCCCCGGAAGTCCTGACCCATTTTGTCGATTTCATCGAGCAGGATCAGCGGATTGCTGGTCTTGGCTTTTTTCAGCGCCTGAATGATCTTCCCGGGCATCGATCCGATATAGGTGCGGCGATGGCCGCGGATCTCGGATTCGTCGCGCACCCCACCCAGCGAGATGCGGATGAACTCGCGTCCGGTGGCCTTCGCCACGGACCGCCCCAGCGAGGTCTTGCCCACGCCCGGAGGACCGACCAGACACATGATCGGACCTTTCAGCTTGGACGACCGCGCCTGCACCGCCAGATATTCGACAATACGTTCCTTGACCTTGTCTAGACTGTAATGGTCGGCATCCAGAACGTCCTGCGCACGTCCCAGATCCTTCTTCACGCGGCTTTTCACGCCCCAGGGGATGGACAGCATCCAGTCGAGATAGTTGCGCACCACGGTCGCCTCGGCAGACATGGGCGACATGGATTTCAGCTTTTTCAGCTCGCCCTCGGCCTTCTCACGCGCTTCCTTGCTGAGCTTGGTGGTCTCGATCCGTTTGGCCAGTTCCGCCAGCTCATGCTGACCGTCTTCGCCATCGCCGAGCTCCTTCTGGATGGCCTTCATCTGCTCATTCAGGTAGTACTCGCGCTGTGTCCGCTCCATTTGCGATTTCACGCGCGTCTTGATCTTGCGCTCGACCTGCAGGACCGACAATTCGCCCTGCATCAGGCGGTAGATTTCCTCCAGCCGGGTCGCTGTATCCTCGATTTCCAGAAGCCGCTGCTTTTCCTCGACGGTTGCACCAAGGTGACCGGCCGCAAGATTGGCAAGCTCGGACGCGCCGCTGGTCTCAGAAATCGCGGCGATAGCCTCATCGGGGATGTTCTTGCGGATCTTTGCGTAGCGCTCGAATTCGCCCTGAACAGTGCGCATCAGCGCCTTCACAGCGGCGTCAAGGGTATTGTCTTCGGGCATTACAGTTGTCACCGCCTCGAAATAGGCGTCATTTGGCAGGAACTCTTCGATGCGCACTCGGCTGCGGCCTTCGACGAGCACCTTGACCGTGCCATCGGGCAATTTGAGCAATTGCAACACATTGGCCAGGACGCCCACGCGGAAAATATCGTCCTCGGCGGGGTTTTCCTGATCATGGTCCTTCTGCGAGACCAACAGGATCTGGCGATCCTCGGCCATCACGGCTTCCAGAGCCCGCACGGATTTTTCGCGGCCCACAAACAGCGGCACGATCATATGCGGAAACACAACCATGTCGCGCAGGGGCAATACTGGGTGGTTTGATGTCTGCGACATTCTCTATTCCTTGTCTCTCGCGCAGGAGCGACTGCGCCTTGCGCCTAATTTGGGCGCTGAGGCTGCGGGATTCAAGCGCTGCTTTCTGGTGGGCACGGCAAGCGCATCCTGCGCGGCAAGAATTGACCGCGCGGCAACGCTTAACGTTTCCTGCGATTGACGCCGCAATGGAACAAAGAATAGGGGTTCCGGCATAACCGGAACCCCACTCACCCACGTGCCCTTCACGTCACGGGAAGAATCAAGCCCCGGTCTTCCTGACCAGATACCCTATTTGCCCCTGAACGCGCCTGTGACACAAGTTTTAAAAAGACAGGATTTTAGCGACCACCCCGCACCGCCATGGTCTTAACCATAGACCGCCTCCTTGCCGAAATGCTTCGTCAGCAGATAATAGACCACAGCGCGGTATTTGTTGCGCTCGGAGCGGCCATATTGCTCCATGACGGCGTCGATCGCGTCATGCAGCGCTTGCCCATCGGGCAGCCCAAGCTTGCCCATCAAAAAATTACGCCGCACTGTATCAAGCTCATGTTGCTGGGTCGCGGCGACAGTGGCCGCGTCCGCATCATAGATCGACGGCCCGCAGCCTATGGTCACCTTGCGCAGCAGATCCATATCCGGCTCCACGCCAACTTTCTCCCGTAAATCAGAAGCATATCGCTCAATCAAATCGTCCCTACGTCCCATTCTCAAATCCTCTCTTCACTCTCTGACCAAGGCGCGCACAGTTGCGCCCTGTGCAGATTGGAAGAAAGGTTAATAAAAACCAAGCAAAATTTGCGCAGCACCTTGTTTCACAGCATGCGCAGAAGCTGCGGTGTGGGCCAACCATCCGCAGGAAGTCCAAGCTGCCCCTGCACATCCTGCACGGCCGCCCGTGTATTTGCGCCGAGGATGCCGTCAACCGCGCCCACGTTGAACCCGCGCTGGCTGAGGCGTTGCTGGAGCGCGCGCATCTGATCCTGATTGAGCCCGGTTTCGGGATTTCCCGCTTGGTAAACGGGTGCGCCTTGCAGACGGGTCGCAAAATAGGCCGCAGTGGTCACATAGATGAAGCTCTGGTTCCATTCAAACAGAACGCGGTAATTGTGAAACACCATGAAGGCCGGACCGCGATGGCCCTGCGGCAGGATGATCGAGGCCTGCAGATTGCCCGAGGGCAGGCTGCCATGCGTGGGCCGCACCCCCATCTGCGCCCATTGGCTGACCGGGCGCTGGGTGCGCAGGCCCGACTGGCGCAGATCGAACCCTTGCGGCAGCGCGATTTCGTGCATCCATGGCTCGCCTGCGCGCCAGCCTTTCGCGCGCAGCATCGACGCGGCCGACGTGATCGAATCCGGCACCGAGCGTTGCAAATCGATCCGCCCGTCCCCGTCGCCATCGACCGCGTAGTTGATGATGTCAGAGGGCAGCTTTTGCACCATGCCGATCTCGCCCGCCCAGGCCCCGCTCTGGCTGCGCGGATCGAGATTGCCGCGCCGGTGCATTTCCAGCGCCGCGAAAACCTGTGGCCGGAACAGCGCGGGGCGGCGGCAGTCATGCGCCAGCGTCACCAGCGCATCGACCGTGTTGAAATCGCCCTGATTGGCCCCGAAATCCGTCTCGAACGCCCAGAAGGCCAGCAGAATACCGGGCGGCACACCAAACTGACCTTGGGCGCGGTCGAATACAGCGCGGTGGCGGTCATAATTCGCGCGCCCCGCAGTCATGCGGTTCTGCGAGATCAGCGCGCGCGAGAAATCCAAGAAGGGGCGCTGGAAAATCCCCTGCCGCCGATCGGCATTGATCACGGCCTGATTGAACTGCACCCCGCGAAAGAACTGATCGACCATGCCGCGATCATAACCGCGCTGCACGGCCTCACTGCGCAGCCCATCGACGAATGCGCCGAAATTCCCGCCACAGCTTTGCGCCTGCGCGCTCGTGGCGACAAAAAGCGACGCAACTGCCGCCAACACTCGGAAAACCCGCATACTGCCCTCATCAAAAGCGATTTTTCAGCAGGTTAGCCGATGGTCCTGCCAAGGGAAATCGCATTTGCGTGAGGGCGCCTGCGTGTCAGAGCGCGTCGCGACCGTGGGGCGCCATGAAGTCCAGTTCCGGGTTGATCGGGATGATCCGATTGGGGTTAATCGTGTCGTGACTGTAGTGATAATGGCGCACGATATGGGCCATATTCACAGTTCCGGCCACGCCCGGATGCTGGTAAAGATCGCGCGTGTAGGCCCAGAGGGCGGGGTAATCCACGATCCGGCGGCGGTTGCATTTGAAATGCAGGTGGTAAACGCTGTCAAAGCGCACCAGCGTCGTGAAGAGCCGCCAATCAGCCTCGGTCAGTTGGTCGCCTGCCAGGTAGCGCTGCCCCGTCAGCCGGGCTTCCAGCCAGTCGAGGCTCTCGAACAGCGGATGCACGGCCGCGTCATAGGCCTGCTGCGTGGTCGCGAAACCGGATTTATAGACCCCGTTGTTGACCGTATCATAGACGCGGTCATTCACGGCATCGATCTCGCCGCGCAGCGCCTCGGGGTAGTAATCGTCGTGATTACCCGTCAGGTCGTTGAACGCCGTATTGAACATGCGGATGATCTCGGCGCTTTCATTCGACACGATGGTGTCGCGGGTCTTGTCCCAGAGCACGGGCACCGTCACGCGGCCAGAGATGCCGGGATCAGCGCGCGTGTAAACGTCGCGCATGAAGCGCGCGCCGTGAAGACGGTCGCCGGTCGCGCCCTCGAAATCACTCGCAAAGGTCCAACCGTCATCCAGCATTTCGGGATGCACCACCGAGACGTCAATCAGCCCCTCAAGACCTTTGAGCGCGCGGAAGATCAGTGTGCGATGTGCCCAGGGACAAGCGAGCGAGACATAGAGGTGATAGCGCCCTGCCTCGGCCTTGAAGCCGCCCTCGCCCGACGGGCCTGCCGCGCCATCCACCGTCACCCAGTTGCGAAACCGGGATGTGTCGCGTTTGAACGCGCCCCCGCTCTTCTTGGTGTCGTACCATTCTTTCGACCATTCGCCGTTGACCAACTGGCCCATCTCAAACCTCCATTTGTGTTGCATCACATGTGGCGGAGCGGGGCGAGATTTCCAAGCTGCGCAGATGCGCAGCGGCTGTGCGCGCTGCTATTGCAGATCCCCGAAGGCGCGTTGCAGGCGCGCGACCGCATCCTCGATTACTGCGCGCGGCGCGCCCAGATTGAAGCGCAGGAAGCTCTCGCCCCCGCTGCCGAAACTGGTGCCGTGATTGGCCGCGATCTGCGCTCCCTGCTCGACCCGCGCGGTGAATTCCTCGCGCGTCATGCCTGTGGCCGCAAAATCCACCCACGCCAGATAGGTCGACTCCAGTGCCATCGAACGCAGGCCGGGAATGGCATGGGTTCCCGCATCGAAAACCTTGCGGTTTTCATCGAGATAGTCCCGCAGCGCATCGACCCAGATTGCCCCTTCGGGCGAATAGGCCGCGGTCACAGCATGCAGCCCGAAGGAATTGGGCGAAATGCCCATCGCGCCCATGGTTGCGGCGAATTGCTTGCGCAGCGCCGCGTCCGCGATGATGACATTGCCACAATGCAATCCCGCCAGATTGAAGGTCTTGGAGGCAGCCGTCAGCATCACCAGCCGGTCGGCGATCTCGGGGGCCGCAAGCGGCATCGGTATATGGGTCTGGCCCGGCATGGTCAGATCATGGTGGATCTCGTCCGATATCAGCAACAGGTCACGGCGCGCACAAAACGCGGCCAAATCGCGCAACTCCTGCGCAGACCAGACCCGCCCGCCGGGATTATGCGGCGAGCACAGGATCACCATCCGCTCGCCCCCCGTCAACTGCGCAGCCGCAGCCGCAAGGTCCATCTCGTAGCGCCCGTCACGCTGCACCAGCGGGCATTCCACCACGCGCCGCCCTGCGGCAGTGATGGTGCGGGCGAAGGCGTGATAGACAGGCGTGAACAGCACCACCCCATCGCCCGGTGCTGTCCATGTCTGCAGGCACAGCCCCACGGCGTTGACCAGCCCATGCGTGGTAAAGATATGGTCAGGGTCGGGCTGCCAGCCATGGCGGGTCTGCATCCACCAGCAGATCGCCGCGCGGTACGCTGCATCATCGCCGAAATAGCCGTAAACGCCATGATCGAGCACAGATTGCAGCGCGTCCTGCACAGCCTGCGGCGGGTGAAAATCCATGTCAGCCACCCACATCGCCAGACCCGTATCGGACGAGACACCATAGATCGGGGCCATCATGTCCCATTTGCTGCAATGCGTGCCGCGACGGTCGATGATCTGGTCGAAATTCATGGGCTTGCCTCCGTTTGCGGCACTGTCGGGTGACCAGCAGGTGGCGTCAAGCGTGAAAACTGCCGCCCAAGGGGCAGCGTACGCTCAGCCAAGGGCTTGGTTACCGATCTTCTGTATCGTCCTGTCTCGATAGCTCACGCATTTGCGAAATTGCGCAACAAGGAGACGTAACATGTTCGATCCCCTCGCCAACCGATCGCCCTCGCCCGCTGGTCCGGCCACAGACATCATGCCAGTCACGCCCAGCAATGCGACCGACCTGCCCGTGGTCGCCATGTCGCTCTTCATAGAGACCGGTGGCGCGCTGCGCATCATCACTCGCACTGGTGAGACCCGCGTGGTGCAGGTCGAAGATCAGACGCTGCTGCCTGTCATCGTCCGCCGCGTGCTGGCAACCGGAACGACGGCGACAGGTATCCACGCATTGGTGGTGATCTGATGCCCAGTGGCCCGTTTTCATTTCGAGGCGTCGCCCGCCGCAAACGGAAGCGAGGGGCCGATATCGCCGCTGGCGGTATAGTAACTACGGTTGCACAGGACGGCATTCTCTACCGGGTCCACACGTTCCTCGCCGATGGGGTTCTAACGGTGACCCGGAGCGCGAGCATGGATTTCCTCGTTGTCGCTGGTGGTGGCGGTGGTGGGTCCAATCGCGGCGGCGGCGGCGGCGGCGGCGGGGTTCTTTCGGGATCTGCTTCGATTGCTCCAGGTGACCATGCCGTAGTCGTCGGTGCCGGAGGCGCTGGTGCCACCACCAACGGGCATTCTGGCTCACCGGGCAAAAACAGCCTGTTTGCCGCTCTTGAAGCTGTCGGTGGCGGCGCTGGTGGTCGCGGCAGTTCCAGACCACTGAACTCAGATGGCGAATATGATGGCGGCAGCGGCGGCGGCGGTTTTGCTCGACCCTCGAATAAGGACTTTGGTCTGGGCATCCCTGGACAGGGGCATAATGGCGGCCCCGGAACTGTTGATGAGGCCGGAGCCGGTGGCGGTGGTGGCGGGGCTGCATCGCCTGGTCAGGCCGGAACTGCGTCAGGTGGCGGGAATGGCGGCGATGGCGTCTTATCGGGCATCAGCGGTGAAACCATAGGCTATGGTGCTGGCGGGGGTGGCGGCGTCGGGGCGACAGGTATGGTGGGCGGGCTCCCCGGGGCTGGCGGCACTGGCCTTGGCAGCGACAATACCCAACGAGGACAAGACGGCACAGTCCATAGGGGCGATGGCGGCGGCGGTGGCGGTGAAAGCTCATCGTCAACGATCCGGCGCGGCGGAAATGGCGGCTCGGGCATCGTAATCGTGCGCTACCAGATCGGTGCAGTAGCCCCGGACGGGACAGGCGCCTGGGTCTGGAATGATGGCACGCCCATCGCCTGGGAAGATGACGACCTCATAGCGATGGAGACTGCATAATGGCTCGGAAGATCAGCGAAACGCCACATATCCTGGCGACCGACACCACGACATTCACCCCCGTGACACATCAGGGCGGCGATGGTCGGGTGTCGCTTGCGCCTGCGACATCGAGCGGGGCGGGGCTCATGGCTGCGGGTGACAAGCGCATCTTGGCGGATGTCAGCCGCAAGACGACCGGGGCAATCACCCTGTCGCCCAACCTGTTCAACATCAACGATCCACGAAATGAGCTCAATCGCCGTATGGCCTCTGGTCAGGATGGCACTGTCCAGACCATTGCCGACTGGTTTCTGTCGCATCCCATCGATCTGACCGAGGCGACACAATATTACGTCACCATGGCGGGAAACAACAATTTCGCGTTTTTTGACGCTGCTGGCAATGCCGTCTCAGGCGGCACGCGGGTCACAAGCGGTCTGGGCAGTATCTACACCAAGCCCGCAGGGGCCGTGACGCTGCGCATCTCGATGAACATCGGCAGTTCTGCCGTGGACCCCGGGCTGTGCTATGTGATCGAGGGCAGCCAGCCCGCTGTGCGTTTCCCGCCCTATGGCGGCATTCTGAGCGCTGGCACGCTGTTCGACATTCCGGGCAGCGCAATCGCGTCTGGGACGATCACCTATCGTGCAACTGATTTCCTGACCGAGAGCAAGAACCTGTTCCGCGTCGACCTGACAGCGCCTGGTGCGCTTGCGGCGAATGGCACATTTCAGGAAGCGCAGGTGGGCGCGCTGGTCTACAACACCGTGCCGTTCCGGGTCACGCCGGGGGTCACTTATGTCGCGAATTACAGCATTCGCTTCATCACGGCCTTTGGCGCGGATGGCCTGCCGATCACGGCGGCGGGGACCAATTCCTCGACCCCTGCTGGCACGCCGATGGTGTTTCCTGAAGGGGTCAATGGGTTGGTGGTCTCGATCAACCCGTCGATTGCCGGGGCTTTCCAGTTTGAAGCAGGCGCAGCAGCGACGGGCTATGAACGCGGCGGCGTCCAGCTTGCGCCTTTCGTTCTGCCGCAGCCGCTGGCTCCGGGCTGGCAGGGCAAGACAGTCGCGTTTTATGGCGACAGCCTGACATCGCAGCGGCTGTGGATCATCCCGTCGATCGCGCGTCTGGGCATAATCGAGTCCCATCACGGCACAGGCGGCGCGCGCGTGTCGGGCAATTTCGCGAGCGCATTGCATCAGCAGGCCAATATCGACGCAATCCCGACAGGGGTCGATGCGGTGATGTTCCTTGGCGGGACCAATGACTGGATGAACAATGCCGTCATTGGCACGATTGACGACACGGATCCCTTGGCAACCTTCTACGGAGCGCTGAACACCATCGCCAACCGGCTGAAGGCGCGGTTTCCGACGCAGCCGATCTTCTGGGGCACACCGCCCCTGTCGCAAGCGGGCCTGCCGCGTTCCGGCTTTACAGACCCGTTCACGAACACGCAGGGCACGATTGACGCTTACGGCGACGCGATCAGGGCTGTCGCACGGCGCGAGAGCTTTCCGGTGGTCGATTTCTACCGGGATGCCGGCTTCCACAGCGCCAGCCTCGCGACCTTGATGAAAGTTGAGGCGAGCCTCGTGCATCCATCCAATGCGGGCGGCGCGCGGATGGCCTCGGTGCTCATCGGGCGGATGGCCGCGCTAGACCCGCCCCAGTGATCGCAGGCGGCCCCTGTGCCGCCTGCCCCCGCGCCTGCGCGCCTGCAAGCCTGCGTCATGCGGGCTTGCAGGCGTTTTGTCATCCAGCACGACATCCTGTGCGCGGCCAGCGACCTTGCCAAATCACACGGAATTTCTTGCGTTTGTCATGTGGATTTCATATCCGGGCGCCTCATGTCATGGGGACATCAACAGGAGCGCCACATGCCGGACAAGATATTCCAGAGTTACGGGGTTCATCGCTGGGGGGCGGGCATGTTTGCCCGGCTGCCCAATGGCGATCTGGGGCTCGTCAACCCCGAGCATCCGGAGGCCACGCCCGCCAGCCTGCCCGCACTTTTACATGATCTGGACGCGCGCGGCATCCATACGCCAGTTCTGGTGCGCGTGGGTGCGTTCCTCAAACGCCAGCTCGAAGCGCTCAATGACGCTTTCGCCAGAGCGATCGAGGCCAATGACTACAAGTCCCCCTATCGCGGTGTCTTTCCGATCAAGGTCAACCAGCAGGCCGAGGTCATCGACCGGATCGTGGACTACGGCCGCCCCTTCCAGTTCGGGCTGGAAGCAGGCTCCAAGCCCGAACTGATCCTGGCGCTATCGCGCGATCTGCCCAAAGGCGCGCTGCTGATCTGCAACGGGATCAAGGATGCGGAATTCATCCGGCTGGGGATTCTCGCGCGCAAGGCCGGCATCAACTGCGTGCTGGTCATCGAATCACCTGGTGAGGCCGACACTGTCATTGCCGAGGCCAAACGCCTGGGCGAATTGCCTGCGTTGGGCGTGCGCATCAAGCTGACGCGGCGGGTGACAGGCAACTGGGCCGACAGCTCCGGCGACCGCTCGACCTTTGGGCTGACCACCAAGGAAGTCGTGGATCTGGTCGAAAAACTGCGCGCCAATGACATGCTCGATTGTCTGGTGTTGCAGCACGCGCATCTGGGCAGCCAGGTGCCGCAGATGATGGATATCCGTCAGGCGGTGGACGAAGCCTGCCGCTTCTATACCGAATTGCGCAGGCTTGGCGTGCCGCTTGAATATCTCGATCTCGGCGGTGGCCTGGGCGTCGATTACACGGGCGAAGCCCGCGCGTCTGAAAACTCCATCAATTACACGATGGAAGAATATTGCGCCAATGTCGTCGAAACCGTGAAATATCAGATGGATGAGGCCGAAGTCCCGCATCCGACCCTGATCACGGAATCAGGCCGCGCCATCGTTGCCTATTCTTCGATGCTCTTGTCGGATATTCTGGAGGCGAGCTATTTCGACCGTGCGGCCCCGATCACGCCAGAGCCGGATGACCACCACATGCTGTCGGACATGGTGGCGATTGTCGATTACATGACCCCCAAGCGGCTGCAGGAATGTCTGAACGATGCCGAATATTACCGCGAGGAATTGCGCGCGCTGTTCCGTCGCGGCGTGATCGGCATCGAGGAAGTCGCGCGCGCCGAGCAGATTTTCCTCTATGTCGTCGGCCGCATCAAGGATCTGGTGGCGCAAACCCCTGACGTGTCAGGCGACGTGCTCGAAGAGCTGTCAGCGCATCGTGACATCTACCGCGCCAATTTCTCGCTGTTCCAGTCGCTGCCTGATGTCTGGGCGATTGACCAGCTTGTGCCCATAGCGCCCCTGCAGCGCCTGAACGAAACCCCGACCCGCCGCGCGGTCCTGTCAGACATCACCTGCGACAGCGATGGCAAGATCGATCACTTCGTCCTCGGCGACGGTGTCGGGAACGCCTTGCCCATTCATGAGTTGATCGCAGGCGAGCGCTATTTCATCGGGATTTTCATGGTCGGTGCCTATCAGGAAACGCTGGGAGATCTGCATAACCTGTTTGGGGACACCAATATCGTCACAGTGGATTTCAACGCGGACGGTGTGCTGGAAATCCAGCATGAGGTCGAAGGCGACACTGTGGCCGAAGTCATGGCCTATGTCGAATACGAGCCCAAGCAATGTCTCGATGCTTTCAAGCGCATCGTGGAACGCGGCGTGCAGGAAGGCACGCTGAACCCTTCGCAGCGCCGGATGCTGATGGAAACCTACCGCCATGCGCTTGGCGGCTACACTTATTACGAACATGAGGAGCAAACCCATGGCTGACAACAAGGACGTTCTGGTGATCGGCGCGGGTGGCGTGGCCTCGGTCACGCTGCACAAGATGGCGATGAACCCGGAGCTGTTTCCGGGCCGCATCGCAGTTGCCAGCCGCACGCTGTCGAAATGCGAAGCCATCGCCAAAGAGGTGAAAAGCCGCACAGGCATCGAGATCGAGACCTATCAGATCGACGCCGATGATGTGGAGCAGACCGTCGCGCTGATCGAGGCGGTGAAGCCTGCGCTTCTGGTCAATCTGGCGCTGCCCTATCAGGATCTCGCGCTGATGGAGGCCTGCCTGCGCACGGATGTGCATTATCTGGACACCGCGAATTACGAGCCGCCCGAGGAAGCGAAATTCGAGTATTCACACCAGTGGAAGCTGCATGAGCGTTTCGTGAAAGCGGGCCTGATGGCGACGCTCGGCGTCGGGTTCGATCCCGGCGTGACCTCGATCTTTGCCGCCTATATCCGCAAGCATCATCTGACAGGCATCCGGCTGATCGACATTCTCGATTGCAATGGCGGCGATCACGGCCATCCCTTTGCGACGAATTTCAACCCGGAAATCAACATCCGCGAAGTCACCGCCGAAGTGCGCCATTGGGAAAATGGCGGCTGGGTCACCAGCCCGGCCATGTCCACAAAGGTCGAATTCGACTTCGATCAGGTCGGCCCCAAGAACATGTATCTGATGTATCACGAGGAGCTGGAAAGCCTTGTGACCCACTTCCCCGAGATCGAGCGCGCGCGGTTCTGGATGACCTTTGGCGACGCCTATATCAACCATGTGACGGTGCTGCAGAATGTCGGCATGACCTCGATCGAGCCAGTCGAATATGAAGGCCACCAGATCATCCCGCTGCAATTCCTGAAAGCCGTGCTACCGAATCCCGGCGATCTGGGCGCGCGCACCAAAGGCAAGACCAATATCGGTGATATCATCACCGGGCCTGCCAAGGATGGTTCGGGCGAAAAGACCTATTACATCAACAATATCTGCGACCATGAGGAATGCTACCGCGAGGTTGGCAGCCAGGCGGTCAGCTACACGACCGGCGTGCCCGCCTTCATCGGCGCGGCGCTGATGCTGAATGGCACATGGTCCGGCGCGGGCGTGTTCAACACCGAACAGCTTGACCCCGATCCGTTCATGGAGATGCTGAACCAGCACGGGTTGCCGTGGACGCTCACGGAACTCTCGGCCCCGGCTGATTTCTGATGGCGATGCAGACTTTCGCAGGCGATCCGGGCGCGTTTGCCCGGTTCGACCTTGGCCGTGTCCCCTCCCCCTGCTTTGTCGTGGACGAAGCGCGGCTGGAAGCCAATCTGCGCGTGCTCGCGGATATCCAGACCCGCTCTGGCGCAACGGTGCTTTGCGCACTGAAGGCCTTTTCGATGTGGGAGCTTGCGCCGCTGGTCAGCCGTTACCTGTCAGGCGTCTGCGCTTCGGGGCTGTGGGAAGCCCGGCTGGGCCGCGAGCATTATGGCGGCATCGTCGAGACTTATTCAGCGGGCTACAAACCCGATGAGATGGGCGAGATCATCGCGCTTTCCGACCATATCGTGTTCAACACGCCTGCCGCCAAGGACCGTTTCGCGGCCATGATCCGGCACTCCGGGCGCGACATCCATGTGGGCCTGCGCTTCAATCCGGGCCTGCCTCTGGGCGAGGACGCCAAATATGACCCAGCCGCCCCCGGCTCGCGTCTTGGCACCCCGCTTGAGCGGATCGACGCAGAAGCGCTTGCGGGCGTCGATGGATTACATATGCACACGCTCTGCGAGCAGGATCTGGCGCCGCTTCTGGCCATCTGGGAGCATATCTCCCCGCGCATCCGTGATCTGGCCCCGCATCTGAAATGGATCAATTTCGGCGGTGGCCACCACATCACGCGGGCTGATTACGACCGCGAGGGGCTGGTTGCTTTCCTGAAGCGCGTCCGCAGCGAGACTGGCCTGCAGTGTTATCTGGAACCCGGCGAGGCTGTGGCACTCGATGCGGGCATTCTGGTTGGCGAAGTGCTGGATGTGGTGGAAAATGACGGGCCGAACGCGATCCTCGATATCTCCGCCACCTGTCACATGCCCGATGTGATCGAAGCCCCCTACCGCCCTGCCCTGCTGGGCGAAGATGGCCCCGCGCAGGTCCGGCTGGGCGGGCCAAGCTGCCTCGCCGGTGATGTGATCGGGCGCTATGCTTTCGCGGGCGTGCCGGAAATCGGACAGCGCATCGCCTTCCTCGATCAGGCGCATTATTCGATGGTCAAGACCACGACCTTCAACGGCGTGCGCCTGCCATCGCTGGCCGTTTGGAACAGCGAGACGGACGCGCTGCGCGTGATCCGCCAATTCGACTATCAGGACTTCAAGGGACGGCTTTCGTGATCTTTCTCAAATCAGAACTCAGCCTCAGTGAGCGCAGCCATGACGCGCGGTTTCATGTCGTGCCCATGCCGCTGGAAAAGACCGTTTCCTACGGGTCGGGAACCGCAGACGGCCCCGCGGCGCTGATCGAGGCGTCAGACCAGTTGGAACGGCTCTGGCGCGGGTTCGAGCCTTGCGCGGCGGGCATCTTCACAACCCCGGCGATTGATTGCGCAGGGCCATTGGAATACGCGCTCGACACGCTGGCTGCACGCACCGAAAGCATTGTGCGGGCGGGCAAGCTGCCGGTCACTTTGGGCGGCGAGCATAGCTTGTCATGGGCCGCTGTGCTGGGCGTCAAACGCGCGCTCGACCGCCCCATCGGCATCCTGCAGATCGACGCCCATGCCGATCTGCGCCATGCCTATCAGGATTTTCGCCACAGCCATGCCTCGGTCATGCAGCTTCTGGTCGAGGAAGAAGGCTGCAGGCTGGCACAGTACGGCGTGCGTGCGCTCTGCACGGAGGAGGCCGAGTGCCGTGCGCGCAATGACGTGATTTTCATCGATGCCGAAGATCTGGTGAGCGGCAATATCCACGAGATCACCCTGCCCGAAGACTTTCCCGAAGACGTCTATGTCAGTTTCGATGTCGACGGGCTGGACGCGGCGATCATGCCTGCGACTGGCACGCCGGTGCCGGGGGGCTTGGGCTATTATCAGGCGCTGTCGCTAGTGCGTTCGGGGCTCAGGGGGCGGCGCTGCGTAGGGCTTGATGTGGTCGAACTCGCGCCGATTGACGGCTGGGACGTGTGGAATTTTACCGCAGCACAGCTGACTTACGCGCTGATGGGGATCGTGCTGGAAAACGAGCGCTGATCAGACGCGCAAGCGTCGCAAGGGGGGCTGTCTGCCCCCCTTCTTGCGGCAGAGCCGCGTCGCCATTGTTCTTGAACCAATGGCGCACAATGGCGACAGCCCCCCGAGGATATTTGGACAAAGATGAAAGCCAAAGGCGGAGAGTGGGGAAAACCGCTAAATCTTGTGGCTGGCGCGTGACAATCCCGCGATAACTGCCTATAAGGGCGGCAGTCTAGCAAGGATTTTTCTGCATGTCTGCTGAAGCCGCGAAGCGCGAGGAATATGGCGCTGATTCGATCAAGGTTCTCAAGGGGTTGGATGCTGTTCGCAAGCGTCCGGGCATGTATATCGGCGACACGGATGATGGATCGGGCCTGCATCACATGGTCTATGAGGTCGTCGATAACGGCATCGATGAGGCGCTGGCGGGCCATGCGGATTTTGTGACCGTGACGATCCATGCCGACAGTTCGGTGTCGGTGATGGACAATGGGCGTGGGATTCCGACGGATATTCACACGGAAGAAGGCGTTTCGGCGGCGGAAGTCATCATGACGCAGCTGCATGCGGGCGGCAAATTCGACCAGAACAGCTACAAGGTCTCGGGCGGGTTGCACGGGGTCGGTGTCTCGGTCGTCAATGCGCTGTCGGACTGGCTGGAGCTGCGCGTCTGGCGCGCGGGCAAGGAGCATATTGCGCGCTTCGAGCGCGGCGACACTGTGCGCCATCTGGAAGTGGTCGGCGATGCAGGCGACAAGACTGGCACCGAGGTTCGATTTCTGGCTTCGACCACGACTTTCTCGAACCTCGAATACAGTTTCAAGACGCTTGAAAACCGCTTGCGGGAGCTGGCGTTTCTGAATTCCGGGGTGCGGATCATCCTTGAGGACCATCGCCCTGCAGAAATGCTGCGGAGTGAATTGTTTTACGAGGGCGGTGTGCGTGAATTCGTGCGCCATCTGGACCGCTCCAAGACGCCGGTCATGCCCGAGCCGATCTATATCAATGGCGAACGCGACGGCATCGGGGTCGAGGTCGCGATGTGGTGGAATGACAGCTACCATGAGACGGTGCTGCCCTTCACCAACAACATCCCGCAGCGCGATGGCGGCACGCATATGGCGGGCTTTCGCGGCGCGCTGACCCGCACGATCAACGCCTATGCCCAATCGAGCGGGATCGCCAAGAAGGAAAAGGTGAATTTCACCGGCGATGACGCCCGCGAGGGACTGACCTGCGTGCTGTCTGTGAAAGTCCCCGACCCGAAATTCTCCAGCCAGACCAAGGACAAGTTGGTATCGTCGGAAGTGCGCCCGGCAGTGGAATCGATGGTTAACGAGAAGCTGTCAGAATGGTTCGAGGAGAACCCGCAACTCGCGCGTGGGATCGTTGGCAAGATCATCGAGGCCGCACTCGCTCGGGAAGCCGCGCGCAAGGCGCGCGAATTGACGCGGCGCAAGACGGCGCTGGACGTGGCCTCGCTGCCCGGAAAGCTCGCCGATTGTCAGGAGCGGGATCCGGCCAAGTCGGAACTGTTCCTTGTGGAGGGTGACTCGGCAGGTGGATCGGCCAAACAAGGCCGCTCGCGGCAAAATCAGGCCGTGCTGCCGTTGAAGGGCAAGATCCTGAATGTCGAGCGCGCGCGGTTTGACCGAATGCTGGGCAGTCAGGAAATCGGCACGCTGATCACGGCGCTTGGCACCGGCATCGGGCGCGATGAATTCGATCTGGGCAAACTGCGCTACCACAAGATCGTCATCATGACTGACGCAGATGTGGACGGCGCGCATATCCGGACGCTGCTTCTGACCTTCTTCTTCCGGCAGATGCCGCAACTGATCGAAGCGGGCCATCTCTATATCGCCGAGCCGCCACTTTTCAAAGTCGCGCGCGGCAAGTCCGAGGTTTACCTCAAGGACAAACTCGCGCTCGAAGACTACCTGATCGAGATGGGTGTAGAGGGCGCAGTGCTGCGGCTGGCCACAGGCGAGGAAATCGTGGGGCAGGATCTTGCACGGATCGTGACCGAAGCACGGTCGGTGCGCAAATCGCTGCAGGCTTTCCCGACGAATTACCCGCAACATATTCTCGAACAGGCCGCGATTGCGGGCGCGCTGATGACAGACGCGCTGGCCGCGCATCCTCAGGAACTGGCTGATTCTGTGGCCGCGCGGCTGGACCTGATTGCCGCCGAATATGAACGCGGTTGGCAGGGGCGCCCCACTCAGGACGGCGGATTGCGGCTGGCGCGCTCGTTGCGCGGGGTCGAGGAAGTGCGCAGGCTCGATGGTGGCGTGCTGCGCTCGGGCGAAGCGCGCAGGTTGGCGGCCCACACCCGGAGCCTGCAGGATGTCTATAGCCAGCCCGCCGAATTGGTCCGGCGCGACCGCAAGCAGAAGATCTACGGTCCGGTCGACTTGCTGACCGCGATTCTGACCGAAGGCGAAAAGGGCCTGTCGCTGCAACGCTACAAGGGCTTGGGGGAAATGAACCCCGACCAGTTGTGGGAAACGACGCTGGACCCTGAAGCGCGCACGCTCTTGCAGGTCAAGATCGACGATCTGGCCGAGGCCGATGACATCTTCACCAAGCTGATGGGCGATGTGGTCGAGCCGCGCCGCGAGTTTATCCAGCGCAACGCCTTGAATGTCGAAAACCTCGACGCCTGAGGCTTACACCGCCACTGGTCGCGGCCCGCGCTGATCGACAAGCAGATCAGTCAGTGCCGCGCCGATCCACATGCATGTCAGCGCCAGAAGTGCTGTCGCGGCAAAGATCGAGCCGCCGGTCACGCCTGCGCCGATGGCGCAGCCACCTGCCAGCATCCCGCCAAAGCCCATCAGCGCTGCGCCGATGATGGACCGGCGCGTGGCCTCAGCCCCGTCATAGCCCTGCCATTCCAACTCGCGCGACACCAGCGCAGCGAGGAACGCCCCCAGCACAACGCCGGGCACCAGTCCCACATCGAAACGCAGCGACGGGTTGGGATTGAGAAAGAACATCAGCGTATTGGCAGAAGGGCCAGTGAAGGTGGCCGAGGTCACATTGACCGGATCGAAACTGGCCTGCGCGAGTGTCCATGTCATGACCCAGCCCAGCGCGACAGCGAAGCCTACACCGGAGGCAAAGATCAACGGCTTGAGGCCGATCTTGTTACGCTGTGCCAGCACGATGGCAAGGATCGCAAGCCCCAGGCCGATCCAGAGCGCCGCCGTCGGCGGCAGGCGCAGCTCCTCCAGCAGGTACAGATTTCGCCCCTGCGGTGTGATCCAGAGTGCCGCAAGCCAGTTGCGCAAGGGCGCAAGCCAGCCATAGAGGCTCATTTGCGCGAAGATCGCAAAGACCATGCCGCCAATGACCGAGCGCAGGTTGCCGGTCGCCGCCAGCACCAGAAGCCGCCCCGAACAGCCCCGCGCCAGTACCATCCCTGCGCCGAACATCAACCCGCCGATGATCGCGCCCGACCAAGAACCCGGTACCGCCATCATGCGCGCATCGCTGACGCGGAACAGCCCGAAATACTGCGCGCCCTGCACCCAGACCACAGCGGTCGAAAAGGTCAGCAGCCAGATCGCCAGCCGCGGCCCCATCTGACCACGTGCGAATTCCACGGTCGCGGCCCGCAGGCAAAAGCGCGAACGCTGTGCGGCGATGCCAAAGATCATGCCCACAGCAAGGCCCATCAGCGCCTCGAGATTGCTTTCGCCGACCTGGTCGATAATGTCGTAAAAGTCCATTCGGGCCACCATGCGCAAAATATCGCGCGACCATGCGCGATCGTGGCAGGAAAGACCTTGATCTGGATCAGATGGGCGGGGGCGCGCGGAACAGACGCTGCATCAGGCGCACAGCTTCGCGAACACGTTCATCAGACAGCGAGTAGAAAATCTGGTTTCCCTCGCGCCGCGTGGTCACAAGCTTTTCGTGCCGCAAGCGGGCAAGTTGCTGGCTGACAGCGGCCTGACGCGACATGATCAGCCGCTCCAGCTCAGTCACCGAATGGTCGCGTTCGCACAGGAAATAGAGCATCAGCAGACGCCCTTCATGCCCCATCGCCTTCAGGAAATCCGACGCTTCGCGCGCTTCGGTTTGCAACGCCTCCAGCGGCAGATCGAATGTCGCGGGAAGATTGCTTCCATCGGAGATCGCAGCGTCAACCGGTGACCCGGCGGAAGTACCCCGCTCGCGATTCTGTCCATCCGGCATTTTGCTGCTTTCTAGCGCCATGACAGCGCGCCGACACTCCTGTTCGGAGATCAGGTTAACACAAAGCCGCTTTCAAGGACAGAGTCATCCGCTGTCGCAGTTACCCCTGTTGCAGTCAGCCCTCAGGCGTCGGAGCAAGCTGCGCTTGCGCTGTGCGGATCATGTCGCCGATATAGGCCCAGAAGAAATCCTCGCCGGGAAACCCCGTCAAACGCTCGATCTCTACCCCGTCCGGCCCGATCAGGATGAAAGTCGGTGTCACGAAGGGCTGTGATGTCAGCGTAACATCTTCGGGCAAGGGGCCGCGCAATTGCACATGTTCAAGTGGGGCGACAATACCCTCAGGCGCGGCCATATAGGCCGGGGCAATGTCGCGATTGAACACACGGCAGTAATAGCAACCTGCCTGCTCGATCATCAGCAACCGCAACTCTTGCGCCGCGCCCCCGGTCGCAGTGCCCAACATGGCGCTGATCACCACCAACAGGGCGCATGCGTGCTGCATTGCAGCGGATAGAAGGGATTGACGGGCGCATATAAACATATGAACAGTCTAATATGTTTTGCCCGCCGAGACAACCCGAACCCCGCTCCGACCAGTCCTGAAAGGCCCCAGATGTTCGATATCAGCTTCGGTGGTGCCGCGCTGGCCGGACTTTTGTCCTTCCTGTCGCCCTGCATCCTGCCGATTGTGCCCTTCTATCTGTGCTACATGGCCGGGTTGTCCATGTCCGAGCTGCGCGACGAGGGCGGCCTTGCGCCGGGCGCACAGCGGCGGCTGGTGACTGCCTCGATCGCTTTCGCACTGGGGGTGACGACGATCTTCATGCTTCTGGGCATGGGAGCAACTGCGCTGGGTCAGACCTTCATCGCGTATCGCGATATCCTGAAATGGGTCGCCGCGGGGGTTCTGTTCATTTTTGGGCTGCATTTTCTTGGCGTCCTGCGCATCTCACTCTTGTATCGACAGGCGCGGATCGAGACATCTTCGGCTCCGAAATCCGTTGTGGGATCGTATGTCATGGGGCTTGCCTTCGGCTTTGGCTGGACGCCCTGCGTGGGCCCGGCGCTCGCAGCCATTCTGATGATTGCCTCGGGGATGGGCGATATCTGGAAGGGCGCGGCGCTGCTGGCCGTGTACGGGTTGGCGATGACGCTGCCTTTCGTGGTCGCGGCACTCTTTGCGCGGCCTTTCCTGAACTGGGTCGGACGCCATCGCAGCAAGCTTGCCCATGTCGAGAAGGTCATGGGTGGCATGCTGGTCTTGTTCGCGGTGCTGATCGCCACGGATTCGATTGCCTATATCGCCGAAGGCATGCTGGAAATTTTCCCGTGGTTTGCAACCATGGGCTGACTGCATCCATCAAGGGAGCACTGAGCGATGCTACGACACCTGACCCTGGCTGCCGCACTGGCCTTTGCCACGCCTGCATTCGCCACGCCCGTGGGCGAAGACGGGTTGCACAAACCCGACTGGATCGTCGAAACTTTCCGCGACATGCGCGACGATCTGGAAGACGCCGCCGCGCAGGGCAAGCGGTTGCTTCTGATGTTCGAGCAGCGCGGCTGCATCTACTGCACGCGCATGCATGAAAATGTCTATCCTGACCCCGAAATCACCCGCCTGCTGACCGAGGATTTCATGGTCGTGCAGGTCAATCTGTTCGGCAATGTGCCGATGACGGATTTCGACGGCACGACGCTCGACGAGCGCGACATGGCCCGGCGCTGGGGCGTGGTCTTCACCCCGACGATGGTTTTCGCGCCCGAGATCGCGCCCGATTCGGGCACCATGCGCGATGCCGCGGTGATGGTCATGCCCGGCGCATTCGAGCGTGGGACAACACGGCTCATGCTGCAATGGGTGCTCGAAAAAGGCTATGAAGGTGATGAACATTTTCAGCATTACGTCGCTCGCATGTTGCGCGACACAGCGCAGTGACCCGAAATTACTTCATCGAAACAGAAGCTTGCGCGCCTTACCCTGCAGTGCGCAAACCCGCTCAGGTATATTCATAAAAATCAATATGCAAAAAATCGAATTTTCATTTGCAGCATCGGTATACTGTGGTCTATTG
>REBU01000114.1 GCA_007692585.1 Paracoccaceae bacterium | reverse complement strand
GCTTGGTCTGGCGGGAAGGGTAACCCGTGAGCACGCAGGTCGACGAGAGGAGCCCTTCTCTGCCGCTCACAATTGTGAATATTTCGCCTTTGTGGGGCATGATATGTATGGTAAAACTTAACCTTCTAATGAGGCACGCCATGGCGACAACTGACTGGTTTCGAAACACATCGTGGAGCCCAGAGATTGAAGCCAATTTTCTTCAGAAACTTGGGCGCGCGCGCGAAAAAGCACAATACCTCAGAATTCAGGCATTCCATCTCGAGGAAAGCCACCCGACCGTAGCGCTCGATCTGTTGGAACAATATTTTCATTTAGGCGACGATTTACACATGGCCCAAGCGTATGTCCAGCGCGCACGCGCGCTGACAGCTTTGGGACGTATTGAAGACGCTCTTTTGTCCTACGACGCAGCTATTGAGCGGGAGCGCCAGTATCCCCAGGTTAAGACCACCGCATTGCTGGATTATGTGGGTCTGATTGTGAAAGCAAAGATAGATCAAATGTTCTCCCCGGCCTTGAAGCTTTTGGATGAACACGGCGATAGCTGGGTTTTTCCAGTCGAGCGGTACCGTGCTGATGGCGCGCGCGCACTGCTTCTCGAGCACTTCGGGCGTCACAAGGAAGCGCAAGTTGCAGCTACGTCGGCAATGACAGCCGCCTCAGAAACACACTCGGGATTCCGATATCATCAAGATTTGGGGCTTGTGCCTGCCTCAGAGGACGCCTTTTGGATTCGAGTGAAGACACTTGCGAAGTAGCCAGTCTGATCCGGCTCCTCTTTGCAAGCCCTATCCCGAATAGGCTGGTTGGGCTTCTTTTACTGGTGTCAATCTTGGTTCCATACGCAACCTGATCGAACTCCATGCCATAGTCCGCTCCGTCCCGCAAACCCGCCCCTCACCCCAGCGGCACGACGCAATCGCAGATGCGCAGTCGTACGCGCGCGCCGACGTCGATCATCGCGCCTGCGCCGGAGATGACGAGCATGCAGCGTTCGCCCTCCTGCACCCAGTAGAGCTGGTCATGGCCGCGGAATTCGCGCCCGACCACTGAGGCCGGGCCGTCGGGGTCGGCCTCGAGCATGATCTGTTCGGGGCGCACCGAGAGCGAGACTGCGCCATTGGCCGCGCGCGAGAGTGGCAGGGTGCCGAATTCGGTCTTGACCTCCATCCCCGACGCCGTGCCGGGCAGGATGTTCGAGCGGCCCATGAAGGAGGCGACAAAGGCCGAGACGGGGTTGCGGTAGATCTCGTCCGGGGTGCCGATCTGCAGCACGCGGCCTTTTTCCATCACCGCGATCCGGTCAGCGACGGCCATGGCTTCTTCCTGATCATGCGTCACAAGGATCGCCGCAGATCCGGCGGCTTTCAGGAGTTTGCGCACTTCCTGCCGGGTTTCGACCCGCATGGCGGCGTCGAGATTCGAGAAGGGCTCATCCAGCAGCACCAGCGGCGGGGCGACCGCCAGCGTGCGCGCAAGCGCCACGCGCTGTTGCTGCCCGCCCGACAGTTCATGCGGTTTGCGGCTGCCAAAGGCCTCCAGCCCGACCAGCGCCAGCATCTCGCGGGCGCGGGCCTCGGCCTCGGTGCGCTTGAGTTTGCGCAGGCCGAATTTCACATTGTCGAGCACATTGAGATGCGGAAACAGCGCATAATCCTGAAACACGAATCCGATCCCGCGTGCTTCGGGCGGCAGTTTCGTGATGTCACGCCCGCGCAGGATGATGCGGCCTTCATCGGGGGCTTCAAACCCGCCGATCATGCGTAACGTGGTGGTCTTGCCGCATCCCGAGGGGCCGAGAAGCGCCAGCATCTCGCCTTCGCCCAGATCGATGCTGACCCGCTCGACCGCCGCGGCCTCGCCTGCCGCGAAGGTCTTGCGCAGCTTTTCGACCTGCAGCAGCGTGGCCTTCGGCTTGACGCGGTAGCCCAGCGGCGAGGCATCGACGGGCATCTTGAACGACAGGGATTTGGGCAAGCTGGTCATGGCATCTTTCATCGGCGCGTTATTCGCCCTTCTTGTCATGGCGCAAGATGACGCCCACGAAAAGGGCGGAAAAGGCCATGATCGCGGCGGCATAGGGGGCGGCTTCCATCAGCATGCCCTCGGATGTGCGTGAGAACATGGTGATCGACAAGGGCCGGAAGCCTGTGGGCGCAAGCAGGAAGGCGATGGGCAGCTCCTTCATTGCGATGACGAAAACGAGCACCATGCCGGCGATGACGCCGGGGCGGATGGTCGGCAGGGTGACGCGGGCAAAGACCGAGAAGGGACCATGGCCGAGTGCGCGGGCGGCTTCCTCGACCGAGGGGCGCGCCTGATAGAGCGCCGAGCGGATCGGACCGAGGGCGAGCGCGAGGAAGCTGAGCGCGTAGACGGTCACCAGAAGGATTTGCGTCTGGTAGAGAAAGCGCGCGGCATTGAGTGAGAAGAAGACGAAGGCCAGCGCGAAAGCCAGTGCCGGGACTGCGTAGCCGATGAAGGCCAGCCGGTTGATGAAGGTCGAAAGCGGTGAGGGGTAGCGCACGGCCAGCACAGCCACGGGCAGCGCCATCGCAGCCGCCATCAGCGCCGATGGCACCGCCACCGACAGCGATTGCGAGAAGGCGCGCAGCAATGCGGGCAGCACGGCGGGCAGATCGTCAAGCCGCACCATCCAGAAGCTGAGCACGGCGATCGGCAGGCCGACAGAGGCCAGCACCACCAGCCCTGTGAACGCCCAGCCCGTGACTTGTCCGAGCAAGGGCAGGGGCAGGCGGCGCCGCCCGGTGCCTGTGCCCGAGCCTGTGCGCGCGTAATGTGCGCCCTCGCGCAAGCGGCTTTCCCACCAGACCACCGACAGCGCGATGGCAATCAGCATCAGCGCCAGCCACGCAGCATAGACGCGGTCGAACATGGCCGAATATTGCAGGTAGATCGCGTAGCTGAACACCTCATAGCGCATCAGCGCCACCGCGCCGAAATCCCCGATGACATAGAGCCCCACGACCAGCCAGCCCGCCATCAGCGCAGGCATCAGATGCGGCAGGGTGACACGGAAAAACACCTCGCGCGGTGTTGCGCCCAGCGCGCGGGCGGCCTCTTCCAGAGATTGGTCGAGCCCCGCGAATGCCGCCCGCAGATTCAGGTAAATATAGGGGAAGGTGTAGAGCGACAGTGCAAGCGTCGCGCCCGTCAGCCCCTGCAGGCGCGGGATGGTGACGCCGAAAACCTGGTTCATGAAACCGAAATTGCCCGACAGCCCGATCAGCGCATAGGCCATCACATAGCCCGGCACCGCAAGCGGGATCACGGCAAGGATGTTGATCAACCTGCGCCCGGGCAGATCCGTGCGGCTGACCAGCCAGGCCAGCGGCAGCGCCATCACCGTCGCCAGCGCCAGCGTGCAGATGACCAGAAGGCCCGTATTGACCAGCAGTTGCAGCGTGCGGGGGCGCGTGAAGATGTCGATCACCTGCGCCATGTCGGCTTGTGCCGCGCGCATCACGAGCCAGATCAGCGGCAAGACCATCAGGCCCCCGATCATCAGACCGAGGGCCGAAAAGATCACGCGGGCCCGTGGCATGCGCCACAGGCCCGGTGTCGTTATTGTGGTGCTCAGGCTCAAAGCAACCCTGCTTCGCGGACCATTTCCAGCGTGCCTTCCAGATCGCCAATCGTGTTCAGATCGACTTCTGGCGCAACACGGAGCACATCGTCAAGGTTGATATCCTGACGGGTGACAATCGTGCCCGGAATGATGGGGAATTCCGACACTTCGCCGGTAAAGAACTGCTGTGCGGCGGGCGAGAGCAGGAATTCGATGAAGGCTTGTGCCTCTTGCTGCCGTGTCGAGCTGTTGAGCACGCCCATGCCTGCGACCAGCAGCAGGTTGCCGATATCGCCCTCGGTGGCGAACAGGGTCTGCGTCACGGGGAACTCCGCGTCGCGCTGCACGAACCGCATGAGATAGTAATTGTTGGTTACGGAAATGTCAGCCTCGCCATCACCAATGGCCTGAATTGCCGCAGTGTTGTTGCGCACGGCGACAGGTTCGTTGGCGGCGATGCCGTCCAGCCATTCGCGCGTCGCATCCTCGCCGTGGACAACCCGCATCGCGGTGACATGCGCCAGGAAGGAGCCATTGGTTGCAGGCAGCGCGATGCGGCCTTTCCATTTCGGGTCGGTCAGATCGAAGATCGAGGCGGGCAGCTCAGCCGCGTCCACGCGTTCGGTGGAATAGGCCAGCACGCGCCCCCGGCCCGATGTGGCCACCCAGCGGTTTTCAGTGTCGCGATACGCGGCGGGAACATTGGCGACCAGTTCTTCGGGCAGGGGGGCAAAGAGATCGACCACGGCACCGAGTGCGGCGGCATCCTGCGCCCAATACAGATCAGCCGGCGATGCATCGCCTTCTTCCTGCAGCAGCACGGCGAGTTCGGCGGTGCCGGCGTAGCGCACATTGACCCTGATCCCGGTCTGCGCCGTGAAAGCGTCGATGATCGGCGCGACCAGCGTTTCACCGCGCCCGGAATAGAGCGTCAGATCGGCCAGAGTGGGGGTTGCGGCAAAGGCGGCCAGCGCGAAGACAGAATTGCGAAGAAAGCTCATGATGTCACCTCTTGGGACAGTTTCGGATCCATGCAGGAACAGGATTTCGGTACTGCGCGGCCGCGCCTCCCTTCGCAGGGGTCTGCTCAATTCCTACTGATCCAGTCAGTTATTATACCTGAGTTCTTTCGTCAACTACCCAAGGGCGGAACATTCGGGTGAAAGGGGATTGCGCCTGTGCGCAGGCTTCGCGCATAGTCGCGGCCAAAAGGCTGAAGGCGCGCAAATGACCCATCCCCGCAATCCCGGCACGGCGCTTGATCCCGGCGCTTTCGCGCGCGTCAATCGCCCCGCAGCCGAGCGCCGCGCGGCTTCGCTGGTGGCGCGGCGGTCGCTCAAAGGGGGGCATCAGGCCGCCTGGCTTCTGAACGCCATCACCTGCATGGACCTGACGACGCTCGCGGGTGATGACACGCCCGAGCGGGTGCGCAGGCTCTGCGCCAAGGCGCGCAGACCGTTATCTGATGCGTTGGTGACAGGGCTGGGCCTGGCAGAGATGCCGCAGGTCGGCGCGGTGTGTGTTTATCCGACGATGGTGCAGGCCGCTGTTCAGGCACTTGCGGGCACGGGCATTCCCGTCGCCTCGGTCGCGACGGGATTCCCTGCGGGGCTGATGCCGCTCGATCTGCGGCTGGCCGAGATCCGCTATGCGGTCGATCAGGGCGCGGCCGAGATCGATATCGTTATCACCCGCGCGCATGTGCTGGGGGGCGACTGGGCAGCACTGCATGACGAGATCGCGGCGATGCGCGAGGCGTGCGGTGAAGCACATCTGAAGGCGATTCTGGCCACGGGCGATCTGGAAACGCTCACGAATGTCCACGCGGCCTCGATGGTGGCGATGCAGGCGGGGGCGGATTTCATCAAGACCTCGACCGGCAAGGAGG
>REBU01000035.1 GCA_007692585.1 Paracoccaceae bacterium | reverse complement strand
CCCCAACATCCTGATTAGAAGTCAGGTGCTCTATCCAGTTGAGCTACGGGACCACGATGCGGAACATAACGGCTTGCCAGAGCCTTCGCAAGCCACCCCGCACGCTCTTGCCGGGCCGGGGGCGGCAAAGTGACACATGCGCTAAAGGCCGGGGTGAGGCGGCAATGCGCAGGAAAGTGTGTGGCAGCTGCGCGCGCGGTTGGGTAGAGTCCGCCCTGTCGCCATAGATGGGAAAACGAGATGAAAAGACCTTTGGCCTATCTCACAGTGCTGATTGTTGCGTTGGCGGGCCTGCTGCCGGTCACTGCGCGCCCGGCCTTTGCCGATGAGCTTGCGCAAGCCTTACTGCTGCCAGAGCTTTTCGAGATCATGGCGACGGAAGGGCGCATGTCGGTGATGGCCGATGGGGCAATCCCGCTGCAAGGCCCGTCGTTGGAACGATTCGAAGCTGAGGTTGCGGAAATCTACGCGCCCGGTCGCATGCTGGCGGCTTTCATGCATGTGCTGGACGCCGATCTGCAGGACCGACCAGAGGTTCGCGAAGACACGCTGGCTTTTGCCGCGACAGAGCTGGGCAAGGACATTCTGCGGCTGGAAATCTCCGCGCGAAAGGCTTTGCTTGACGACGAGGTGGATCTTTTCGCCCGCCACGCCCTCGAAGAGGCGCGGATGGACACGGCGCGTCAAGCGGTGCGAGAGCGGCTTGCCGATATCCGCCAGCGGATTGAAGCGAATGATCTGATCGAGCTGAATGTTTCGCTCGGGCTGAACACAAGCTTTGCTTATTATCGCGGCATGATGATGGAGAATGCGGTCAGCGGCATGAGTGCCGATATGCTCTTGCAGCTGGTCTGGTCACAGGAACCCGATATCCGCGCTGATATCGAGGACTGGGTCGAGTCCTATTTCCTGATGGCCTATCAGCCCCTCGACGAAGACAGCATGCAGGCGTTTCTGAACTATGTGGACACGCCGCTTGCGCGCGCGTTCAATCAGGCGATGTTCCGCGCTTTCGACGAGGTCTTCTCGGAGATATCACTGAATTTGGGACGTGCGCTCGGGCGTCATCTGGCGGCAGAGGATTTGTAGCGGCATCCGTCCTCAGTCAAGGCTCCGCGCTTCGAGCCGCGCCCCAAGCCGGTCGAGAAAAATCAGGCATTGATTCAGCTGGTCGCGCGCCAGAAATTCATCGGGCTTGTGCGCTTGCGCGATATCGCCGGGCCCGCAAATGACCGAAGTAATGCCGATGCCCTGAAACAGCCCGGCCTCTGTTCCGAAGGGAACAAGGCCAGTGCCATTTGCGCCGGTCAGCTCCATGACAAGATCGCGGGCCATGTTCCGGTCGCGCCGCTCCAGCCCGGCGACCTCGGCGATGACCTCGGTCATGATCCCGGCCTCCGGATCGATGCGCTGCATCTGCGGCAGCAGATCCTGCGCGATGTAATCCGCGAGTTGCTCTTTGACGAAATCGGCATCACTGGCCTGGACCGGGCGCATTTCCCAGTCGATGCGCGCGCGGCCGGGGATGATGTTATGCGCCTGCCCTCCGGTCAGAACACCGGGGTTGATTGTGCTATGGGGCGGATCGAAAGGGCAGTCTGGGGCGGCCATGGTTTTCAGCGCCTCGCGCAGCTCAAGCAGTTTCGACGTGACCTTCACGGCGTATTCAACCGCATTGACGCCCAGATCAGGGGCCGAGCCATGACCCTCGCGACCCGTGATCCAGGTGGTGTATTCAAAACAGCCCTTGTGACCATCAACCAGCTGCATCATGGTCGGCTCGCCAATAATTGCCGCCGCGGGATGCACGCCCCGCGCGGCCAGTTCAGCGGTCAGCGCCTGCGCGCCGAAACAGCCGATTTCCTCGTCATAGGTGAAGGCAAAATGCAGCGGCACGCAGAGCGCGCGGCGCGCAAACTCCGGTGCCATGGCCAGGCAGGCCGCAACAAAGCCCTTCATGTCGCAACTGCCGCGGCCATAAAGCCGCCCGTCCTCGATGCGCAGGGTGAACGGATCACTGCTCCAGGGCTGGTCCAGCACGGGGACGACATCTGTATGGCCCGACAGGATCACCCCGCCCGGAACATCAGGGCCGATACTGGCAAAAAGGTTGAGTTTCGTGCCGGTGGCATCGCTCTGGGTCCAGTAGCGCGCGCCTGCCGCATCGAGCAGCCGCGCGATGCGTTCAGTGATCGCGCGATTGCCATCGCAGGACACCGAAGGGTAGGCCACCAGATCAGCCAGCAGTCGGATCGCCTGTTCGAGCTTCGGGTGGTCTTGTGTCATCCTGTCCCCTTGCGGTTTCCCTCAAGGGCTAATCCTCTGCCATGGGCAGGTCAAGCGCTGTGGGCTTGGGGGGATCATCGGAGGGCTTGAGGGGCACAAGCGGCGCGAAGGGCGGCGTGGCGCCACGATTGACTTCCGCCAGCAACCATTCAGCCCGCATCAGCAAATCCCGCGCGGTAACTTGCTTGACTGCAATCCGGGACGCTTTTTCTGGATGGCGCTCAACTTCAGTCTGAAGGGCGTCAAGACGTTGTTGCAGCTTGGCGATGACCTTTTCGACATCGGACGCCTTGATCTTGTCGCCACGCCCCTCGCCCAGCCGCGCGAAGGCCGTCCCCAGTTTTTCCGCGAGTGACTTGTAGGCCATGCAACCTCCGCTCTGCGCTTACTCCACCATCTGACCGCAAGGTGATGACAGTATCATGACGCATTCTCCTTGTTCAAACCATCGATCTGGTCTTCGAGGATGCGCTCGATCTCGGCCTCGCCTGCATCTTCAGACCGGTAGAGCTGCCGCGCAGCGTCGATGAGATTGCGCAGCGCATCGAAGGCATAGGCCGAGTCATTGAGCACCGAAGTCGCGTGCGACGCTGAAATCTGCCGGGTCTGCAGCATCCGTTCAAGTCGCTGGGTCAGCGCGCGGCTGTCAGCTTCCAATGCCTGACGTTCATCCAGAAGCGCCAGCGAAACGCGCTGCGCAGGCGGGGTCGCGGCCAGCGCTGTGATCTCAACCAGCGCATGCGCCATGGCGAGACGCAGCGCATCATAAAAGGCGCTGACCTCGCCCTGCGGCTGGCTGGTGAAGCGGGTGGTGTTCTTGCGCATATGCGCCACAGCCTTGAGCGCTCGGACAAGGCCATTGGCCGCCTCAAGCAATTCCTGCAGGCGCGCCATCTCGCGCGGCGGCAATCCCGCGGCACTGCGTTTCGCGCAAAAGTCAAAGATCGCGGCATGCAGGCTCTTGACCTTGTCGTAATAGCGGCGCTCGAAATCCAGCTGTACCGGGTCGCGCGACCGCTCAAGGGTCAGCGCCAGATCGCGCGACGCGCGCAGGTCATCCAGTCGCAGGTTCAACCCGGAGCTGATCAGCGCAATGGTATTGTCCTGCAGGTGCTGAACTTCCTTTTCCAGCGCTGCAAGCTGGGTCACGGGGAAATCGCCCAGATCGGCATTTATGTAGCGTGGGCGGCTCACACTGGGGACCGGCGCAGCGATACGGCGCTCGAGATAGACCAGCAATCGCGCGCGCAGCGGCACCATCAGCCCAAGGCCAAGCAGATTGAACAGCGTGTGGAACATGGCCAGCCGCAGTGCCGCATCCTCGGGCGCGATGCCGATGGCGTCCGACAGCCCGTCCACCAGCAGGCGCAGCGGCACGATCAGCACAAGCGCCGTCGCCCCTGTGACCAGATTGAAGATCAGATGCCCCAAGGCCAGCCGCTTGCCCTGATAATTGGCCTGCGTGGCGCCGATCAGCGCCGTGACAGTTGTTCCCACATTGGCCCCGATGGCAACGGCAAGCGCATTGTCATAGCTGATCTGACCGGCACCAAGTGCTGCGATCACCAGCAGCATGGCCGCATGGCTCGACTGCATGACGACCGTCGCAAGCGCCCCGACAAGCGTGTAGACCAGAAGCCCCGCGATCCCCGCCATCGCCAACCGGGTCAGGTCGAATTGCGCGCTGAAGGCGTCAAAGCCATCCTTGATGAAGGCGATCCCCAAAAAGATAAGCCCGATCCCCGTCAACACCTTGCCCGCCCCGCGCAACCCCGAACTGGTCTGGAAGACCAGAAGCGCGCCAAGCACCAGCAAGGGCAAGGCATAGGCGGCAATATCCACTTTCAGCCCGATCCCGGCGATCAGCCAAGCACCTGTCGTCGTGCCCAGATTGGCCCCGAAAATGATGCCCAGGCCTGCCTGCAGCGTGATCAGCCCTGCGCTGAGGAAGGAAATCGAGATCACACTGACAAGCGAGCTTGATTGCGTCACGGAGGTTGCGATCGCCCCGAAGCTGACCGCCTTGGGGAAAGTGCCCGTTGTCCGCGCCAGCAGCCGCTCCAGCACGCTGCCGCCCAGCGCCTTGAAGCCCTCTTCCAGCATCAGCATCCCCAGCAGAAACAGCGCGATCCCGGCTGCAATGCGCTGAAAATCCACGCTCAGGCCCAGCGCCGCCAGAAGCATGGCCAGCAGGATGATCAGCTTGAGATGTCGCCAGATTAGGGTCATGGGCAAATTGTGGACGAGTTGCTGCAGCGCTGCAAGCGCGCTTGCGGCGGTTGACCGAATGGCGGTGGCTCAGCGCACCCCGGCACGCCTGCGCTGCTCGCCACCGCGCAGCGCCAGCGCGACACCGCCCAAGATTCCCACGGAACAGAACGCCAGCCGCGCAGTCAGGGGTTCGGCGATGAATATGACCCCGCCCAGCGCGGCAATTGCGGGCACAGTCAGTTGCACATAGGCGGCGGTGCTGCGCTCCAGCGCGGGCAGGACACTGTACCAGATCGCATAGCCCAGCCCCGAGGCCAGCGCGCCCGAGGCAATCGCATAAAGCCAGCCCGCAACGCTTGTGGTTTGCGCAAAAAGCCCCGGCAGGATCAACAGCAGCGCGATCGGCAGGCAGCGCAGGAAGTTACCACCTGTATCAACCAGCGGCCGTGCAGAGCCCCGCCCCAGAAGGGTGTAGACCGCCCAGGCCAGCCCTGCGAGGATCATCAGCGACGCGGCAAAAGGATCAGGGGCCGTCAGCCCCGGCATCACCAGAAGCACCAGAAACACGACCGCCACCCCGAAACCGGCCCATTCCAGCGCACCCGGCCGCTCACCTGTCCTTATCGCCCAGCCCAACATGCCCAGTTGCACGGCCGCAAACAGCAACAATGCGCCCGTCCCGGCCCCGAGTGCCAGATAGGCGTAGGAGAAGGCGATGGCATAGACAAACAGCGCGAGTGCAGCGCGCATGCTGCCCCCGACCCGTCCCCGGCCCGGCATGTCCCCGCGCCAGGCCAGGATCATCCAGAGCATCAGCGCGCCCGACGCCAGACGGACACCTGTATAGGTGAGCGCATCAGCTGCACCCTCGGCAAGGGCGATGCGGTTGAGCACCGAATTGGCGGCGAAAGCGACCATGGCAAGCGCAGTCAGCAGCACGAGTTTCAGCGCAGGCGAACGCATCATCCGAAGCCCCTCCCCCCAAGGAATGCAACACTGTCAGGGGCTAGCAGATGGTCTTGTGCTCAGCAAGCGCGGCCAAAGGGTGGCCAGCGGCAGACGGTTCAGCGGTTCAGGAACGCCGCCACCACGCGTGCCAGGGCGCGCCAGTCCGTGAACTCGCGCATCCCTTGGTCCAGATCGACCTCATGCCCGGCCATGGCGACATGACGCACGACCTGACTTTGATAATAATCATAGCTGCCCGGCCGCACGGCCCCTGCGACCAAGGCTTGCTGCGTGGGCTGAAACCCGGTGCGCATCTGCATTTCCGTCAAGTAATCCTGCGCCTCCTCAAGCCCATCGGCAAAGGCAGCTTTCAGACTGACCGACAGCATTAAACTCGGGCGCGATGTCAGCGCCGTCCGGACGGCCGTAAGCGTGGCCTCGAACGCTGCGGGGTGACGGCGTTCATGCACCGGCGCGGCAAGGATGACGCAATCCGCATCAGACAGGCTCACTTCGGCGCGCTTGTCCGATGTGTCGATCATCGTTACGCCATGGCCCAGCGCCCGGGCCTGCTCGGCCACAGCATTCACGATCTTTCGGGTCTGACCTTCCACAGTCCCGAACAGCACGACAATCTCCATGGTCTGCCCCCGTTTTTCATATCATCCAGGTTGACCTTGCGGCAACTTTGCCGGCGCTGCCTTGTTCCAGATCAAGGCGCGGGCTGTGATGCTCATCTCAGGATCAGCGCACTGGTCCAGAGCCTGCGCATCAGGGCAGGCTGTCCCTTCAAGCCGGTTTTAGCGAAAATCTGCTTGGAGTAAGCGCGCGCCGTCTCCAGCGTCAGGCCCAGCCGGGTGGCGGCCTGCGCAAGCGTGTCGCCCATGCCAAGCGCGCGGGCGAGACGCGCCTCGGGCAAGGAAATGCCCAGCGCCTGTGCAATCACGCGTGCATCGGGCAAGATCAGGCCCGTGTCGCGCAGGAAAACCCCGTGAGGCGTTTGGACCAGCTCGAGCCTGTCACCGACCTGCTGCACACCCGCGCCAACCACGCCCAGTTGTGACAGCGCCAGCCCCGCTTGAGCTAACAGATCCTGCGCCGTCGCATCTGCGGCGATGCACCGCCCCTGCGCATCGAGATCGACCGCGCCCACGCCCAGCCGCCGCGCCATACGCTCGGCGCGGCGGGCGCGCGCCGCCAGACTCTGCATGTGCTGCGACAGTGACAGCGCCTGCGCCAAGGGCGCCGCGAATGCCGAGAGCCGCGCGCTGTCCACTGCCCGGAAGCTGCCCCGCGCGCGGCTGAGCACAAGCCATGCCACCTCAGTCCCGACGGGCATTCCGATCGCGCGCTGGTCTGCCCAGCCCCCTCGCGAAAGACCTCGGGCCTCCAGCTCTTCGCCAGTATAGACGCGACCAAGCCGCAGCCCTGCGAACCCCTCTGGCCACACCAACTCCGAAGCGCCATCCTGCGCCCAGATGCCATCGGGTGTCACCAGAAGCGCCGCGCTGGCCTGCCAGTCGGCGCAAACTGCCGTAAGCACCTCTGGCCAGGCTCTTTGTCCCGCACCCGCGCTGAAAATCGTGCAGAGAAGTGCGGAATCCTGCGGTGAAAGCATTTTGACCTCAACTGACCTCCCATATGGGAGGTTATGGCAGCCTAGCGCTTCTTTAGAGGAGGGCCAATGCTTTTTGAACGAGGATAATCACGCCGATGACACTTCCGACACTGACCCATTTGCAGCGCCTTGAAGCCGAGGCGATCCATATCATGCGCGAAGTCGTGGCCGAGGCAGAAAAGCCCGTGATGCTCTATTCGGTCGGCAAGGACAGCGCGGTGATGCTGCATCTGGCGAAGAAAGCCTTTTACCCCTCGCCCCCGCCCTTCCCGCTCTTGCATGTGGATACCACGTGGAAATTCCGCGAGATGTACGCCCTGCGCGACCGCGCGGCGCGGCAGGCGGGGATGCAGCTTCTGGTCCATCAGAACCCCGATGCAATCCGCCAGAAGATCAACCCCTTCGATCATGGCGGGCTGCATACCGATATGTGGAAGACCGAAGGGCTGAAGCAGGCACTCGACCTGCATGGCTTTGACGCGGCATTTGGGGGCGCGCGGCGTGACGAGGAGAAGAGCCGCGCCAAGGAGCGCATTTTCAGCTTCCGCACAGCGAGCCACCGCTGGGATCCCAAAGCCCAGCGCCCCGAACTGTGGCGGGTCTATAATGCGCGCAAGGCACGCGGCGAATCGATGCGCGTGTTCCCGATCTCGAACTGGACGGAACTCGATATCTGGCAGTATATCCATCTGGAAAATATCGAGATCGTGCCGCTTTACTATGCCGCCGAGCGCCCGACCGTGATCCGCGACGGGCTGATGCTGATGATCGATGACGACCGCTTCCCGCTGCAGGGCGAAGAACCCGTGATGCGCTCGATCCGCTTCCGGACACTCGGCTGCTACCCGCTGACCGGCGCTGTGGAAAGCCGCGCGCAGACCCTGCCGGAGATCATTCAGGAAATGCTGCTGACCACGACATCCGAGCGTCAGGGCCGGGCAATTGACCATGATCAGGCCGCGTCCATGGAGAAAAAGAAGCAGGAAGGCTATTTCTGATGACCGAGATTTACAAAACCGACGCGCTGATTGCCGAAGATATCGACGCCTATCTGGAAACCCATCAGCACAAGACCATGCTGCGCTTCATCACCTGCGGCTCGGTCGATGACGGCAAGTCGACGCTGATCGGGCGGCTTCTGTATGACAGCAAGATGATCTTCGAAGACCAGCTTGCGACCCTCGAAGCCGATAGCAAACGCGTCGGCACACAGGGCGAGGCGATTGATTTCGCGCTCTTGGTCGATGGTCTGGCCGCCGAGCGCGAACAGGGCATCACCATCGATGTGGCGTACCGCTTCTTTGCCACCGAAAAGCGCAAGTTCATCGTCGCCGACACGCCCGGCCATGAGCAATATACCCGCAACATGGTCACCGGGGCGTCAACTGCAGATCTGGCCGTGATCCTGATCGACGCGCGCAAGGGCGTGCTGACCCAGACCCGGCGGCACAGCTATCTCGCGCATCTATTGGGCATCCGGCATCTGGTGCTGGCGGTCAACAAGATGGACCTGATCGGCTATGACCGCGCGGCTTATGACAAGATCGTGGAAGACTACCGCGCCTTTGCGACCAGCATCGGGATCACCGATTTCACACCGATCCCGATTTCCGGTCTGGCGGGCGACAATATCACCACGCGCAGCACGAACACGCCCTGGCATGATGGCCCGGTGCTGATCGAGCATCTGGAAACGGTCGAGCTGGATCAGACCGCAGATCAGACCAAGCCCTTCCGCCTGCCTGTGCAATGGGTCAATCGTCCCAATCTCGATTTCCGGGGCTTTGCAGGCACGATTGCGGCCGGGCAGATTGCCGTGGGTGACATGATCCGGGTGTTGCCCTCGGGGAAGACCTCGGCGCTCTCGCGGATCGTTACGCTGGACGGCGATCTGGATCGCGCTGTAGCCGGTCAGGCCGTGACCTTGTGCTTTGCCGATGAAATCGATTGCTCGCGCGGTCAGGTCATCACATCGGCCAAGGAACCGGTCGAGGTCGCGGATCAGTTTGAGGCGACTGTGATCTGGATGGACGAGGACGAGCTGATCCCCGGTCGCGCCTATTGGCTGAAACTTGGCCCCCTGACTGTCAGCGCGACTGTGGCGCAGCCGAAATTTCAGGTCAATGTGAACACGATGGAGCATCTGGCCGCCAAGACGCTCGATCTCAACGCCATCGGGGTCGCCAATATCACCACCGACCGCGACATCCCGTTCACGGCCTATGCCGAGAGCCGTGATCTGGGCGGGTTCATTCTGATCGACAAGATGACCAACCGCACCGTCGGTGCGGGGCTCATTCATTTTGCGCTGCGGCGGGCGTCGAATATCCATTGGCAGGCGACCGATATCGGGCGCGAGCACCATGCAGGGCTGAAAAACCAGACGCCGATGGTGCTCTGGATGACCGGGCTTTCGGGCTCTGGCAAGTCCACCATTGCCAATATGGTCGAGAAGAAACTGGCGCGGATGAACCGGCACACCTTCCTGCTCGATGGCGACAATGTGCGACACGGTCTGAACAAGGATCTGGGCTTCACCGATGCTGACCGGGTAGAGAACATCCGCCGCGTGGGCGAAGTCGCGAAGCTGATGACCGATGCCGGGCTGATCGTCATCACGGCCTTCATCTCGCCCTTCCGGTCGGAACGCGAGATGGTGCGCGCGATGATGCAACCGGGTGAGTTCATGGAAATCTTCATCGACACGCCCCTGCAAGAAGCCGAGCGGCGCGATGTAAAAGGGCTCTATGCGAAAGCGCGAGCGGGGCAGTTGAAGAATTTCACCGGCATCGATTCGCCCTATGAGCCGCCCGAAGCGCCACAAATCCGCATCGACACCACCGCGATGAGCGTCGAGGAAGCCGCCGATCTCATCATCGCGCGCCTGATCCCCTGAGGGCGCAGGAATCGCGAAAACTTGAGCCACCTCAAGGCGCAGGCAGGGACCGCGTGCAATACTGTTGCAAGGCGACAGTCGCCGTGACCTGCATCTTGAGGAGGATCAAATGTTCGACTTCACCGCAAAAACCGCCATTGTCACCGGGGCCGCATCGGGCATCGGCACAGCGGTGGCCGAAGAACTTGCCCTGTCGGGCGCCTTTGTCATCGTCTCGGATCTGGACCGCGCGGCCTGTGACAAGGTGACGGCGGAAATCATGGACCGGGGCGGCAAGGCGGCGAGCTTCGCCGCCGATGTGGCCAACCCGGAGGCCATGCAGGCGCTCGCAGATTTCGCGGAGGCTGAAACCGGCGCGTTGCATCTGGCCGTGAACAATGCCGGCATCGGCGGCGCGCAGGCCCCGACGGGGGATTATCCGCTCGAAGCGTGGCATCAGGTCATCAATGTCAACCTGAACGGCGTGTTCTACGGCATGCGCGCCCAGATCCGGGCGATGGAACGCGCGGGCGGGGGCGCGATCGTGAACATGTCTTCGATCCTCGGGTCTGTGGGCTTTGCCAATTCCTCGGCCTATGTGGCAAGCAAACACGCATTGCAGGGGCTGACCAAGACCGCCGCGATGGAATATGCGCAAAAGGGCATCCGCATCAATGCCGTCGGCCCGGCCTTCATTGCAACGCCGCTGCTGACCAATAACCTCACTCAGGAGATGCTCGACGGGCTGGCGGGGCTGCACCCGATGGGCCGGATCGGCACTGTAGCCGAAGTCTCGGGCCTGACGCTGTTTCTGCTCTCGGATCGCGCGAGTTTCATCACGGGCAGCTATCATCTGGTCGATGGGGGCTATACGGCCCCATGACCAAGACCCATGATCGCGCCCCCTGGGCCAGCCCTGCCACCGACGTGCTCGAAGATCAGGCCACCACGCCCAAAGGGCTGGAGCCCGAGCGCGCGTCCGCACTTCTGGCCGAGCATGGCCCCAACAAGCTACCCGACGCCCCCCGCCCCGGCCCGCTTGCGCGGCTGGCGCGGCAGTTCAACAACCTGCTGATCCTGGTGCTGATCGCGGCGGCGCTGATCACCGCCGCCCTTGGGCACTGGATCGATACGGGTGTGATCATGGCCGTGGTCATCATCAATGCCGTGATCGGTTTCGTGCAGGAAGGAAAGGCGGAAGCCGCGCTTGACGCCCTGCGCGACATGCTGGCCCCCAAGGCCAATGTCATCCGCGCAGGCGAGCGCATGGCGATCCCCGGCGCGGAGCTTGTGCCCGGCGATATTGTATTCCTTGAAGCAGGCGACCGCGTGCCTGCCGATATGCGTCTGATCGAGCTTGCCGGGCTGAATATCGACGAGGCGCTTCTGACCGGCGAATCCGTGCCAGTGCGCAAGGTGCTTGACCCGGTGGACCGGCAATCCGCACTGGGCGACCGCACCTGCATGGCCTTCAGCGGCGCGATGGTGACCGAGGGCACCGGCACGGGCGTTGTGACGGCGACCGGTCAGGCCACGGAAATCGGGCGGATCAGCACGATGATGGCCGATGTCCAGACGCTGAAAACCCCGCTTGTGCAGCAGATGGAGCTGTTCGCGAAATACCTGACAGGCTTCATCATGGCGCTGTCGACGCTTCTACTGGGCGTGATGCTGTTCCTGCGCGACATGGCCTTTTCCGAAGCCTTCATGGTCGTCGTGGGTCTGTTTGTGGCGGCCATCCCCGAAGGTCTGCCCGCTGTGCTGACGGTGACACTCGCCATCGGGGTGCAGAGCATGGCGGGGCGCAACGCGATCATCCGCCGCCTGCCGATCATCGAGACGCTGGGCGCGGTCTCCACCATCTGTTCGGACAAGACCGGCACATTGACGCGCAATGAAATGATGGTGGCTTCAGTGGTAACGCCACGCGAAACTTTACGCGTCACCGGACAGGGCTATGCGCCCGAAGGCTCCGTTGAAGGCGCCGATCCACAGGCGCTGAGCCCGGTGGCGCAGGTCGCAGCACTTTGCAACACGGCCGCGCTGGTGCAAGGCGACAAGGGCTGGCGCGTCGAGGGCGATCCGATGGAAGGCGCGCTACTGGCCTTCGCGGCAAAGCTCGGCACGGATCTCGCCCAGCGCCCGCGCCCTGACGCCAGCCTGCCTTTCGACGCGCGGACCCGGTATATGGCGGTGCAGCATGACGGGCTGGTGCTGCTGAAAGGCGCACCGGAGCGGGTGCTTGACCTCTGCCGCGACCAGATGGGCGAGAACGGCCCCGAGGCCCTGGACCGCGCCTATTGGGACTGTGCCAGCGCAGAGGTCGCGCAACAAGGTCAGCGCGTGCTGGCGCTGGCGCAGAAAGCGCATGCTGGCGCGCTGGACCACGACACGGTCGCTGACGGGTTGACCCTGCTCGCGCTGGTCGGCCTGATCGACCCGCCGCGCGACGAGGCGATTGCCGCAGTGGCCGAATGTCATCGCGCGGGGATCTCGGTGAAGATGATCACTGGCGATCACGCAGGCACGGCCACCGCAATCGGTCGCCAGATCGGGCTTGCGCAATGCGATAACGCGCTGACCGGGGCCGATATCGACCAGATGGACGATGCCGCGCTGGAATCCGCGATCCGGCGCACGGATGTTTTCGCCCGCACCAGTCCCGAGCACAAGCTGCGCCTGGTCACGGCCTTGCAGGCGCGCGGGGCCGTCGTCGCCATGACCGGCGACGGGGTGAATGACGCGCCAGCGCTCAAACGTGCAGATGCCGGGATCGCGATGGGGCTGAAGGGTTCGGAAGCGGCGCGCGAAGCGTCGGATTTCGTGCTGGCCGATGACAATTTCGCCTCCATCGCCGAGGCCGTCAAACAGGGGCGCACAGTATACGCCAATCTCAAGAAGGTCATCACCTTCCTGTTGCCGGTGAATGGCGGCGAGTCGATCTCGCTGATCATCGCCGTGCTCTTTGGGTTGATGCTGCCGATCACGCCCTTGCAGATCCTGTGGGTGAATATGGTCTCTTCGGTGGCGCTGGCGATGTCTCTGGCTTTCGAGCCGCCCGAAAAAACCATCATGCAGCAAAAACCCCGCCGCGCCGATGCGCCCATCCTGTCGCGGTTCATCCTGTGGCGGGTCATGCTGGTCTCGGTGCTCTTTGCCATCGGCATATTCGGCCAGTTCATGCTCGCGCAGGCGCAAGGACTATCTGTCGAGGCCGCGCGGACCATGGCGCTGAACACGCTTGTCGCGATGGAAGTGTGCTACCTCTTCTCCGTGCGCTACCGTCACGGCTGGTCGCTGAGCTGGCAGGGCACGAAAGGCACGCCCGCCGTGCTGATCGCCGTCGGCGTGGTCATCGTGCTGCAGGCCGGCTTCACATACCTGCCCGTCATGCAGGCGCTCTTCGACACAGTCGCGCTCAGCCCTTGGCAGATCGCGCAATGCGCGCTTGCAGGCGTGGCGCTGCTGATCGTGCTGGAATTCGACAAGCACGCCGCCCGGCGCTGGAAGCAACTGGCGGCGGGCGGGTGAACGTTGTCAGACCGTCAGCCCCTCGGGCTCCTCCAGGCCATGCGCACGGCAGGCCGCAGTGACCGTATTTGCGAGCAGGCAGGCAATCGTCATCGGCCCCACGCCGCCCGGCACCGGGGTAATGGCACCTGCCACTTGCGCTGCACTGTCGAAATGCACATCGCCCACGAGCCGCGTCTTGTCGCCTGCGGCAATCCGATTGATGCCGACATCAATGACTGTCGCGCCAGGTTTGATCCAGTCGCCGGGGATCATCTCCGCTCGCCCCACGGCCGCGACAAGAATATCCGCGCGGCGGCAGGTCTCGGCCAGATCGCGCGTGCGCGAATGCGCAATCGTGACAGTGCAGCTATCGCCCAGCAAAAGCTGCGCCATTGGCTTGCCGACAATATTCGAGCGCCCGACCACAACAGCATCAAGGCCCGACAGGCGGCCATGATGCGCGCGCAGCATCATCAGACAGCCCAGCGGCGTACAGGGCACCATCGATTTCTGGCCAGTCCCCAACAACCCGACATTGGAAATATGAAAGCCGTCCACATCCTTGGCCGGATTGATGGAATTGATCACCAGATCGGAATCCAGGTGAGAAGGCAGCGGCAACTGCACAAGAATCCCATGAATTTTCGGATCTTCGTTCAACTGTGAGATCAGCGCCAGCAACTCGGCCTCGGACGTCGCTGCATCAAGGCGATGTTCGAAAGATGCCATTCCAACCTCAACAGTCTGCTTGCCTTTCGAGCGCACATAAACCTGGCTTGCCGGATCTTCGCCCACCAGCACCACGGCCAGGCCGGGCATCACACCAAAACTGTCGCGCAAACGCGCAACGTGATCGGCAACTTTGGCCCGCACGCCAGCAGCAAAGGCTTTCCCGTCAAGTATCGTGGCAGTCATCACATCTTTCCTTCTTCATCATTGCCCAGAACACGCTCCTCGCGCGCAATCGACCACTCGACCAGACGCGACCAGAGCGCCTCTGCGAGATCAGGATCAAACCCTTGCGCCTCAGCCTGACCCCGGGCGTTTCGCAACACTTCATCGACCCTGTCGGCAATTCGCGCTGGCAAACCAACCTCGGATTTCAAGGCAATCGCGCGGTCGATATATCCCATTCGAGCCACAAGAAGCGCCATCAACTCGCCGTCCAGACGGTCAATCTCGGTGCGCAATTCAGTCATGTTCTGACAGTCTGACGGGGGGCGCATCGCGGTTCCTTGCTTGACTTAGACCACGCCGCTTCCCTAGCGTCCTGTCGCGGGCGTTGCAATGCGACACAGGCGGGGATATGCGGGATGGTGGGCGGGGCGACGTGCGGCGCAGCCGCGCGAGCGCCGCACACCAGCCCCGCATCTCAGAACAGCCCCTCGATCACACCAGCCTCGCCGAACCTGATCGTCTCTGCCGCAGGTTTGCGCGGCAGACCCGGCATGGTCATGATCTCGCCGCAGATCGCCACGATGAACCCTGCCCCCGCTGACAGCCGGACTTCGCGCACAGGCACCGAGTGATTGACCGGCGCACCGCGCAGGCCAGGGTCCGTCGTGAAGGAATACTGCGTCTTAGCCATGCAGATGGGCAGGTGACCATAGCCCGCCGCTTCCCATTCTTTCAGCTGTCCGCGGATTTTCGCATCGACCAGCACATCGTCAGCGCGGTAGATACGCCGCGCGATGGTCTGGATCTTCTCGAACAAAGGCATCTCATCTTCATAAAGCGGCGCGAATTGCGCATGATCCCCGTCAGCCAGTTCCGCCACCCGCGTCGCCAGTTCCGTGATCCCCTTCGACCCTTCGGCCCAGTGGCGGCACAGGATCGCTTCAGCCCCGAGCCCTGCCACATAGTCCTTGACAGCCTGCACCTCGGCCTCGGTATCGGAATGGAAATGATTGATCGCAACGACGACCGGCACCCCGAAGGATTTCACATTTTCAATATGGCGACCCAGATTTGGGCAACCTTGCTGCACCGCGCTTACATTTTCAGAACCAAGATCCGCTTTCGCGACACCGCCGTTCATCTTCATCGCCCGCACAGTCGCCACGATCACCGCCACGGCCGGTTTCAAACCAGCCTTGCGGCATTTGATGTTGAAGAATTTTTCGGCACCTAGATCAGCACCGAACCCGGCTTCTGTCACGACATAATCCGCAAGGCCCAGCGCCGTCTGTGTCGCGACCACCGAATTGCAGCCATGCGCGATATTGGCAAAGGGACCACCATGCACGAATGCAGGGTTATTCTCCAGCGTCTGCACAAGATTGGGCTGCATCGCATCTTTCAGGAGCACCGTCATCGCCCCTTCCGCACCGATATCACGGCAATGGATCGGGGTTTTGTCGCGCCTGTAAGCCACAACGATATCGCCCAGCCGGCGCTGCAGATCCTCCAGATCGGCCGCGAGGCACAGGATCGCCATGACTTCGGAGGCCACTGTGATATCGAAGCCCGTCTGGCGCGGAAAACCGTTCGAGATCCCGCCGAGGCTCACCACCACATCGCGCAGCGCGCGGTCGTTCATGTCCATCACGCGCCGCCAGGCGATGCGGCGATCGTCAATTTCGAGCGCATTGCCCCAATAGATGTGGTTGTCGATCATCGCCGCAAGCAGGTTATGCGCCGAGGTGATCGCATGAAAATCGCCCGTGAAATGCAGGTTCATATCCTCCATCGGCACGACCTGCGCATAACCGCCGCCCGCAGCGCCACCCTTCATGCCGAAATTCGGACCCAGTGAGGCCTCGCGGATGCAGATCGCGGCCCGTTTACCAATTGCATTCAGCCCGTCACCCAGGCCCACGGTGGTTGTGGTCTTGCCCTCGCCTGCCGGGGTCGGATTGATGGCTGTCACAAGGATCAGCTTGCCACGCGCCCGCCCGCGCGCTTCGGCCACAAATTCCTGACTGACCTTGGCCTTGTCATGGCCGAAGGGCAACAAATGCTCGGATGGGATGCCAAGCCGGGCCCCGATGTCCTGAATGGGTTTTTTCTGCGCCGCGCGCGCAATTTCGATATCGGTCTTGAAGGCCATGTCTCGCTCCCTGAAACTTCCGTAACTCCCGGTGGTTTTTCTAGCCGTCCGAGCGCCGGTCCTTCGCGGCGTTTCCGACACTTCCGGCTATGGATACGCCCTGATGTGAGCAGTCTGCATGGTGACAGCGCGCTCACAAGTACAAAAAAAGGCGCAAGGGTCTTGCCCTTGCGCCCTTCTGGCCTGCGATCGTGACGATGTCAGCCTTTCTTCAGGCAGCGATTGCCCAGCACTTCGGCGATCTGAACAGCATTGAGCGCCGCCCCCTTGCGCAGGTTGTCGCTCACCACCCAGATGTTCAGCCCGTTATCCAGGGTCGAATCCTGCCGGATACGGCTGACATAGGTGGCATAATCGCCGACGCAGTCGATCGGCGTGATGTAGCCACCGGCCTCGCGCTTGTCGACGACCAGCACGCCGGGCGCCTCGCGCAGGATGTCGCGAGCTTCTTCTTCGTCGAGAAAATCCTCGAACTCGATATTGATGGCTTCCGAATGGCCCACGAACACCGGCACGCGCACACAGGTCGCCGTCAGTTTGATCTTGGGGTCCATGATCTTCTTGGTCTCGACGACCATCTTCCATTCTTCCTTGGTCGATCCGTCTTCCATGAACACATCGATATGCGGGATGACGTTGAAAGCGATCTGCTTGGGATAGACCGACGGCGCGACCTCCTGCCCAGGGACATAGACGCCCTTGGTCTGGTTCCACAGCTCGTCAATGGCCTCCTTGCCGGTGCCGGAAACCGACTGATAGGTGCTCACCACCACCCGCTTGATGCGCGCGCGGTCATGCAATGGCTTGAGCGCCACAACCATCTGCGCGGTCGAGCAATTCGGGTTCGCGATGATGTTCTTTTTCGTGTAGCCATCCACCGCTTCGGCATTGACCTCGGGCACGACCAGCGGCACGTCCGGGTCGTAGCGGTAGAGCGAGGAATTATCGATCACCACACAGCCCTGCGACGCGGCCTTGGGCGCGTAGGTCTTGGTGGCGTCCGATCCGATGGCGAAAAAGGCGATGTCCCACCCCGTGAAGTCGAACGTATCGAGATCCTGGCATTTCAGGGTCTTGTCACCGAAGCTGACTTCTGTCCCCAATGATCGGCGCGAGGCCAACGCTGCGATCTTGTCGACCGGAAACTCGCGTTCGGCCAGAATGTTCAGCATTTCACGGCCCACATTACCAGTGGCACCTGCGACGACGACGTTATAGCCCATGTCAGTCTCCTTTGCGCGTGTTGCGCAGGCCCTATCGCATATCCGGGCCAAGGTGAAGGGGCGCTAATCTGTCCGGTCGCGGGCAAAGGCGTAAATCACGCACCCAAGCAGCAGCAATCCTGCGAAAAACACGAACAGGGCCTGATATGCCGCTTCGGTCGGCAGCGCCGGGGCCAAGCCATGGATCGCACCACTCGCCATCTGGATGACGCCCACCCCGCCGATGGCAAAAAGGTTCAGCAGCGAGACTCCGCGCCCGGTCAGGTGGACGGGGATAAAGCTGCGGCCATGGGCCATCATCATCGGGAAGGACGCGCCGAAAAAGCCCACGCCCGCCAGCATCAGCCCCGTCGCCCAGATGCCTGAGAGCGGAAACAGAGCCAGCGCGCCAAGACAGAGTACTCCCAAGAGATTGCCAACCAGCACCACCCCCTTGCGTGTTCCGAAAACACGGTCGAGCGGACCGTAAGCTAAATTACCCGCGATCATCGCCAGCGCCATCACCAGCGTCACCTGCCCGATCACAGTCGCCGAAGCGCTATAAAGATCTGCGTAGAACGGCCCCGCCCAGAGCCCGCGAAGCCCGGCAGAAGGGGCGTAATTCACTGCCAGAAGCGGCAGCAGAAGCCAGAGGGCGCGGATCCGCAACAGATCACCCAGCCCCCCTTTTGCGCCATCGGGCGACACAGCGCGCGGTGGGTCAAGCACCATCAGCCAGATCAGGGCCGATATAAGCGCCGTGAAGGCCGCAATCACCAGGATCGAGCCGCGCCAGCCAAAAGCCTCTGCCGCCCAGGCCATCGGCAAGGCGCCCAGGATATTGCCAAGCGACCCGAACCCGATCACGGCGCCAGCCAGTGTGGCGAAGATCAGCGGCGGGAAACTGCGTGCGAAGATGTAATAGGATGCCATCAGGACCGGCGCACACCCGATCCCCAGAAGCGTCATCGCCAGATGGATATGCAGCGCATTTTGCGCCATCGCAAAGATCAGCGCACCGCCCGTGCCACCCAGCCCCAGTATCAGCGCGGCCGTGCGTCGCGGCCCGTAAGTGTCGAGCGCCCAGCCGACCGGCAGTTGCATCAGCGCGAAAGCCAGAAACCATAGACCAGAGGCCAGCGCCAGATCGTCGGCTCCCACGCCGATATCAACCTGCAAGAACCCTGCAAGAACCGCCAGAAACGAGCGATAAAACTGGCTGAGCAGATATCCCAGAACCAGAAAGAGAAGGCTTAACTTCATAACGCGCCCAATTTTTGTGCACTTGTGAAGCATCTATGGGAACTTTTTCCGTGAGGCAATGGCAAGAATGCGCAGCTTTCGGGTCGCAGGGCACGGCGCGGCGGGCTAGGCTTGCACGAGCGCAGCACAAGGGCCCGGCATGGACGAGCACGCGACCGAACACAGATACCATTACCGCGTGATGGAACGCGCGATTGCGCTGATCGATGCGCCGGGGGGGCGGCAGTGCAGCCTTGACGAACTGGCCGCAGCGCTTGGCATGAGCGGCGCGCATTTCCAGCGCATCTTCAGCCAGTGGGTCGGCGTCTCGCCGAAACGCTATCAGCAATATCTGACGCTGGATCATGCGCGCACGCTCTTGCGGGAGCGGTTTTCAACACTGGAGACAGCGCATGAGGCCGGGCTTTCGGGGCAGGCAAGACTGCATGATCTGTTTTTGCGCTGGGAGGCGATGACTCCGGGCGAATATGCGCGGCGCGGCGATGGGCTGGTGCTGCGCTACGGCTGGTTCGACACGCCCTTCGGCACCGCGCTCGGGATCGCCAGCGCGCGCGGCCTGACGGGGCTGGCCTTCGCGGAAGATGACGGGCGCGAAGCCTGTCTGTCGGATATGGCCCGGCGCTGGCCACAGGCAGAGCTGCGCGCCGACCCGTCCGCCGCCGCGCCGCATGTCGCCGCAGCCTTCGCACGCAAGGGCCGGGCGCAACTGCATCTGATTGGCACGCCCTTTCAGATCAAGGTCTGGGAAGCACTGCTGCACGTGCCTTCGGGCCATGTCACAAGCTATGGGGCAATTGGCGCGCGGGTCCGCGCGCCCAAGGCGGCGCGCGCGGTCGGAGCCGCTGTCGGACGTAATCCCATCGGCTTCCTTATCCCCTGTCATCGCTGCCTGCGCGGGGCGGGCGGGCTTGGCGGGTATCACTGGGGGTTGGCGCGCAAGCGCGCGATGCTCGCATGGGAAGCCGCGCGGCATGATGGCGCGGCGGAGGCCCCGGCGCTCGCGCCACACTCTGTGTCGGAGGTTCAACGGAACGTGAAATGACCTTGTGCGTTATATGGAGCTACAAGCCATTGTGATTTCCCGGAGGTATCCCATGCGACTGTCCCCCCCCATCCTTGCGCTCAGCGCTGCGGCCTTTGTGCTGGCCGCCTGTGCCCCTGATCCCAACAACCCGCAGAACCGCACTGTGGCTGGCGCGATTACCGGCGCTGCAGTCGGGGGTGTTGCCGGTGCCATGGCAGGCGACCGCCGCACAGCCGTTGCCGGCGCACTCGTCGGCGGCACAGCCGGAGCGCTGGTTGGCCAGCAGCTTGACCGGCAAGCCGAAGAACTGCGCCGCCAGCTCGGCAGTAACGTCGATATCCGCAACACCGGGCAGGAATTGATCCTGACGCTGCCGCAGGATCTGCTCTTCGCCGTCGACAGCGCCGCGCTGCGCCCTGATCTGCAACAGGATCTGCGCGTGATTGCAGGCAATCTGGTGAATTACCCGCGCAGCGATGTGATCGTGGTTGGGCATACTGATAACACGGGTTCTGCCGCGCATAATCAGGCCCTGTCCGAGCGCCGCGCGCAATCGGTGGCACAGGTGCTCCGCAGCCAGGGTGTTGCCGCGAACCGCATCCAGACCATTGGTCGTGGTTTGACGCAGCCTATCGCCAGCAATGACACTGCGCAAGGGCGACAGCAAAACCGCCGGGTCGAAATCTTCATTCGGCCACATCAACAGCGCTGAGCGCACTACCGACATACCAAAGGCCAATCCCCGTGATTGGCCTTTTTTCTTGCGCATTGCGCAAGGCGGTCATATCTTTTGACCAATATCCGCGTAACTTTTGGGCGCTTTTAATTGGGCCGCCCCGGAGATGAAGCCGCCATGCCCTTTCAGCGCATTCAGCCTGAGAAACTATCGATCAGTGTCGTGCGCCAGATCGAGCTGTTGCTTCTGCGCGGCGTCCTGCGGCCCGGTGAACGCCTGCCCGCCGAACGCGATCTGGCCGAAAAGCTTGGCGTCTCGCGCCCGTCTCTGCGCGAGGCCATAGCCGAGTTGCAAAATCGCGGTCTGCTGACGTCGCGCGCTGGCGCGGGTGTATTTGTCGCGGAATTCCTTGATTCTGCGTTCTCGGAGTCGCTGGTGCGACTGTTTGCGGAACATGACGAGGCGCTGTTTGATTACATCAGCTTCCGTCGCGATCTCGAAGGTATGTCCGCCGAGCGCGCGGCGCGCTACGGGTCAGACATGGACCTGAAGGTGATCGACACGATTTACCAGCGTATGGAACATGCCCATCAGCAGCGCGATCCCAGCGAGGAAGCGCGCCTCGATGCCGAGTTTCACCTCTCGATTGTCGAAGCGTCACATAACATCATCATGCTGCACATGCTGCGAGCGATGTTCAATCTGCTGCATCAGGGCGTGTTCTACAATCGCCAGATGATCTTCCGCCAACGCGGGACGCGCGATGAATTGCTGGCGCAACATCGCGCGATCAATATGGCCGTCCAGGCCCGCGACCCCGACGCCGCGCGCAACGCTGCAGAGGGCCATCTGAGCTATGTCGAGCGCCTGATGAGCGACCTGAAGCGCAGCGAGCGCAATGAGGAAATCGCGCAACTGCGCTTTGAACACGCCCGCGCTATTTGAAAACGAAAAACCCCGGCACGCCCTTGTGCCGGGGTCTTGATATCAGCTGTGTCGCCTTGGTTCAGTGCAGGCGATCCTGCGCGATGTTCATCGCTTCCTTGATCAGCGCATCGCTGCGCTCCGCGTCCATCTGCTTGGCAAGAACATCGCCTGCGGCTGCAATCGCGACAGAGACCGCCGCATTGCGCACGTCACGTATCGCGCTGACTTCCGCCGAGCGGATCTGATCTTCCGCCGTCTTCAGACGCCGGGTGATGGATGCTTCGATATCCGCCTTGGCTTGATCCGCGGCAATCTGCGCATCGGCTTTCGCCTTTTCGACGATGCGGTTCGCTTCTGTCTGCACTTCGGCCTGTTTGCGCTCGAAAGCGGCATTCAGTGCTAGCGCTTCTTCACGCAGGCGGCGCGCCTCATCGAGTTCGGCACGGATCGCCACCCCCCGCGCGTCCAGCAACTCGGACACTTTCGCAGGCACCTTGAAATAGACCAGAATGCCGATGAAAACCAAGAACCCGATCAGTACGACCAGATCCGTGTTGCGCAGCGAAAAGAAGGGGTAATCGCCTGCCGCGAGCGCCGGACCAACCATCAGAAGGCTGGCTGCAAAAGTAAACCGGATCATGCCGCCCCCCCTTTCAGTCGTGCCGTGACCGCCGCATCGACGCTACCCGGATCGGCCTTGCCGCCCAGGGATTCCACGATGTCATGTGTCACGTCGCGCGAGACTTCCGATACCATCGCCATGGCACCATCACGGATGTCACGGATGCGGCGCTCGGATTCTGCGGACTTGGCCGCGATCTCGGCGTCAGCCTTGGCCAATTGCACATCGAGTTCAGCCTGCATCTCAGCCTTCGCGGCGTCGACGATCCGGCCTGCTTCTAGGCGCGCATCGGCAAGCGCCTTGTGATAGGCATCCTCGGCCTGCTGAGCCTTGAGCTTGTATTCTTCCGCCGCAGCGATGTCGCTGGTGATCGTGCCGCGACGATCCG
>REBU01000067.1 GCA_007692585.1 Paracoccaceae bacterium | reverse complement strand
GGGCGGAATCGAACCACCGACACGAGGATTTTCAATCCACTGCTCTACCCCTGAGCTACCCGGGCAGGGTCACATTTGAAAATGTGCAAGTGCTGCTTTGAAGCACTGGGTGAAGGCGTCGTATAACAGGCCCGATGCGCTGTCCAGAGGGCAAGATAAAAAATATGCGGCATTCTGCGTAACGCTGTGGCGCTTCGAAACTTAAGCAATGCGCAGCTTGCACCAGAAGCTTGCGACCGCATGCGCAGCAGGGGCGGCTTATGCGCTCACACCGTTGTGCTCAGCTCCTGAACGCGCATGCTTAGCCAGTCCAGTTGCGGATCGCGAAGCCCCAGTTCTGCGAGATGGATGGCTGTGTTGCGCAGATAATCAGCGTTTGTGCCGCGCCCGCCGACTGCTGTCGCGATGATCCTGGCCTGATCTTCCAGCGCAAGCCCCGCGCAATACTGATCGTGATGGCGGTCGATGACATAGGTTACGGCCTCGACAGAGCGGCCATCACACAGCGTCACGGCGACGCGCCGTTCCAGGTAGGCAGCAGAGATCAATTCGCGCGCGCGCAGATATTCGAGGCTTTCTTCGGCGATCCGGCCGGGGATTTCGAACGCAACCCCGTGGCAGGGCCCCTGACCCTCATCAAGGGCCAGCACCAGCCCAGGATGCACGACTGTCCCGCGATGATGGATCGAGCGCATGCAGAAACTGCGCTGGTACCCCTCGAGGCGGGCGATCTGGCGGCTGGCATAGGCAAAGCCCGGCTCCCAGATGAGCGAGCCATATCCGAAGATCCAGAGGGGGGTGCACATGCGCATGTGACTGGTCCTTTGTCGTAAGTTGGGTTTAGGTGTGTTTGTCGGCAGTGAAAAGAGGGGTGCGGCCAGATGCGAGGTCTTGTGATCATTGTCGCGACATTTGTGCTCGGCGCAGGCGGCTACTGGGCGTTCGGGGCGCGGATGATCGCGCAGCATGGGCAGGTTCTGATCGCGCAGGCTCCGCAATTCGAAGCCGCGATGGGCCCTGTGCGCGGGTTTCCGCAGCGCTTTGATTTCACTTTGACAGCCCCGGTGTTGCGCGACAGAGGTGATGCGCCAGTCTGGCGGGCAGAAGCGCTTTCAGTGTCAACGCCGCTCCTTCGCCCTGATCTGATCGAGGTCAGCTTTCCCGACCAGCAGGAAATCTTCTGGTCCGCGATGCCACATGTGGTGCAAAGCCGTGGCATGACCGCGACGCTGGAGTTGCGCGCGGATGCAGAACTGGCCAGCTTGTCGTTGGGCGCAGACGCGCTGCGGCTCGATCCGCCGCTGTTGCTGGCCGCGAGTGAGGCTGTCGCGATCTCTCTGCGCGCGGTGGAAGGGCAGGGTGCGGCGTATCGTCTGGACATGGATGGGGCGGATCTCCGCCTGACCCCGGAGTTGCGCAGGCTGATCGATCCGCAAGACAACGAGGGCGACGCGCGGGGGCGGATCCGGCTGACGGGTGATGTGCTTTTTGCCGCGCCGCTGCATCTGGATGCGCCCGTGCCTGTCATCGCGCAAATTACTGTCGCGCAGGCAGAGTTTCGCTGGGCTGGGCTTGTGATGGGTCTGGAGGGCACAGCAATCCGTGCGCCACAGGACGGGATGCTGGATGGTGCCTTCACCTTGACACTGCCCGACTGGCGCCCTTTTCATGCGTTGTTGGTGGGAAGCGGGATGCTTGATCCCGATGCCGGGCGCATGTCGGCTCTGTTTTTCGCAGCGCTGGCAGGCGGCGCGGGCACAAGTGTCAGCTTGCCGCTGGACATCCGCCAATCGGTTGTATCACTCGGTCCGTTTGGCCTTGTGCAACTCCCAGCCCTGTGAAATCGCATGATGCAACAAGCGGCCGACCGGTACGGCGAGGGTCGCGCCAAGCACATCCGCGATGAAATCGCCCAGCTCGCGGCCACGTCCGAAAAACGGCTGAACGATCTCGATTGCGCCCCCCAGAACGATTGCTATGGGCAAGACCCAGACCCAGACCGACGGGCGCACGGCAATTGCAGGCAAAACGATCATGAAGAACGCGACGAAATGCATGGTCTTGTCATTGACCGACACAGACACCGCTTTTGTGGCCTGAGGCGGCAGCAACATCAGAACTGTCGCGATCACGGCCATCACAGCTGAAAGAAAAAAGCCCAACCGAATGGCTCGGTGTCTTGAGGTCACATTGGCCGCCTTTCGCATCGGATTGCGTCGGGCAACTGGCATGTGCGCTGGTGAGGTTCAAGCGGAAACGCGCACTCTCGCGGCCTCTTGAACAGCATGGGTCACGCGCGACAGGGCGCGTTCTTCCAATTGGCGCACGCGTTCTTTGGAAATGCCCATTTCCGCGCCGATTTCGGCCAGCGTCCGCGGGCTGTCGGACAGATGCCGTTCGGCCATGATCTGACGCTCGCGGTCGGGCAGGGTTTTCAGCGCCGAATGCAGCATCCGCCTGCGGTTGCGGAATTCAAGTGAGTCGAGGACTTGTGTTTCCGTTTCAACATCTTCGTCTTCCAGCGCGTCGAGCCAGTCGCGCCCGTCCGCATCAGGGCCCTGCGCGATATTCAGCGACAGATCCTGCCCGGACATGCGCCCCATCATGATCTCGACCTGCGCTTCGGGCACATCGAGTTCGCGCGCGACACGCGCGCTCAGACCTTCAGGATTGATCTCGCCATCTTCCAGCTTGATCAGGGTCTTGCGCAGATGGAAGAACAGCTTTTTCTGCGCCGCATTGGTCGCGGTGCGCACGACCGACCAGTTGCGCATGACATATTCCTGCATCGAGGCGCGGATCCACCAGGCCGCATAGGTCGAAAACCGCGCGCCATTGTCGGGATCGTATTTCTCTGCCGCACGCATCAGCCCGAGATTTCCCTGCTGAATCAGATCATCAAGCGGCATGCCATAGCGCCGGTAGCGTCCTGCGACTGAAATGGCGAGGCGCGCATAGGCGCTGATCAGCCTGTGCATGGCCGGCTCGTCGCGGTGATCGCGCCAGGCCAGCGCCAACTGATTCTCGGTCTCACAATCCAGCATCTCACGCGACATGGCCTCGCGGATATAACGGCTCGTGCGTGGGTCGCGCGCTTGCATGGCTTGCCTCCCCTCTGATCATCCCGATGAAAGTAGTGTCGTATCGCTACCACCTTGCGGCGCGGCTTGTCAAGCGATGCAGCGCGACTTATGTGCTCAGGCATGACTGATGCGATAACCCACCAAGAGGGCGGTGATCTGGCCGATCTGATCCTCTATCTGGCGCGGCTGGGCCAATCCTGCCCCTCCGCGCCCGACGCCATGCCGCTGACCAGTGCACAATGGGCCGCGCTGCGCTACTTTGCGCGGGCCAACCGGTTCTCGCGCACCCCGTCGGCATTTTCGGACTTCCACGCCACCACGCGCGGGACTGCGTCGCAGACGGTGAAATCGCTGGTGGCGCTGAAGCTTCTGGAACGCCGCAGTCATGACCATGACGGGCGCAGCACCGTGATCGAGGTCACCGAGGCAGGTCAGGCGCAACTGCGTGCGGACCCGATGCGCGATCTGCGCGCCGTGCTCGATGCGCTGCCGGTCGCGCAGCAAAGGGCACTCGCCACGGCCCTCGGGCAAACAATTCAGGATCTCGCAGCACGCCGCATGGCGCCGGTCTTCGGCACATGCTCAGACTGCAACCACTGCGAGACACGGCCGCTGGATTGCTTCTGCCGCTCGACACAAACCGCGCTCAGCCCGTCTGACATGCAGGCCATCTGCGTCGGGTTCCAACCTGTCTTGACGCCACGCTGATCGTTGCGGGCGGGCGTGGGGAGGGTCGTCAGACCCGACCGGGCGCGGCCCCCTCGATGGGGGCCAAGCCCGGCCTTCGCGCAACCTGCGTCCAGATCACCCCACCCGGTCGAGCTGCGCAATCGCCTCGCTCAGCCGCGCCACATCGGCGCGCAGCACCTCCGCGCGTGCCTCGGCCTCTTCCACCACGTCCTGCGGCGCGCTTTCCACGAATTTCGGGTTGCGCAGCCGCCCGGCAATCCCGCCCAGTTCCTTCTCGGCTTTCTCGCGGGTCTTGGCCAACCGCTCCCGCTCGGCGGCAATATCGATCACCCCTTCCAGCGGCAGACCGAAACTGCCACCCTCCACGGTCACAGTGATCGATCCGCGCGGCAATTCGGACGCCTCCTCCAGCGCGGCGATCCGCGCCAGCCGCATCACCAGTGCGCGGTTGCGCACGAGTGCCGCGCGGCCCTGATCGTCCAGTTCCAGCTGCACCATGTTCAGCTTCAGCCCCACCGGCACGCGCAGTTGCGCCCGCGCCGAACGGATGCCTTCGATCAGCCCGATGACCCAGCGCATCTCGCGCATCGCGGCGTCATCGATCAATTCTTCCCCGCCTTCGGGCCAGATCGCATGCGCGCAAAGCGTTTCGCGCGCGCCCGTCAGGCCCCAGAGCTCTTCGGTGATGAAAGGCATGATCGGATGCAGCAGGATCATCGACTGATCCAGCACCCAAGCCATCGTCGCGCGCGTCTCCGCCGCGTCCTCGCCATCAAACAGAGGCTTGGCGAATTCCACATACCAGTCGCAGACCTTGCCCCAGACAAAGGCATAAAGCGCCTGCGCGGCATCGTTGAAGCGATACTCTGCCAGAGCCGCATCAACCACCGCGCGCACCTGCACAGTCTCGGAAATGATCCAGCGATTGACCACAGCCTTGGCCGCAGGCGGCGTGTCTTCGGTGCGATGGCCTTCCCAGACCGCATTCATTTCGGCAAAGCGGCAGGCGTTCCAGAGCTTCGTGGTGAAGTTCCGATACCCCGCGATCCGCTGCGTATCGAGCTTCAGCACCCCCCCGAGCGAGGCCATCGCCGCATTGGTGAAGCGCAGCGCATCCGCGCCGAATTCGTCGATGATCTCCAGCGGATCGACGACATTGCCCAAGGATTTCGACATCTTCTTGCCCTTGGCGTCGCGCACCAGGCCATGCAGATAGACATGATCAAACGGCACTTCGCCCACCACGGCAAGCTGCATCATCATCATCCGCGCGACCCAGAAGAACAGAATGTCTTGGCCTGTAACGAGGACACTCGTGGGGAAATACTTCCGCAACTCCTCGGTCTGCTCCGGCCAACCCAGCGTTCCGATCGGCCAGAGGCCAGAAGAGAACCATGTGTCGAGCACGTCGGGGTCGCGGTAGAGCGGTATGGGTTTTTTCGGCTCAGAATTTGCGCTGAGCAGTCTCCGCCCGAAGTGCTTTACGGCCTCGCCCTGTGAGCTGCAGAACTCAACACTTTCACCATAATACTGCTCCGCTTTTGCTTTGACTGCCGCTTCATCCTCACCGCAAAATTCTTGGTCATAATCTTGACGGCCTCGTTTCACTGCCATCATCGTGCTTCCATCGGCACGTCGTGTAGGCCCATACCAAACCGGAATCTGATGCCCCCACCAGAGCTGCCGCGAGATACACCAGGGCTCGATATTCTCCAGCCAATGATAATAGGTCTTCTCACCCGATTCCGGCACAATCTTCACGCGCCCAGAACGCACTGCATCCAAAGCAGGCCCCACGACCTTTTCGGCATCGACGAACCACTGATCCGTCAGCATCGGCTCGATCACCACTTTCGAGCGGTCGCCAAAGGGCTGCATGATCTTCTTCGCCTCGACCAGCGGCACCTCTGCCG
>REBU01000017.1 GCA_007692585.1 Paracoccaceae bacterium | reverse complement strand
ACCCTGCAACTCCAGACGCTGTGGATTGCGCAACCAAGTGACCCGGTTCAGAACCCCTGTTCGCCCTGCTGCCATGGTTTGACCAGATTGCCGAAGCGCGTGAAGCGGCCTTCGAAACTCAGCTCGACTGTGCCGATGGGCCCATGACGCTGCTTGCCGATGATCACTTCTGCCTTGCCATGCACCGCTTCCATCCGCGCTTGCCATGCGGCCATTTTCTCCAGCTCGTCATCCCCGGGTTTCTCGCGCTCGCGGTAGTATTCGTCGCGATAGACGAACATCACCACGTCGGCATCCTGCTCGATCGAGCCTGATTCGCGCAGATCTGAGAGCTGCGGGCGTTTGTCCTCGCGGCTTTCGACATTCCGCGAGAGCTGGGACAGCGCGATGACGGGGATGTTCAGTTCCTTGGCGATGGCTTTCAGCCCTTGTGTGATCTCGGAGACCTCCTGCACGCGGCTTTCCTTCGATGTTCCGCGCAGAAGCTGCAGGTAGTCGACCATCAGCACATCGAGCCCATGGGTGCGCTTGAGGCGCCGGGCGCGCGCGGCGACCTGGGAAATTGGCAGGGCGGGGGTGTCGTCGATGTAAAGCGGGCAGGATTCGAGCGCCTTTGCAGCCTCGACGAAGCGGCGGAATTCGGCCTCGGTCATGTCGCCGCGCCGGATCTGCTCGGAGGGCACTTCGGCGGCTTCCGACAGGATCCGCGCGGCGAGCTGTTCGGCCGACATCTCGAGGCTGTAGAAGCCTACGACACCGCCATCGACTGCGCCCTCGGTCCCGTCGTGCCGCGCGCCGCGCTTGTAGGCCTTGGCGATGTTGAAGGCGATATTCGTGGCAAGCGAGGTCTTGCCCATGGACGGACGCCCGGCGAGGATGATCAGGTCGGACGGGTGCAGCCCGCCGAGTTTCTTGTCGAGGTCGATCAGCCCGGTGGAGACTCCCGCCAGCCCGCCATCGCGCTGATAGGCGGCGTTGGCCATGTTCACAGCGTCGGTCACGGCCTTCAGGAAGCTCTGGAAGCCGCGCTCGGCGACGCCCTGTTCGGCAAGTTTGTAAAGGCGCTGTTCGGCCTCGACGATCTGTTCCTTGGGCTCGGATGTCACGTCCATTTCGGCGGCCCGCGCGGAGATATCCTGTCCCAGCCGGATCAGATCGCGCCGCACAGCGAATTCATAGATCATCTGTGCGTAATCGCGGGCCGCATAGGCCGAAATCGCGGCAGCGGCGATGCGCACCAGATAGGCCGGGCCCCCGAGCTCCTTCAGCCCTTCGTCATCTTCCATGAAGGCCTTGAGCGTCACGGGCGAGGCGAGCGCGTTCTTGCGGATGCGGGCGGAGGCGATATCGAAGATGCGCTGATGCACGGGGTCGAAGAAATGCTCTGCTTTCACGAGCGAGGAGACGCGATCATACACGTCGTTATTGACCAGGATCGCGCCGAGAAGCTGTTGCTCGGCCTCGATATTATGCGGCAGTCCTGCCTCTGCGCCATTATCCTGCGCCCGGATCGCACTGATCTCGTTCATGCCTGCCTGCCGATTGCTGCTCGATTTTGGCAAATCTAGCAGGATTCGGGGGGGCGGGGCAAATTGTATATTCCTGTGTGCAAACTGTGGATAAGCCTGATCTGGGGGGCTGTGCGTCTTCTGCCTCAAGATATTGCGCATGTTTGCCAAAGCGATGTCAGCGCTCTTGCCCCTGTTGCGACCATGGGCTAAGCCCGGCGCGCGAGGCAGCCGGGAGCGCGCGAAATGGCGAAAAACAAGGGCCCCAGACGCCCCAAGGCGGAAACCCCGAAAGGGTTTCGGGACTATTTCGGCGCAGAAGTGACTGCGCGCAAGGCCATGCTCGACAAGATCGCTGCGGTTTATCATCGCTACGGGTTCGACGCGCTGGAAACCTCGGGCGTCGAGACGGTCGAGGCCTTGGGCAAGTTCCTGCCCGATGTGGACCGCCCGAATGAAGGCGTCTTCGCCTGGGAGGAAGACGGCGACTGGCTGGCGCTGCGCTACGACCTGACCGCGCCCTTGGCCCGCGTGGCCGCGCAATACCGCAACGATCTGCCGACGCCTTACCGGCGCTATGCGATGGGGCCGGTCTGGCGCAACGAGAAGCCTGGACCGGGACGGTTCCGGCAGTTCTATCAGTGTGATGCGGATACGGTCGGCGCGGCGTCGGTGGCAGCGGATGCCGAGATCTGCGCGATGCTGGCGGATGCGCTGGAGGCCGTGGGGATCGAGCGCGGGGATTATGTGATCCGGGTGAATAACCGCAAGGTGCTGGATGGTGTTCTTGAGTTAATGGGGATTGGAGATCAACCTGAACTGTGCGCCGCTGTCCTTCGCACTATCGATAAGGCCGATAAGGTCGGTCTACCTGGCGTTGCTCAACTCCTTCAAAATGGGAGGAAGGATGAGTCTGGTGCATTTATTGACGGGGTCGGTTTGACGACGGCTCAAGCCCAAAGATGCTTGGATTACTTGAGCATGACATCTTTAGCCAAGAGCGCCGAGGAAATCTCTTCAGGCGAGGATTTTGACCGAACGGGTTACAATGCTTATATCATTAAAGAAATCCGCCAAGCGATAAATTGCAGCAGTATCGGTTTCGAGGGGGTTGCCGAACTAGAACAAATCGCCGACCTACTAAATGCTCAAGGTTACGGCCCCGACCGCATTATCATCGACCCCTCCGTCGTGCGCGGCCTTGGCTATTACACTGGCCCAGTTTTCGAGGCCGAACTGACCTTCGAGATCACCGACGAGAAAGGCCGCCCGCGTCAGTTTGGCTCGGTCGCGGGGGGCGGGCGCTATGATGATCTGGTCAAGCGCTTTACCGGGCAGGCCGTGCCTGCGACCGGCGTCAGCATTGGCGTGGACCGCTTGCTGGCCGCTCTGGCGGCAAAAGGGCGGCTGGAGGCCAGCGCGCAGGGGCCTGTGGTCGTCACCGTCATGGACCGCGAAAGAATGAGCGATTACATGGGGATGGTGCAAGACCTTCGCGCAGAAGGCATCCGTGCCGAAGCCTATCTCGGCAATCCCAAGAACTTCGGCAACCAGCTGAAATACGCTGATAAACGCCAAAGCCCGATCGCGATTATCCAGGGCGAGGATGAGGCCGCGCGGGGGGTGGTGCAGGTGAAAGACCTCATCCTCGGCGCGAAGATCGCCGCTCAAGCCACTGTAGAAGAATGGAAATCCCAGCCCGCGCAGGTGGAAGTCGCGCGCGAAGATCTGGTCGCGACGGTCCGCGAGATGCTGGGGCGGCACGGATGACACGCGAAGAGGCGCTGGCTGCAGAGTTGCTCGCCGAGATCACTGCGATAGGCGCGCTGCCTGTGGCGGCGGATATTCTGCAACCGGCGGAGACGCTTCTGGACCTCTATGGCGAGGATATCCGCGCCCGCGCCTATGTCACCGACGACCCGCGCATGGGCGAGATGATGCTGCGGCCCGATTTCACCGTCCCGGTCGTGCAGGCGCATATGCGCGACGGGGCCGAGCCCGCGCGTTACTGCTATGCAGGGCCGATCTTTCGCAAGCAATCCGGCGGACGGGCGCGGGAATATCTGCAAGTGGGCTTCGAGCTTTTCGCCCGAGACGATCCCGCCCGCGCCGATGCCGAGGTCTTCGCGCTCTTTGCGCGGCTGTTGCAGGGCCGTGATTTGCGCCCCGTCACAGGCGATATCGGCATTCTGAAAGCGGCAGTGGCCGGGCTGCAGACCAGCGATGACCGCAAGGCCGCGCTTATGCGCCATATCTGGCGGCCCAGGCGGTTTCGCGCGCTGCTGGAGCGGATGGGGGGGCATGGCGCGCTGGCGCAGGCGCGGGCCGAGCTGGTCGCCGAGCTGCGCCGCGCCCCGGCTCCGGCATTGATCGCCGAGGCGGGGCAGATGGTTGGCCTGCGCTCGGAAGTGGAGATCGAGGCGCGGATCGGTAGGCTGATCGCGGATGCGGACACGCCGCCCATCCCGCAAGATCAGGTCGCCGCGCTGGAAGCGCTTCTGGCGCTTGCCGCGCCTGCGCCGCAGGCTCTGGCGCAATTGCGCGCGCAGGACTGGCCTGCGCTCGCCCCTGCGCTTGACCGGCTGGACGCGCGCCTCAAGGCGTTGACAGAGGCCGGGATCGATGTCGCGCGACTGCCTTTCGAGGCGAGTTACGGGCGCACGACGATGGAATATTACGACGGCTTCGTGTTCGGCTTCCTGCCTGCGCGCGACGACCTGCCGCCGGTGGCAACGGGCGGGCGCTATGACGCGCTGACCGCTGTGTTGGGGCAGGGGCGCGCCATCCCGGCAGTGGGGGGCGTGATCCGCCCGGCGATTCTGGCGCAACTGGAGGGCGCGTGATGGCGGTCAAGCTGGGCGTGCCGTCCAAGGGGCGGCTGATGGAGCAGACCTTTGACTGGTTCGCCGCGCGGGATGTGCGGCTGACACGCACGGGGGCCGCGCGCGAATATGCAGCCGAGGTCGAGGGGGTTGCGGGGCTTGAGCTGGTGCTGCTTTCGGCCTCGGAGATCCCGCGCGAATTGGCGGCGGGGCGCGTCCATCTGGGCGTCACCGGCTCGGATCTGGTGCGCGAGGAATTGGCGGATTGGTCCGCGCAGGTCGTGGAGCTGGCGCTGATGGGGTTCGGGCATGCTGATCTGATCGTCGCTGTGCCCAAGGCCTGGGTCGATGTGGAAACGCTCGATGATCTCGACGCGGTGGCCAGCCGGTTCCGCGCGGCGCATGGCTTCCGGCTGCGAATCGCCACGAAATACCACAGGCTGGTGCGCGAGTATCTGCGCGCGCATGGGGTGGCGGATTATCAGCTGGTGGATTCGCAGGGCGCGACCGAAGGCACAGTGAAGAATCTGACCGCCGAGGCGATTGCCGATATCACCTCGACAGGCGAGACATTGCGCGCCAATCACCTGAAAATCCTGGCCGATGCGCCTGTACACCGCTCGCAGGCCACGGTTTTTGCGTCGCGGCGTGCGGATTGGAACGGCAAAGGGCCTGTCTTGCGGGCGGTTCTGACAAAACTTGATATGGCTGTGCCGCCGGAATTGTCACAGATGTTGTAACGCTTCAGGTTTTCTCTACCTGTGGTTTTGAAGAATTGAATTTTGATGTAATTAACCCTGAGAGGTTGCATTTGAGCAAGGATATGGGTCCGTCTCCAACCCGCCGGGAGAAAGCGCCGCCCTTGCCGGATGGTCGTCTCAACATGAACCCGCCCGATCTGACCTTCTGGCAGCTCATCGCCGAGGATTTGCGTACGCATAACCGGGATATCCTGGCCCAGGGTTTCTGGATCCTGTTCTGGCACCGGTTCGGCAACTGGCGGATGTCGGTGCGCTTCAAGCCGGCGCGGATGGTGCTAACGGCGATCTATCGGACGATGTACCGGGTCGGGCAATGGACATGCGGGATCAAGCTGCCCTACACTGTGCAGGTGGGGCGGCGCGTCAAGCTGGAACATTTTGGCGGCATGATCCTTGTGCCGCGCTGCATCGGCAATGATGTGACAGTGCGGCAGAACACGACCATGGGGATTGCGTCCGAGCGGGATCTGAATGCGCGTCCGGTGCTGGAAGATGAGGTGGATATCGGTGCAGGCGCTGTTTTGCTGGGCAATTGCGTGATCGGGCGCGGGTCTGTTATTGGCGCGAATGCTGTGGTCACAAAATCAGTGGAGCCCTATTCGGTCATGGTCGGGGTGCCTGCGATCTGTATCCGCACGCGCCACCCGGCGGGGTCCGAGCAGGCAGATCATTGCGCAGAGCCTGAGCCAGAGGCGCCCTTGCCGTAAGCGGCACGGAAGCCCTTGATGAGGGTCTCGAGCTCATCCGTATCGAGGTCAAGCTCTCTCAGCCGCAAGCAGATCAGGCCACTGTGCAACGACCAGCGCGGCGCAGCTTTCAATCCCTGTGCGGCCCATTGAGCGCTGGCCGCCGGGTGCAATCTCAGGCAGAGCTTCACCACACGGCCAAAGGCGATGCGCGCGTGCGTGATGTCACTCCAGGGAATGGGCTGGGCCGTCCGGCGATGATCGTGACAGCCCGCGGGCGACAGCGTCAGCACGATCCTGTCCCCCTGCAGGGCAAGCTGCGCCATGCGGAGCCAGGCGAGAAGGGTGATCATGGGCGCGGTGGCAAACAGTGCGAAGCTGGTCCAGTAGGACAGGCTGCGTGGCTTGAATTCGACGACAGTGATCAGCCAGATCCACCCTGCCAGCAATGCGATGGCCACAGGGGTGAGCGCAATCAGGATTATCGTGTTTGACCGCCGCGCGAGCCGGAAATGATGCGTCTCGCCCCCATCTTCGGCTGTCAGCCCGCCAGTGCTGGACGGTATATCGCGGCCATCTTGTGTCATTGTCATCCGATCTCCACTATGCGGCGCAGTCTGACAAATCCGCCCGGAAGGTCTACCCACATGACGTGGCTTAATCTCGCCCGAATTTCGCGCTAAGCTGCGATAAAGAGCAAGGCCAAAGCAGTGCCATCGCAATGAATGTCGAAAGAGTTGCCCCGCAGACGCATGTGCCCGCGCCCCAGAGCGTGCGCCGTCGGCAGGTCTTCTACATTCCCGGCTATGATCCGTTTCCGCCGCGCCGCTACCGCGAACTCTATCGCTGCGAAGCCGCCGATCAGGCGCGGATTTCCGGCTACAAGATCAGCCAATCGCCGCGCAAGGGCGATGGCCCCTATGGCTGGACGGTGCGCAGCGATGTGGATGGCGCAAGCGTGACCTCCGAGATCATGATCCTCGAATGGTCCGATATCGTCAAAAGCTCGATGCAGGCCGGGATTGCCGCGACCTATCTGCTGCTGATCCGGACCGCGTGGATTTATCTCTCGACCGGGGTTCTGTTCCGGCTGTTCCGCCTGCGCGCCGGCCCCGGCATTGCGGCGATGTATCCGGTGGTCATGCTGCTGGGCCAGCTTGCAATTGCGTTGGGCGCCGCGTGGCTGATGGGCTGGGGGCTTGCGCATCTGCTGCCCAACTGGGTGGCCTATCTGCTGGGGCTGGCCGTCGTGCCGCCGATCCTGCAGGGGTTTCGCCGCATCGATGGGCGTTTCTTTGTCCATTACCTGCTGTTGGATTTCGCTTTCACGGCCAAGCATAAGGGGCGTAACCCGCCGGAACTGGAAGCACGGCTCGACAGGTTCGCTGACCAGATTGCGGCAGCGCTGGCAGACCCCGCGCTCGACGAGGTGCTGGTCGTGGGGCATTCTTCGGGCGTGCATCTGGCCGTGTCGGTGCTGGCGCGCGTGATCCGGGGCGGTCATGCGACGGGACATCCGAAACTGGCTTTCCTGTCGCTCGGCCATGCGGTGCCGATGCAATCCTATCTGCCGCAGGCGCGGGGGGTGCGCGAGGATCTGCGCTATCTTTCGACCAGTGACGCGCTGTTCTGGCTGGATGTGACCGCGCCGGGCGATGGCTGTTCCTATGCGCTATGCGATCCGGTGTCGTCGTCAGGGGCCGCGCCCAAGACGGGCAAGCGCTGGCCTGTCGTCATTTCGGCGGCATTCAGCGAAAGCCTGTCGCCCGAGACGTTTCGCAAATACCGCCGCCGCTATTTCCGGCTGCATTTCCAGTATCTCTGCGCGTTCGACCGCCCGCGCGATTATGATTATTTCCTCATCACCGCCGGGCCGCTGTCGCTGGCAGAGCGCTTCAGGGGGCGCAAATCCTCGGCCTCGACCAGCCATGCCTGCTACCTGCGCGCGGATGAGCGCCTGCCATGACGCGCCCGCCCATGCCCGACCACCGCGCCGACCGCGTGGCGCTCTGGCGGCATCTGGCGATGTTCCGCCGCGATATCCTGTCGACGCAGCCTGCGCGGCTTTATCGTGCCAAAATGGCGGAAGTGAAGCTGCCCTTCCTGCATTCGGTCATGGTGAACACGCCCGATCTGGTGCGGCTGGTGCTGCAGGAACGCCCCCGCGATTTCCCGAAATCCGAGCGTGTGCGCGAAGGGTTGCGGCTGCTTCTGGGCAATTCGGTCTTTGTCACCAATGGCCCGGTCTGGGAGCGCCAGCGCCGCATGATCGACCCGGCTTTCGAGGGCGGGCGGCTGCGCGAGACCTTGCCTGCGATGTGGGCGGCGGCTGAGGCTTGCGCGCAGCGTCTGCCCCCCGGCACGGTCGAGATCGAGGAAGCGATGAGCCATGCCGCCGCCGATGTGATCTTCCGCACGCTGTTTTCGCTGCCCATCGAGGATGCGACCGCAACGCAGGTTTATCAGAGTTTCCGCGCGCATCAGCGCTCTGCGCCGCTTCTGAACCTGGCGGCGCTGATCCCGTTGCCGCGCTGGCTGCCGCGCTATTTCCCGCGCGAGACGCGTGCGACGGCGGCGCATATCCGCGCGCTGATCACGCAGATGGTGGCGGCCCGGATGGCGCAGATCGCCGCCGGAACTGCGCCCGATGATCTGGCGACCAAGATCCTGACGACCCGCGACCCGGAAACCGGCGCGACATTTACCCGCGATGAAATGGTCGATCAGGTGGCGATTTTCTTCCTCGCAGGGCATGAAACAAGCGCTTCGGCGCTCGCTTGGACGCTTTATCTGCTGGCCACGCATCCCGAGTGGCAAGCGCGGCTGGCGCAGGAAGCAGAAGCGTTGCGACCCCATCTCGTGCAAGGCACGCCCCCCGATTTCGGGCTGTTGCGGCGCTTGCCCCTGATCCGCGATACGTTCCGCGAAGCGCTGCGGCTCTATCCGCCTGTCCCGATGCTGGTGCGCGAAGCGACCCGGCCCGAGGAACTTCGTGGGCGCAAGCTGGGGCAGGGCGCGCAGGTGGTGGTTTCGCTCTGGCATATGGGGCGGCATGAGGGGGTTTGGGATGAGCCGCACGATTTCCGCCCCGAGCGCTGGCAGCTAGAGGCGACGAAAGCCCCTGCGCGCGATGCGTTTCTGCCCTTTTCGAGCGGCCCGCGCGTCTGCACCGGCGCGGGCTTCGCGATGGCCGAGGCGGTGCTGATCCTTGCGCGGCTGCTCTGTGACTGGCAGTTTCGCGCGGACCCGGCCCGCGTGCCTGTTCCCATGGCACATATGACGGTGCGCGCGCGCGACGGCATCTGGCTGGACCTTATGCGCCGCAGCTGACGCCTTGCTGCATCGCAGCGATTTGCGCTTGACATGATCTTGCGTTTTCGCCAGTGTCCGGCGCAACAATATTACGCAAGCGCCTAGTGCGCTGTCGCAGACCGGAGGCCCAAATGACCGAAGCCCAAGCCACGCCCAATCTGCCGCAGAAAGACAAGCCCTGGCTGTTCCGCACCTATGCCGGGCATTCCACGGCGAAAGCCTCGAACGCGCTTTATCGCAACAACTTGTCGAAGGGCCAGACTGGCCTTTCGGTCGCCTTCGACCTGCCCACCCAGACGGGCTATGACAGCGACCATGAACTGGCGCGTGGCGAGGTCGGCAAGGTCGGTGTGCCGGTCTGTCACCTGGGCGATATGCGGATGCTGTTCGATCAGATCCCGCTTGAGCAGATGAACACCTCGATGACGATCAACGCGACCGCGCCGTGGTTGCTGGCGCTCTATATCGCTGTCGCGGAAGAGCAGGGCGCCGATGTCTCGAAGCTGAACGGGACGGTGCAGAATGATCTGATCAAGGAATATCTCTCGCGCGGCACCTATATCTGCCCGCCCCAGCCCTCGATGCGGATGATCACGGATGTGGCCGCCTATACGCGCGAACATCTGCCGAAATGGAACCCGATGAATGTCTGCTCCTACCATTTGCAGGAAGCAGGGGCCACGCCGCAGCAGGAGCTGGCCTTCGCGCTGGCGACGGCTTGCGCGGTGCTCGATGATCTGAAGGGCAAGGTTCCGGCCGAGCATTTCCCGCAGATGGTGGGGCGGATCAGCTTCTTTGTGAATGCGGGGATCCGGTTCGTGACCGAGATGTGCAAGATGCGCGCATTCGTCGATCTCTGGGATGAGATCTGCCGCGACCGCTACGGGATTGAGGACGCGAAATATCGCCGCTTCCGTTACGGGGTGCAGGTGAACTCGCTTGGCCTGACCGAGCCGCAGCCCGAAAACAACGTCTACCGCATCCTGATCGAGGCGCTGGCGGTGACGCTGTCGAAGAAAGCCCGCTGCCGTGCTCTGCAGCTTCCGGCCTGGAACGAAGCGCTGGGCCTGCCGCGCCCCTGGGATCAGCAGTGGTCGCTGCGGCTGCAGCAAGTGCTCGCCTATGAGACGGACCTGCTGGAATTCGACGACCTGTTCGACAACAACCCGGCCGTGGATCGCAAGGTGGCGGAACTGATGGAAGGCGCGCGCGAGGAGCTGGCGCGGATCGACGATATGGGCGGGGCGGTGAAGGCCATCGAATACATGAAATCGCGGCTGGTCGAGGCCAATGCCGAGCGGATCACCGGGATTGAGTCGGGTGAGACGGTGGTGGTGGGCGTCAACAAGTTCACCACGACCGAGCCTTCGCCACTGACGACGGGCGAGGATGCGATCATGGTCTGCGACCCGGAAGCCGAGGCCGACCAGATCGCGCGGCTGGACGCCTGGCGCGCGTCGCGTGACGGCGCGGCGGTCAAGGCTGCGCTGGCGGATCTGCGTGAAGCGGCGCGCTCGGGTGTGAATGTGATGCCGGCCTCGATTGCCGCTGCGAAAGCGGGGGCGACAACAGGGGAATGGGGCGAGACGGTGCGCGCGGCCTTCGGGCAGTATCGCGGGCCGACAGGGGTGAGCCGTGCGCCGTCGAACCGCACCGAAGGGTTGGAGCCTGTGCGCGAGGCGGTCGATGCGGTCAGCGCCAAACTGGGGCGGCGGCTGAAATTCGTGGTGGGCAAGCCGGGGCTGGATGGTCATTCCAACGGGGCCGAACAGATCGCCGCGCGCGCGCGCGATTGCGGGATGGATATCCATTATGAGGGCATTCGCCTGACGCCTGCGGAGATCGTGGCGGCGGTGCGCGATCAGGATGCGCATGTGGTGGGCCTGTCGATCCTGTCGGGCAGCCATATTCCGCTGATGGAAGAGTTGATGCAGCTGATGCACGCGGAGGGGCTGGCGCATGTGCCGGTGATCGTGGGCGGGATCATCCCTGAAGACGATGCCGCACGGCTGCGCGCCATGGGGATTTCGCAGGTCTATACGCCGAAGGATTTCCAGCTCAACCAGATCATGATGGATATCGTTGGGCTGGTCGATCAGGCCCCGCTCGCGGCTGAGTGAGGGGGCGCCCTTGGGGGGATTGACCCCCCTGCGGCCGCCATTGCCATGGCTGCTGCGCGTGGGACGGGCCTGTCGCCGTAACTTTTGAAACATGACGCATAGCGCCCGATCTGCATGCAGATCGGGCGCTATGCGTCCCATGGTCAGATAAACTGCTTGCTTTTTGCAGAATTGGTAATATTATTTTACCAATGTGGCGATCAGGGAGGGTTTGTCCATGGAAATGCCCAAAGCCAATCCAGCGATATTGGCCAAGCGCAGTCGCGTGATCGAACGGCTAGCGGCGGTTGTTGCGCCTGAAACCCTGATCACCGATGAGGCCGAACGCCGCGCCTATGAATGCGACGCGTTGACGGTTTACCGCTGCATTCCCATGGCCGTGGTGCTGCCTGGATCAACGCAGGACGTCGCAGCGATCCTGCGGATCTGCCATGAGGAGGGGGTTCCGGTGGTGCCGCGCGGGGCGGGCACGTCGCTTGCAGGCGGCTCACTCCCGACGGAGGATTCGATCATTCTTGGCGTGGCGCGGATGCGCGACGTGCTGGAGGTCAACTATGCTGACCGCGTGATCCGCGTGCAGACCGGCATCACCAATCTATCTGTCACGGGCGAAGTGGAAAGCGACGGGTTTTTCTATGCGCCTGACCCGTCTAGCCAGCTGGCCTGCGCGATTGCCGGGAATATCGCGATGAATTCCGGCGGCGCGCATTGTCTGAAATACGGCGTGACGACGAATAATCTGTTGGGCGTGACGCTGGTGCAGATGGATGGCACGATTGTCGAGATTGGCGGCGCGCATCTCGACGCGGCGGGATATGATCTGCTGGGGGTGATCTGCGGCTCGGAAGGGCAGCTTGGGATCGTGACGGAAGCCACGCTGCGCATCCTGCCCAAGCCAGAAGGCGCGCGGCCTGTGCTGATGGGTTTTGACAGCAATGAGGTCGCAGGCGCTTGCGTGAGCGACATCATCAAGGCGGGCGTCTTGCCCGTTGCGATCGAATTCATGGACCGACCCTGTATCCGCGCCTGTGAGGATTTCGCGCGCGCAGGCTATCCCGATTGCGAGGCGCTGCTGATCGTGGAGGTCGAAGGTTCGGAGGAAGAAATCGCTGAACAGTTGGCCGTGATCACGAAGATTGCGCGGAAACACAATCCGGTTGAGCTGCGCGAGAGCCAGTCGGAAGAGGAATCGAAGAAGATCTGGCTGGGGCGTAAATCGGCCTTCGGGGCGATGGGTCAGATCAATGATTACATGTGCCTTGACGGAACGATCCCGGTCTCCAGCCTGCCGCTGGTCTTGCGCCGGATTGGCGAGATGTCGAAGGAATTCGGGCTTGATGTGGCCAATGTTTTCCATGCAGGCGACGGCAATATGCATCCGCTGATCCTGTTTGACGCCAACAAGCCGGGTGATTTGGAGCTGTGTGAGAAATTTGGCGCGGAGATTCTGAAGCTCTGTGTGGAGGTCGGCGGCTGTCTGACCGGCGAGCATGGTGTTGGGGTCGAGAAGCGCGATCTGATGTCGGTGCAGTTCTCGGAGGCCGATCTGGAGGCGCAGATGCGTGTCAAGGATGTGTTCGATCCGTGCTGGTTGCTCAACCCCGCCAAGGTTTTCCCACTTCAGGCGAGTGCCGCGCGGCGCGCGGCGTAAGGGGGCGTTGCTCCCTCACCAGCCCCCGGGGGAGGGGCTGGTTTCACCCCCAGGATATTTGGGCAAGAATGAAAAGCAAGTTTGGGGAGGAGGGACGCCCATGCGGCCGGCCAATGAGGCAGAACTGTCCGAGATGATCCGCGCGGCGCAAGCGCCCTTGCGGATTGTCGGAGGGGGCACGCGCGATATCGGCAAGCCTGTTGCGGGGGAAGCGCTGTGCCTGAGCGGGTTGAGCGGGATCACGCTCTATGATCCGGGCGCCTTGACCGTGGTGGTGCAGGCGGGAACGGCGCTTTCGGTGCTGGAGGTGGCGCTTGCTGCCGAGGGCCAGCGCCTGCCGTTTGAGCCGATGGACATGCGCGCGCTGACTAGTGCAGACGGCGCGCCCACTGTCGGCGGGATGGTTGCGGCCAATGCCTCCGGCCCGCGGCGCGTGCAGGCGGGGGCGTGCCGCGACAGTCTGATTGGCGTGCGCTTTGTCGATGGGGCGGGCAATACGGTCAAGAATGGCGGCCGTGTGATGAAGAATGTCACCGGCTATGATCTGGTCAAGCTGATGGCGGGCAGCTGGGGCACCTTGGGGGTGCTGAGTGAATGCGCCTTCAAGCTGCTTCCCGTGCCTGAAGCGGAAGTGACGCTGCTGACCGAAGCCGGGGATGCGGCCTCGGCGGTGGGGGTGATGTCGCGCGCGCTTGGCACGCCCTTCGAGGTCAATGGCGCGGCATGGGGCCGGGATGGACGGGTGGCGCTGCGGATCGAAGGATTTGCCTCGCAAGTGTCCTATCGCCGCGCGGCCCTGATCCGCGCCTTGGGCGGCGACTGGGCGGTGCTGGAGGGCGCCGCCAGCAAGGCATTGTGGACGCGTATCCGCGATGTGAAGGATTTTGCCGATGCGCCGGGAGATGTCTGGCGTATCTCTGTGCGGCCCTCGGATGCGGCCGAGATCGTCGCGCGGGCAGCATGTCCGGTCATTCTGGATTGGGGTGGGGGGCTGATCTGGGCGCTCAGTGACGAGGGCACGGACCTGCGCGCGCGGCTGGGCGCGATCAAGGGCCATGCGACCCTGATCCGCGCCTCACAGGCCACGCGCGCGGCGCTGCCGGTGTTCCAGCCCGAAGCCGCCCCGGTTGCCGCGCTGGCCAAGGGCTTGCGCGCCAGATTTGACCCGCGGGGCATCCTGAACCCCGGATTGATGGGATAGCCAAGAATGCAGACGAATTTTTCGCCCGAGCAGTTGAAAGACCCCGCCATAGCGCGCTCGAATGAGGTGCTGCGCACTTGCGTGCATTGCGGGTTCTGCACGGCCACTTGCCCGACCTATCAGATCCTCGGCGATGAGTTGGACAGCCCGCGCGGGCGGATCTATCTGATCAAGGATATGCTGGAGCAGGGGCGTCCGGCGGATCCGCAGACGGTCAAGCATATCGACCGCTGCCTGTCCTGTCTGGCCTGCATGACCACCTGTCCTTCGGGCGTGCATTACATGCATCTGGTCGATCACGCGCGCGAATATATCGAGCAGACCTATCAGCGCCCGCTCTTCGAGCGTGTGTTGCGCTGGACGCTTGCGAAGATCCTGCCCTACCCGATGCGGTTCCGCGTGGCGCTTCTGGGGGCCAAGATCGGGCGGCCCTTCGCCGGGCTGATGCCGGATGCGCGGCTGCGGGCGATGCTGGAGATGGCGCCGAAAGTGATCCCGCCGGTCAGTCGCAATGACGATCCCCAGGTTTTCGCAGCCCATGGTCCGCGCAAGATGCGTGTGGCGCTGATGACAGGCTGCGCGCAGCGCGCGCTCAACACCGATATCAATGACGCGACGATCCGGCTGCTGACGCGGCTTGGCGCGGAGGTGGTGATTGCCGAAGGGCAGGGCTGTTGCGGGGCGCTCACCCATCACATGGGCAAGACCGCCGAGAGCCATGCCACGGCGGCGAAGAACATCAAGGCGTGGTCGCGCGAGATGCAGGGCGCGGGGCTCGATGCGGTGGTGATCAACACCAGCGGTTGCGGCACGACCGTCAAGGATTACGGCCATATGTTCCGCGACACGCCACTGGCCGCAGAGGCGAAAGCGGTCGCCGCGATCGCGATGGATGTCAGCGAAGTGCTGATGAAGCTCGATTTGCCACACGGCGCGCCGCAGGGGATGAAGGTGGCCTATCACGCGGCCTGTTCGCTTCAGCACGGCCAGCAGATCAAGACCTACCCCAAAGATCTGCTGAAACGTGCAGGGTTTGAGGTGGTGGAGCCCAAGGACAGCCATCTGTGCTGCGGCTCGGCGGGCACCTACAATCTGATGCAGCCCAAGATCTCCAAGGAGCTGAAAGCGCGCAAGGTGGCGACGCTGGAAGCCAAGGCCCCGGATGTGATCGCAGCGGGCAATATCGGATGCATGATGCAGATCGGATCGGGAACGGGCCTGCCCGTGGTGCACACGGTCGAGCTGCTGGACTGGGCGACAGGTGGACCGCGCCCGGCGGCGCTGTCGGACGAACAAGGCGTTCCTATTTTGCGCTGAGTGCCATTTTGCTGCCACAGTGCCCCGGTAGCACATCCCTCATCGCAGATAGAGGATGATGGCATGGTTCTGCACAAGGTGTTGGGTCTGTTGATCACGCTGGGTCTTTCAAGCCCGCTCGTCGCTCAGGACAAGCCGCTGACATTGCTCGAATCCGGGTTGCAGGTGCAGGGATGGGAAGCGGTCGGGCGCATTGACATCGGGCGCAACGGGCATTGCACTGGCGCGTTGATCTCCGACAAGCTGGTTCTGACGGCGGCGCATTGCCTGTTCGACAAGGACAGCGGCGCGCGCGCGTCTGATCAGGATCTGACCTTCCGCGCGGGCTTTCGCAATGGACGCGCGGCAGCTGAGGGCCGTGTCCTGCGCTCGGTCGTGCATCCGCGCTACAACCCTGCCGCGGGCACGCAGATCGACAATGTCTCGCATGATCTGGCGCTTCTGGAGCTGATCCACCCGATCCGGTCGATGGGCGTCACCCCCTTCGCCATCTATTCCGAACCGCGCAGTGGCGACACGGTGGGGGTCGTGTCCTATGCGCGCGGGCGGTTGCAGGCGCCGTCGCTGCAAGAGCGCTGCGAGGTGCTGCAGCGCGATCCGACCGGGGTTCTGATGATGAGCTGTTCGGTCGATTTCGGGGCCTCTGGCGCGCCGGTTTTCGGCATGTCACAGGGCCGTCCGCATATCGTGTCCGTCGTCTCGGCCAAAGGTACGGGCCATATTGGCGGCGTGATGCGGCCCATCTCGCTGGGGGTGTCGCTCGGGCCGCGGCTCGATACGCTGCGCGCAGCACTCGATGCAGGGGACCGGCGCTTCATTCAGGCCCCCAATCCATCCGCCAATCAGACCACATCAGAGCCACGCGCCATGAGTGCGGGCGGCGGCGCGCGATTCCTGCGTCCGTAAGCGCGCGCAGATCTTGACAGACAGCGGGGCAATTCCCAGATCGTCATTGTCCGGGGGCCAGATATGGACCCGCGACATGGACCTGACAGCGCCTGTCCAGTCTGGAGGGCGCGCAAATCTTGTATCGCTCAAAGGAGGATGCTCATGCGTCGTTTTGATCCTACACCCCTCTACCGTGCCTCGGTTGGTTTTGACCGGATGGCTGACATGCTGGACCGCGTTCTGTCGGCAGATCTGCAGACCCCAAGCTACCCCCCGTACAATATCGAGAAGACTGACGAGAACGCTTATCGCATCTCGCTCGCGGTGGCCGGGTTCTCGGCTGATGATCTGAGCGTGGAGATCAAGGAAAACGCCCTGATCGTCACGGGCCGTTCGACCGAGGACGATAGCGGTCGCGAATATCTGCACCGCGGCATTGCCACGCGGGCGTTCGAGCGGCGGTTCCATCTGGCCGATCATGTGCGCGTGACAGGCGCGCGGCATCTTGACGGGATGCTGCATATCGATCTGGCGCGCGAATTGCCCGAGGCGCTAAAACCCCGTCGGATCGCGATTTCGACAGAGCCGCGCAAACCCGCCCGGCTGGTCGACGCTGACACGCAAGCCGCATGACGGCAGGTTAGACCACAAGTGGCGTGATCCAGGCGTATGAACTGGGGGCAAGCTGTGGCCCGTCTGCCAGCGTCGTCCGGGTCACGCCGTCAGTGAACCGAGAAGCGCCCAGAACGCAAGCGTTCTGGGCGGCCCGCAAATACGTGCATCACTGGCTACACACCTCATCGTCGCATCGAGAAGTGAATATCCCGTTTATTCGGCGACATGTGACACGGGGCTGGCCTGTGCAGATAAATCCTGTGCATTCATGCGGCGCTGCTGCTTTGCGCTGCGTTCCCAAGGCAAGTGCGGCGTGCCGCGCGCGATTTCATCAAGGACTGCATCAATCCAGCGCGGGGGGGTGGCCTGTGCCATGGTAGATTTCCCTTATCTTGCATCTTGTCTGCTTCTGCCCTGTTCTGGGCAGAAAATCCGGCAGGGACGGGACCGGATGAAGGAATTTCAGAGGCAGTCTGCAGGGCTAGAGGCTGATCGCAGAGATCAGGCGCCCGTAATCGGCGGCCGCCTCATGGACAGAGCGCCGATAAGAATAGAAGCGCGCCGGATCGCCATAGGTGCAATGGCCGATCCATTGCGCCTCGGCAATGCCAGCCTGTCGCAGACGGTCCAGCCCGAAACCGGCCAGATCGAAATGATATTTCTCCGCCACCCCATTTGCGAAGAACCGCGCAGAATCGGGATCTTCCGCAAGGAAGCGTTCCAGAAATTCCTGTCCGACCTCATAGGCGCGCTGGCTGATGCAGGGACCGATCACGGCGCGGATCTGCGCGCGTCTGGCCCCGAGGGCTTCCATCGCGGTGACCGTGTTCTCCAGCACGCCGTCCAGCGCACCGCGCCATCCGGCATGGGCCGCCCCGATCACCTGTGCTTCAGGATCGGCAAAGAGAACAGGCTGACAATCCGCCGTCAGGATTGCAAGCGCGACACCCGGTTGGTTCGTCACCATCGCATCTGCGCGCGGCGCGTCGTGCAGATGCGGGCTAGTGACAGCCACCACATCAGCGGAATGGATCTGATGCACTGTGATCAGCGCCTCGGGGGGCACCTGCATCGCTTCGGCCACGCGGGCACGGTTCAGCCGCACGCTTTCGGATTGATCCGATGAGCCCGGTCCGCAATTCAGCCCGGCAAAAATCCCCGACGATGCCCCGCCGCGCCGCGTGAAAAATCCGTGGCGTATGGGCATGAGTGGCTCGGCAGTCAGGATTTCCAGGGTCATCACAGAATTCCCGGCACTGGGGGGGCGTTGGGATGTGTCAAGGCAAGCACCTTGAATAACTGGCCCATTTCCTGCGGATGCGTCAAGCGTCGATGTGCCGCGATATGGGATTCGAGTGCCGGGCCTGCCAAGCCCTGCGCCAGGGTCTGGGCGCGCCGGGTGATCCCGAGGCGTTCGAGAAAGACCCCTTGCGGCGTCAGCGCATGTGCCTGCAGGGGGGCTGCCGCTTTGGCCAGCGCGCGGAAATCGACATGCGCAGTCAGGTCGGCATCGCCGGGATGGGCGAGCGGGTCGTCATAGGCATGGCCGCGCAGCGCCTGCAGCGTGTCGCCCCGGCTTTTCCAGTCGCCATAATCCACGATCAGCGCCGCCCCGCCATGAGTATGGATGCGCGCGGCAATCGGGTCGAGCACAGCGCAGGCGGGGGCGCAGGTCTCGACAATCTGATCGTCCTCCGTATCTTCCAGCCGCTCCGAGAGCGCCTCAAACGGTGCCGGCGGGGCCAGCCCGAAGATCAGCGCGTCGCCTTGCGCGCCGACCATGCGTTCGGCCCAAGCTCTGCCCTTGCGCTGGAACTGGCGGATGGGCAGCGCGTCAAAGAACTCGTTGGCGACCAGCAGCAGGGGCGCGTCGGGCAGGCTGTCGGCACTGTCATGGAAGACCGGCGCGAAGGCCGCGAGCTTTTCGGCCTGTGCCGCGCGCAGAACGGGCGACGCCTCGACCAGATGCAGCGAGAGTGCGGCGTGAAAGCCCGGGACCGCGCGCGTCGCGCGCAGGATATCGGCCATCAGCGTGCCGCGGCCGGGGCCAAGCTCGGCCAGCGTGACGGGCGCGGGCGCGCCCTGATCGTGCCAGACCTGCGCCAGCCACAGGCCCAGCATCTCGCCAAACATCTGGCTGATTTCGGGGGCGGTGGTGAAATCGCCCCCAGCGCCCAGCGGGTCGCGGGTGGTGTAATAGCCATGCTGCGGGTGGAGCAGGCAAAGCGACATGAAATCTGCGATGCTCATCGGTCCCGTCGCCGCGATCTGACGCAGGATCAGGGATTTGAGCGCGCTCATGCCCGCCTGCGCCAGATCAGCAACGCAAGCCCTGCCACGATCATCGGCAGCGACAGAATTTGTCCCATCGTCAGGCCGAACGATCCGAAGCTCACGGCATAGCCGATGGGATTGTCGGGGGTGACAAATTGCGCATCGGGCTGGCGGAAGAGCTCGACGATGAAGCGCCCCAGCCCGTAGCCTGCGACGAAGACGCCAGTGACGGTGCCGGGATATTTCAGCCAGCCGCGCCGCCAGACCAGCCAGGCGAGGACCGCAAAGAGCACCAGCCCTTCGAGCGTTGCCTCATAGAGCTGCGTAGGATGGCGGGCGCAGACATCCGCAGGCCAGTCCCAAGGGCAGTTTTGCGCATGGCTGCCGGGGAAGATCACGCCCCAGGGTTGCAGGGTCGGGCGGCCCCAAAGCTCGGCATTGATGAAATTCGCAACCCGCCCCAGACCGATTCCGATCGGCGCGACCAGCGCCATGGCATCGGCGATCTGCAAGGGAGGCACGCCGTGGCGGCGGCAGAAGATCAGCCCCGCAAGGATGACGCCCGCAAAACCGCCGTGAAAGGCCATGCCCCCTTCCCAGATGCGCAGGATCTCGGTCGGGTTGGCGAGGTAATAGCCCGGTTGATAGAACAGCACAAAGCCCAGCCGCCCGCCGAGGATCACACCGATGATGACATAGGTCAGCAGGGCTTCGACGCGGGCGGGCTCCATCGGAGCCTGCGCGCCGGGCCAGAGGGCGGGGCGCTTCATCAGCCCTTGCACGATCCACCAGCCCAGCAGGAAGCCCGCGATATAGGCCAGCGCATACCAGCGCAGCGCGAAGCTGAAATTGCCCAGGGTGAGGGTGAAGATCTCGGAGCTGAGATCGGGGAAGGGGATGGCAAGGAGGGTCATTGCGATACGCCTGCTGGACAAGTTGCGACTGTCTGGCGCGGGCGCGCAGGGGAAGTCAACCTTGAGTTTTGGTGCGGCCGGTCACATATAGGATCAAACCCAACGACAAAGGTGCTGCCATGCAAACCCGGAACCGCCTGCTCGACGATGTGTCGCAACTTATGACGAACGCTATGGGCGTGGCGCAGGGCGCCCGCACCGAGGCCGAAACAGCCCTCAAAAGCCTGATGGACCGCTGGCTGGCGGATCGCGATTTCGTGACCCGCGAGGAATTCGACGCGGTGCGTGCCATGGCGCAAAAGGCGCGCGAGGAAAATGACCTGCTCAAGGCGCGGCTCGACGCGCTGGAAGGCAAGGCGTCCTGAAGTTGCCTTGGGGGGCGTGACGCGCACGCACCCGGCGCGGCCCTCACGCCCCGAAGATCAGCGCGCGCAGGTCATCGGACAACACGTCAAGCCGTGTCCCGGCGTCGCGCAGCGCCATGCGCGCGGCAGTGATGGCGCTGTCGATCTCTTCCACGCGGTCGCGCCGCGCGCGCGTGGCGGGGCTGTCATCTTGAAGCTGCACGATCAGGTTCACCAGTCGGTTCTGATCCTCGATCAGGGCGCTGACCTCCGCCTCCAGCCGGTCGATCTCTCGGCGCAGCGCCGCTTCTTCGCGACGCAGGCTCTGGATTTGCCCAAGCCGCGCCTGCAACGCCGCATCCGGCACGGTCCCGGACCAATAGGCCAGATCTTCCTGCGCCATTGAGAGGACCGCTGCCCGCTGCGCGGTGACGCGGGTTTCCACGATCTCATGCGTCTCAGCCCCGCCCGCAGGCAGATCAAGCGTGACCCTGACCTCGTCGAGCGCCATTGCGCCCTCGGAGCCTGCGATGTCCCATCCGACGCGGCGCGGGTGCATCAGCGTCACCACGCGATCCTCCTCCGGGGCGCCTGCCAGACTGTAGCGCGTGCGCCGCTCGACGCGCTCCTCTGCGATCAGCACCCCGTCGATGATCCGCCCTGACTGGATGCGGCTCATCTCCTCCACTGTCTCGCGCACCTCGACCGCTGTATCTCGGGCGAATTCGATGATTTCACGCGCGCCCGGGCTCAGCTCCGGGATCATCGCGTCGCCTGCATGGCCGCGCGCCGTTTCATAGAGAGTCACGATCCCCGCAGGCAGGCGCAAGGGCAGGGGGTTTTCGAATTCGATCGCGATCATCGGGTGGGTTGCGCCCATCCCGCCACGAAAAAGGGTCAATCGCGCATCTTCCAACGCCTCGCGCAGGAAGGGCAGCGAGATCATCTCGCCGGCCGCCAGGGTCACAGGCGTCTGCAGGGTGAACCGCGAGAAGCTGTCGCCATCGTCCATGGTGACGGGGCTCGTGTCCATGACCGCTTCCATCATCGCGCTGCGTGCAAGCGGTGCGGGCGCAAATACCGGCTCGATCACTGGCATGGCCAGGTCTCGCGGGGTGGTCAGCCGGTCATAAAGCTGTGCCTGCAGTGCTTGCACCGCGCCTGTCGCGAGGGTGAGCGTCACATCAGTCCAGTCCTGCCCGGTCGCATTTTCGATCACGGCCCAGCCGGTCAGCGTCAGCCCGTCCGGCCCGTCTTCGGCGCGCCAGGCGGTTTTCCAGACCGGGGCGGGTTGCAGCCAGCCAAGGGCAATTTCACGCGGCTCGGGCGCGGAACTGCTCAGGCTGACATCCACGATCTGCCCCCGCGCGGCCCCGCGCAAGGCTGCCAGCCCGCGTTCGATCGCCGCGCTGTCGGCGTCATCCGCGAAGCTGATCTCCAGCGCGTCATCCAGCACCATCTGGCGCAATTGCCCATCGCGTCCGCGCAGCGCCAGGGCCACGCAACCGCGCTGGCCCTCCTGCGCGCAGGGCACATCGCGCGTGCCCATCAAGCTGCCCTCCTGCACTGCGCCCCGCCGCGACGCGACCACAGGCGCGCCGATCATCGCATCCATGAGCGCGCGCAGATCGCCAAGCTGATCGGCGCTGAAGGGCAGGGCGTCGAACGTGTCGCGCAGCCCGTCAGGCCCGCGCATCCGCAGCATCGGCACAGCGCCCGAAGGGTCCGCGACGCGCAGAGATTTCAGGAAATCGTCGATATCCGCGCGCCGCACAGGCAGCGACAGCCCTGTAACATCCAGCTTGGCACCGGCTTCGATCATGGCCAGACCTGCCGTGGACAGTGTCACGCTGCGGATCTCGGGCCGGGTGTCTGCAAGGGCGGGCAAGGCAGTGCTCACCATCAGGAAAACGGAAATCAGACGCATCACAATGCCCCTTTGGTGGCAGGAAAACTGGCGCGAGACTAGGCCCGCGCGCATCCGCCGGGCAAGCGCAATTTCTGCAGGTCGCGTCACGTTGGTGTGACGATCAGGACTGGACGCAAGCCAAAGCTGGGGGTAAGGCTGAGGCATGCCACAAGATGATGATGCGACACCCGATCTGACCGCCGATATGTCCGAGCCGCTGCGCCGCGCGCTGGGCTCGCGCTATCTGCAATATGCGCTGTCCACAATCATGCATCGCGCGCTGCCCGATGCGCGCGACGGGCTGAAGCCTGTGCATCGCCGTATCCTCTATGCGATGCGCGAGTTGAAGCTGGCGGCGAATGGCGGGTTTCGCAAATCGGCCAAGATCACCGGCGATGTGATGGGCAATTATCATCCCCATGGCGATGCCGCGATCTATGACGCGATGGCGCGGTTGGCGCAGGATTTCAACGTCCGCTATCCGTTGGTCGATGGTCAGGGCAATTTTGGCAATATCGATGGCGATAACCCCGCCGCCGCCCGATACACCGAAGCGCGCATGACCCGCGCCGCGGAAGCGCTGCTTGAAGGGCTGGCCGAAAACGCGGTTGATTTCCGCCCCAATTACGACGGCACGCTTTCCGAGCCTGTGGTTCTGCCTGCCGCTTTCCCCAATCTTCTGGCTAATGGTGCAAGCGGGATTGCCGTGGGGATGGCGACGAATATCCCGCCCCATAACCTTGATGAGCTGATCGAGGGCTGTCTGGCGCTGATCGCGATGCCGGATCTGCCCGACGAGGATCTGCTCAAACTCATCCCCGGCCCGGATTTCCCCACCGGCGGCGTGATTGTCGAGCCGCGCGACTCGATCCTTGCGGCCTATCAGAGCGGGCGCGGCGCGTTCCGGCTGCGCGCGCGCTGGCAGATCGAGGATCTGGGGCGCGGGCAGTGGCAGATCGTGGTGACGGAAATTCCGTTCCAGGTGCCGAAATCGCGCCTGATCGAGAAACTGGCCGAAGTGATCCAGACCCGCAAAGTGCCGATCCTCGGCGATGTGCGCGACGAATCGGCCGATGATGTGCGTATCGTGCTGGAGCCGAAATCGCGCAGCGTGGACCC
>REBU01000018.1 GCA_007692585.1 Paracoccaceae bacterium | reverse complement strand
TGCAGGACACGATCCGGCGCGGGGTGGAGCAGGAGCTTGGCAATCGCCTGCAACGGCTGCTGGGGGGCGGAAATTGAGGGAGCTCTCGGAAATCACGGACCGCGGCAGCCTCGCGGATTGGCTGGAGGCTTTGCCGCAAGGGACCGAGGCCGAGCGCGACGAGGCGCAGCGCTGGGCTGTGGCGCTTGCGCATCGCGCAGCGATGCGGGGCTTGCCGCACTTTTGGGCGTGGTCCGTAGGGGAGACCGCGCGCAAAATTGAGTTGACAGCCTTGCCGGTTTTGCGGCCCTCTCTGATTTCGGGAGTTGCCGCAGTTTGGCCAACCCCCGAAATCAAGTCCGCCGCCGCCCGCGCTGACGCCTACGACGACCACCTCGCCTACGACGGCGCCCACGACATCTACTTCGCCGTCTACGCCGCCCGCGCCGCCGTCGACGCCGTCGGCTACGCCGGCGGCTACGCCGACGCCGTCTACGCCGCCGCCGCCGCCGCCGCCGCCGCCGCCGTCGACGCCGCCGACGCCCGTGCCGCTGTGTGGGAGAGTGTCCGCCGCGATTGCGCCAATTTGTCGGCGGGCGAGGCACTCGACCGCTGCCCACTCTGGGAGGGCGAGAACCCGCTCGCAGACCTCTGGGCCCAAACACGCCCGCAAATCCTCGCTCAAGGCGACGGCTGGCGCTTCTGGGTCGACTGGTATGACAACGCCCTCCTAGGCCGCCCGCAGGATTACGAGTTGCTCACCAAGATTGCCCTGATCGACTCCGCAGACTGGGGCAAAGGTGCGGATCACGTCAATGCGCTGATTGCGGAAATCCGGCTGAACCATATCGCAGAAAGCCGCCCCTTGGGCGAGGATGCGATTGAACAGGGGCCGGATGGGCTGTGGCATCGCGTGGGCCGCTCCGACATTGACCGCGATATCCTGCAAGACGCGATGGACTCGGTCAGTGACGAAATCCGCCGCCTGCGCGGCAAGTTGCTAGGCCCGCAGGGCAATATGTTCACAGCCTTGGTCGGCGATGTAGACCTGCTGGACGAACGCCTTGCCCGCTACCCCGACCGCCCCTTGCGCCTGCACGACACGTTTTTGCGGGTGCAGGCAAACATACTTTACAATCTTGACCAGAACGAATTGCCAGATGATGTGCTTGTCCGCGACCTAAATTCTGCGTTGGGCACAGCGGCAATGGACATGCGCAATGCCTGCCCCAAGACCAAATCTGTGGTCGAGGCGCGCATTTCCGCGCGTTTTGATGAGGGTGACGGGCGCGCGCGCGCCGATTTGGCGCAGCTTGCTGATGGTGCCGCAGAACGTTCGGATTCGGAGCTTGGACATGAGTTTAAGGCAGATAAAGAGACTGCCTTTGATCCAAATGTGCCAGAGCACGAAAAGAAGGCCGCGCTGTATCGTTTGACGACCAGACTTTCGCTGATGCTGACGCGCGATGCCAAGAACATAATCGATGCGGTTGTCCTGCTTGGTGGCATTGGTGCTGGCGTCACAACATTCGGATACATGGTCTCGTTGATCCTGCGTTTCGTCATTTTCTGACTCTAGCGCTGTCGCTCTCATCGCCCCCATTTTCTTGCCCCAAATACTCCCACTGGCGTCTCCCGCACTCTCGACAATCCCCCACGCCTCGGGCTACTCACACCCCCATGACACCTGACCTGATCCAAGTGCGCGGCACGCTCACCCCGCAAAAGCCGCTCGACAGTCTGACATGGCTGCGCGTCGGCGGGCCTGCGGATTGGCTCTTCCAGCCTGCCGATGAAGATGACCTGAGCGCCTTCCTTAAAGCGCTGGACCCGGAAATCCCGGTCTTTCCGATGGGCGTCGGCTCCAATCTCATCGTGCGCGACGGAGGCATTCGCGCCGTGGTGATCCGGCTGGGGCGCGGGTTCAACGGGATCGAGGTCGGCGAGACGATCACCGCAGGGGCCGCCGCGCTCGACGCGCATGTGGCGCGCAAGGCCGCTGACGGGGGCCGGGATCTGACCTTTTTGCGCACCATCCCCGGCAGTATCGGCGGGGCGGTGCGGATGAATGCGGGCTGTTACGGCGCGTATGTGGCCGATCACCTGATCGAGATCACGGCGATTGACCGCCACGGCGCGCGCCACACGATCCCTGCCGCCGCGCTGAAGCTCGCCTATCGCCAGTCCGATCTGCCCGAGGGCATGGTCATCACCGCCGCCCGCTTCCATGCGCCCGAAGGTGATCCGGCGGCCCTGCATGCGCGGATGGAGGAGCAGATCGCGCGGCGCGATGCGAGCCAGCCCACGAAGGAGCGCAGCGCCGGATCGACATTCCGCAACCCGGCCGGGTTTTCCTCGACCGGGCGCGCGGATGACAGCCATGAGTTGAAAGCCTGGAAAGTGATCGAGGAGGCGGGCCTGCGTGGTGCGCGGCTGGGCGGCGCGCAGATGTCGCCCAAGCATCCGAATTTCCTGATCAATTCCGGCGGGGCCACGGCTGCGGAGCTGGAAGCCTTGGGCGAGGAGGTGCGAAAAAGGGTTTTGCATCTGCGCGGAATTTCGCTACAATGGGAAATCATGCGGATCGGCGAGGTAACGCCGGGCGCAACAGTCCCGCAGCTGGAACTCAGCGCGGACCAATAAGATAACGCCCGGAAAACACGGGCAACAAGGGCCGCAAAGGCTCAGAGGCGATGGGAATGGGCATGTCGAGCAGGGCAGCCCCCCGAGTATGTGTTCTGAAAGGTGGCCTTTCGTCTGAGCGCGAGGTGTCACTTTCCTCAGGGCATGAATGCGCGCAAGCGCTGCGGGTGGCGGGTTACGAGGTGATCGAGGTGGATGCGCGCGGCGATGTCGTGCAGCGCCTGATGGAGATTGCCCCAGACGTCGTTTTCAACGCATTGCATGGTCGCTACGGCGAAGATGGCTGTATCCAGGGCGTCCTGGAATGGCTGCGCCTTCCCTATACGCATTCGGGCATTCTGTCTTCGGCGCTGGCGATGGACAAGGAGCGTTCCAAGGCTGCCTTTCGCGCGGCTGATCTGCCGGTCGTGGCCTCGGTGCTGGCGCCCAAGGCCGAGGTGATGGCCGCGCATCTTCTGCCGCCGCCCTATGTCATCAAGCCCAATAACGAGGGTAGTTCGGTCGGGGTCTATCTTGTGCAGGACGGCGCGACTGCGCCGCCGCAACTGGCGGAAGACATGCCGGATCTGGTCATGGTCGAAGCCTTCGCGCCAGGGCGCGAACTGACCACGACCGTGATCGGTGACCGGGCGCTGACGGTCACGGATATCGTCACAGACGGGTGGTATGACTACGACGCAAAATACAAGCCAGGCGGATCGCGTCATGTCTTGCCCGCAGATGTGCCTGCAGAGATCCATGCTGCCTGCCTCGATTATGCCCTGCGCGCGCATCAGGTGCTGGGGTGCCGTGGCATAAGCCGCACTGATTTTCGCTGGGACGCGGCACGTGGGCTTGATGGGCTGATCCTGCTCGAGACCAACACCCAGCCCGGCATGACGCCCACATCGCTGGTGCCGGAGCAGGCTGCGCATTGCGGTATCAGCTTCCCCGAGCTGTGTCGTTGGATCGTGGAGGATGCCTCATGCGACCGTTAGAGCCGCAAGATGACGATGCCCCGCTTCTCGATCCGGCGGGTCGTCCCAGCTTCTGGGACCACCTCGGAGCGACGCGCGCCGAGGAATATGCACAAGACGATATCCTGCCCGACGTGCCGGTGACGTTGCTGCCCGTTTCCGACACCGGGACGCAGATGCGTGCGATGCCGGGCGTCAGCCCTGCAGACTGCCACAGGGCCAGTCTCGACGACACGCTGCAAGCGATGGGGGGGGATCTGATACTTCCCTCCTCCGAGTCCGACAGGGCGCAAATCCTTGACCCTGCGGCCAGTGCAGCGGCGCTGGGCGCCGGCTTGGGGCAAGCACTGTCAACCGAGCAGATGGCGCGCTTTGTGGACATGTCTATGCCGCACCCATCGCCAAATCCGCGCCGTCGCGCCCGCATGCGGTTTCGCGAGGGCCGCCTTGGCTACAGATTGCAGCGGATATGGCTGACGCCGATCTACCGTCGGATGTTGAAATACGGCCTGCCTGTAGTCTGCGCGCTTTCGGTCGCAGCGCTCTATTTCTCGAATGAGGCCAATCGCGAGGCGGTCGTCGCGCACTATGATGCTGCCTATGCGTCCATCGTCGACCGGCCTGAATTCATGGTCACAACCTTCGCCTGGCCTGATGTCACCCCAGAGCTGGATCTGGCGCTGCGCGCCATGCTGGAGCCGCAGCTTCCGAAATCCTCCTTCCGCCTCGATCTTGATGCCTTGCGCCGCGAGGTCGAAGCGCTTGACTGGGTACGCTCTGCCGATCTGCGGTTGCTTGCGGATGGCGTGCTTGGGCTGACGATCCATGAGCGCAGGCCAGTGGTGCTCTGGCGCTCGGAGAACGGGCTGGAATTGCTCGATGCCGAAGGAATTCGCGTCGCCTATGTGCTCAGCCGCGAGTACCGCCCGGATCTGCCGCTGATCGCGGGTGCAGGCGCCAATACCGAAATTCGTGAAGCGCTCGATTTGCTTGAAGCCGCCACACCGCTTGGACCGCGGGCGCTGGGACTGGTGCGGATGGGCGAACGCCGCTGGGATGTCGTGCTTGACCGCGGCCAGCGCATCAAGCTGCCTGAAACCGGCGCCTTGGCCGCGCTGGAGCGCGTTATCGCGCTTGAACAGGCCCAAGACCTTTTGTCGCGCGATCTGATCACAGCGGATCTGCGCAACCCTTCCCGCCCCGTGCTGCAACTCAGCCCGGGGGCGATGGACACCCTGCGTGAGATCCGCGCCCAATCCACGGAGACTGTTCGATGATGTTTGATCCCTATGCTTCTCAACGTGCCATGCGTCAGATGCGCCGCGCGGCCATGCAGCGCGGGGTTATCGCCGCGCTTGATGTCGGTACATACAAGATCGCAGCCGTGGTTCTGCGTCTCGATCCGGCAGCCAGTGCACTTGATGAGCCGGGTATCGGCAATATGGCGGGGCAGGCGGCCTTTCGTGTCATCGGGGCAGGCACGACCCGTTCCAGCGGGGTGCGCTATGGCGAGGTCTCGGCCATGGCAGAGACCGAACGCGCGATCCGCACGGCGCTGCAGGCCGCTCAGAAGATGGCGCAGGCGCGGGTGGATCATGTGATGGTGTGCCTCTCAGGCGGCAATCCGCGCTCTTACGGTCTGGCAGGCGAGATCGATCTTGAAGAGCCGGTGGTGTCGGAAAACGATATCGCGCGCGTTATGTCCGCCTGCGACATGCCCGATTTCGGTGCCGGGCGCGAGGTGCTGCATGCCCAGCCGATCAATTTCGCGCTTGATCACCGTACCGGCCTGTCTGATCCGCGCGGCCAGACAGGGCGCAATCTGGCCTGCGACATGCATCTGGTTACGGTCGATGCCAGTCTGATCCAGAATATTTGCAACGCGCTCAAGCGCTGCGATGTCGAACTAGCCGGGATTGCCTCCAGCGCCTATGCGTCGGGCATGTCGGCGCTGGTCGAGGATGAGCAGGAACTGGGCGCGGCCTGCGTCGATCTGGGCGCGGGCACGTCGAATGTGTCGATCTTCATGAAGAAACACATGATCTACGCGGATTGCGTGCGCATGGGCGGCAGCCATGTGACCTCGGATATCTCCAAGGGCTTGCAGATAGATTTTGCGATGGCCGAGCGCATCAAGACTGTGCATGGCGGGGTGCAGGCTACGTCGATGGATGATCGCGACATGATCGCACTGACGGGCGATTCAGGTGATTGGGACAAGGACCGCCGCCGCGTCAGCCGCGCCGAGCTGATCGGTATCATGCGCCCGCGCATCGAGGAGATCCTCGAGGAGGTGCGCGCCCGTCTCGACGCGGCAGGCTTCACCCATCTGCCCAGCCAGCAGGTCGTGCTGACAGGAGGGGCCGCCCAGGTGCCCGGCCTCGATGGTCTGGCCGCGCGCATCTTCGGCCAGCAGGTTCGTCTGGGCCGCCCGGTGCGGGTTCGCGGCCTGCCGCAGGCGGCGTCGGGGCAGGCGTTTTCCAGCGTCGTCGGCCTCAGCCTGCTGGCGACGCATCCGCAGGATGAATGGTGGGACTTTGAAATGCCGGTCGAAAACTACCCCGCGCGCTCCTTGAAGCGGGCCGTGAAATGGTTCAAAGACAACTGGTGACCACAAAATCAAGCGAGTCAGCCGAAATTCGGCGGAAATCCGCAAAAAAAATGCAATATCTGGTGTTGAATTGTGACTTTTTTGGTGACCTCGTGCGGGAAGCGCTGTAGGATTCAAGCAAAATCAGACACCAAGCGCAGATTGACGGTGGCGCGTTCGGTAAAAAGAGAGGCGGAGTAGGCACATGGCATTGAATTTCTCGGAACACACGCAGGAGCTTGATCTGGCCCCGCGCATCACTGTCTTTGGGGTTGGCGGCGCAGGCGGGAACGCGGTCAACAACATGATCGAGCAAAAGCTCGAAGGTGTGGAATTCGTGGTCGCCAATACCGATGCGCAGGCTCTGCAGCAGAACCGTGCCAAAGGGCGCATCCAGATGGGCGTGAAGATCACCGAGGGTCTGGGTGCCGGTGCGCGCCCTGCTGTCGGCTCGGCCGCTGCCGAAGAAACGATCGAGGAAATCATCGACCATCTCGCCGGATCGCATATGTGCTTCATCACCGCTGGAATGGGCGGCGGTACCGGGACAGGGGCTGCGCCGATCATTGCTCAGGCCGCCCGCGAACTTGGTGTGCTGACCGTTGGTGTCGTTACCAAGCCTTTTCAGTTCGAAGGGGCCAAGCGCATGCGTCAGGCCGAGGCGGGCATTGAAGCGCTGCAAAAGGTCGTCGATACGCTGATCATCATCCCCAACCAGAATCTGTTCCGTCTGGCCAACGAACGCACCACTTTCACCGAAGCCTTCGCCATGGCTGATGACGTGCTTTATCAGGGCGTCAAAGGCGTGACCGATCTGATGGTTCGTCCCGGTCTGATCAATCTCGATTTTGCCGATGTGCGCGCTGTCATGGACGAAATGGGCAAGGCGATGATGGGCACGGGCGAAGCCGAAGGCGAAGATCGCGCCATCCATGCGGCCGAGAAAGCCATTGCCAATCCGCTGCTGGACGAGATCAGCCTGCACGGCGCGCGGGGTGTGCTGATTAACATCACCGGTGGCTATGATCTGACCTTGTTCGAGCTGGATGAGGCCGCGAACCGCATTCGCGAAAAGGTGGATCCGGATGCCAATATCATCGTGGGGTCAACGCTCGATCCGTCGATGGAAGGCGCGCTGCGTGTCTCTGTTGTCGCGACGGGCATCGATGTTGAAGCCAAGACCCAGGCCGAGGAACTGCCGCGCCGCAGCATGTCCGAGCCGCTGCGCCCGGTCCTGAACGAAAAACCCGCGCCGCAGCGCGCCCCAGAACCGCAGCGCCCCGCCGCCGTGGCAGAGCGCGTTGAGCCGAGCTATGAGCAGCAGACCCTGTTTGAGGAACCTGCGCCGCGCCCCGCCCAACAGCCTGCCGCCGCCCAGCGCACCGTGGAATACGCGCCGCGTCCGGTAGAGCAGGCGCCCTTGCAGCACCGTCACGCTGCCTCTCAGGCGGCAGCTGCGCAGCATCAGCCGCAGGACACCTACTACGAAAACGAGCCATTGGTTGCGGATCAACACAATAGCTACGTTCCGCAGGAACAGCCGCGTTCGTTTGCAGCGCCCCAGCGTGCAGGGGCTGGCGGTCCGTCGCAGGAAACGATGGAGCGTCTTCAGCGTGCCGTTCACAAGACGCCTGAGAGAGGTCAGCCGCGTCGTGCTCCGCAATCCGCGGCTCCTCAGCAGGCACTCGCCGCACGTGACGCTGACAAGGCCGCATCGCGCTTCGGGATTGGATCGCTGATCAGCCGCATGGCAGGACATGGGAATGAGACCCCTCCGCAGCAGCAGCCGATGGCGCGTCGTGCTGCCCCACTGGCGGCCTATTACGAGGAAGAGGCGGTCCCGACCGAAAGCGAAGAGCGCATAGAGATCCCGGCTTTCCTGCGGCGTCAGGCAAACTGAGCTGACATAAAACGCAGATACCAAAAGGAAAAGCCGGTGCGAGCCGGCTTTTTTTATGCGCGCCTTCCAGGGCGGCGGATCAGTCTGCGAGGGCGCGCAGCAACCGTTCTGCTTCCTGCAGGCAAGGGGTAAGGGTATCGCGGTTTTCGCCCGGATAGAAACGGGCGCGCGTTGCGGTGGGCATGGGGCGCGCCTCCTCGATCATAACGCGAGCGCCAATCCGGGCAGTTTCCAGCTGCCATGCCTGCGCTAATGCGATCTGCGCGGCTTTCGACGCGCCATAGGCGCCCATGAACTTGCCGCGTGCGGCCGCGTCATTAATGAACAACGCTGTGGCGCGGCTGGGCGCTGCGGTCAGCAAAGGCGCGATCATCGGGATCAACACACCTGTTGCCCGAATATTGATAGCCGTGCATTTGTCCCAGTCTTTCAGGGCAATGTGATCAGCAGGGCTCATGGGGGGGGCGTGGATAGCCGTATGCACCCAGAGATCAAGATGCCCCCAACGGTCATGGATATCACGGCACAGATGGCGGATCGCATCATCTTTTGTGATATCCATCGCAGCCAGCGTCGCGGTGCCGCCCTTGGCCTTGATGCGGTCGTCCAGTTCTTCCAGCGCGCCCATGGTGCGCCCCAGCGCCACCACATGCCAGCCGGTGCTGCCGAGTGTTTCTGCCATTGCGGCTCCAAGGCCGCGCGATGCGCCTGTGACAAGCGCGATTTTCTTGTCATTTGTCTGTGTCATAGCGCAGTCATTCCCACCTTGCGATGGATTTGACAAGAGGTTTGAGCGCGCCGCGCACTGCAGAAGCACCTGCTGGTAACAGAGTGGCGGTGGCAATATCGGACCACCATGAGCGAAAATCCGCTTGACTCGAATCCGGATATGCCAAGCAATTGCCCCTATTGATGCTGATAATCGATTCAAGTGACGGAGGTTTCATGCGCAAAGCGTTTTTTTCGACTGCAATATCCTTTGCGATGCTGTTCGCTGTATCGGTCCCGGCAGCTGCGGACAGGCTTGTGGCGCGGGTGAGCATCAGTGGCCAGGTCATGCACGTCTACCACCACGGTCAGCTTGTCTATGAATGGCCCGTATCAACGGCCCGGTCGGGCAAGATCACTCCGACGGGCACATGGCGGCCTCAGTTCCTGTCGCGCAATCACCGCTCGTCGCTCTATAACAATGCGCCGATGCCCTATGCTGTGTTCTACTCAGGCAATTATGCCATTCACGGCACGGATCAGATCAGCCGGCTTGGCCGTCCGGCGTCTGCAGGTTGTGTGCGGCTGCATCCGTCCAATGCCCGAAAATTCTTCGACATGGTGCAGGCCGAAGGAATGTCGCAAACGCGCGTTGTGGTTGTGCGCTGAGCGCACGCAACGTTGAGTCTTGCGCGCAACAACCATGGCCCATGATCTGGTAGCGCGCGTTTCGCGCTACCCAATCCTTCGCGGGTTTCCTATAGTTCTGCCAATAAAGGTGACAAGCAACGCGAGGGAGAGGACATGCGCTGTCCGTTTTGCGGCAATATCGACACCCAGGTCAAGGATTCGCGCCCTGCCGAAGATCACGGAGCGATCCGCAGACGGCGCTTTTGTCCGGCATGCGGCGGCAGATTTACCACCTATGAGCGCGTGCAACTTCGCGATCTAGTGGTGGTCAAATCCAACGGACGCCGCGAAGCTTTCGACCGTGAGAAGCTCGAGCGCTCGATCCGGATTGCGATGCAGAAACGCCCCATCGAGCATGAGCGCATTGATCAGATGATCTCAGGCATGGTGCGCAGGCTCGAGAGTCTGGGTGACAGCGACATCCCCTCCAAGATGATCGGCGAGATCGTGATGGAAACCCTCGCCCGGATCGATACAGTTGCCTATGTCCGCTTCGCAAGTGTCTACAAGAACTTTCAGGAGGCGGATGATTTCGACAAATTCGTCTCGGAATTGCGGCCCGAACAGAAAGGGACGGAGTAACTCTTGGACCATGCAGCCGATGGGCGCTTCATGCGGCTGGCGATTTCGCTCGGCGCGCGTGGTCTGGGGCGCGTCTGGCCAAATCCCGCGGTGGGTTGCGTGCTGGTACGCGATGGCGAGATCCTCGGTCGCGGCTGGACCCAACCCGGTGGCAGGCCCCACGCCGAAGCGATGGCGCTCCGCGGATGCGATGCGCGCGGGGCAACGGCCTATGTCAGCCTGGAACCCTGCGCACATCATGGCCTGACCCCGCCCTGCGCCAACGCGCTGATCGAGGCCGGAGTACGGCGCGTTGTGACCGCGCTGACCGACCCGGATCCCCGCGTGGCGGGGCGCGGTCACGCCATGCTGCGTGCGGGGGGCGTTGAGGTCACCGAAGAGGTCGAGGCCGAAGCCGCCGCGCGTGTGAATGCGGGTTTTCTGCTACGCCTGACGCAAGGACGGCCTTTCGTGACGCTGAAACTTGCGCTGACGCTGGACGGGCGAATTGCCACAGCTTCGGGCGAAAGCCGATGGATTACCGGACCGGAAGCGCGTCGCGCTGTGCACGCCTTGCGCGCGCGCCATGACGCGGTACTCGTCGGCAGCGGGACTGCACGCGCGGATGATCCTGACCTTCAGGTGCGGGGGTTTGGGGTCACGCACCAGCCTGTGCGGATTGTCGCGGCGCGCAGCTTGCGGATCGACGCGTCGGGGCGGCTTGGCGCGTCTGCGCGTGCGGCCCCTGTCTGGCTGCTGCATGGCAGCGATGCACCACATGAAGCGCGCCAGTCCTGGCAGGCTACCGGGGCAGAGCTGATCCAGACGGATTTTGGGGTGGACGGGTTTGAGGTGACGGAAATGTTGCGCGCGCTCGCCCGACGTGGTGTCACTCGGATTCTGTGCGAGGGGGGCGGCACGCTTGCAGCTCAGCTCTTGCGCGCGGGGGCAGTGGACGCGCTGGTGGTGTTTTCGGCGGGCAAGATGATTGGTGCTGAAGGGCGCGCGGGGCTTGGCGCGCTGGAGTTGGCAGCTCTTGCCGATGCGCCGCGCTTCGAATTGGTCGAGACGCGTCCTGTTGGGGCTGATATTTTGCATCACTGGCGTAGGTGTGGCGGCGCGTGACACCTGTGGCTGGGGGGGCGCCCCCTGATATCTGAGGGTTGGGGGGCTTTGCCCCCGGCGCGCAAGGCGCGCCTCCCCCAGGATATTTGAGCAAGGATGAATGGAGTGACGGGGGTGCATGCGGATGAGCGGGTTTCGCAGTCATATGGCGCTGGCACTTGATGCCGCACGCGCAGCAGGGGTGCGGGGCGAGGTGCCGGTCGGCGCAGTGGTTGTGTCTGGAGACGGCCTTGTGCTGGCGCAGGAAGGCAATCGTACGCGGGAGTTGTGCGATGCAACAGCGCATGCCGAGATCCTGGCGATCCGCTCTGCCTGTTCTGCGCTGGGGCAGGAGCGGCTGGTAGGTTGCGACCTCTATGTGACGCTGGAACCTTGCGCGATGTGTGCGATGGCAATCTCGCATGCGCGGATTGCGCGGCTCTACTACGGTGCGTCTGACGCTAAATCCGGAGGAGTGGCGCAGGGCGCGCGGGTTTTTGTTCATCCGCAAACGCATCATGTCCCTGAAGTTTATGACGGCATCAGTGCCGGGGAAGCGGAGGCCCTTTTGAAGAAATTTTTCGCGCAACGACGGTGAGGCGGGGATGGAGAAGATCATCGCCTATTGCGAGCGGACTGATTTCAGTTTCTGGAGCGAGCCTGTTAATGCCGCCACCAATGCAGCCTTTCTGCTGGTGGCATTGTGGGTCTGGCCGCGCACCCGCGGACTAGGGCTTGCGCGCATGATGGTGTGGCTGCTTGCACTGATCGGGATTGGCTCATTTCTGTGGCACACGCACGCGACGCGATGGGCGGGGCTGGCTGATGTGCTACCAATCATGGCGTTCATCCTGCTCTATCTCTATGCGGCAACGCGTGATTACCTCGATGCGCCCGTCTGGGCACCATGGCTGGCCGTCATTCTGTTTGTGCCCTATGCCGCGAAATTCAGCGCGGCTGCCAATCAGCTTGTACCGGGATTGGGGGCAAATGGCGTCTATCTGAGTGTCGCCGTGCTGATTACGGGATACGGGCTTTATCTGCGGCGCAATGTGACGGGACAGGGCTTGCTGATCGGGGCGGGGTTGCTGATCGTGTCGTTGGGGTTTCGGATCGTCGACCCGCTGGTGTGCGACAGTTTTCCGCTTGGAACGCATTTCATGTGGCATCTGCTCAACGCCGCAATGCTGGGTTGGATGATCCTTGTCTATTGCCGCCACATGCGCGCCCAACAAGAAAGCCCCGATCAGACGTGACCGGGGCTTCCAAATTTCAGAGACCTACGGCTCAGAGCGCGGCGATCGTGCGCTCAAGATCACCCGCTGTCTTATCGAGCGCGTCCTTTTCCGGGCCTGAAACCGTCGCCGCTTTGGCGCGGGTCTCGGCCAGGATCGCTTCCAATGCCGCACGGGCTTCTGCCCCGGCAGGGAAAGCACGCTCGGCCAGCACGGTAGTTCCTGCTGGCGTGATTTCGGCGAAACCGCCCGTTACGACGAAACGGCTCTCACCTTCTGGCCCCTCGGAGGTCAGAAGACCAGGGCGCAGGGTGGTGATCATCGGCGCGTGATCGGGCATCGCTGTCAGATCGCCTTCCGTCGCGGGGATCTGAACGGCCCGCACAGCTCCCGAGGCAAGCTTGCGCTCGGGGCTGACGAGGTCGAATTGCATCGTATCAGCCATTTAGCCCTCCTCAGGCGGCAGCGGCCATCTTCTGGGCTTTTGCGATCACATCATCAATGTCGCCGACCATGTAGAAGGCGCCCTCTGGCAGATGGTCGTATTCACCAGCCACCACCGCCTTGAACGACGCAATGGTCTTCTCTAGCGGCACCTGGATCCCGTCGGAACCGGTGAAGACCTTTGCCACGTCGAAAGGCTGCGACAGGAAGCGCTGGATCTTGCGCGCGCGGGCCACGGTGAGTTTGTCTTCCTCGCTCAGTTCGTCCATCCCGAGGATCGCGATGATGTCCTGAAGCGACTTGTAGCGCTGCAGGATCCCCTGCACGTCGCGCGCCACATTGTAATGTTCCTCGCCGATATAGGTTGGATCCATGAGGCGCGAGTTACTGTCGAGCGGGTCCACAGCCGGGTAGATGCCCAGCTCCGAGATGGCGCGCGACAGAACCGTGGTCGCGTCAAGATGCGCAAATGAAGTTGCCGGTGCAGGGTCGGTCAAGTCATCGGCAGGCACGTAGATGGCCTGCACGGACGTGATGGAGCCCGCTTTGGTCGAGGTGATGCGTTCCTGCAGCGCGCCCATGTCGGTCGCCAGCGTCGGCTGGTAGCCCACAGCGGACGGGATGCGGCCCAGAAGTGCCGACACCTCGGAGCCTGCCTGCGTGAAGCGGAAGATGTTGTCGACGAAGAACAGAACGTCGGTGCCCGACTGGTCGCGGAACTGCTCGGCCAGCGTCAGCCCGGTCAGCGCGACGCGCGCCCGCGCCCCCGGCGGCTCGTTCATCTGGCCGTAGACCAGCGCCACTTTCGATTCTTTCAGGTTCTCGAGGTTGATAACCCCGGACTCGATCATCTCGTGATAGAGGTCGTTGCCTTCGCGTGTGCGCTCGCCCACACCGGCGAAAACCGAGTAGCCCGAATGCACTTTTGCGATGTTGTTGATCAGTTCCATGATGAGAACTGTCTTGCCGACGCCTGCGCCGCCAAAGAGGCCGATCTTGCCACCCTTGGAATAGGGGGCCAGAAGGTCAATGACCTTGATGCCAGTGATCAGGATTTCCGATTCCGTCGACTGTTCGGCAAAACCGGGCGCTGGCTGGTGAATCGCGCGGCGTTCGGTCGATTCGACAGGTTTGCCTTCATCGACAGGCTCGCCCACGACGTTCAGGATGCGGCCCAGCGTCGCGTCGCCCACCGGCACCATGATCGGCTCGCCTGTGTCATCCACGTTCTGACCGCGGACCAGACCTTCGGTCGCGTCCATGGCGATGGTGCGCACGGTGTTTTCGCCAAGGTGCTGCGCCACTTCCAGCACAAGACGCTTGCCGTTGTTATCCGTAACCAGCGCGTTCAGGATGGGGGGCAGGTCGCCGTCGAACTGTACGTCGACGACGGCGCCGATCACCTGTGTGATTTTGCCTTTGGTTGCCATGTTCATCTCTCTCCGGGTTCTCAGAGCGCCTCGGCGCCCGAAATGATCTCGATAAGCTCTTTGGTGATCGCAGCCTGACGCGAGCGGTTATACTGGATCGTCAGCCGGTCGATCATGTCGCCAGCGTTGCGCGTCGCGTTATCCATCGCGGACATCCGCGCGCCCTGCTCGGAAGCGGCATTTTCCAGCAACGCAGTAAAGATCTGCGTGGTCACAGAGCGCGGCAGCAGGTCTTCAAGGATCGCTTCTTCCGACGGCTCGTAGTCATAAAGCATCTCTGCACCGGCCTCTGCGGGAACTTCGGCAGGGATGATCTGCTGCGGTGTCGGGATCTGGCTGATCACGGATTCGAAGCGGTTGAAAAAGATCGTCGCCACGTCGAACTCGCCTGCGTCGAACATTTCGAAAACACGTTTCGAGATATCAGCCGCGTTTTCATAACCCACGCGCTTGACATCGCTCAGGTCGACATGGCCGACCAGATGCGCGCCGAGATCACGCTTGAGCTGTTCACGCCCCTTCTTGCCGACGGTCAGGATCTTGACCGTCTTGCCTTCCTTGAGGAGCTTTTCCGCCCGGTAGCGTGCGACTTTCACGATGGAGGAGTTGAACCCCCCGCAAAGCCCACGTTCGGCCGTCATCACCACCAGAAGATGCGTCTGTTCGCTGCCGGTTCCGGCCAGAAGTTTCGGCGCCGTACTCGAGCCTGCGACAGATGCCGCAAGCCCGTTGACCACATCGGCCATCTTGTCCGCATAGGGCCGTGCGGCCTCGGCGGCGTCCTGGGCGCGGCGCAGTTTTGCCGCCGCGACCATTTGCATCGCTTTGGTGATCTTCCGCGTCGATTTGACGCTTCCGATCCGATTCTTGAGATCCTTGAGGTTGGGCATGCGCTTATCCTCTTACCCGCCCTCAGGCGAAATCTTTCGCGAATCCGTCCAGTGCGGCGCGGATTTTCTCTTCCAGCTCACCTTTCACCTTGCGGTCGTTATTGGTGATATCGTCGAGAAGCGCACGGTTCTTGCCACGCAGGTGCTCGAGTAGACCCTTCTCGAAACGCCCCACATCCTTGACCGCGATCTTGTCGAGATAGCCTTGCGTGCCCGCAAAGATCACACAGACGATTTCCGCATTGGTCAGTGGCGAATATTGCGGCTGTTTCATCAGCTCGGTCAGACGCGCGCCACGATTCAGAAGCTTCTGAGTCGACGCGTCGAGATCCGAACCGAATTGCGCAAACGCCGCCATCTCGCGATACTGTGCCAGTTCCAGCTTGACCGGGCCTGCGACGGATTTCATCGCATCAGTCTGGGCCGAAGAACCCACGCGCGACACCGAAAGACCCGTGTTCACAGCGGGGCGGATGCCCTGGTAGAACAGTTCGGTTTCAAGGAAAATCTGCCCGTCAGTGATCGAGATCACGTTGGTCGGGATAAAGGCCGACACGTCGCCGCCCTGGGTTTCGATGATCGGCAGCGCGGTCAGCGAGCCGGAGCCGAAATCCTCGTTGAGCTTGGACGAACGCTCGAGCAGACGAGAATGGAGGTAGAACACGTCGCCAGGATAGGCTTCGCGGCCCGGCGGACGACGCAGGAGCAGCGACATCTGACGATAAGCCACAGCCTGCTTGGAGAGATCATCATAGATGATAAGGGCGTGACGGCCATTGTCGCGGAAATGCTCGGCCATCGCAGTTGCGGCATAGGGCGCGAGGAACTGCATCGGGGCAGGGTCGGACGCTGTGGCTGCCACGACGATCGAATAGTCGATCGCACCGGTTTCTTCGAGCTTCTTGACCAGCTGTGCCACGGTCGAGCGCTTCTGGCCGATGGCGACATAGATGCAATAGAGCTTCTTGCTCTCGTCATTGCCAGCGGCTTCGTTGTAGCTCTTCTGGTTCAGGATCGTGTCGAGTGCGATCGCGGTCTTGCCGGTCTGGCGGTCGCCGATGATCAGCTCGCGCTGGCCACGCCCAACGGGGATCATTGCGTCCACGGATTTCAGACCCGTGGCCATCGGCTCATGCACGGATTTCCGCGGGATGATGCCGGGGGCCTTCACGTCAGCGACCGAGCGCTTGGATGTCTTGATTTCGCCCTTGCCGTCAATCGGGTTGCCAAGGCCATCGACCACGCGGCCGAGAAGCTCGTCACCCACGGGCACGTCCACGATGGACTTGGTACGCTTGACAGTGTCGCCTTCCTTGATGCCCCGGTCGTCGCCGAAGATCACGATCCCGACGTTGTCGGTCTCAAGGTTGAGCGCCATGCCGCGCACACCGCCGGGGAACTCGACCATCTCGCCAGCCTGCACATTGTCGAGGCCATGGACGCGGGCAATCCCATCACCCACCGAGAGCACACGGCCCACTTCGGTGACTTCGACATTCTGACCGAAGTTCTTGATCTGCTCCTTGAGGATCGCAGAAATCTCAGCAGCTTGGATACCCATTTACCCGACCTCTTTCATGCTGTTCTTGAGGGCTGCGAGCTGCGCGCGGATCGATGTATCGATCATTTGCGAGCCCACCTTGATGACAAGACCGCCGATGAGGCTTTCATCCACGGTCAGTTTGAGAGTGATGTCCTTGCCGATCCGCGCTTTCAGCGTCTTGGCAATCTCGGTCTGTTGCGCTTTCGACAGGGGCTGCGCGGAAGTCACTTCCGCAGTCACCTCGCCCTTTTCGTCCGCGATCATGGCACGCAGGCGCGTCAGCACCTGCGGCAGCGCGAAGAGACGGCGCTTCGACGCCATCAGACCGAGCGCGCCAGTCACTGTCTGTGACAGGTTCATCTTCGCGGCAATCGCTGCGGTCGCATTGGCCACCTGATCGCGAGAATAGACGGGCGAGATGATGAGATTGCGAAAATCCGCGCTCTCCGTCAGTGCGCCTTCAAGCGCATCGACATCTGCTTCCAGTGATTTCAGCGATTTGGACTCTTTGGCCAATTCAAAAATAGCCGTAGCATAGCGCTGCGCTATGCCAGTGGAGATCGAAGCCGGTTCGGACACGTCCACCCTTCCATCTGTTTTGCAGCGGACCTCGCGTCGGCCCGATGCCGTGAATGCTCCTAATGACGCGGCATGTGAGTTCGGCGCGGGTTTAGCAGAGGGTGTTTCGCGCTGCAACCGCGAAGGCTGCCTTCTCGCCGTGCTTGGAACGGTTAATGCGGTCTTGATGTGACTTTCTGCAACAGGCTTGCGCTACCATTTGCCAGAGTTGTGCCGAGGCCCCACCGATGCGTCCTTGGCGCGCCAGCTGCAACCGCGCGGCATAATGCTGATTCTGTGGTGTCGCATTAGCCGCGTCTGTGGTCGCTCTCGCGCCAGGCGGGCCGCGCTGTACTGGGTCGGACAGGGTCGAGAATGCGCAACGGCTTGCGCTCGCGCACGCGCAGACCTGATGCGCGCGGGGTCTGATCGATGCGCGTCGCATCCACCAGCAGCACACCGCCCGCATGGTAGCGCGACACGCGCTGTCCGATATTTTCAAGCATCATCGCCCAGTTCAGCCAGGCGCGCCGGTCCTTGGGAGGGAAAAACAACGCCGCCGAATGCTCTCCTACCTCGAAACCATGCTCGCGCAGAAGCGCTTCGATCTGGCCCAGCGAATAAGGTCTTCCGAGCGCAAAAGGCGTGCCGTCGCGGCGCGCCCAGAGCCCTGAGCGATTGGGTACGATCAACACCACCTTGCCGCCCGGCCTGAGTACGCGTGCGGCCTCCTCCAGAAGCGGGCCAGGGCGCTCAGAGGTTTCCAGCCCGTGCAGGATCACGAGCCTGTCGATACTGTCCGAGGCCAGCGGCCAGTTGGTTTCTTCGACCAGGGTCGAATGGTTCGCCGCTTCGGCCGGCCAGTGCATTACACCCTGCTGCGCGGGCATCAGGGCAATGACGCGCTCTGCGTCCGCCAGGCAAGGTCGCAGCAGCGGCGCGGCAAACCCGAAGCCTGCCACGTTCAACCCCCGCACGGATGGCCAGAACGCGATCAGCCGGTCACGCATTGCGCGTTGCGCCGCACGACCCAAAGACGTGGTATAATAGAAATCCCTCAGGGCGCAGACGTCTTGATGCATATAGGCGTTCGTCAATTCTCATGGTTGCGCCAAGCCGAACCTTGGCCCAAGGTAGACTGAGTTTAACGCAGCGAAAGGAAAATACCATGCCTTTGACGCTCAAAGCCGTGCCCTGTTTGCGCGACAATTATGCATATCTCCTGCATGACCCCGAAAGCGGGCGTACGGCCGTCGTGGATGTGCCCGATGTCGCGCCGATCCACGAAGCGCTTGACGCTAACGGCTGGCAGCTTTCAGATATCCTGATCACGCATCATCACGACGACCATATCGGTGGTGTCCTGCGGCTGCGCGAAGATACCGGCGCCGCGATCTGGGGCGCCAAGGCCGATGCGCATCGCTTGCCGCCGCTCGATCATGCGCTGGTCGAGGGCGACACCGTCACGATTGGCACCCAGACAGGCACTGTGATTGACGTGCCTGGCCACACTATCGGGCATATTGCCTTTCACTTTCCCGACAGCCAATTGGCGTTCACGGCGGACAGCCTGATGGTGCTGGGCTGCGGGCGACTGTTCGAGGGCACGCCCGCGCAGATGTGGGCGAGCCTGTGCAAGCTGATGGCGCTGCCTGACCGCACGCTGATTTGTTCTGGCCACGATTACACCAAGGGCAACGCCGCTTTCGCGCTCAGCATCGATCCCGAAAACCCGGACCTTCTGGCGCGTGTCGCGCAGATGGAGGCAGACCGCCTGGCCCACCGACCCATGGCCGTCGTCCCGCTGTCGCTCGAGAAGGCAACCAACCCTTTTCTTCGGGCGCACATGGCTTACCTCAAAGCTGCGCAAGGACGGCCAACTGCCTCAGATAGTGAGTCGTTTGCCTGGCTCCGACATGCCAAAGACACATTCTGATGGGTCAATTTGCAGGCGGAGACCAAGATTTCTTGCCAGATTTGCCATCCTTGGGCAAAGTTGAAGAAAACAGCTCTTGAAGGACGGTGAATAAAACCGAAGTTTAAGGAAATGAGGCGACACTGGCATCCAAGCCCAATTCTTGGCGGCCACCAACTACAGGAGCGTCTGACGTGCCCAGCTTTTCGTCCACACTGGAAAAATCCATCCACGGTGCCCTGGCTCTGGCCAACTCGCGCCGCCACGAATTTGCAACGCTGGAACATCTGCTCCTAGCGTTGCTCGACGAACCCGATGCCAATCGCGTAATGCTGGCCTGCAACGTCGATCTGGAAGATCTACGCAAGACCCTGCAGGAATTTGTGGATGAGGAGTTGTCCTCGCTGGTCACCGATATCGAAGGGTCCGAAGCGGTGCCCACCGCTGCCTTCCAGCGCGTGATCCAGCGCGCTGCGATCCATGTGCAGAGCTCCGGGCGCAATGAAGTCACAGGGGCGAATGTGCTCGTGGCAATCTTTGCCGAGCGCGAATCAAACGCCGCTTATTTCCTGCAGGAGCAGGACATGACGCGCTATGACGCGGTGAATTTCATTGCGCATGGTGTGGCCAAGAACGCGCAATATTCCGAAAGCCGCCCTGTCACCGGCGCAGAGGAGGAAGAAGTCGCGCAGTCGACGAAGGCTGACGAGAAAAGCAAGGAAACTGCACTCGGCAAATACTGCGTTGATCTGAACGCAAAAGCGCGCAAAGGCGATGTCGATCCGCTGATCGGCCGGGCCTCTGAAGTGGAGCGCTGCATTCAGGTGCTCTGCCGCCGCCGCAAGAACAACCCGCTGCTCGTGGGCGATCCTGGCGTAGGAAAGACGGCGATTGCTGAAGGTCTGGCCAAGAAGATCGTGGAAGGGCAGACGCCTGAAATCCTTTCGAAATCTACCATTTTCTCGCTCGACATGGGCGCTCTTCTGGCAGGCACGCGCTACCGTGGTGATTTTGAAGAGCGTCTGAAATCAGTGATGCAGGAACTGGAAGATCACCCGGATGCGGTGCTGTTCATTGACGAAATCCACACTGTGATAGGGGCCGGGGCCACATCTGGCGGAGCGATGGACGCGTCCAATCTGCTCAAGCCAGCCTTGCAGGGTGGAAAGATGCGTTGCATGGGATCAACGACTTACAAGGAGTTCCGCCAGCATTTCGAGAAGGATCGCGCCTTGTCGCGGCGTTTCCAGAAAATCGACGTGGTGGAGCCGACAGTCGAAGATTCGGTTAAGATCCTAATGGGGCTGAAGCCGTATTTCGAAGCCCATCACGACATCCGTTACACGAATGACGCAATCAAGACGGCGGTCGAACTGGCGGCGCGGTATATCAATGACCGCAAGCTTCCGGACAAGGCCATTGATGTGATTGACGAGGCAGGGGCCGCGCAACATTTGCTCCCCGAATCAAAGCGTCGCAAGACCATCAGCCCTAAGGAGATCGAATCGGTGATCGCAAAAATCGCGCGGATCCCGCCGAAAAGTGTCTCGAAAGATGACAGCGAGATCCTGCGTGACCTCGAAGGTTCTCTCAAGCGCGTTGTTTTCGGTCAGAATGCTGCGATCGAAGCATTGTCTTCAGCGATCAAACTTGCACGGGCCGGGCTGCGCGAGCCTGAAAAACCAATCGGCAATTATCTCTTTGCAGGGCCGACCGGGGTGGGCAAGACTGAAGTGGCCAAACAGCTTGCCAATACGTTGGGCGTAGAATTGCTGCGGTTCGACATGTCGGAATACATGGAGAAACATGCAGTTTCGCGCCTGATAGGGGCACCGCCCGGTTACGTCGGCTTTGATCAGGGCGGGCTGTTGACCGATGGTGTGGACCAGCATCCGCATTGTGTGTTGTTGCTTGACGAGATGGAAAAGGCCCATCCGGATGTCTACAATATCCTGCTGCAGGTCATGGATCACGGGCAGTTGACCGACCATAACGGGCGCACGGTGAACTTCCGAAATGTAATCCTGATCATGACCTCCAATGCCGGGGCTGCCGAGCAGGCAAAGGCTGCAATCGGTTTCGGGCGCGATCGTCGCGAGGGCGAAGATACGATGGCCATCGAGCGCACCTTCACGCCGGAATTCCGCAACCGGCTTGACGCGGTGATCAGCTTTGCGCCCCTGCCGCGCGAAGTCATCATGATGGTGGTCGAGAAATTTGTTCTGCAACTGGAAGCGCAGCTGCTCGACAGGAACGTGACCATTGACCTGAGCGATGACGCTGCAGCGTGGCTGGCCGAGAAGGGCTATGATGACAAGATGGGTGCGCGCCCCTTGGCGCGGGTTATCCAGGAGCACATCAAGAAGCCGCTGGCGGAAGAACTGCTGTTCGGAAAGCTTGCCAAAGGTGGTGTCGTGCATGTGCGGCTGCGCGACGGAGAAATTGCTTTGATCATAGACGGCCCGGATGCCAAACAGATCACTGGCAACAACCCGCCGCTGCTGACTGCGGATTGATTTGCAATACAAATGCCACACCGATGCGGCGCCTGATTTCAGGCGCCGCATATCTTTGGGGGTGCTGACGCGATGTTGATCCCGATCCGTGATCATAATCCTTCGAACAGGCGGCCTTATGTGACTTGGTCTCTACTGGTGGCCAATGTCGTGATTTTCGCGCTCTATTTCCCTCTTTTTGGCGATGACTACGCGCTTATGCGTTTTTTTGTGGAATGGGGCATGTTGCCCGCCCGACTGAGTGCAGGTGAAGGGCACTTCACCCTGGTCACGCATCAATTCCTGCATGGTGATTTGTTGCATCTGGGCGCCAACATGTTGTTCCTCTGGATTTTTGGGGACAATCTGGAAGATCTTTGGGGTCATTGGAAATACTTGGCTTTCTACCTGATCTGTGGCTTGGCGGCAGCCGGCCTGCAATTCGCCGCAGAGCCTCAGTCGATGATTCCCATGGTCGGAGCTTCGGGGGCTATAGCGGGCGTGCTGGGCGGATATTTCCTGTTCTACCCGCGGGCGCGGGTAGACATGTTCCTGTTCCTGATCATCATATTTCGCATCATTCCCATCCCGGCATGGTTGGTCTTGGGGAGTTGGTTTATCATGCAGGTTCTGGGTGGCCTTGGTTCGGCGGCGGATGGAGGCGGGGTCGCTTACTGGGCCCATGCAGGGGGCTTTATCGCGGGTCTGGTGCTTTGTCTGCCGCTTTGGTGGCGTAAGGGCGGACCAGCCTATTGGGCGAAATGCCATGGTCACCCGCCGCATGCCGAGGCGCGTTATCGGTATGTAAAAACAAGCGTACCGGTCGCAGGACGAGCGACGCGCGTTCGGTCCAGCCCGTGGCGCAGGTAGGGGCGGTTCAGCCGTTCTCTATGGCAGCAGGCCCCTTTTTCAACCAGGTCAGAGCGAAAGCCAGCTTTTGGCGCGTGGTAACGGAATTGACGAAGGGATAAATGTCCGGCTGGCCGACCGCACGGTTGACATGGTTCAGAGCGACACTGATGCTTAGCGCCGTCTCGATCATCTCGGCTATGTCCAGCGGGTGAAACGGGTTGAGCTCCCCTGCGGGAATGCCATCCTGACCGAGTCTGGCAGCATAGAAACTATCAGTTATGTCGCAAAGATGCATTGTATGGGCCGCGGTTTCGGCCCAATCTTCATGCGGATGTGCGGCCGCATAGGGTGTGACATGCGCGTTCTGCCAGCCAAGCGGTGCCCCGTGCGCATAGTACCGCGCCAAGGCGGCACCGTAATCGTGGGTCTCATCCCCGAACATTGCGCGAAATGCTTCGGTGAATCCGTCATGGCTGCTCAGAAGCTCGAACAGATAGTGCGCGATCTCATGGCGGAAATGACCGATCAAGGTGCGATAAGGCTCGCCCAACATTTCACGGCGGCGCACGCGCTCTGACGGGTTGGCCTCGGCCAGATTGATCGTGACGACACCCGAGGCATGTCCCATGGTGACGTCTGCCACACCTTGTGCTGTTGCTTCGGCAAGCATGTGGAATTCGGGGCGCGGGCTCGCATCGTCAACCGTGAACCAACCCCATTGCATCAGCCCAACGAGAACATGACGTTTTGCCGCTTCCGCGCGCGCCCAAAGCGCATAATTTTCATCTATACTAAGATCGGGATGAATGCGTGTCGTCCGACAGCTCAGACAAAGCTGTCCTGATGCGTCACATGTCCAGTTGCAACCGAGCGCGTCACGATTTACGCAAAAGTTCTTATCGGAAACAAAGGATTGCCGCGCGACTGAGAAGCCGACACTTAGTCCGCAAGTGCAGATCAGATTGTCCAAAAAAATGTCTGCGCTGCAGCGCGGACAACAAAATATCTTCATAATCCCAACCTGCTGCCCACCGGCACTTGATGATCACGGATCGTTGCGCTCAGTAGCGCGTGCGCGACCGCTCGCGGGAGGGCAGTTCGCCCACGTCCTCAAAAGCGCCAGACGGGGCGATGTGACGCCCTTGGTCTGCAAGTGCGCCCTTGCCTTCGCTCGCGTCGGGATCGTGTGGATGCAGCGCACCCCCGGTTTCCATCATCGGGTTCTGATCTTGGGCTCCGGCCTGCTTCAGCGCCAGAGCCTTGCGTGATAGTTCAAGCTGGCTCGGCGCAGCGCCATCACTCCCGCCTTTCTTCGCTTCGGTCTGATCGCGGGGTGGGTTTTTTGCCTGTGCCATGTGCTTTGTTCCTCTTCTTTCGATAACACCGTAACGCATTAGCGCAAGGATGGTTGCATGCTCTCCAGTACGTGCCCTGTTGATTTCAGCGGCAGGGGCCAGCTTGGCGCTGTTGCAGAATTCCCCCCTTGCGGCGGTCACACCACGAGTCCATCAGGTCAGACGGGCGGCAAGCGCAAGCCCAAGCCCGCCCGCTACCGTACCAATAACTGGTTTGACGACAACGCCGCCCTGCGCAAGCACGGGACTTTGTTGTTCTGGCTGGGGCTGGACAAGAAGATGGCCTGGCATGCGCCGCACGAGGGCCGTCCGGTGCGCCCGCCGTCGCTCACCGGGCGCGGACCGATGGCGCCCAAATGGCTCACCCCTGATAGCGAAACCGCCGAAATCCACATCCGCATCATTCACAGGCTAAGTCATGACTCGCTTCAATGCCCTCGGCACCGCCGAGATCGTTCGCATGGCATGAACATGAAGGACAACCGGGCCCGCAGGTCTCAGGCCGCCTTCTTGCAACACTGCCCATCGTCATCACCTTGCGCGGCACTCTTGGAAAAGCTGCAGTATTTGATTGCGCGCATGAAACTGGCTTCATCAACGCTCTGATGGTGATCATTTGACCATGTGGAGCACTCGGAAGCAAATATTTGTTGGACAATCTCGCACATCACAGATCCCAGTATGAACTCAGCAAGGGCCAGTCAGGATCTGCTGTAAAGCAATTAACGGCGCAACAGATGGGCGAACTCCCGGTGGTAGTCCCGATGACCTGCCCCCCGGAAGTTCCCTCAATCTGCTGTAGAGTCTGCCCAAC
>REBU01000034.1 GCA_007692585.1 Paracoccaceae bacterium | reverse complement strand
TCAAAAGTTGGGCAGACTCTACAGCAGATTGAGGGAACTTCCGGGGGGCAGGTCACTCCCCATTCATCGGGCTTCGCGCTTGTGCCTGAGAAGATTTGGTGTGGCCGCGAGTTGCAAGACGCAAAACCTCTTGCACAATCACGCGTAGTCGATGCCCAAACTGCACAGGCGTTTTTCCGATGAACGTTTGGGGAATCTTTCTGTAAAAATGACTTGTGATATGAAAAAGCGAGAGGACCTGTCTGGAAAGTGTCTGGCTGTTCAGTCCCGGCATCTGGTGGCTCGGGTTGGCCCTGAAGCTGTCTGGCTCTGGGTGCAAAGCTTGCAGATACATGCGTAACGAGCGAAGCCGTTCGGGGTCTTGAGCCTGCGTGCGAATTTATAGGCGACAAGGACGTCAGCGAGATGTGCCCGGAACTGGTCGTGGCTGTCGTAGTGGTCGCGCTTGACGGTGTCGTCGTCGATCGTGCGGTTCATCTGCTCGATCTGTCCGTACCGCGGGAAAACGCCCGCCCTCCCTTTCGTCCTCTGATCCTCGCAATTCCGAGGGTCGTTCGGCTTGATCAGCCAATGCTTGATCGCGCCCGACCATTGGTGTCGGATCACGTGTAGATGGCTCCTGCAAGGCAAGCGGAAGCCATCCGCTCCGTCAATGGGGCCTCGACAAATGACCGGGCAGGTCATCTTTATCGCAGCTCTCACAGCGTATATGGTGCGTGAAGAACTTGTCCCATCATTCGTCCCTCCATTCCTGAGAAAGGATCGCGGCATCAACCCGCGGGGGCAGATACCTACAGGCGTGCAGTTTCGAAAATCCGGCCTTCGCTGCCAAAACAGCAAGGTGACATAACCGCAGTGATGATCCGCGAGACCTGTCTGGCATCGTCTTTGCCTTCACCATGTTTTTTCGCCGGTCGGATGTCCCGCCAGAATGCAGCCCGGTCGAGATGCTCTACACCGGCGTCAAGACTTAGTCTGAGGCGGGCGTCTGCGCGCAGATGTCGATATGCTGCATATGCGATCCGCCAGATGCGCTGATCTCATGCAAAACGGCGCGCGCAAGGAAGGCTCCTGCTTTGCGGACATCCTCATGTTCGATCTTGAGATCCTGACTGAAGACATCGAGGATCGGAAAGGTTTCCTTAGCGAAAACATCGATGTGCTGACCGATGGCCATGTCTGCCTGCCGGATGGCCCGGATGACCGCGAGCGCCGCGTTGGGCGATGCGACCACGACCCCGTCAGGGCGCGGATGCTTGCTCAAGACCCCGCGCATGGTCGTTTCAATATCGGCGCGCGCAGTGTCACTGGTCAGCCCATCGGGCTCAACCAACACCATCCCCTGCTGCGAGGCAACCGCCGCCGCGCTGTCGCGCATCTCGCGGCCATAAGTTTGTGTTAAAGGCGGCGTAATCAGGACAATCCTGCGCCGCCCACGTGCGGCCAGATAGCTCATGGCCCGATGTCCGAAACCCGCATTGTCGTAATCGAACCACGCATGATCGGCATGCCAGTCTGAGCGCCCATGCGAGGCAAATGGAAAGCCTCGTTCCAGCAGATACGCCACGCGCGGATCCTGCGGCTGAACGCGGTTGAAAATCACGGAATCCGCCGAGCGCGTCTCAACCACATAGCGCACCGGGTCGAGGAGGGTCTGCCCGGGCATTTCGGGCACGACCACCAGATGATAGCGCGTTTCGCTCAACGCGCCGGCAATCGCGGAGACAAAGCGCGACGTCATGTTCAGCGCATCCTCTTCCATCGGGACGATCAGCGCGATGACATTGGTGCGCCCAGTGCGCAGCCGCACCCCCGCACGATCCGGCACATAGCCCAGATCGGCGGCGATCTTGCGCACCAGCTGCTTGGTCTCGGCGCTGATATCGGGCGCATCCCCCAACGCCCGCGAAACGGTCGTGACGGCCAAACCGCTGAGCTGCGCGATCGTGCGCAAGGTCGGGCGTTTCTTCTGGTTGCGCATGGCGTCGGATGTCATGCCAGATCCCTAGCACTGAATTCAGGATGTCACAAAACGTCTTGACCGACTTATCTGTAACGATATAGCCCTGCAAGATGCAAAGCTATAACGATACAGATGATGTGCTGCTTCAGTGCAACAGGAGCAAATGTTGCGGATCACGCTGACCGCCTGCCCTGCAGCCGGGCCGAGGACCGCACAAATGGGCCAGATGCAAGCCCCAGGTCGCACTCTGAGCGCGCAGATGATTGCGTCCTTTCTGTCGAAGGACGTCAATCCAGTCGCCAACCTGCAGGTGGGATTGCTGCGCAGCATGGTGATCGCGCCGCTCCGCATGAACAATATCATGGCCTGCGGACTGCAGCGCGTGCTGGCCGAAAGCCCGGACTGCGGGTCTTGCGGGCGAGCCCGGATGCGCCGGGTCCACGCAGGCCGTTACTATCGCACGAATGAACGCATTCGCCAGACACCCAGCTGTGGGACATGCGGACCCCATGGTGAAATCGGGCGAAAGCAACAATGTCATCCCCCGTCACTCAATTGGAGACCACCATCATGACAGACGCCACCTCTGCTCAGCCCAACCCCGTCCTGCCCAAGCGCTCGGAGTTTCCTTCGGGCTTCATCTTTGGCGCAGCGACCGCGGCCTATCAGATCGAAGGCCACGGCTTTGGTGGCGCCGGTCCCTGCCATTGGGACAGCTTTGCCGCGACCGGGCGCAATGTTGTCGGCAATGAGGACGGGGCGCGCGCCTGCGAGCATTACACGCGCTGGCCCGAGGATCTGGACCTGCTGCGCGATGGCGGCTTTGACGCCTATCGTTTTTCGACCTCCTGGGCACGGGTCATGCCGGACGGGGTGCATCTGAACCCTGAGGGACTGGAGTTCTACGACCGGCTCGTGGACGGGATGATCGCACGCGGGCTCGCGCCCTATCTGACGCTCTACCACTGGGATCTGCCCTCGGCGCTGGCCGATCGCGGCGGCTGGGCCAATCGCGACACTGCCGAGCGCTTCGCAGATTACGCCGACGCCGTCATGGCGCGCATCGGCGACCGCGTGGCGCGCACGGCGACGATCAACGAACCCTGGTGTGTCAGCTGGCTGTCGCATTTCGAGGGCCATCATGCACCAGGCCTTCGCGACATCCGCGCGACAGCGCGTGCGATGCATCACATTCAACTCGCCCATGGGCTGGCGCTGCAGAAGCTGCGCGCGGCTGGGCATCGCGATCTTGGCATTGTGTTGAATTTCTCAGAAATCCTGCCTGCTGGCCCCGGCGAGGATGCGGCCGTCGATCTGTCGGACGCGCTTGCGAACCGCTGGTTCATCGACTCCATCACGCGCGGCACCTATCCGCAAGTCGCCCTCGACGGGCTTGGCCCCCATATGCCGCAAGGCTGGCAGGAAGATATGGCCATGATTTCCGCGCCGATCGACTGGCTGGGCGTGAATTACTATACGCGCGCGCTCGTTTCGCATGATGCAGGTACCCCCTGGCCGTCGACGCGCGCGCATGACGGGCCGCTGCCCAAGACGCAGATGGGCTGGGAAATCTACCCCGAGGGCCTGCGCAATCTGCTGGTGCGCATGGCGCATGACTATATCGGCGATCTGCCGATGGTGGTGACCGAAAACGGCATGGCCTGGGATGACACCGTCCACGACGGTCAGGTCGCAGATCCGGTACGCCAGGCTTATGTCGCAGACCATCTGAACGCGACGCGCCAAGCCATTTCGGAGGGCGCGAATGTTCAGGGGTTTTTCTACTGGTCACTGCTCGACAATTACGAATGGGCCTTCGGCTATGAGAAGCGGTTCGGACTGGTGCATGTCGATTTTGAGACAATGAAGCGCACGCCCAAAGCCTCATATCACATGTTGAAAGCGGCTGTATCGCAGCAGCAGGAAAACCCCAGCTGACCCACGGCCGCGATACTGAGCGCCGATGTCTGATCGCCCCGGCTCCGAAGCCGAAAAGCACGCCCGGCTGTCGGCGGCTACTGCTTGTGCGACGTGGCGGGATCGATCAGACCCAAGATCAAGGCGCGGGCGACAGTCTCGGTGCGCGTGCGTGTCCCGAGTTTCGCGCGGGCGCGACCGAGATATTCGCGCGTTGAGCGTTCCGAGATCCCCAACCGGTCTGCAATTGCTTCGGCCTGAGCACCTTCCGCCAGCGCCGAAAGAATCTGCCTTTCGCGATTTGACAGAGGCTTTGTCACAGGCAACGCCGGTTTTCGCCACCGCAGCGCCAGGAAGGCCGTGAAAAGAAGCCCTGCGGCCTGCAACGCCTCTTGACGCGCGGCGACGAACTGACCGAATTCCGGCCCCGGATCATCGCCCCAGATGTTCAGTGTCGACATCTGGGGCGAAGCGGGATTGCTGAGCGGCAGGACCAGGGCCTGATGTTGTCCCATCCCGAGCATCGCTGTCGAAATCGGCACGAAGGGCGTGTCACGCTGACGCGCCAGCAATGCGCGATGGTCAATGAACAAGGGACGGTGCGACACTGCCAGAAACCTGAGCGTCGGCCGCAGGTGCCACAGGTCGCGGTCTTCTGCCTGCCGGACATCGCCTTGGAAACTGCGCAGGCGAGCATCGAGATCGGCATCCCAGAACGTCCCGAAGATGCGTGCTGACGGGTGTTCGGCAAAGGGATTCGCGGCACGCCTTGGCAGATCGACGTGCAACGATGCACGGTCAAGACCATTGTGCGCGAGGACCGCGTGAAACGCCAGCCAGGCATCCTCAGGGCTGCTTGCGCCATTAACCATGTTGGCAATGGCTTGAAGGTCCAGTCCATCCATATCGCCGCAGAGCGTTGTGTCGTCAGAAGTGACGACATGACAATAGCATAGAAAACCCCGAACCTGAGCCAGATTTACGCCGCATGATTATTGTCGATGTAATTGGTCACTCAAGCAGTTTCAGACCCGATGCGCTGCAGCGCTAAAAGGGAGGTAGCACGAATGGGCTCGGCTCAGGACGTGACAGGTCTTTTCCAGAAGCTTCGCAGTGTTTTCGCAACACGTGGGCGGCATCCGAAAGTGATGCTGCGCGTTCTGCTGGTGCTGGCATGCGCATCGGTCGGGGCAAACGCGCAGATCATGGCGCAAACTCCCGCAGAGCGCGCCGACCTGTCAGAACGCCCCACGGACGCGCCCGGCATCGTAGCCGATGTCCTTGGCCTGCCAACGGTGTTCGAGGAAAATGTCGGCCAGGCTGGTGCGCATGTGTCCCATCTTCTGCGCGCCGGGAGCTTTTCGGCGGCATTCCGTCCTGATGGTTTCGATGTTGCCGTTTTCCGGCGCGCAACGGACGATGCGGATGCGCTTGACGCTGGCCCTACGGGCAATCTGTTCGGGCTTAGCTTCCTGCGCACACGCGGTGCCCGTATTGTGCCCGGCGACCGCGTGGAAGGAATAATCAACATTCTGGATGGCGCGGACCGGGCGAATTGGCACGAAGCTGTGCCAGCCTATCGCGAGCTGATCTACCGTGATCTGTATCCGGGGGTCGACATGGTCATTCATCACGCCTCCGGCGCATTGGAATTCGCGCTCGACCTGCAACCGGGCATAGCACTCGATACCGTGCGTTTCGCGGTGCACGGCGCCAGAGAACTGGCGCTAACAAAGACGGGCGCACTGGCGATCCGGACCAGCGGCGGTATCATTGAGCTGACCGCGCCCAAAGCGGCACAGATCCGAGGTGACCGTCTTGAGCCTCTGCCTGCCGCTTTCGTCCTGCTCGGCCCCCAGGAAGTTGGCTTCACCGTCGAAGGACGCGCCCGCGACGCAAGGCTGATCGTGGATCCGAAGCTGCTTTTTCAGTCCTGGTTCGGCAGTGATCGGCTCGATGGAATGGCGGGTGCATCTTACAGCCGGGTCGGGCCACTGCGGCCCGTCCCGGACCTCAAGATATCCCCGGACGGGACTGAAATCGCGATTTCAGGCACCACGAACGGGTTCAGCTTCCCTCAGGCTGGGGGTTATGGCGTGATCAATGGCACGAGAAACGCCTTCGCGGCGAGGTTCGAGCGGCAGGGCGCAGGGCTGTCGTTCATTTATGCCACCGTGATCGGAGGGCGTGGAGAGGATTTCGCCACTGGGGTAGCCCCCTATCCCGCGCCTGCCCGCGCGCCTGACGGTGGGCCGGGTGTGCGCTTGCGCTCGGCTCCAGACCTCTTTGTGTCGGGTTGGTCGCGTTCTGAAAATTTCCCCACCTCACCTGGTGCAATACATGAGACACGATCGCATGGGGGCGGCTTTGTTGCCCTGCTGGGGGCCACGGGGATGTTCCTGAACGGCACCATGATCGGCCACGGACCCGATGCCTATCCCAACGCGATCGCGCTGGATCTTCCGGCAGATCCGGCAAAGCATGCCCTGTTCATCGGCGGTGCGATCGGTTTTGACTCGGGGCTCGACGAATCGGTGAACGCGCCGGGATCAGCCCCCGGTCTGGGGGTCTTTGACGGTTTCGTGGCCCGGATAAAACCTCAGCTCGATGCCTATGACTATCTCACCTATGTCGGCGGCAGTGGCGTCGATGTCGTGCAGGACATCGCCGTGCTGGACGGCGAGGCCTATGCCGTCGGCACGACACGGTCTTTCGATCTTCCGACGACCCCGACCGTTTTCGTGAAGCAAGCCAATCACAGTGGCATCGCAGCCGGAACATCCGCCACGGACTGTCTGCCGCCGGCCTCCTTCACCCCGATCATCCTGCATAGCGAGTTCCCAGGCCCGTTGAACTGTTTCGACGGCTTCATCGCGCGGTTTTCGTCTCAAGGCGACGTGATGTTTCTCACTTATGACGGAGTGGGCCGGGGGGATTTTCTGCATGGGGTTGCCCTGGACAAGCGTGAAGATTTTCGCGGGTTTGTGGCAGCAGCGGGCAGTCGTGTCTGGTTGGATGAGATTAGCATTGGTCCCGACCAGACGATCTTGGTCGACAGGAGCGCGATCACGCTGCGTCGCGCGACAAATTTCGGGGGCATTTTCGGGCCCAATCTCGCCTATGCACAGACGGGGCGCAGCAACCTAGGCGAAGCCATCGCGCTCGACAGCGCAGGGCGCGCGCATATCGTCGGCACTGTGGACCAGCCCGACCTCGCGACTGGGCCGTCCGTGCATTCGCTGATGGAGATCGAGGACGACGATTCGGTGATTATCGGGGCAGAGGATGCGCTCCCACAGATGTTCTATCTTCAGATCGGGCCGAACGCCACATTTCCGGACATTTTCGACTATCTCGGTGGCAGCCGTCCCGATCTGGGATATGCCATCGATGTTGCAGGGGTGCCGCTTGACGGATTTTGCGCGGCCCTGTTGGGTGAAACCATGTCGATCGACATTGAGCCCATTTCGCCAGCCGGACAGCCCGTTCTCGACGGTGCGACGGACCTTCTTCTGGCAGTTCTGTGCGAAATACCGGAGTTTGAACGGGTCACCGTATCCAAGTCATTCAGTCCGCCGGAAGTGTTTCAGGCCGAGGGCGCCGCAACGTTTGCAGACGTTGAGTTCGTGATCCTGAACCACGGCCCGTCCCCGATCGAGGTTACGTTGTTTGATGAATTGCCTGCTGGTTTGGCTTTCGTCCCGCAAGGTGCCCCAGGGTGCAATTACTCACTGACGCGCCTGCGCTGCAACCTGACGGTTCCAGGCGGCGGAGCCCACTTGCCCATTACCGTCCGGGTGCGTGTCCAGCCCGGGGCCTGTCCGGGGCGGTTCGAAAACGTCGTGCGGCTTTACCCCGGGCACACTTCGGGGGATGGGGTCGACGCGCCAACGGGGTCGTTCTACCTCACATCGCAACCTACGACACTCAATGTCGAGTGCAGGGGCCGCGATGATTGCCGCGAGACTGACGCCTCGGGGAATTGCTTATGTGGCCCAGAATTTGGCGACTGCGTCGAGGAGGGGACGTACTGCTATTTCAGTCAGGGCGAACTTATCCCGATGTTCGGAATCTGCCTGCCTGAGGGTGAGCCGTCGCGAGACTGCCGCATCCAGTATGGGTGGGCCGGCGGAACTGAATTTGTAACCATCCCGTCGGGCGAGACGATGACCATCGAACAGAGTGCCATGCGCTTTGTGCGCAATTTCGAAAACCGACCGGCAGTGTTCGTGCAGATGGATCGGGAAGGCATCGTTTTCCCTGAATTCACGCTCTACCCGGGAGATCGTGATCCTCCCAGTATCGGCAACTACAGCCCGGTGTACAGCCCGGTGCCGCCATTCTTTGGCAGTCTGCCTACGCTCCTGAGCCTCAGATGTCTCACCGCATGGTGATGCGGGGCGACGACGCAGAGGGCGCATGCAGGACCGGGGCCACTTAGGCCGCAACGCCGCTCAGACGATTGTGACGCGGCCCCTGCATCTCTCATGGCGGGGACATGTCGGCGCGCGCTTGCGTCACTCATTTTCCTTTTCGCTGGACGTGACCTGGTGCGCGGTTTTCGCTGAATTCGCGCCTCACACCGCGTCAGGTCGGCGCCCGATCATGTGCGCTGCATTTTTTGCAGCACTTCGCTGCAGAACTAGCAGACGACAACAACAGGTTCTCGGGATTATGGTTTGGGCAGCTTGAAACCGCCGCAGCGCGGCGCCCATCCTTCCGGAGATCCCTGCCATGACCAGATCGACACCTGCCTTCTCACGCCGAAGTTTCCTGTCGGCCACGACTGCGCTCGGGGCCGCCGCGGCGCTCGGCCTGCCTGCGCGCGCGCAGTCCAACATGACCGTCGGCTTCATCTATGTCGGGCCACGCGACGATTTTGGCTACAATCAGGCCCATGCCGAAGGGGCCGCCGCTGTCAAGGCGATGGCGGGCGTCACGGTGATCGAAGAGGAGAATGTCGCCGAGACCATCGATGTGCAGAAATCGATGGAATCAATGATCAACCTCGACGGCGCGTCGCTCATCTTCCCGACATCGTTTGGCTATTTCAACCCACATATCCTTGAACTGGCACCGAAATATCCCGACATCCGGTTCCAGCACGCAGCGGGTCTGTGGACCGATGGGATGCCGTCCAATGTAGGCAGCTATTTCGGCTATATCGGAATGGGCCAGTACCTGAACGGCATTGTCGCCGGACATATGAGCGCGACGAAGAAGATCGGTTTTGTCGCGGCCAAACCCATTCCCCAGGTCTTGCTGAACATCAATTCTTTCCTTCTGGGGGCGCGCGCTGTCGATCCATCGATCACCTGTCAGGTCATTTTCACCGGTGAATGGTCGCTGGCCGTGAAAGAGGCCGAAGCCACGAACGCGCTGGTCGATGCGGGCTGCGACGTGATCACCTGCCATGTCGACGGGCCGAAGGTGGTGATGGAAACGGCAGCACGGCGCGGCGCATTCATTTGCGGCTACCACGCAGACCAGACCGCGCTTGCCCCTGACAGATACCTGACAGGCGCTGAATGGAACTGGGCGGGGGTCTATACCGGGATGGTCCAGACTGTTCTGGATGGCGGCATGATCGACAATTTCGTGCGTGGCGGTCTGGCCGACGGGTTCATCAAGATGTCGCCGCTCGGGTCTGCGGTCAGTGACGCCGCCCGCGCGCAGTTCGAGGCGGCCAAGGCCGAGATCCTAGCCGGCGGTTTTGCGGCGCTGAAGGGGCCCTTGAACGACAACACCGGCAAGCCCTTGCTCGGCGCTGGCGAGGCTCTGGTGGAAACCGACATCGCGCTGGAAAGCATGGACTACCTCGTCGAAGGCGTCATCGGGTCGACCGCGTAACCAGAGCAAGGGCACAAGGGAGCGGAATGATGCAACATGCCGTCATCAGACCGGGGGAAAGCGCATTGCTTCCCTGTCTCGCCCGCCGGGCGGAGCCAGTGGTGATCCCGCTCCTTGCGCTCCTCGCAGGCTTTGCCGCATTCAGCCTGTTCCTGGTGTCGCAAGGAAAATCGCCGGTCCAGTATTTCTCGCTGGTCTGGCTTGGCGGCTTCGGATCGGCCTTTTCGTGGCAGAATACTCTGTCACGGACAGCCCCGCTCCTGTTTGCCGCGCTCTGCGTGGCCTTGCCCGCGCGGCTTGGTCTGGTGGTCATTGGTGGCGAGGGTGCTATTGTTCTGGGTGGGGTGACGGCGGGGGCTTTGGGGGCGGCCCTGATCGGAAGCGGCCCTGTCATTGCGCTGCCGGTCATGGCTGCGGGGGCGATGCTGGTGGGCGGTCTCTGGATCGGCCTTGCCGGAGGGCTGCGCCATTACCGCGGCGTGAACGAGACGATCTCATCACTGCTGCTGGCCTATATCGCCATCGCGCTGATGAACCACCTTGTCGAGGGGCCATTGCGCGACCCCACCAGCCTCAACAAGCCCTCTACTGCCGCCCTGCCCCCCGATTTGCGGGTCGGCAACATCCCCGGTCTGGACGTGCATTGGGGGCTGGCTGTCGGCGTTACCTGCTGCGTGCTGGCCTGGATGCTCATCGACCGAACCACATGGGGCTTCGCGGCCCGGATCGCCGGTGGCAATGTGCGCGCAGCGCAGGTGCAGGGCTTGCCCGTAGGGCGTCTGATCCTTGGTTTTTGTGTGCTCGCAGGTGGCTTTGCAGGGCTGGCGGGTATGTTTGAAGTCACTGCGGTTCTGGGTTCGGCCAACGGATCGCTGGTGGCAGGCTACGGCTATACGGGCATCTTGATCGCCTTTCTCGCCCGGCACAACCCGTTGGTCATCATTCCTGTCGCGATCTTGCTCGCAGGGTTTCAGGCCTCCTCTGGCCTGATCCAGCGCCGCATGGATCTGCCGGATGCCACTGTGCTGGTGCTTCAGGGCTTCGTCTTTCTGTCAATCCTGATGTCAGAAGCCCTCTACGGGCGGCTGAAGCCCTTTGTCCCGGAAAAGTGGAGGGCGTGATGGAAACCGATCTCGGCCTGTGGTCAATCCTGATCGCCATCGTCGGCGGCGCAATCCGCGTATCCACACCCTTCCTGTTCGTCAGTCTGGGCGAGTTGCTGACCGAACGCTCGGGCCGCATCAACCTTGGGCTGGAGGGAACTCTCGTCTTCGGGGCCATGTCAGGATATGGCGTGGCCTATCTGACCGGATCCGCCTGGGCGGGGGTGGCCGCCGCGTCTGTGGCAGGAGCGATGTTCGGGGTGGTTCATGGTGTGATCTGCTCCATACCGCGCGTGAACGATATCGCCATCGGGATCGCGCTGATGCTGTTCGGCATGGGGTTGGCGTTCTTCTTCGGCAAGCGCTTCATCCAGCCAGTCGCGCCCTATCTGCCGTCCATCCCCTTCGGCTGGTGGTCGGATATCCCCCAGATCCGGGCCGCGCTGGACGTCAATGTCCTGTTTCTCATAGGTTTGGGACTGGCCTTGGTCATTTCCTGGATGCTGCGCACCACGCGCGTGGGATTGATCCTGCGCGTGGTCGGAGACAGCACGGATGCCGCGCGCGCGATGGGCCTGCGCCCTGTGCCCATCCGCATCGCGGCGACGGCTGCGGGTGGCGCGCTGGCGGGCATCGGGGGAGCGTATCTGTCGCTCTATTATCCCGGAAGCTGGACCGAGGGGATCTCATCAGGCCAGGGGCTGATGGCCGTGGCACTCGTGATCTTCGCGCGCTGGAACCCTGTTGCCTGCATCTGGGCGGCCCTGCTGTTCGGCGGCGCGGGCGCGCTTGGCCCGGCGCTGCAATCCGTCGGGATCACTTCGGGCTATTACCTGTTCTACGCAGCTCCCTACGTCCTGACGCTGGGGCTCTTGATTGCAACATCATCGCCCACACGCGCCATGTCTGGCGCGCCGGGCGAGCTATCCATCACCAAGTGAGAGGACGACATGAACGGATTGGGCGGGCTGAACAAATCTGACAACGGCGTGGTGATCGGGCTGGTGCAACTGCAGCTTCCCGTGGTGGAAACCCCCGCTGACCTTGCGCGCCAGACCGCGCGCGTGGTGGAGCTGGTGGGCAAGGCGCGGCGAAATATGGGCACGATGGACCTTGTCGTGTTTCCTGAATACGCCCTGCATGGTCTGTCAATGGACACAAACCCTGCGATCATGTGCCGGATGGACGGGCCAGAGGTCGCCGCGTTCAAGACCGCCTGCCGCGACCATCGCATCTGGGGCTGTTTTTCCCTGATGGAACTGAACCCCGCTGGCAATCCGTGGAACACTGGCATCGTGATCGACGATACTGGCGAGATCCGGCTTTACTACCGCAAGCTTCACCCTTGGGTGCCCGTAGAACCCTGGGAACCGGGCGACCTGGGCATCCCTGTGATCGACGGGCCGAAGGGCTGCAAGCTGTCACTGATCATCTGCCACGACGGCATGTTTCCCGAAATGGCGCGCGAGGCCGCTTATAAGGGCGCCGAGATCATGCTGCGTACGGCAGGCTACACAGCCCCCATTCGCGACGCATGGCGCTTCACCAACCAGTCCAACAGTTTCTGCAATCTGATGGTGACGGCCAATGTTTGCATGTCAGGCTCTGACGGGACGTTCGACAGCATGGGAGAGGCGATGATCGTGAATTACGACGGCACGGTTCTGGCGCATGGCACCACGGGCCGCGCGGATGAGATCATCACCGCTGAAGTGCGCCCTGATCTGGTGCGCGAGGCACGCGCGGGCTGGGGCGTGGAGAACAACATCTATCAGCTGGGCCATCGAGGCTTCACTGCGGTGAAAGGCGGCGCGCAGGACTGCCCCTATACCTACATGCAGGACATGGTCGCGGGGCACTATCGCCTGCCATGGGAGGATGACGTGCGCGTGACCGATGGCACATCCTGCGGCTTTCCCGCGCCTGAGCGCATTTTCGGGCAGAAAGCGGCTGCAGAATGACCCAGATTGCCGCCAATCCCTATGCCTGGCCGTGGAACGGTGACCTGCGCTGTGACAACACGGCACTGGTCATCATCGACATGCAAACCGATTTCTGCGGCGCGGGTGGCTATGTCGACATGATGGGCTATGACCTGTCCATGACGCAGGCCCCCATCGCGCCGATCAAGGCCACGCTGGATGCGATGCGGGCAAAGGGCTATCACATCATCCACACCCGCGAAGGCCACCGCCCCGACCTGTCCGACCTTCCCCCAAACAAGCGCTGGCGCTCGCAACAAATCGGCGCGGGGATCGGCGATCCCGGCCCTTGTGGCAAAATCCTTGTGCGGGGCGAGCCGGGTTGGGACATCATCCCCGAACTCTACCCTAAGCCGGGCGAAGTGATCATCGACAAGCCCGGCAAGGGGTCATTTTGCGCGACCGACCTGGAGTTGATCCTGCGCACGCAGAGCATCGACAATCTGATCCTGACCGGCATCACCACGGATGTCTGCGTGTCCACCACCATGCGCGAGGCCAATGACCGCGGGTTCGAGTGTCTCGTGCTGTCAGACTGCTGCGGTGCGACGGATGCAGGCAACCATGCAGCGGCGCTGAAGATGGTGACCATGCAGGGCGGTGTGTTCGGCGCGGTCAGCGATAGCGCGACCCTGATTGCGGCGCTGCCATGAGCTCACCCGGCGTTCACCCGAATGGCGCACTGGGCGTCGAGACACTGGGCATGACAATGCGTTTTGGGGCTTTCACGGCGCTTGACGATGTGTCGATCCGGGTAATGCCCGGCGCATTTCACGCGCTTCTGGGCGAGAACGGGGCGGGGAAATCGACCCTCGTGAAATGCATGATGGGGTTTTACCACGCTACCGCCGGGCAGATGACGGTCGGCGGTTTCGAGGCGATCATCCGCGACCCGCGTGATGCGCATGCCAAGGGCCTTGGCATGGTTTATCAGCATTTCACGCTTGTTCCGTCGCTGACCGCCGCCGAAAACCTGGTCATCAGCCGCCGGGATACCCCCGCTGTGATCGACTGGGCGCGCGAACGTGTCGCACTGACGGACTTCATGGATCAAATGCCGTTCCGGGTACCGCTGGACATTCCCGTGCAGCAGCTTTCGGCAGGCGAGCGCCAGAAGCTGGAAATCCTGAAGCAACTCTACCTCGGTCGCCGTTTTCTGATCCTCGATGAACCCACCAGCGTTCTGACCCCGGATGAGGCCGATGAAGTGCTGGGCCATGTCAAGGCAATGTGCACCAACGGTCAGATCAGTGTCCTGATGATCACCCATAAATTCCGCGAAGTGAGCGCCTTTGCCGATGACGTCTCCGTGCTGCGCAGGGGGCGGCATGTCGGCTCTGGCCAGGTGGCCGCGCTTAGTCACGCGGAGATGGCCGCCATGATGATCGGAGCAGAGGCTGCGCGCGCACCGGCCACACGGTCGGGCGATCCCGGCACAGCGGTTCTGGAAGTGCGGGGGATACGCACACGCGATCGCTCTGGGCTGAAACTGATCGAGATTGACCGCCTGACGGTCCGTGCAGGCGAAGTGGTGGGCGTTGCGGGCATTTCCGGCAACGGGCAGATGGAACTGATGGAAGTGCTGACCGGACAGCGCCCGGTCGAGGCCGGAGAGATCCGCGTCAAGGGTGCGGCCTATCGCGCCACCCGTGAGCAGGCGCAGGCTTTGGCCGTGCGTTATCTGCCCGAGGAACCGCTGCGCAACGCCTGCGCGGCGCGGATGAGCGTGACCGAGAACATCGCGTTCCGAAGTTTTGACCTGAACGGGTCAGGCCGCAGGTTCTGGCTGTCGGGGCGGGAAATGCGCACCCGGGCGACCGAATTGGTGACGGCTTTCAAGGTCAAGACGGCCTCTCTGGACGCGCCGATATCAGCGCTTTCGGGGGGCAATGTGCAACGCGCCGTGCTGGCCCGCGAGCTGACCGGCGATGTCAGCCTTCTGGTGATTTCCAACCCGTGCTTCGGGCTCGATTTCTCGGCTGTGGCCGAGATCCGCGCACGCATCATAGCGGCGCGCAACGCAGGGGCCGCAGTGTTGCTGATGAGCGAGGATCTGGACGAGGTGATGGAACTCTCTGACCGCATCCTGGTCATGTCCGAAGGGCGCATCGCCTATCAGACCCCTGCCGCGACAGCCAGTCTGGCAGAAATCGGCTATCACATGGGGGGGCATGCCTGATGGCGCGGATCGCGAATGCCCTGCCTTACGCGTTTGATTTCGACCCTGCGCGCACGGCGCTGATCGTCATCGACATGCAGCGCGACTTCATCGAAAATGGCGGTTTCGGAGAGGCCCTTGGCAACGATGTGCGCCCGCTTCAGGCGATCGTGCCGCGCGTGGCAAGGCTGATCGAAACTGCTCGGGGCGCGGGTCTTGCGGTCATTCACACCCGCGAGTGTCACGCCCCCGACCTGTCGGATTGCCCGCCTGCCAAACGCTTGCGGGGCAAACCTTCGGCCCGGATCGGGGACGACGGCCCAATGGGCCGCATTCTGATCGCAGGCGAACCGGGCGCCGATATCGTGCCCGAGCTCAGGCCCCTGCCGGGCGAGACAGTGATCGACAAACCCGGCAAGGGGGCTTTCTACGCAACCCCGCTGATGGAGGTGTTGACCGGACTTGGCATAACGACGCTGCTTTTCGCCGGAGTAACGACGGAAGTCTGCGTGCAGACAACCATGCGCGAGGCGAATGATCGGGGCTTTGAGGCGCTGCTGGTGGAGGATGCGACGGAAAGCTATTTCCCCGAGTTCAAGTCCGCGACGCTTGCGATGATCCGTGCGCAGGGCGCGATCGTGGGATGGACCGCCACCACCGACGAGATCAGGACCGCGCTCGATGGCTGAGATGTTGCCCAGTCCCGGCGGCCCGCCGCGTGACATCCAGAAGGCGCATATCAGAATCTTCCACGCGCGCGCAGACATGCCCGCCCCTTGGCAAGGCGCATGCAGAATAATCAGCGCCCTGCGTGGCGGGCAATCCGACGGCGGGTGCGCGTATGACCGCGACTTGCCAGTGCACTGCCCCCCGCCTGCCGACTTTCTCCAGCCCGAACAAGAGGCCGCATGACTTTTACCGAAACCGAAGAACTGTCCTTCGACATTGCCGCTCTGCACGCCGCCTATGCCGCGGGGCTGTCGCCCCGCGCCGTGATGATCGAGGCGTTGCGCCGCATCGAGGCGTCGAATGATCCGGCAATCTTCATCAGCTTGCGTCCCGAGCCCGCGATCCTTGCGGATGTCAGCGCGCTTCCCCCCTTTGACCCCGATATGTATCCGCTCTGGGGTGTCCCTTTTGCGATCAAGGACAATATCGACATGGACGGCCTGCCAACGACGGCGGCCTGCCCGGCTTATGCGTATGCGCCCGAGAGTGACGCCTTCGTGGTGGCGCGCCTGCGGGCGGCCGGGGCAATTGCGCTGGGCAAGACCAACCTCGACCAGTTCGCAACTGGATTGGTCGGTGTGCGCTCGCCCTATGGCGTGCCGAAAAATGCGGTCGACGCATCGATCGTGCCGGGCGGGTCTTCCTCGGGGTCAGCGGTGGCGGTGGCGCGTGGCATCGTGTCCTTCGCGCTTGGAACCGACACGGCAGGATCGGGGCGGGTTCCGGCCGCGCTCAACAACATCGTCGGGCTGAAACCCTCACTCGGCGCGCTGTCAGCGACCGGTGTCGTGCCGGCCTGCCGCACGCTGGATACGATTTCGATTTTTGCGCTGACCGTGCCCGATGCCTGGTCTGCATTCCGCGCAGCCTGTGGCCATGACCCCGATGATGCCTATTCACGCAGGCTTCCTGCCCCGCCGCTCGCGGCTCCGCCTGCGCGTATCACCATTGCTGTGCCCGATGCGCGAAGCCGCCAGTTTTTCGGGGATGACGCGCAGGCCGCAAGCTTCTCGGCGGCGCTTGATCAGCTCAGATCCCTCGATGCGCAGATTGTCGAGATCGATTTCTCGCCCTTTCATGACGTCGCACGGATGCTTTACGAGGGAGCCTGGGTTGCCGAGCGGATGACCGTCGTCGAAGATCTGATGCGCCGCGACCCCGCCGCGCTGCATCCGGTCACCGCGCAGATCATCGGCGCTGCGGACGCCCTGTCGGCAGCCGATGCGTTCAAGGGCATCTATCGTCTGGCAGACCTGCGGCGCCGCGCGGAAACCCTGATGGCCGGTGCCGACCTGCTCTGTGTTCCGAGCGTTCCGACCTTTTACACAGTCGCCGACCTCGCTGCTGACCCGGTTGGCCCCAACAGTCGGCTTGGCACTTATACCAACTTCGTAAACCTGATGGATATGTGCGGAATCGCAGTGCCCGTAGCGGCACGCAGCGATGGCAGGCCGGGAAGCGTGACGCTTCTGGCGCGCTGCGGACAGGATGTGCTGGCGGCGGGATGGGCGCAGGCGTTGCAGGACGCGTCCGCCCCCCCCATGGGCGCGACCGGAACGCCCCTGCCCCGCATCACACTGCCCCGCGCGGCACCGCTGCCCGACGAGACGGCCATCGCGCTTGTCGGTGCCCACATGGCGGAGTTGCCACTCAATCATCAGATCACGAGCCTTGGCGGGCGCTTCCTGGAAGCGACCGAAACCGCGCCCGAGTATCGGTTTTTCGCCTTGGCAGGGGGACCACCCGCCCGTCCCGGTCTTCTCCGAGTGGCGGCGCAAGGCGCGTCGGTCGCGCTTGAACTCTGGTCGGTTCCGACATCCAGGCTTGGCGCGCTCCTGGTGCAGATCCCCTCACCTCTCGGGCTCGGGCGCGTGACGCTTGTCGATGGTCGAGATGTGGTCGGCTTCCTGGTCGAGCCAGCAGGGCTGGATCAGGCCGAGGACATAACCAGTCACGGCGGCTGGCGCGCCTATCTGGCCACAAGGCTGGACCGGACCGCGCCTGTTGCGCCCCAACAGCGTGTCAGCTCTCTGGATACATCCGCGGCAGACAGACCTGTTGGTTGAGGCCATGGGATAAACCACACAAATCGGGACGCATGGCAGCTGTCGTCGCCTTCTGCCATGCAGCGATGCGGGTCACACACCGCAGTCTGACCCGCATCGCCGCGCCGGACGCTACCCCCCGCCCAAGGGCTTACGGTCTGCCAAGGCAGATCCACTGCACTTCAGGGTGTCGGCGCAGCAGGCAAGATCCGCGATCTACGCTCCGTCACGCCCCTGTGCCGGGCCAATGCGCACTAGCGGGCTGCGCCTTGCGCGCGCGTGGGGAAATTCACTGGCCAGCGTCTATATTTGCATCACTCAGCCGCGATAACGCTTCGGCGCGGGCGCAAGGTGCGGGTCAGAATGAATAGCATTATCGCAACATTCAGCGCGTTCCAGACGATCCCGTTCAGGAATGCCAGCTGATAGGATCCCGTCAAGTCGTGGATCCAGCCCGACATCCAACCTCCCAGTGCCATCCCGAGGATCGTCGCCATGATCACAAAACCCACCCGCTCACCTGCTTCGCGCGCGGGCATGTATTCCCGCACGATCAGAGCGTAAGCCGGAACGATCCCGCCCTGTGCCAAGCCGAAGACCAGACTGACAACATAAAGCGATACCAGCCCACCCGCCGGCAGATATAGAAACAGCGCCAGCATCTGAAGCACCGAGCCAATGAGCAAGGTCAAAACACCGCCCAGCTTGTCCGCGATCAAGCCCGATATCAGCCGTGAAACAACGCCGCCCAGCAGCATAAGTGACAGCATCTCGGCACCGACGGCAGGGCCGAACCCCCGATCGACGCAGAGTGCCACGATATGCACTTGCGGCATGGACATGGCCACGCAGCATCCAAGCCCCGCTGCGGCAAGCAGCCATGCGAGCCTGCGCGGTGACAAACCGCAAGCTGCCCGGTTCGCCAGCGAGAACTCTGCGGCGGCTGTCATGCTGAGCTCTGGCACCCGGCGGCGCAGCAAAAGGGCCAAGGGGATAACAAGCACTATGACGATCACGGCGAGTGCAAGACATACAGCGCGCCACCCATTGTCCAGAAGCACCCCTGCCAGCACCATCGGCCAGATGGCACCTGAGAGGTAATTGCCGCTGGCGGCCACCGCCACTGCAATACCGCGCCTGCGCTGAAACCAGTGCGAGATATCGGCGATTAGCGGTCCGAAGCTTGCGGCCGACCCCAAACCGATCACGAAATGCACGATGGATAATATCAGGATCGATGGGCTGGCAGCTGCGGCCATATACCCTAGTCCTGACAGCAGGCTCGCACCGATCAGGGCGGCGGTAATCCCGAAACGGTCGACGGCGCGGCCGATCAGCAGGTTCCCCAACCCAAATCCCAGCATTGTCAACATATAGGGCAAAGACGAGTCCGCGCGCGACACCCCGAATTCCGCCTGTACCGCCGGCATGATGACGATCACCGACCACATGCCGACATTGCCGATGGTCGCAATCGCCAGCGTTACGACCAAACGCGCCCATGAATAGCGGCTGTCGAAAATCAATTGTTCTGACATGCTCGGACCCCATCAGACTGATTGCGAAAACCGGGCCCCGACGCTGCGCGCCGGGCAAACTCGGTCATCGGGCAAGAAGATCACCACTATGTCAGATTGATCAAGTCATTCATGTTGCAGACACCCGTCGTGCTCGCGCGACATGCGCGCCACAAACAAGGGCTTGAGTGAGGCAGGGCAAGCCGCTACTTGTCCACAAGCGCCCACGTGCTCGCCAAGGACATCGGCACGCGATGGCGCTGGTTTTACAACACATAATCCGCAGGACCAAAATGACGGCCGAGACCGACGCGCGCATCGCCCACATGCTTCATCACCGAAAAGCGAGCCTTGAATTGGGTGAACCCGTGGTGCCCCCTATCTCGGTCGCGACCACCTTTCATCTGCCCCAGACCCAGGGGGCCGTGCATTCCTACGGTCGCGCAGGCCAGCCCACATGGGACGCAGTCGAGGCTCAGCTGGCGATCCTCGAGGACGCCGAAGTTGTTTCCTTCCCGTCGGGGATGGCGGCGATCACTGCAGCGCTTGTGTGCTGCCTCAAAGCTGGCGCGCGGGTGATGATCCCGTCAGATGGCTACTATGTGACCCGGTTGCTGGGGCGAGACATGTTGCAGGTCTATGGGGTGGATGTGGAGCCCGTCCCGACCCTTGAGATGGAAGGCGCCGATTTCGCGGGGTTTGACGTGATCTATATCGAAACCCCTTCGAACCCTGGTCTCGACACCATCGACATTGGCGCAATGACGGCCCGCGCGCATGAGGCAGGCGCGCGTGTCATCGTCGACAATACGACGATGACCCCGCTCCTTCAGCGCCCCCTCGACCTTGGGGCCGATCTGGTCGTGGCCGCTGACACCAAGGCCCCATCCGGCCACTCCGATGCCCTGTTTGGTCATGTCGCGGGCCGGGACACGAACTTGATGGCAAGGATCGCGGATTGGCGGCGGCAGTCGGGATCGATCCCCGGTCCGTTTGAAGCTTATCTGGTCCACCGTGGGCTGGAGACGCTGGAGCTTCGCCTGAGCCGGATGTGCGCCTCGGCAGACGTCATCGCGGGACGGCTGGCACGCCATCCCAAGATACGCGGCCTGCGATATCCAGGGCTGCCGGGCGATCCGTCTCACAAGGCCGTGGGCGGGCAAATGGTCAATGGAGGCTTCCTGATCGGCTTTGAACTGGCGGATGCCGCTACGGCAGAACGATTTCTCGCCCGCTGTCCATTGATCGAGCAGGCCACCAGCTTCGGCGGGGTCCACACTGCCGCTGAACGCCGCGCACGCTGGGGCGACGCTGTGGCAGAAGGCTTCATCCGCTTGTCAGTCGGGATCGAACCGGTCGACATTCTGTGGCAGTCAATCGAAGCAGCGCTCGCCACTGATTGCTGAACTGGAAATCGTGCAGAGGGAAGCGTTAATCCGCCCAGATGCTGACATTCTGGCGGCTGCGCCGTGTCTGATCGGGCAATCCTTCTGACCACCGCGCCGGGGCTTCAACTTGCGCGGAGTCTGATATCGCAACCTTTGTCTGCATCGTCTATCGTAATCCCCAGCAACAGGAGATCGCCATGGAGATACGTCCCGCCCATTCGATCCCATCACGGCAGGCACCGGTTGAATACTTCACGGGCACCGTCTGGCAGGAACCGATATGCAGCCCTGCCGAGACAAAGGCCCTGATGGCGCTCATCGTGACGTTCGCACCCGGTGCGCGGACGTATTGGCATGCCCATCCTTTGGGGCAGACATTGCTCGTCCTTTCGGGAAGTGGCTTGGTCCAGCGCAGAACTGGCCCCGTTCAGACGATCCGCGCCGGCGATCGGGTGTGGATCCCGCCCGGCGAGGTGCATTGGCACGGCGCAGGCCCGGACACGATGATGCGCCACGTCGCGATGCAGGAGGCCGAGGAAGGCGTGAGCACTCATTGGCTGGAGCCAGTGAGCGACGCGGATTACCGCCAACAGGGCGGCTGAGCGCTCAGGCATGCCGGTAACGCTAGCAAGCGTCAGATCGCCCCAGCGTCAGTCTGGGACGCGGCCTCTGGCAAGCGGGGCGCCTAGTTCGACGGGATCGGACCCGTGCCGCCCTCCGTGGTTCAGACGGGCGAGATGTGGCGGCCTGCCGGCACCCAAGCGACGATAAGCGCGCAAAGAGCCTTTACGCAGCGCAGGGGCTTCGACGACGCGTTTTAAGCGGGCGGCACTTGCGGGCTGGCAAGACAACCCCGGGCGGCGACTGGCAACGCGGTCCACGATCAATGGGGACATGTGGCTTTCTTCCCGCCCCCGTCGTGATGCGCAGCACAGCAGTTCCGATGCTGGCGCTATTGACCGATAGCCCCTCCGGAAGCGCACATTATTTACGCAGCTCGGTCAGCTTTGATTAAATTTCGCGCATACTGACTGTGATCTCTGGCATTGCGGCCTGTCAGACAGTGCCGAAGCGCAAATCTGTGGCTTGAGTGTGCTCCTCGACAGCGACCGTGTCGAATTCATTAAATGAAAGGAAGTCACCTTGGACCGTCGCAAGTTTCTTTCCGCATCTGCCGTCACAACGCTTGGCGTAGGGCTGACCGCGCCGAGCATCGCTCGCGCGCAAGACACGTTCAACTGGCGCATGACCAACAGCTATGGTCCGACGGCACCGTTCTACACAGTCGGCCCGGGCAGCCCCACGGATATCATCGAGAAGATCCGCATCATGTCGGGTGGTCGCCTGACTATCCAGCACTTCGCTGCAGGTGAATTGATCCCCGCCTTTGAGGGCTTTGATGCTGTCCAGCAAGGCGTGGTCGAGATGAATGCCTCGAACAGCTATTTCTGGTCTGGCAATGTCTTTGCCGCGCAGTATTTCACAACCGTGCCATTCGGGATGTCCTATATGGGGCACATGGCCTGGCTGTTTCATGGCGGCGGTCTGGAGCTTTGGCAGGAAGTCTACGAGCCCTTCGGCCTGATCGCTTTCCCGATGAACTCGACCGGTGTGCAGATGACCGGCTGGTTCCGCGAACCGATCGAGGCGTTGAGCCAGTTGAACGGGTTGCGGATGCGTATCCCTGGCCTGGCCGGTCGGGTTTATGCGAGCTTGGGCGTTGACACCCGCCTTCTTCCCGGCGGCGAGATTTTCCCGGCGCTGGAGCGGGGTGTGATTGACGCGGCTGAATTCGTCGGCCCCTATCAGGACCGCGCGCTGGGGCTGCATCAGGCTGCGAAATTCTACCACACCTCTGGCTGGCACGAGCCGGCCACCACGGGCGAGTTGCTGATCTCGAAAGCCGCGTGGGACAGCTTGCCCGATGATTTGCAGATGATGGTACGGCAGGCGTCGCAAGCGGCTTGCCTTGAAAGCCTGCTGTGGTCAGAATCGGTCAATGGGGCTGCTTTGACTGATCTGGTAACGAACCATGGCGTCACGGCTGCGCCACTGCCGACGGATGTGATTTCGGCATTGCGCGAAGCCACGCTCGACACACTGGAAACCGAGGCCAGCGCATCCGAGATCACGCGCAAGGTGCATGACAGCTATTTCGCCTTCAAGGCAAACCATGATGGCTGGGCGCGCATCAGTGAAGTGTCGTGGTTCAAAGATATTCTGGAGATGTGACCCCGATGAAACCTGCGCTCACGCGGTTCGTGCAGTTTCTGGAGGCAATTGTCCGGAGCTTCGGGGTGCTGGCCGCGTGGGTCTGCGTGGCGCTGGTGCTGCTGGTCGCGGGCGATGTTTTCGCCCGCTACCTGTTCCGCACCGGGGCTGTGTGGGCACAGGAACTGCAATGGCACCTGATTTCCCCCATTGCGCTTTTTGGCATGTCCTACGCGCTTCTGTCGGGCGAACAGGTCCGGGTGGATGTGCTCTATGAGCGGTTTTCGCCACTGCTCCAGCGCATCATCGAGGTTCTGGGCGGGCTGTTGATGATCGCGCTCGGGGTGCTTCTGGTCAAGCTGTCTTTGCCTTGGGTCGAGATGTCCTACGCTCGTGGCGAAGGTTCACCCAATCCTGGCGGCCTGCCCTATCGCTTTGCGCTGAAAGCGCTCATTCCGCTGGGCTTCGGGCTGCTGGCCATACAGGGGCTGGCACATGTCTTGCGCCACAGCTTCGATCTGCCGCCCCGCAAACCCGCCTGAACGACCAAGACCTCAAACAAGGTATACTTCTCATGAGCCCCAATGAGCTGTTGGCGATTGGCATGATCGCCGCCTTCTTCGTGCTTCTGATCGTCGGGATCCCCGTCGGGATCGCACTTGCGTTTTCGGCCTTCGTCTTCGGCTATGCAGGCTTTGGCCCGATGCTGTTCAACCTCTTGCCCTCGCGCATTTACGGTGTGGTGACGAATTACACTCTGATGGCAATTCCTCTCTTCGTCTTCATGGGGGTGATGCTGGAAAAATCGCGACTGGCCGAGGAGCTGATCGACGTCGTGGGTCATCTGTTCGGCAATATTTCGGGCGGCATGGGGGTGGCGATCATTTTTGTGGGCGTGCTCCTCGGCGCGGCCACGGGGATCGTGGGCGCGACCATCGTGACGCTGGGTCTGCTGACATTGCCCACACTCTTGCGGCGCGGATATCCCAAGACCGTCGCGACCGGCATGATCTGCGCGAGCGGAACCCTGGGACAGATCATCCCGCCCTCGCTGGTCCTGATCCTGTTGGCCGACATTTTGCAACAATCCGTCGGCACGATGTTTGCCGCGGCCATGGTTCCCGGCCTGACATTGGCTGCGGTCTACATGGTCGCGATCCTCGCCTTTGCATGGTGGAAACCGGGCTCCATGCCGCCTATCCCCGTGGACGAACGCCGCGCCTTGTCGCGCTGGGCGCTCCTGCGCAAGGTGGTGTTTGTCGTCGGGCCGCCGGTGGGGCTGGTGGTCGCCGTCTTGGGCAGCATCATCGGCGGCATTGCAGCACCGACCGAGGCTGCGTCCATGGGGGCTGTTGGAGCGCTCTTGTTCGTGGCGCTATCGGGGCGGCTGACAGTGTCCATGCTCTATCAGGTGGCGCGCTCAACGCTGCTGATCTCGGCCATGGTGTTCTTCATCCTGATCTGCGCACAGGTCTTCGGGTTGGCCTTTCGCGGACTTGGCGGGGAACATCTGGTCGCGCGGATGTTCGATATGGTGCCCGGCGGGGTCACGGGCGCGCTGTTGTTCCTGATGCTTCTGATCTTCATTCTCGGCTTCTTTCTGGAATGGATCGAGATCACCTATATCGCGCTCCCGCTTTTTCTGCCGTTCTTCATTCAGGCCGGGGTGGACCCGGTCTGGTTGGGCATTCTCATCTGTCTGAACCTGCAAACCAGCTTCCTCACACCCCCTTTCGGATGGTCACTGTTCTTTCTGAAAGGGGTTGCACCAGCCGGGGTGAGCACGATGGATATTTACAAAGGGGCGATTCCGTTTATCGGGCTACAGTTCGTTGCTCTTGGCCTTGTGTTTCTCATCCCGGATCTGGCAACATGGCTTCCTGGCGCAATAGGATGGTGACATGCTCAGTTCTGCTTTCGGATTCAACGGCGGGGTTTCAGCCCCGCATCGCGCCGCAGCCCTAGCCGGTCGGGATATCCTGAACGCGGGCGGCAGCGCCGTCGAGGCGATGGTTGCGGCTGCCGCAGCGATTGCCGTGGCTTATCCGCATATGAACGGGATTGGCGGCGACGGGTTCTGGATCATCCATCGCCCCGGCCATGCCCCTGTGGCCGTATCGGGCGCAGGACGGGCGGCGGGCCTGGCCTCAGTCGATTGGTACGCGGCGCAGGACGTGCACGATGCCTTGCCTGCACGGGGACCATTGGCGGCACTGACGGTTCCGGGCGCGATCGCAAGCTGGCGCGCGGCCCTTCAGCATTGCCCGCGCGGCAACAGAATACCCTTGTCCGATTTGTTGGCCCCCGCCATTGCCTTGGCGCAAGACGGCATCGCCGTGACCGAAAATCAGGCGCGCACCACACGCGAAAAGCTGGCGGGCCTGAAAGATGTGCGTGGTTTTGCGTCAACTTTCCTGCATGACGGCGCGGTACCAAACCCAGGCCACCGGCTGCGCCAGCCCGCTCTGGCACAGACCCTTGCACATTTGGCGGCGCAGGGTCTGGCGGAGTTTTATCAAGGCGACATCGCCCAGACCCACGCGGCTTTTCTGGAAGATGCGGGCAGTCCGTTGCGGCGGGACGATTTCGCGAATTTCCAGGCAGAGGTCACGACGCCCCTGACCACTTCGGTGCGCGCAGGTCAGATCTGGAACATGATCCCGCCCACACAAGGGATCGCGTCCCTGATGATCCTTGGTTTGTTTGACCGTCTGAATGTGCGCGACGCCGAGGGCTTTGACCATCTGCACGGGCTGATCGAGGCGACCAAGCTGGCCTTCATCCGCCGCAATTCTGAATTGGGCGACCCGGATCACATGGCGACCAACGCCCAGGACTGGCTGGCCCCCGAGGCGCTGGATGCTCTTGCGCTGCAGATCAGCCGTGATCACGCGCGCCCATGGCCAGAAGTGGCCAAACCCGGTGATACAGTGTGGATGGGCATCGCAGACAGCGACGGCTGCGTGGTCAGCTTCATCCAGTCGGTGTTCTGGGAATTCGGATCCGGGCTTGTCTGCGACAAGACAGGGGTCTTTTTCCAGAACCGTGGTGCCGGCTTTTCCCTGACCCCCGGCCCGAACCAGTTGCGCCCGTTCGCGCGACCGTTCCACACGCTCAACCCTGCTTTGGCAAAGCTGAGCGACGGGCGTGTTCTGGCCTATGGCACCATGGGCGGCGAGGGCCAGCCGCAGACGCAGGCCGCCGTATTCAGCCGCTATGCAATGTTCGGGCAGGATCTGCAGCAGGCAATCTCTGCGCCGCGCTGGCTGCTAGGAAAGACATGGGGCGATGCCACGACCAGCCTGAAGCTGGAAGACCGCTTTGATCCTGCCTTGGTGGCTTCACTGAAATCGGCTGGGCATGAGGTGGAAATGATCCCCCCCTACAGCGATATGGCAGGCCACGCAGGCGGTGTCGCCTACTGGCCAGATGGCCTGATCGAAGTGGGCGCAGATCCACGCGCGGATGGTGCGGCCCTGGGCTTCTGATGCGCGGCTGCTCCTTTCAGGCTGGGCAGCTGCATCCGCTTCCGTGATGGCCGAGCAGCGCCTTATCCAGGACAGGGACAGCGCACGGCCTCTGTAACGGGGGGGCCAAGAGCGGTGACGTTCCTGAGCAAAGAGCGATGTCGCGCCATTGCTCCAAGCCCAACGCCGCGCGCTTCGGCCCCTCAGCGGCGATGGCGTCCCGGCCTTGGCGCATGTCAAAAGCACTGTCGACGGTGACGCGGGTGATCGCCGTGTCGGGCAGATGTCAAACGCGCGCAGACAGCAGTCGAAACCGGGCGACATCAGCCCGATGCAGGTTCAGGCCTGCGCAATGCCAACCTGGCCCACTATCCACAGCTCACGCTCCGTTTTCAGACCAAAGGGACACATCGCGGCATTGAAGACCTTTGTGTGGTCGAACCCCAAGTCACCGTTCGGTCGGTCCTGAGATCGCCCTCGGACCTGTCCGATATCCCCGAGACAGTTTGGATTTGCCTTATGCGTAGTCCTTTCGAAGGACCCGGATGGCGCGCGCCGACGAGAGTGTTGCCGGGGCCGCGGAAACTTGATTTGATGGAGATGGACACGAACCTCAAGGAGCACGGAAATGAGCTGGCTGAACACGTCGATCATGGCGCGCAAAGGTGTCGCGGGGGGCAAGGCGGGCGCGCGCCACACGATCACCATCGCCGACCAGGGCCGCTTTCACTATGTCTACGGTCCTTATGCCGATCCGGTGCTCGAAGTCGAACCGGGGGCCGTGGTCTCCGTCGAAACCCATGATGCTTTTGAGGGTAAGATCACCAGCGAAAGCGACAAGCCGTCGGAACTTCTGAACTTTCCCTTCCTGAACCCACAGACCGGACCGATCTATGTGAAGGGCGCCGAAAAGGGCGACGCGCTGGCGGTGCGCATCCTGTCGATCACGCCGCGCGGAGCGCAGCCTGTGGGCACCACCTGCCTGATCCCTGAATTTGGCGGGCTGGTGGGCACGGCGAATACTGCCATGCTGAACGCGCCGTTGCCCGAAAAGGTCCGCAAGATCAAGGTGGATGCTGACGGGGTGTATTGGTCCGATACCGTAACACTGCCCTATGAGCCCTTCATCGGCACGATCGGCACGGCCCCGGAAATCGAGGCGATCTCGTCACTGCAGCCTGATTACTACGGCGGCAATATGGATATGCCCGATGTGGCACCCGGTGCGATCATCTATCTGCCGGTGAACACGCCGGGTGGGTATCTCTACCTGGGGGATTGCCACGCGATTCAGGGCGATGGCGAATTATGTGGCGTCGCGCTGGAGATACCCGCAACGGTTGAGTTGCAGATTGACCTCGTGAAAGGGCATGGGAACGCCTGGCCGCAACTCGAAACCGAAGACATGATGATGTTCATCGGTTCCGCCCGCCCGCTTGAAGACGCTTCCCGCATCGCCTATCGCGAACTGGTGCGGTGGCTGGCGGCGGAAACTGGCCAGACGGAAGCCGACGCCTACATGCTTTTGACAATGTGCGGCAAGGTGCGGCTGGGAAATATGGTCGACCCGAAATACTCGGTCGGCGCGTCCATCGCAAAGAAATATGTTAAGTAATCAAAAGGAGCGCAGGGCATGGATCTGGGATTGAACGGGCTGAAAGCGCTGGTGACAGGCGGCAGCAAGGGGATCGGGCGGCGCTGTGCCGAAATCCTTGTGGCGGAGGGGGCGGAGGTGGCAATCTGCGCCCGCACTGAAGCCGAGGTGAAGGCTGTGGCCACCGAACTGGGCGCGCATGGGGCGGCGGTGGACGTGTCCGACAAGGCCGCGCTGGAGGCATGGGTAAAGGCGAGCGCCGACGCAATGGGCGGCATTGATCTCGTGATCGGAAACGTGTCGGCGCTGGCGGTCAGCGACGACGAAGCCGCCTGGCAGGCGGGGTTCGAGACAGACATGATGCATTGCGTGCGGCTTGTGAACGCCGCGATGCCGTGGCTGGAAGCGTCAAAGGCCGCGTCGATCACACTCGTCAGTTCGGTGTCGGGACGCGAGATCGATTTCACCGGCCCTGCTTACGGGGCGTTCAAGGCAGCGCTGGTACATTATTCCCAAGGGTTAGCCTACAAGCTGGCTCCCAAGGGCATTCGCGCGAACGCTGTGTCGCCGGGCAACACCTATTTCGACGGCGGCATCTGGCAGCAGATCGAAACCGGCAACCCGGAGCTATTCGCGACCGCGCTGGGGCTGAACCCGATGGGCCGCATGGCAACGCCTGAGGAAATCGCGCGCGGCGTGGTGTTTCTTGCCAGCCCCGCGTCATCCTTTACCAGCGGCACCAACCTTGTGATCGATGGCGCCCTGACCAAGGGCGTGCAGTTGTGACGCAACCAACCAGCGTGGGCCGGACAAACCGACATGGTGGAAAGGGGCCGACCAGCGATGCGGATCCCTAGGGCAGAGCGGCGGCGCCGGATTCTAGCGGAGCTGGAACAGGCGCCGTCGCTGCGGGTAGGGGAACTGGCCGCTCTGCTGCGCGTCTCCACCGAAACCATCCGCCGCGATTTCGAGGCGCTTTGCGCCGAAGGTGCGCTTAGCCGCACTTATGGCGGGGCGGTGCGCAGCACGACCAACGAACCCGGCGTTCAGGAACGCCAAGGGCTGTTCGTGGAGGAACGGCGGCGCATGGCCCATGTCGCGACATCTCTGCTGTCAGAGGCGAAGCTGATTTTCATCGGCTCAGGCGCCACAACCACCCATATTGCCCGCCGGATCGCCGCAGAAATGACCGACGTCACAGTGGTGACCCATGCGTTTGGCGTGGCCTCGGTTCTGGCGCTGAATCCCAGGATCGAGGTCATGCTGACGCCGGGCTACTACCATGCCGGTGAAGGGGCGCTGCGTGGCGCCCATACCCTGCGCTTTCTGGAAGATCTGCACGCCGATTGGGCGATCCTCGGGGCCAGCGGCCTGACCATGGAAGGACCGTCCGACGCGCTGATGGACATGGCCGAGGTCTATGCCGCAATGGGGCGGCGGGCGCGCCAGCGCATGGTCGTGGCCGATCATTCCAAGCACGACGCGCTGTTCCCGGCCCGCTATGCCCAGTGGCCCGGGATCGACGTCCTGGTTACCGACCGGGCACCTTCGGGGCTGCTCGCGCGCGCGCTGGCAACCGCTTCTGTGCGCGTGGTGGCAAGCTGACCGGCAGTGTGTCGAGCGCGGCACGAAAACCATCGAGGAAAAAATCCGCCTCGTCTGCCGCAAGCGACAGGGGGGGGCGTATCTTGAGCGTCTCGCCGAACCGCCCCGCGGCCCCGATCAGCACGCGCCGGGCGCGCAGGGCTTCGGTCATGCGTCGCACGGTCATGCCGGCGTCAGGGCCGTTCATTTCGATACCGATGAACAGGCCCGCGCCCCGCACTTCAGCAATGCGCTCATCCTTGGCCGCGATTTCGCGAAGCGCTGCCAACAGGCCCTCGCCGCTCGTCGCGGCATTCGCGATCATGCCTTCCTCGCGGATCGCGTCGAGCACCGCCAGCCCCGCAGCCGCCGCGACCGGGTTGGCCCCGAACGTGTTGAAATAGCCTGTGTCGTCGCAAAACCGCGCGAGCAGGTCGGGCCGTGTCACCATACCTGCCATAGGGTAGCCGTCACCCATGGGTTTGCCCATGGTGACGATATCCGGCACCACACCATGGCGCGCAAAGCCCCACATCCCGGCACCAGTGCGGCCAAACCCCGGTTGCACCTCGTCAGCGATGTAAAGCCCGCCCGCCGCGCGCGCAGCGTCTGCGGCACTCGCCAGAAAACCGGCCGGGTCTGCATAGACCCCGTCGCTGGACAGGATCGAGTCGCAGATGAACGCGGCCAGCCCAAAACCCGATGCCTCCAGATCCGCAGCTGCTGCCGCTACTGCCGCTGCAAACCCTGCCGCCGGATCAGGGCCGTAGGCCGCCACTGTCGGGGCCGCGACAAGGCGTACATGGTCGGGGCGTCCGCCACGCTTCCAGGACGCAGGGGAAATCTCTGTCACCGCCAGCGTGTTGCCGTGATAGGCGGCTTCGGTCACGATAAATCCGCGCGCGCCGGTCGCCTTCATTGCGATCCGCATCGCCAGATCATTGGCTTCGCTACCCGAACAACACAGGACCGCGTTGGCCAGCCCGTCTGGCAACGTAGCCTTGAGCCGTTCGAGATAGGTTTCCACCTTGGGGTGCAGATAGCGGCTGTTGATCGCCAGCTCTGCTGCCTGCGCCGCAATCGCGGCCACCACTTGCGGATGGCAATGTCCGACGGACATGACATTGTTGTAGAAATCGAGATAGCTTGTGCCATCGGCGGCTTCCATCCACGCGCCGCGCCCCCGCACCATTTCAATGGGCTGGTCATAAAACAAGACCGAGGCTGCACCGAAATTGGCGAGCCGACGCGCCAGCAAGGCGTCGTCACCCGCGTCGCCCTCAAAGGCGTTCATGTCCAGAATGGGCCGGGTGCGCGCGGTCATTGGTGATGCCTTTGCCCGGCAGACATGCCATGAATTGACAGCCAGCGTTCTGCCAGATCGAGCGTGCCGCGGGTGTAGGCGTCCAGCCCTGCTTCTTGTGCAGTGGGGGTTTCGGCATGGCTGGCAATCCAGGCTGTCAACATCATGCGCCGCAGCATGACGAAGGCCGGGATCATCGCCACATCCACATCAGCAAGCGGGGCCACGCGCCGGTAGCCCGCCACCCAGGCGTCAGCGAGGTCCGGGATGAAGGATTCAGTTTCCAGAAAGCTGACTGCGGCCGCAAAATCATAGACGAACCAGCCGAAGCCGCAATCGTCGAAGTCGATCACACCCAGCCGGTTGCCATCGACCAACAGGTTTGCAAGCCGCAGGTCCGCGTGGATCAGCCCGAACCGGTCCGGCGCAATGCCGTAAGCTGCGGTCTTGGCCTGCAAATCGGCCGCGCAGCGCTCCAGCAACGCAGCCCCCTGCGCGTCGAGACCCAGACTGTCGCGCCAGGACCCCCAATGCGGCGCATCGCCGATGGTCCGGGCGAAATCCCATGTCTTGCGGGTGAAGCCCGGCGGCGGCGTCCAGCCGCGGGCATGGCCGTGCAGCCGTGCGCTGATTTCCCCCAGCAGTCCGAAGCCTTCGACCAGCCCGGAGCCCGGGTCGGGCTCTGCCCCGGACATGAAGGCGAAAGCTGCGACATGGCGAGTGTCGTCGCCGTGGCGAAACGCGGCCATCCGCGCGCCAGTGGCGGTGGCAATCGGGGCAGGCGTTGCAACGACCCCTTCGGCACGCAGGGCCTCGATCCAGGCAATTTCGGACTCGATCTCGGCGGGGGTATGATAGGCAGGGCGGTGCACCCGAAGGATCATGGGATCAGCAAGCTGCGGATCATCGGCCCGGAAGGTAGCGTTTTCGGAAACGGTCAGCAGAGACACGCGAGTGTCGCGCGACAAACCCCAATGGCCCGCAACACTTTCAACCCCCTGCTGCAGCACCGTGAGGAATGCGTCTTCATAAAGTCCCGACATCATACAGTCCCGACAACAACCCAGCAAATCCCGCGCCGCAAGACAGCGCCCGACGGAGCGGGCCTGCCCTGCTCTTTTATTTTGCAAGTTAGTCGAAAAATGTGGGACTCACAAGTTTTTCCTTGCGCGACCTGCATGTCCGAAAGCAATATGATGTTTAAGAAACCTTGCGATTGCCAAAGAGGGATCATCAGGATGCGACTGAACCGTAGAGCTTTCACCTCTGGAGCGTTGGCCGGTGCGGCGCTCACATCAATGCCCTTCAGCGCCGCATTGGCGCAACGGGCCGACCGCATGAACATCCTGTGCTGGGAAGGATATAACAGCGACGACGTGCTCGGGCCGTTTCGTCGCCAGCATCCGGGCGCTACCATCCGCGCCGAAAGCGGCACATCCGACCCTGACATGGTCAACCGGCTGCGCGCAGGCGAAGTGAATGTGTGGGATCTCATAAACCTCAACCAGCCCTTCGCACGCCAGCAACTCTATCCTGCGGGCCTGATCAAACCGCTGAGCAAGGAGCGCTTCCTGCCCTTCTTCGAAAAGATGGGCGAGTTTTCGGACTATCCGCTGTCCTTCGCTGAGGATGGCGAACTGATCGGGATGCCGCAGCGGTATGGTCCGTTCAGCTTCGTGGTCAACACCGATGTGATCAGCCGCGAGATGGCCGAGGATCAGGGTTGGAAGCTGTTCCTCGATCCTGCGATGGCGGGACGCTATGGTGTATTGAGCTATGACAACTGGAACGTCATCCACCTGTGTCTCGCAGCGGACCTGAACCCGTTCGTGCCCCTGAGCGAGGACGACAAGGCGCGGTTCCGGACCACGACGGAAACCATCCTCGGCAATGCGCGGCTCTTGACCGACGATCTGGTGGCGATGAACACCGCCATGATCAACGGTGAGATCGACGCCTATTTCACCGGCGGAACCTATACCGCCAGCCCCGCACGCTATGACGGGTTTTCCAATGTGCGGGCGATCACACCAAATTCCGGGCCTGTCGATGGCAAGGGCGGGGTGGTCTGGGTCGAGCTGACCTCGGCGGTGAACAATCCCGACCCTTCGACCCTGGCCGAGGAGTTTCTCGCCTTCGTGCAGCAGCCCGATATTTCAAAGGTGGTCGCGTTTTCGGAAGGCACCTATAACCCGGTCACACAGATGGCCGACCCGGAAGTATTTGCCAAGTTTTCGGCCGACGAACTGGATGCGATCCAATGGGACAGTCTCGACGCGGAAATGTCGCGCTCGGTCGAATTCGGCGTTGTCGCGGACGAGGCGGAATTGACAGCGATTTATCTTGCGGCGCGGCGTGGCTGAGCACGAAACCCTTGCCGATGATGTATCGGCGGCCCCTGTGCAGGCGCAGCCGATCCTGGAAATCGCCGGTCTGACAAAGACATTCGGCGATTTCACGGCGCTGCATGCCATAGATCTGAAAGCCCGCGAAGGCGAGTTTCTCACGATTGTCGGCCCGTCGGGCAGTGGCAAAACCACGCTCATCCGTCTTCTGGCCGGGCTGGAGTCCCCGACCGACGGGGCGATCTATCTGCGCGGGCAACGCATCGAAAAGCTGCCCGCCAACAAGCGCCCGACCTGCATGGTGTTCCAGTCGCTAGCGCTGTTCCCGCATCGGTCAGTGGGCGAGAATATCGGCTTCCCGCTCAAGATCCGCGGCGTGTCCCTGACCGATCGCCGCGAGCGGGCGCTGGAGCTTCTCGACCTGCTCCAGCTGCCGCGCAGCTATGTGGACAAGCGGATTCAGGATTGTTCTGGCGGGGAACGACAGCGGGTGGCGCTGGCGCGTGCCCTCGCCTTCGACCCCGAAATCCTGTTCTTCGACGAGCCACTTTCGGCGCTAGACTACCGGCTGCGCAAGACGCTGGAAAAGGAACTCAAGGATCTGCACGCGCGCACCGGGAAAACATTCGTCTACATCACCCATTCGCTGGAAGAAGCCATGGTGATGTCGGACCGCATCGCGATCATGCGCGCAGGGCGGTTTGAACAAATCGGCACGCCAGACGACATCTATGCACGGCCCATCAGCCGCTTCGTGGCGGAATTCATGGGCGAGGTGAACCTGTTCGACCTGGCGCTGACCCCGGAAGGGATGCAGACCGGACCTCTGATGATGGCCCCCGGCATCACGTCGCGGATCAACCTGCGCACTGGCAGCCGCATCACGATGATGATCCGCCCCGAAAGCATAACCCTGCTGGACCCGGACGAAGATGCCGAGATCACTGTGACAGGTCGGTTCATCGACGAATATGTTCTGGGATCACGAGTGCAGCGGCGCTTTAATCTGGGGGACGGGCACTTCGTCACCGTCGAAACCCTGCGCGAAGCGCGCAGCGCGCTGTCGGTGGGTGCACCGATGCGGTTGGGCTGGTCGCTCGCCCAGGCCCATCTGATCGAGGAGCGTTAGGACATGGGCGAGGGCCGCTTCGGAGTTTTGGCCGCCGCGCCACTGGCGCTGGTTCTGGCGCTTGGCTTCGCGGCTCCGCTGGCGATTGTGATGGCGTTTTCAGCAATGCCGGAACGGGTGTTCGATCTGGGCCACAGACCTGATTTCTCGGCCTATGCCGCGATGATCGAACAAGGCTACTGGCGGTCCCTGCTGCGATCTCTGGGCATGGCGCTGATCGCCACCGTGATCCTGATGCTGCTCTGCTGGCCGCTGGCCTTTGCCATGGCCAAGCTTTGGAAGACGTTCACACTGGTCATCACCATCGCCGTGGTTCTCAGCCTGTTCGTGTCGGAAAACATCCGCCTGTTCGGCTGGGTTCTGGTGCTGATGAAGGGCGGGCTGCTGGACGGCTATCTGCAGCATTGGTTCGGCTGGGGCACTGGCGGGCTGGTCTATAATCCCGGTGCCATCGTCTTCGGGCTGATCTATGTCTACTTCCCCTTCATGCTCTTTCCCATGGCGCAGGGTGCCGCGATGATCCCCGAAGACGCGCGGCAGGCGGCATTCGATCTGGGGGCGTCACGCTGGACGGTCTTGCGCGAAATCGACCTGCCACTGGCGGCGCCGGGGATCATGGTGGGATCGCTTCTGTGCTTCGTGCTCTCGGCAGGTGCGATCGCCGAAGGGAAACTTCTGGGCGGCCGGTCGGTCATCACCATTGGCGATGATGTGGAGGCGGCCTTCACCTATGCGCAGAACTGGCCGCTCGGCTCGGCGCTGGCGGTGTCACTGATCGCGGTGCTGGGCGGGCTGGTTGTGATCGCGCTGGGGCGGATCGATCTTGACCGCATCATGGGGCGGCGCTGATGGTGGGCTCGCTCACCGGTCCGACGCGCGGCGCACGCATGGCGCTGGGTCTTTATGGCGCGCTGATCCTGATCATCCTTTATCTGCCGCTGGTGGCGGTCGGCTTTGCGTCAGTGTCGCGCGGGCGGTATCTGAGCTTTCCGATCCGGCGTTACAGTTTCGACTGGTACGGGCAGGCGCTCGCCAGCGACACTGTGCGCGAACTGGTCATCACGTCCTTCAAGGTCGCGGTGTTGGTCACAGTGCTGTCCGTCGTCATCGGCTTCTTCGGCGCGCTGGCCTTCGCGCGCTATGACTGGAAGGGGCGGCACCTGTTTCAGAAACTGGCGCTGCTGCCGATCTTCTTTCCGCAGGCGGTGCTGGGTCTGGCGCTCCTTATGTGGTTCAACGCACTGGGGGTCACACCGTCATGGAAGACCGGCGTCGTGGCCCATCTGGTGTGGATCTCGCCTGTGACGACCCTGATCATCGCGATCCGCGCCTATTCCTATGACCCTGCGCTGGAAGAGGCTGCGCGCGACATGGGCTGTTCCACATTGCAAACCCTGCGCGAGGTGACGATCCCGCTCTTGGCACCCGGGATGGTGACGGCCGGATTGTTCGCCTTTCTGCTCAGTTGGGGTAATTTTCCGCTGTCGCTGTTCACGCTGGGCGTTGATGCGACGCTGCCGAAATGGCTCTATGCGCGGATGGTGTCAGGATACACGCCGCTGGTGCCCACGGTGGGGATGCTCAGCGTGGCCTTTTCGGCGGCGTTGGTGGTGCTGGGGCTGGTGATCGTGTGGGTGCGGGCGCGGCGGCGTGCCGGCGCAGGTTGAAACGGGAAGAAACGGAGGAGACAATGCTTACATCCATCGCAGGACGCTCGGTCGTGGTGACCGGCGCATCGAAAGGTATCGGCAAGGGCATCGCGCGGGTCTTCGCGCAGCGCGGGGCAAAGGTGCTGCTGGCGGCGCGGGGCGCTGCGGATCTGGAGGCCACAGTGGCCGAGCTGAAAGCTGCCGGAGGCGATGTCGCAGGGCAGGTCTGCGACGTGACCGACTGGGACAGCGTGCAAGCCCTGATCGCACGGGCCGAGGCCGATCATGGCGGGCTGGACGTGCTATGTGCGAATGCTGGCATCTTTCCGCAGACGAAGATGGTGGACATGGACCCGGAGGATTGGGATTTCGTCCTCGGCACCAACCTGAAGAGCTGTTTTCTATGCGTCAAGGCGTCGATCCCGGCGTTTGAACGGCGCGGCGGCGGGCGCATCATCATCACCTCGTCGATTACGGGGCCAATCACGGGCTATCCGGGCTGGACCCATTATGCGGCATCCAAGGCCGGTCAACTTGGTTTCATGCGCACTGCGGCCATGGAAATGTCGCGCTATGGTGTGACGGTGAACGCGGTGATGCCGGGCAACATCATCACCGAAGGGCTGGAGAGTCTTGGCGATGAATATTTGCGCCAAATGGCCGAGTCGATCCCGCTCAAGCGGCTGGGCAATGTCGATGATATCGGCAATGCCGCGCTGTTCTTCGCGTCGGACGAGGCGAATTACGTCACCGGACAGACGATCGTGGTGGATGGCGGACAGGTTCTGCCAGAGTCGCTGGACGCGATGAAGGAGATCTGAGCGCATGGGGGTGGAGGCCGGGACACCACGCTCCCGAACACCCCCTAAATATGCCGCAGTGTGATCATGTCGTGTCGGCAATCACATCCGGCACGATGCCGGTACTGGCGATATATCTGGTCGGATCTTGACCCGCAAACAGGCCATGCCCGGCGATCAGGACTGTCCCAAACCCCGCCGCGCGCCCGCCCAGAACATCCGTATGCAAGGTGTCCCCGACCATCGCAATGCGCTCCGGGGCAATATCGCGCGGCAATACCGCCTTGACCGCCGCGAAGGCGTTGGCGTGCGGCTTGCCGAAAAACAGCGGTTTTGTCCCTGTCATCTGCGCGATGTCCTGAACGAAATGGCCGGGTTCGAGCGAAAAGCCGGTTTCGCGCGGGGCCACGATATCCGGATTGGCCACAAGCACCGGACGCGGATTGTCGCGCAGGGCGGCAATAAGCGCCATCTGGCGGTCCGCAGTCCAGCCTTCGGACCCGAGAAACACAAACCCATCCGCATGCCGCAGCAAGTCTGGCGCGCGAGCGAGGGGGCGCAAATCGAAGGGAATATCCTCGAACCCGGCCTCGGGCGCAGTGATCGCGGCCCAGACATGATTCCGCGGCCAGTTGCCAAGGGCGGCGGCGGCAATATCGCGACTGGCAATAACGTCCTCAGGCGCGAAATCGAAGCCAAGCCGATGATATTTTGCCAGCGCTTTCGCCTTGGCGAAGCTCGCGCCATTCGTCAGCACGATGACGGACCGTCCCGCGCGACGCATCTGCGCCACGCGCTCAACGGCCTCAGGGATTGCAGTGTCCCCCACATTCAGAACACCAAACGCATCGAGAACAAAAGCATCGTATTGCTCAATGACCTCGGACACGTCACGGATCTTTCTGGAGGTGTTCGGAAATCGCGTTTGTGGCAACACCTCGCGTATCGCCTCATAGCGCGCCACAGCTTCCGACGCGCCCCATCCCGACGCCATTGGCGAGCGTGTCATGCGTCAGATCAATCGTTTGCGAATTTGGGTCACGACGATTTCAGCCATGATGACAACGGCAAAAATCGCAAGCAACACTGTCGCGACTCGCGTCCACTGAAAGAAATTCATCGCGGTATCAAGCACCAGCCCGATACCGCCAGCACCGACCAGACCCAGCACTGCGGATTCGCGCACATTGATATCCCACCGAAACAACGCGATCGACCAGAACGCTGGCTGTACTTGCGGCCAATAGCCTTTGATCAACACGGCAGGCCAGCTTGCCCCTGCCGCTATCAGAGCTTCGATGGGCCCGGAATTGGCTTCTTCCACGGCCTCCGAAAACAGCTTGCCCACAAATCCGATTGATCGAAAAGCAATCGCGATCGTGCCTGCCAATGCCCCTGGCCCGAAGATCGCGACGAAAAGCAGCGCCCAGACCAGCGAATTGACCGAGCGCGAGGCGATCAGGATCAGCTTTGCAAACTCGTTCACCAACCGGAAGGGAACAATATTACGGGCTGCCATCAAACCGATGGGCACGGCCATCAGGATGGACAGGATCGTGCCAAGGGTTGCGATGTGCAATGTCTCGATCAGCGCGCCATGCACGGTTGTCGGATAATAGGCCAAATCCGGCGGCCACATCCGGGTGAACAGATCCGCCATCTGGTTATGCGCGTCATACAGAAACTCCGGGATGATCTGCACATTGCGGACCGACCAGACCAGCGCCATTACGACCGCCAGATACACGGCAAATCGTGCCATCCGCTGCAACGGGCTGAAGCGACGCCAGATCGGAGCAGTGGGCGGAATGGTTGCAATTTCTGTCACTGAAAGGTCTTTCTGAGCCATGTGGCGATCAGCTCACCAACCATGATCATGGCGATGATCGCGATCAGGATCGCGCAGACGAAATCATAGTCGAAGCGGCGGAAGGCAGAAAACAGCGTGCCGCCAATTCCGCCACCGCCGACAATCCCGACCATCGTGGAGTTGCGCAGATTGCTGTCCAGTTGATAGGTCGCAAAGCCGATGAAGCGCGACAAGACTTGCGGCAACACGCCCATGATCACGACCCCCATGAACGTCGCCCCGGTCGCCCGGATAGCTTCGACCTGCTTGAGCGAAATCTCCTCGATGGCCTCTGCAAATAGCTTCGCGACAAAACCGATGGATGCAAAGATCAGGGCGCAAATCCCGGCAAGAGGCCCGAAACCAATCGCCTTGACGAAAATGATCGCCACGATGATCGGGTGAAATGATCGCGCCAAGGCAATCACTGCGCGGGCCGGTACAGTCACTGCACTTGGCATCAGATTGCGCGCTGCAAGCAGACCGATAGGCAACGACAGCAGAATTCCGATGGCAGAGGCGATGATCGCGATCTGCAGGCTTTCCAGCAGCCCCTCGACCAGCAATTGCCAACGCACGAATTCAGGCGGGAACATGCGCCCCAAAAAGGTTGCGCCGCGGTCAATACCGACGACGAAGCGCTCCCATGTGAAATTCAGCTGGCCTGCCGCATAGAGCACATAGACCGCGAAACCCAGCCAGACTGCCCGCAAACGCCAGTCAGGCGCAAAAGCGCGGGCGCGCAACTGGTCAATGTCAGAAGGCGGGGTGCTCATTCGATCCAGCCACCTGTTTCTCTGCGCCCGTAGATCTGCGTCAGATGATCGTCATTCAGCCCTTCCGGGGCACCGTCATAAACAACAGACCCGCCCGACATCCCGACAATCCGGCTGGCAAACCGCCGCGCAAGGGCAACGTCGTGAATATTGATGATCACGGGAATATCCCGCTCTGCGGCCATGTCGCGCATCAGCTCCATGATCTCGACCGACGTGCGCGGATCGAGCGAACTGGTTGGTTCATCCGCCAGCAACAGGCGCGGTGACTGCATGACCGCGCGGGCAATGCCGACCCGCTGGCGCTGCCCGCCCGAAAGCGCATCGGCACGACGCACCGCAAAATCCGCAAGCCCGATACGCTCCAGAAGCTCGAAAGCCCGCGCAATATCCTCGTCAGGATAACGCCGCGTCCAGACCCGCCACAGCGACACATAGCCCAACCGCCCGCAGAGCAGGTTTTCCATCACACTCAGGCGCTCGACCAGATTGTATTCCTGAAACACCATTCCGATTTCGCGGCGCGCAGCGCGCAATCGGGCGCCGCGCAGCTTTGTCAGATCTGTCCCTCCCAACAGAACCGCGCCCGAAGTCGGCTCTACCAGACGATTGATGCAACGGATCAGGGTCGATTTGCCGGTGCCCGAAGGGCCGATGATCGCCACGACACCTCGCGCAGGGAAATCGAGGGAAATCTCGCGCAGCACCGGCTTTCCGCGTTCATAAGCCTTCGTCAGGTTGCGCAGCGACAGGACATTTCCACCCGCTGCCGCGTGACCCGGAGCGCGCGACGCGCTCCGGGCAAGGTGATCTTCCGCCACGCTCACTGGCTTTCCCAGGTCGTCCGGTTGAAAGGCGCGCCGGATGCGTCTGCGACACGGCGCACCACAGCCCAATGTTCAGCATAGGTTACGGGGAAGAACCGATCCGCACCGCCAAATTCGCGCGTCATCTCTTCGGTATATTCATACTCCATGAAGCAGCTCAGCATCCGGTCGCGCAACTCCGGCGCCAAGCGACTGTCATAAGCGAAAGACGAGGTCGGGAAGCGTTCGGACGTGTAAACGATGCGGAAATCGTCCTCGTTGACCTGCCCGCGCCGGGCCATCCGGTCGAAAACATCGGATGCGACGGCTGCCCCGTCATAGTCACCTGAATCCACACCCATGACAGAGTTGTCATGCCCCCCCGAAAAGAGCACCTCGTAATCTTCGCCGGGGGTCAGACCGGCCTCTGGAAACAGGGCCATCGGAGCCAGATTGCCGGAATTGGACGAGGCCGATGTGTGCGCGAACCGCTTGCCCGCCAGATCAGTCAGGCTGTGAATGTCGCTGTCAGCCCGCACGATCACGATCAGGTTGTAGCCTTGCCAATCTTCGGCATCGCCCTTCACCGCGAAAGGCACCGCGCCTGCGAGATTGACGGCAAAGCCCGTCGGACCCGTCGAGAAACCACCGATATGCAACCGTCCTGAACGCATTGCCTCAATCTGCGCGGCATTCGACTGCACGTTGAAATACACAACATTGCGCTCTGTGCATTCCGCCAGATAATCCACGAAATCCGAGAAGATGTTGGCATAAACTGCCGGATCCTCGACCGGTGTGTAGGCGAAGACCAAGGTGGACGGATCGCGCCAGTCTGAAGGGTCTGAGGGTGTATCGGCCACCAGATCTCCGTCAGCGTCGCAGAACATCTCATCCAGATCGCCACGGTTGGGGCAGTCGTCCGCAGAAGCCGCAGTTGGCCCCAGCACCAAAAGTGTCGCGGCACATACCACCGCGACCAGCGAATTAGCCGGTTTTTCCATTGTGTCTCTCCTCCCTGAATGGCAATTAATTACCACCATGTAGCGGATGCTATCATAGCTTCCTTGCTAAGCAACCGATTTGTCACAGATTAATGTCCTGCAATTTGCGCTGCGTTCCGCGATCCCGCCGTGTTCGGGCGAATGCCCTGTCAACGACTGCTTTCCCGCCGCAAGATTGCCCCAAGCACCAGTGTCACATCGACAGGAGTCTGTGCACGTCCGACTTCTTGCGACCCGCCCGCACAGAATTTCGCGAAACCAGACCCCCTGCAAAAGCCGTGGGCACGTCAAAACGCATCGACCGCAGCCAAAGGGTATGTTAATTTTCGAGATGTTTAGCGAGGTGGTCCCCGCCGTCATCAGACTTGACTCCACCGCAGCACATTGGCGGTTCTGTGAAGAACGTGGCGTCCGAGGGAGCATGACATCGATACGGTAATTCTGAAACGCCCGGACAGCCCGTCACCCGGCCCTCATCTGAACAGCAGATCTGGTGGAGCCGCTGGCCAACTGCGGCTGATGCACGCGACGAAAGAACATCCCGAATGACAACTGCTTTCCTGGACCACATCCGCGCGACGCTCAGTGACATCGAGAGCGATGGTCTGTTCAAACGCGAGCGGCTGATCACCACACCGCAAGCGACTCGTGTAAGGGTGGGCGGGCGCGAAGTGATCAATCTGTGCGCCAATAACTACCTCGGGCTGGCCAATCATCCTGCGCTGGTAGCAGCGGCGACGAAGGCGATGCAAGACCACGGATACGGCATGGCCTCTGTCCGCTTCATCTGCGGCACGCAGGATCTGCACCGCGCGCTGGAAACCCGGCTGGCGTCGTTTCTTGGAACCCAGGACAGCATCCTCTTTGCCGCCTGTTTCGATGCCAATGGCGCCTTGTTCGAGCCGCTTCTGGGCGCGGAGGATGCTGTTATTTCGGACGCGCTGAACCATGCCAGCATCATCGACGGCATCCGCCTTTGCAAGGCGCGGCGCTATCGCTACGTCAATTCCGATATGATTGATCTGGAAGCGCAGTTGAAAGCCGCCCGGGAAGATGGCGCGCGCCATATCATGATCGCGACTGATGGCGTGTTCAGCATGGACGGCTATCATGCCCGCTTGCCCGAAATTCGCGCTCTTGCCGACCGCTATGATGCGCTGCTGATGGTCGATGACTGCCACGCCACGGGGTTCATCGGACCGCAAGGGCGCGGGACGCCTGCGCATTTCGACGTGCGGGCCGATATTCTGACCGGCACGCTGGGCAAAGCGTTGGGCGGCGCGCTTGGCGGCTATATCGCCGGGCCGCGACCAGTGATCGACCTGTTGCGCCAGCGGGCACGGCCCTACCTGTTTTCCAATGCGCTGCCGCCTGCAATCGTCGCGGCCGCAATCGTAGCGCTGGACATGATCGAAGCGGCGGATGACTTGCGCGCGCAGCTTTTCGACAATGCGGCCTATTGGCGCGCGGGACTGGCGCAGGCAGGGTTCGACCTCTTGCCGGGCGAGCACCCGATCATTCCGGTCATGCTCCATGATGCGCACAAGGCGCAGGCGATGGCCGCGCGGCTGTTCGAGCTGGGGGTCTATGTGTCACCCTTCTTCTTCCCGGTAGTGCCCAAGGGGCAGGCGCGCATCCGCACTCAGATGAATGCCGCACTGACCCGTGCAGATCTGGACGAAGCTTTGGCAGCCTTTGCACAGGCCGGCCAAGATACGGGGGTATTGACATGAAGGCGCTTGAAAAATCCCGTCCCGAGATCGGATTGTGGCACGTCACAGTACCCGTGCCCGAGATCGGCCCCGATGATGTGCTGATCCGTGTGCGCAAGACGGGCATTTGCGGCACCGATATCCATATCTGGAACTGGGACGACTGGGCACGGCGCACTGTGCCAGTGCCGCTGATCACCGGCCATGAATTCGCAGGCGAGATCGTCGAGATGGGCCGCGATGTGACGGGGCTGGCGCTTGGCCAGCGTTGCTCCGGCGAGGGGCATCTGATTGGCCGCGACAGCCGCCAGAGCCGGGCAGGCAAGTTCCATCTGGACCCCGCGACACGCGGGATCGGCGTCAATGAACAGGGCGCTTTCGCCGAATATCTGCGCCTGCCTGCGTTCAATGTCGTGCCGCTCTCCGATGCGATTGATGACGAGATCGGCGCGATTCTTGATCCGCTGGGCAATGCGGTACATACGGCGCTGTCTTTCGATCTGGTGGGCGAGGATGTGCTGATCACCGGTGCCGGCCCCATCGGGATCATGGCGGCGGCAGTTGCCCGCCATGTGGGCGCGCGTCATGTCGTGATCACGGATGTGAACCCAAAGCGGCTGGAACTGGCCGCGAAACTGGCCGATGTGGTGCCGGTGAATGTGGCCAGCCAAGACCTGCGCGAAGTCACATCGCAACTCAAGATGCGCGAAGGCTTCGATGTCGGGCTGGAAATGTCCGGCAATCGGGTCGCGCTGGATCAGATGGTGGAAAATCTGGTCATGGGCGGGCGCGTTGCACTTCTGGGCATCCCGCCGGGGAAAAGCCCGGTGGACTGGTCGCGCATCGTGTTCAAGGCGATCACGATCAAGGGCGTTTACGGCCGCGAAATCTTCGAGACCTGGTACAAGATGATCGCGATGCTTGAAAACGGGCTGAACATTCGCCCCGTCATCACCCACCGCCTGCCCGCCGATGACTTCGCGCAAGGCTTCGAGATCATGCGCAGCGGCAATTCCGGCAAGGTCGTGCTGGATTGGGGGTAGGTCAAAGAGACGCCTGAGGCGCCGTGATCCGGCGGAGAGCCCGGCGGTTCCTATACCGATCCGCGAGGTCCGAATGCGCGCGAGCAAATGATGCGCTTTTTCTTTGAAGCCTCAGAATGACCGATCAGACCGGGTCACCGAAGATCAGCGCCGCCACGATGAAAGCTCCGACGGGTGGCAACCCTAGCTTGAAGCGCGCACGCGCCCCTGCTCATCCATGACCACGCCAGCCCCCCCCGGCTGCCAGCACTCGATTGAGCTGCAAGACTGACCAATCCCTCGAAGCGTACAAATTGACTTGATTTGCAGCGTAAAACCGTGCTGCCTTAATTCCCGCAGGTCTGTGTCAATTCTTTACTTGACCAACCACGCGCAATCGGCACTCAATTGCCGACGGCCCGCGGGCCTGTAAGTTCGATCATAAATCCCGGGTCGCCGGGTCAGACCGTCACAAAAGGCGGCTGCAACAGAGAGGTCAGAATGAAAAAGAATGTTCTCTTCGGCACTTTTGCCGCATCCATGCTGGTAGCGGGCATCGCTCAGGCACAAAGTACCCTTGAACAGGTCATGGCTCGCGGTGAGTTGGTCTGTGGTTCCAACACAGGTCAGGCCGGGTTCGGCGCGCCGGATGCAAATGGCGTCTGGCAAGGATTTGACGTCGGCTTCTGCCGCGCCCTTGCTGCGGCGATCTTCAACGATCCCAATGCAGTCAGCTTCGTGCCGCTCACCAGCCAGACACGTTTCTCCGCACTCGCGTCCGGCGAGGTCGACGTTTTGGCCCGTAACACGACCTGGACTTTCGTGCGTGATGTGGATTTGAACCTCACATTCGTGGGGACAAACTACTACGATGGTCAGGGCTTCATGGTGCCGCGGGAATTGGGCGTCAGCTCGGCGCGTGAACTTGACGGCGCAACTGTCTGCATCGAGACTGGCACAACCACCGAGCTCAACCTGGCCGATTATTTCCGTGTCAACGGGATGAGCTACGAACCTGTTCCCGTCGACACGGCCGCTGAAGCACAGCAGCAGTACCTGGCAGGCGCATGTGACGTCTACACCACCGATGTCTCGGCACTGGCATCCAGCCGCGCCGCCTTTGCGGAACCTGATGCGCATCTGATCTTGCCGGAAGTCGTCTCGAAAGAACCGCTTGGCCCAGTTGTGCGCCATGGCGACGACAATTGGGCAGACATTGTCCAGTGGACGCTGTTCGCGCTCATCGCGGCGGAAGAATTGGGCATCACCTCTGCCAATGTCGAAGAACTGAAGACCGGTTCCAACAACCCGGAGGTCGGGCGGATCCTCGGCACGGATGGCGGTTTCGGCGCGATGTTGGGTCTCGATGATGATTGGGCTGCCCGGGCCATCGCCGCTGTCGGCAATTATGGCGAGCTGTTCGCCGCGACGATCGGCGATCAGACCCCGATCGGTCTGGCGCGCGGACTCAATGCACAATGGACGCAGGGCGGACTGCTCTACGCACCACCGTTCCGCTGAAAATGACGGATGCGCATCCCCCTGGTGGATGCGCATCTCCTCTTCTCTCGACATCGCTTACACAGCATGTGGCCCAGAACCCGTCTGGGCCAGCCAACGGGGTATATCATGTCCATCACAAATGATCAGCGTGTGGCTACCGCGGCCCCCCAGAAGCCAGCCTTCCATCCCAGCATGCTGCTCTATGATCAGCGCTACCGATCCATCACGATCCAGATATTTGCGCTTTTTCTCCTGATGCTGGGCGCGGCCTGGTTGATCGACAACGTCGTGAACAACCTGCGTCTTTTGGGGCGCACCTTCAGTTTCAACTTCCTGTGGCAATCCGCAGGATACGACATCAACCAGCGCCCCATAGAATATGACAGCACCATGACGCATGGTCGCGCGGCACTTGTGGGCTTCCTGAACACAATCATTCTCGCGATCTTGGGATGCGCATTAGCGACCGTCATAGGTGTCATCGCCGGTGTGTTGCGGTTGTCGAAAAACTGGCTCGTGTCGCGGCTGGTCACTTTCTATGTCGAGATTTTCCGCAACATTCCGACGCTGATCTGGATCCTCATTTTCGGCGCGGTGATGGCTGAGAGCATGCCGGCGCCCTCTGCCTTTCGTGGTGATAATGCGTCCTCAAGCATGATCTTCGACGCCATCGCGGTCACCAATCGCGGTATCTATATCCCGTCGATCCAGTTTCAGACCGAGCTGGGCGTCCTGCCCATTGGCCCTTTCGCACCATCTCTGAACTGGATCTTGATCCTGGCTGTGATCATCGCCGGGATTTTCGCAAACAAGCAGCTGATCGCGCATGCGAACCGCCTTCAGAGTGAAACCGGCATACGCCCGAAAACATGGTGGAAGTCGATCCTGCTTCTGCTTTTGCCAGTGGGCGTCATCCTGGTCGCGCTTGGGGCCTATCTCGACTACCCAGAGCTGCGCGGTTTCAACTTCACCGGCGGCCTGCATCTGCGCAACTCCTTCCTGGCCATGTGGCTCGGGCTGAGCCTGTATACAGGCGCCTTCATCGCCGAGATCGTGCGCGGCGGCATCCTCGCTGTGTCGAAAGGCCAAACCGAGGCGGCGTTTGCACTGGGCCTCCAACCCGGCAAGACGATGCGGCTCGTCATCCTGCCGCAAGCCATGCGTGTGATCGTGCCACCGCTGATCTCGCAATATCTGAACCTGACCAAGAATACTTCGCTGGGCCTGGCTGTAGGCTATATGGACCTGCGTTCGACCCTGGGCGGGATCACCATCAACCAGACCGGGCGCGAGCTGGAAGGCATGCTCTTGTTGATGGCGGTCTATCTGGTCATCAGCCTGACCATCTCGGGGTTGATGAATGTCTACAATTCCCGCGTCAAGCTGAAGGAGCGCTAGAATGAGCAATGTCGAAGCGCACACCGTCGCTTATGTCCGCGACACGATGATTGCGCAGCAAAGCCCGCCTCTGGCTGAAAGCGGCGCAATCAGATGGCTGCGCAGCAATCTGTTCTCGGGATGGCTGAACTCGGTGCTGACCGTTGTGTCCCTGCTGGCAATCTTCCTGGCAGTCAAGGCCATCGCGCCGTGGCTTTTGAACGCCGTCTGGAACGCCGGATCGCTGGCGGAATGCCGTGCAATCCTTGATGGTGCGACCGGGGCCTGTTTTGCGGTGATCAGGGACCGCTGGCATCAGTTGCTTTTCGGGTTTTACCCGCCGCAGTTTTACTGGCGTCCCGTGCTGGCGCTTGTGCTGCTGTTCGTCGCGATCGCGCCCGTGCTGTTCACTGGCCTGCCCCGCAAGATGCTGATCTTCTCGGCCCTCTATCCTTTCATCGGCTACCACCTGATCTGGGGCGGTTCGGCATGGTTTCCGGTCAGCGTGCTGCTTGGCTTCGTGGCTGGGGTCGCGGCTTATGTCATCTTGCGCAACCTCAACGGTCTGGTGGCGATCTTCGGAGCGATCATGGCCCCGTTTGCGTGGTGGTTCCTTGCCGCAGGCCCGTTTGATGCTGCGATGAGCGCAGCCATACCGCTGGGGCTGGATTTCGTGCGATCGGATCGGATCGGTGGCTTCCTGATCGCGCTGATTGTCGGCGTCACTGCAATCGCATTGTCGCTGCCGGTGGGCATCATTCTGGCGCTGGGGCGTCAGTCAGACATGCTGTTTCTGAAAACCATCTGCGTGGTCTTCATCGAATTCATCCGTGGCGTTCCGCTGATCACCTTGTTGTTTTCGGCCTCGCTTCTGCTGAACTACTTCCTGCCGCCGGGAACCACATTCGATCTGATCCTGCGCGTGATCATCATGGTGACACTCTTTGCATCAGCTTACATGGCCGAAGTCATCCGGGGCGGGCTGGCGGCGCTTCCGAAGGGCCAATATGAAGCCGCCGACGCGCTGGGGCTGGATTACTGGAAAGCACAACGGCTGATCATCATGCCGCAGGCGCTGAAAATTTCCATACCCGGCATCGTGAACACCTTCATCGGGTTGTTCAAGGACACGACCCTGCTGGTGTTCATAGCCATCCTGGAACCTCTGGCTCTGGCCAACGCCATTCGCGCCGATACCAACTGGAACGGCATTTACTGGGAACTCTTCATTTTCATCGGTGCATTGTTCTTCATCTTCTGCTTCGGCATGTCGCGCTATTCGATGTATCTTGAACAGAAGCTGAAAACCGATCACCGCTAGTCAAAGGGCAAGACAATGACAAAACCCGTTGTTGAAATTCCGGTGGATCGCGAAATCGACACCTCCCAGATGAAAGTGACTGATGAGGTCGCGATTCAGATCGCCAACATGAACAAATGGTACGGCAGTTTCCACGTTCTGCGCGACATCAACATGACAGTGAAGCGCGGCGAGCGGATCGTGATTTGCGGCCCGTCGGGCTCTGGCAAATCCACGTTGATCCGCTGCATAAACCGGCTGGAAGAACATCAGGCCGGCCAGATCATTGTGGACGGCACCGAACTGACCGGAGACCTGAAGAATATCGACAAGGTCCGCTCCGAGGTTGGCATGGTCTTTCAGCATTTCAATCTGTTCCCCCATCTGACGATCCTGGAAAACTGCACCCTTGCACCGATCTGGGTGCGCAAGACACCGAAGCGCGAGGCCGAGGAAATCGCCATGCACTTCCTGCAGAAGGTGAAAATCCCCGAACAGGCCCACAAATATCCCGGACAACTGTCGGGGGGGCAGCAGCAGCGCGTGGCGATCGCGCGCTCGCTCTGCATGAAGCCGCGCATCATGCTGTTTGACGAACCGACCTCGGCGCTCGATCCCGAGATGATCAAGGAAGTGCTCGACACGATGATCGCGCTGGCCGAGGAAGGCATGACCATGCTGTGCGTGACCCATGAAATGGGCTTCGCGCAGGCTGTGGCCAACCGTGTGATCTTCATGGATCAGGGGCAGATCGTCGAACAGAATGAACCGCGCGCGTTTTTCAACAACCCGCAATCGGAGCGCACGAAGCTCTTCCTGAGCCAGATCCTCGGGCATTGACGCGCGACATGAACAAGGACCGCAGCGTGGGCGCAAGACCTGCGCTGCGGTCGATAAGCGACGTTCTGCGCTGACGCGATCCCGCTGGCGTCTGCGCTTGAATGCGCCCCCCGCGCGGGAGTAGGTCTGTATTCGTGCCAAGATATGCTCGAATTCTGTCGCGGACTTAGGGCAACACGCGGGCTCTGTGGGGCATTTCTGATGCTGACGGCCCAAGGCGTCTTCGGCAAACTTATCTCGGGGCGACGTGCAGGCTCCGAATGGAGCGATGTGGCAGCACAATCGCTACTGACTTGCGGGACGCAACCGGTTCACCCGCGCGGGTCTTGGGGCTGAAAAGAACGCGTTGTCCTAATTTACGATTAAACTTTTCCGGACGTTGATTTTGGCCCGATGCATCTGGGATACGCGCGCTTGATGGCGCCCTGAGCGATACTAAACGGATCAGCGGCGCAGATCCGTTTTCGACACCGCGGCACAAGATGTCGTTCGGTTGATCTGAACCGGGTCCGGGCATTTTCCAAGTGGTTTTCCGCCGCCCTACGACGTCACTGCTTCGGGCATCTGCTGTTTGACACAGGCCTGAGGGGAGCCACGGAAAATAACAGGACGTCCGTGCAGCGTCATCAATGTCATAGGACAGGATCGAGACCCCCCGCAAATTTGGCTTTCGACGTGACGCGCGGACAGCCGACCGCAAGAGCGCGGCGTTGCCGCTGCAGCATTTTCTGTGAGCGGCCATCCATATGAAGTAGCGATCAGCTTACCGACAGTTCTGATAGGACGAGCCGTGCTTTGGCCGCCTCGGCCCAAGCTACCACTTCAGCACCCGCGCTCCGATCAGCGCCCCTGCGAGCGTGACACTTGCGATCGCCATGCCATAGGCGGGCAGAACGAACAGCACCATGTCCTTGTCGCAATAGACCGAATAGATCGCAGCCGCCAGTCCACCGGTTGCGAGCCCTGCCATTGCACCCGTCAACCATGGGCGCAGTGACGCGCCCGAGGACAGCCCCCAGAGCGCCACGCCCAGCAAAGGTGCTGCAAGCAGCGGAACCGAGAGCAGGCAGGTCAAAAGCTGTGGGGTCGACAAGGCGCTGACCAGACCGGCCAGCCCCTCGCCCACAATCGCCGCCATGAACACCAGTGCCGCCGGTATGATGACTGCGCCAAGGGCCGTCACCCGTCCCTTGGCCGCGCGGCCTGGATGCGCTAGCGTCAACGCAAGTGCGGCCGCCAGGGAAACCAGGACCAGCGGGATCAAGGTCTTGAGAACCGCCGGCGAGCCAAGTGCAGCCCAGATATCTGGCCTTGGCCCCCAGAACAGCGCAAAGCTGGCGATGGACAGGCCAACCGCCCCCGACAGGGGAAGTGCCATCTGGCGAAGAACCGGGGCTTGCGGCTTCGTATCTGCAGCAAGGGCGGCGATCAGGTCATCGGTTCTCATTCAATCATCCTTTCGCGCAGTCTGGCGATGGATTTCAACGCGCGGTGCAGGGCCACGCGCACGGCGCCTTCGGTCATGTCCAGACGCGCCGCGGTTTCGGCCGTGGTTTCCCCATGCAGCCCGAAAGCGCGCACAATCTCGGCCGCACGCGGCTCTAACTGGTTCAAGACCTTTTCCATATCGCGCCCCTCGGTCGGGTCCGGGCCTGCCCCGGCGGCAAGCCCCTCGGTGAAGTCATCAATCGACAGCTCGACGCGCCGCCCGCGCGCACGAAAGGCATCAACCACTTTGTGGCGCGCGATCGCGTAGAGCCAAGGACGCAAGGGCGCGTCTTCGGCCCATGTGTGCCGCTTGCTATGGATCGCAAGCAGCACATCCTGCAATACATCCTCGCATCCCTCAGGCCCCAAAGCCGCACCGCGGGCGCGCACGACCTTGCGCAAGACAGGCGTGATCGCGGTGAGCACATTGCGATAGGCCGCAGCATCGCCACGATTGGCCGCGCGCATCAGCTCCTCAAGAGCGTTGAGGTCTTGCAAGGTCGTCACATCCATTCTTCGTATCGCTGGAGCCGAGTGTTACACGACGCGGTGCAGAAATATCAAAAAAATGCCGATTGAACGGACGCCGGATCACGTCCGCGTGAGCTCTGTAAAAAACATCCATGACCTGGCGTAACGGATCTCGGGACTGCAACAGCGCACCCCTTCGACAGGAGAGCAAATTCATGACGATCAAGACCTTCGCCCTTCCGCTGGCCGCATCACTCGCGACAGCTTTGACCCTCGCCGGTGGTGACGCCAATGCCCAATCGAACGCGATGGAGAAATGCTTCGGCATCTCGCCCGCAGGTCAGAATGACTGCGCGGCAGGCCCAGGCACAAGCTGCGCGGGCTCGTCGACCGTTGATTATCAGGGCAACGCCTGGACCCTGGTTGCGGCGGGCACCTGTGCAGATATCGAACTGCCTGCGATGGCAGATGGCACGGCGCGTGTCGGATCGCTGGAAGAACTCGACCGCGATCTGCCGCCTGCGTGATCGGGCCTTGGGGCGGGGCGCACCCACGCGCCCCGCATCATTTTCGGGAGAAAGACATGCGACCACTTCCCCGCACACCGGGCCTCAGCTTCAAGCCCGAGCATTTCCGCGACATCATGGCCGCGCCCAGCGCCGTAGGCTTCTTTGAGGTTCACGCCGAGAATTACATGGGCGAGGGCGGCGCGGCCCATGCCATGCTGAACGCGCTTCACGCCGATCACGCCCTGTCGATCCACGGGGTTGGCCTGTCCATCGGGGGCGCGGGGGCTTTGTGCCGCGACCATCTGGCGCGGCTGCGCAAGCTGATCGACCGCTATCAGCCCCAGAGCTTTTCCGAGCATCTGGCCTGGTCCAGCCACGGGGCGGAATGGCTTAACGATCTGCTGCCGCTGCCCTATACCGATGAGACGCTGGCCACCATCTGCACCCATATTGATCATGTGCAGGATGTGCTGGGCCGCCGGATGCTGCTGGAAAATCCCGCGACTTATGTCACGTTCGCGGCCTCCACATGGTCCGAGACCGATTTCCTGACCGAGATCACGCGGCGCACGGGCTGCGGGCTTCTGCTGGACGTCAACAATGTTTTTGTCTCGGCCACCAATCACCGTTTTGACGCCCGTGCCTATCTCGCTGCCTTCCCGCTGGAGGCAGTGGGTGAAATCCATCTGGCCGGGCATGACTGCGAAGAGCTGCCCTCTGGCCCGCTTCTGATCGACACCCACGGGGCACAGGTGGCCAATCCCGTCTGGACGCTCTATGCTGAGGTGCTGGCGCGCACTGGCCCTCTGCCAACGCTGATCGAATGGGATACGGATGTCCCCGACTTCGCCACGCTTCTGGCGGAGGCGCGGCGCGCTTACAGCCTGCTGGAGCACGCCGCAATAGGCCAGCCCCATGCTGCCTGACAGCCACAGCGCGACCGAGCGCGCCTTTCACGCGGCCCTCCGCGCAGCGGACCCGCCCGCCGGACTGACCGCGCCGGACCCCTCAGAGATCGCGCTGCGCTTCAAGGTCTATCGCAACAATGTCCAAGCCAGCCTGACACGCGCGCTGGCCGCGGCTTTCCCTGTCACAGAGCAACTGGTCGGCGCGGAGTTCTTCGCAGCCCTCGCCCGCGTCTTCATCGCCACGTCCCCGCCGCGCAGCCCGGTGCTGCTGCATTGGGGCGCGGATTTCGCGGCGTTTCTGGCGCAGTTCCCGCCCGTCACCCACCTGCCCTATCTGCCAGATGTTGCCCGGCTGGAACATCTGCGCGGGCAGGCAACCCACGCCGCCGACGCCATGCCGGTTGCGCCCGATGCATTGCGCACAGACACCCCTGAAGCGTTGCGCCTGATGCTGCACCCCTCAGTGGCATTGTTCACCGCACCCATGCCCGCCGTGCAAATCTGGCGGGCCCATCAACCGGACGCGCGGCGCGCGCCCCTCACCGCTGGCCCCGATCACGCCCTGGTTGCGCGCAGGCCCGATTTCCGCGTGATCATCGAGCCACTCGATACGGACACCCACGCTGTTTTGACGGCCCTGCGCCAAGGCGACACGCTCGGCACAGCGGCCCATCACGGCGACCCCACACCGGCGCTGACACTGCTGTTGCGCCATGAACTGATCATCGCAACAGGAGGCCCCGAATGACCCATTCCGTTGACACCCCTGCCCCACATGGCGTTGTCCCGCGCAGCCGCAAATTGATGCGGCGGGGGAATGCGCTGGCCGGCCATATCCCGCACGATCTGGTCCAGATCGCCGCACGGGTCTTTCCTGCCGTCGTATTCTGGCAATCCGCGCGCACCAAGGTCGAGGGCTTCTCGATCAAGGACTCGACTTACTTCCTGTTCGAGCATGTCTATGCTCTGCCACTCATCCCGCCCGCACCTGCAACTGTGCTCGCCACTGTGGCCGAACACGTCCTGCCCGTGCTGCTGGTCCTTGGCCTGTTCGCGCGCCTCTCGGCGCTGGGGCTTTTGATCATGACCGCTGTGATCCAGGTCTTCGTCTTTCCGGGCGCCTGGGTGACGCATGGGCTCTGGGCAGCGGCGCTGCTGGTCACATTCGCGCAGGGGCCGGGCCGGCTGTCGCTGGATTATTGGCTGAGGCTTGATACGCCGAAAGCCTGAGCCACGGGTGTCCCAATCGACGCGGATCATGGTCAGCGTCGCACCAACCGCGGCGCAGATGCGCATCGATCGTCGAAATGCGCTCTTGCCTGCGGCAGGTCGGACACTGACCCGCCCCGCAGATCAGAACGATCCATGACTCTGCCGTGATTGGAAAACACGCCGTGGCGCTTGAGGAAGCGCGTGTTATCGCCTGCTGTTAAATGATGAACGAGGCTGCGGAGTCAGGTCGGGTCCGCAGTAAGAATCCTCACATTGCGGCCTGTGCAATCATTACCAGAATGATGTAGCGACCGGTCTTGGCCATTGTCACGACCAGCAGGAACCGCCAGAGAGGTTCGCGCATGATCCCCGCAGCCAAGGTCAGCGGATCACCGATTACCGGCACCCATGAGGCCCAGAGGCTCATCCAGCCCCAGCGGCCGTACCACGCTTGCGACTTGGCGATCTGCTCTGCCGTGAACGGAAACCGCTTATGGTCGGAATAGCGCATCATGAAGCGTCCCATCGCCCAGTTGACCAGCGATCCCAGGACATTCCCGGCACTGGCCACGCTGACCAGCAACCAGACCGGATGCAAATCCGTCAGAACCATGGCCAGAAGCACCACTTCCGATTGCCCGGGCAGCAAAGTGGCCGCGACAAGGGCCGCGAGAAACAAACCACTCAGCGCAATCATCTGCAGGCATTCCTTTTCAGCTCGGACGGTCGCCCCGGAATGGAAACTATGGACATGCGCCCCCCCGGGAGAGTTGCGCTATCTTACCCCACCGGCTCCGTCCAGACGCAGATGCGCCATTCTGCATCTTGTGCCCGTCGCGTGGCGTCGCGCATCGCAGTTTGTTGAGTGATCCAAAGGGTTTCAGGGCTCGGATATCGGTGCTCCACAGGTTACTGAGGACAAAAGGTTTATTCAACGGAGGCCGTCATGACATGGCAAAGCGCAACTGGCGCAGGACTGCCAGCAATCTTCAGTGCGATGGCTATCATGTCTGCTGGAGCAGCCCTCTCGGATGATCTGGAATTGGGCAGCGCGCTCTATGATCAGCATTGCGCCGCTTGTCACGGCGTTGATCTGGAAGGTGCCCCGGACTGGCAACGCCCCGGACCCGATGGCCACTTTCCTGCACCGCCGCATGACGAGACGGGACATACCTGGCATCATGGCGACCAGATGCTGTTTGAGTATACGAAGCATGGCGGGCAGGCCTATCTTGATGATATGGGGGTGGCCTTCAATTCCGGCATGCCAGCCTTTGGTGATGTGTTGCGCGATACGGAGATCGAGGCAATTCTCGCCTACATCCGCTCCACCTGGCCCGCCCGGATTCAGGAGATTCAGGCGGCGCGCACAGCGGCAGAAAGCACTGAGTAGCGTCGCGTTGCGATCGCAGGAGGCACGCATGACACGAGGGCGCGACCGCGACCCCCTTGCATGGGTCGACCGGCATTTTGCCGTGGAGTTGCCGTTCACCCGGTTTGGCCGCAATGTGGCTGTGCTCAGCCTCGCTGGTCTTGTGCCCGCGCTGGCATTCTATGTCGCGCTGGCGCTCGACATCCCGGCCCGGATCGGGGCGTTTGTCGCGCTGCATCTGGCAATCTACCCAGCTTCAGCGATGTTGTTCGGCTCGTTTGGCGGCGACCCAGTGCAGGCATTGCGCGTCACCGGCCCGACATTGGCGCAATCGGCAGGCTTTGCGAATTTGTCAGGCGTCTATCTCTACGCGACGCTGGTCAGCGCACTGCCCTTGCATATGGCGCTCCTAGGGCAGGCTTTGGGCCAGTTCCAACGCGCGGCACCGGTGCTACTCCTGAGCTTCGCTGCATTGGCGACATTCGCCGCGCAGGCAGCTTTGCTCACCATCTTGGCCGGGCTGCTGTGACCTGCAAGGCCATGTCTCAGGATCCGATGCCGATACCCACCGGCCTGAACAGCATCCACAGCGCCATGCCGATCATCATCAGATTCTCGGTCAAGGACACGAAGCCCAGTGGCACATTGCTGTCGCCACCAACGCAGGCGCATTTCAGTTCGCGCTTGTCGACATAGACCGCTTTGAACACGGACACGGCACCCACCGTGCCGATGAACAACGCCACCGGGATTGAAACCCACATCAGCGCGCCGGCGACCATCAAGATGCCCGCCAGTCCCTCACCGAACGGATAGATATAGCCGTAGCGCACCCAGCGCTGCGCCAGCAGGTCGTAATTCAGAAACATGGTCGAAAAGGACTCAATATCCCTGAGCTTCTGCAGCGCCAGCAAACACATGCTGATTGCGATGAACCATTCAGCGGCGGCAATCGTCATGAGGGTGCCATAGCTGGCCCAGCTGACCGCCAGAGCCATCGCCGCGGCCGTGGCAAAAAGCGCGATCACCGGGGCATAGGTGGTCGCGTCTGCGTCAGGCACGGATTTGCCCAGATGGCGCCGCGTGTCCTCGTACCCGCCGATGCGCTTATCGCCGATGAACACCTGTGGGGTTGTCTCGACCCCATGATCGGCCTTGAAGGCGTCAGTTTCCTCGCGCGAGCGCAAAGGGTGGTCCTCGATCTCAAAACCTTCGCGTTGCAGAAGGTCGAGTGTCTTGAGCCCGGACGGGCAGAGATGGTCAGGCGTCGCCATACGGTAGAGGCGTGCTTGCTTTCCCGGTTCATCGAGCATGCTGTCCTCCGTTCCCATACCGACCTGATAAACGCGGGGGCGGCGGGACGGGTTCCCGTCCCGCCACGGTCAATCAGTCGTGGCCACGCTCAGAAAGCCAGGCGCGCATCATGGCGATCTCGGCTTCCTGCGCCTCGATCACCTCTTCAGCCAGAGCACGAATTTCCGGGTCAGAGCCGAATTCCAGCACCACCTTGGCCATGTCAATCGCGCCCTGATGGTGCGGGATCATGCCGCGCACGAAATCCACATCTGCGTCGCCAGTGAACTCGATGGCCATATCGCGATGCATCACGTCATTCACAGCCATATAGGCGGCAATTACCGGATCATCGCTGGTCCCACCATGATCGGCATGCGCGCCATGGTCCAGATGGCCATGGTCCATATGACTATGGTTCATCTGCGCCTGTGCATAGGTGAGCCCGCCGACTGCCAATGCGGTGCCGACCAGAAACACTGCGGAAAGTTTTGTAAGTTTCATGTCTGTTTCCTTATGTGAGCCTGGCATCAAAACCGGCGGCGGCCAGCGCTGGCAGAAACTCTGCGCCAGTTTTTCCCGATTGCACCATCAGTTTGCGTGCAGGCGGGTCAGCCTCGACCGCCGCGCCTGGGTCCACGCTGTGGATCGCGCGGGTCACGCCGCGCACACAGCCACCGCAGGTCATGTTCTCGATATGGAATTGCACCAGAGCCTCCTTGGTTTTGCCTGATGCATTGACAGATGGGGCTTCCCATAGTGGCAAGGTCAAGGGCATTTTTGAAGTTTTTCCTTATGCACTGTTTTTGTGCCGCCAGGCTTGACCTTCCAACAGTGGGAACCCTTATCTGTATTCAGAATCGCCCGAGAAATGTGAGTTGCCCCTATGAACGCCCCCGCCAAACCCCTTGCCGTCCGCTCCCTGCCGATCGAGGGGATGCATTGTGCCTCTTGTGTTGGCCGCGTGGAGCGCGCCTTGCGCGCGGTGCCGGGCGTGGAAGAGGCCGATGTGAACCTTGCATCCGAGAGGGCGGAGATTCGTTTCACTGCCCCATTTGACCCGGCGGCCCTGCGCAAAGCGGTCCAGAATGCAGGGTTTGATATCGGCGCGAGCACGCTTGAGCTGGAAATAGACGGGATGACCTGCGCATCTTGTGTCGGGCGTGTCGAACGCGCGCTGCTGGCCTTGCCGGGGGTGACGGAGGCCCATGTCAATCTTGCGACCGAGCGCGCCACGGTCACTGGCACTGCCGATTGCGACGCACTGATCGCAGCAATTGACCGCGCGGGCTACGACGCACGCGCGCGCCGCGCCGTGGCTGAGGATGACACGCTGACCGCACGGCGCGAGGCCGAGGCATCATCGCTGCGACGCGATGTCATCATCGCAAGCGCATTGACCTTGCCTGTTTTCGCCATGGAAATGGGATCGCACATGATCCCGCCAATGCATCACCTGATCATGTCCACGATCGGGATGCAGACCAGCTGGCTGATCCAATTCGCGCTGACGACGCTTGTGATGGCCTTTCCTGGCATCCGTTTCTACGCGCTTGGCTTTCCCGCGCTGTTTCGTGGCGCGCCGGATATGAACAGCCTCGTCGCGGTCGGCACGATGGCCGCATTTCTCTACTCGCTGGTCGCCACATTCGCGTCCGCACTTCTGCCGCCAGGCACAGTGAATGTCTATTATGAACCCGCCGCAGTGATCGTGACCCTGATCCTGCTGGGACGCTGGCTGGAGGCGCGCGCCAAGGGCCGCACCTCGCAGGCGATCCAGCGGTTGATCGGGTTGCAGGCCAAAACTGCGCGGGTGCGCCGCGACGGGGGCAGCGTGGATATTCCCGTGGCCGAAGTCGCGCCCGGCGACGTGATCGAGCTGCGCCCCGGTGAGCGTGTGCCGGTGGATGGCGAAGTGATCGAGGGCGTAAGCTATGTCGACGAGTCGATGATCACGGGTGAACCTGTGCCGGTAGAGAAGCGCGTAGGCGCGAAAGTCGTGGGCGGCACAGTCAACCAGACTGGCGCGCTCGCCGTGGGCGCGACCGCCGTGGGCGGGGATACGATGCTGGCGCAGATCATCCGCATGGTGGAATCCGCTCAGGGCGCGAAACTACCCATTCAGGCGCTGGTGGACCGCGTGACCATGTGGTTCGTGCCTGCGGTGATCGCGGTCGCAGTGCTGACTTTCATCATCTGGTTCAGTTTCGGCCCTACACCTGCGCTGACATTCGGGCTTGTGAACGCGGTCGCGGTGCTGATCATTGCCTGCCCCTGTGCCATGGGGCTGGCCACGCCCACCTCGATCATGGTGGGGACAGGGCGCGGGGCGGAAACGGGCGTCCTGTTTCGCAAGGGTGAGGCGCTGCAACTCTTGAAAGAAGCGCGGATCGTCGCGTTTGACAAGACCGGCACGCTGACCGAAGGCGCGCCGAAGCTGACCGATCTGGAACTGGCCGATGGCTTTGAGCGCGACACAGTGCTGGCGCAGATCGCGTCGGTCGAAGCGAAATCCGAACACCCCATTGCACGCGCAATTGTCGAGGCCGCCGAGGGCCTGACCCTGCCCGAGGTGACCAGTTTTGAGAGCATCACCGGCTTTGGCATTGCGGCGCAGGCCGGGGGGGCGCGCGTCGAGATCGGCGCCGACCGCTACATGGCGCGCCTTGGCCTTGATGTGGGTCTTTTTGCCCAAGCGGCGGCAAAGCTGGGCGATCAGGGCAAGACGCCGCTTTATGCCGCGATCAACGGCGAACTCGCGGCGATCATTGCGGTTGCAGACCCGATCAAAGCGGAAACGCCAGACGCCCTCCGCACGCTGCATAATCTCGGGCTAAAGGTCGCTATGGTTACAGGTGACAACCGCCGTACAGCGGACGCCATCGCTCGCCAGCTTGGCATTGACCATGTGGTCGCTGAAGTGCTGCCCGAAGGCAAGCTCGACGCGGTGCGCGCCCTGAAAGCAGCGCATGGACGGCTGGCTTTCGTGGGCGATGGCATCAATGACGCCCCTGCACTGGCCGAGGCGGATGTGGGGATCGCCATCGGCACCGGCACCGATGTCGCCATCGAGGCCGCGGATGTGGTGCTGATGTCGGGCTCGTTGCGCGGCGTGCCCAACGCCATCGCGCTGTCGAAAGCGACCATTCGCAATATCCGGCAAAATCTCTTCTGGGCGTTCGCCTATAACACTGCGCTGATCCCGATAGCAGCAGGAGTGCTTTGGCCCGCATTCGGCATCCTGCTGTCACCGATCTTCGCGGCAGGGGCAATGGCACTGTCCTCGGTCTTTGTGCTGGGCAACGCGTTACGCCTGCGCAATTGGTCCGCACCCATACAGGAGGGGAAGGCATGAATATCGGTGAAGCGGCCAAGGGCTCCGGCGTCTCGGCCAAGATGATCCGCTATTATGAAGAGACAGGCCTGATCCCGCCTGTTGCGCGGACCGAGGCGGGCTATCGGATTTACTCCGATCCGGACGTCCACATGTTGCGCTTTATTCGCCGTGCACGAGACTTGGGGTTCAGCGTCGATGGGATTCGCGAACTTCTTGGCCTCTGGCGCGATCACGACCGCCAGAGCGCGGATGTCAAGCGATTGGCGCTAACCCATGTCGCCGATCTGCGTCTGAAAATCCGCGAATTGGAGGATATGGCCTCAACCCTGGAAACCCTGGCCGCCTGCTGCCACGGCAATGACCGCCCCGACTGCCCAATCCTGTCGGAATTGGAAGCCCCGACTTCCTTACCGACCAAAACGGGTAAATTCCGCAAGCAAAACGGGTTCTGACACAGAAAGGCAGGGGTGGGGTGGGGTAATCTCCCCCTTTTTAACGTGGTGCATCGGTGGAAGTTACGCGGCCATTCTCAGTTTCATGGCAGGTGTGATGCCGCCGATGCCTACGTTGGGGCGGTCGTTGTTGTAAGTCCAGAGCCATTGCGTGGCCTGATCCTGAGCCTCCTCAATGCTTTCGATGATGTATTGGTCCAGCCACTCATGCCGAACCGTCCGGTTGTAGCGCTCGACATATATCGAGCCGGACCGCCACCGGTCCGAGTGACGGCGAGATGGTTCTGCTGCGGCTGTCCGGGTTGGATGTGCTGCAGTGTAATGCTCTGCTTCTCAGCCCATTTCCTCAGCGTTTCGCTTATGTATTGGCAGGCCAGGGGTATCCTGTTGCACCAAGGTTCCCGCGCGCCCTTCGACGATGGCGCGCGCATCCTGCAACCGCCCGATGCCGGCCATCGTTCCACCTGCGCGCACAAAATCGCTGGCGGCAGTGATCTTCGGTCCCATCGAACCTTCTGCGAAGGTCAATTCATCCAGCGCATCGGGTGCGATCCGCCCAATTGCGGCCTGATCCGGCCCGCCCCAATCGCGGAACACGGCCTCGACATCGGTCAGCATCAGCAAGATATCGGCGTCCAGCGCCTGCGCCAGCAGGGCCGAAGTGCGGTCCTTGTCGATCACCGCCTCGACGCCCTCCATCTTGCCGTCCTTGCCGCGCACGACCGGGATGCCGCCGCCGCCAGCGCAGATCACGCAGACACCGGCCTCGACCAGCAGCCGTATCGGGGTGATGCCCAGGATTGCGACGGGCAGAGGCGATGGAACGACCCGACGCACCGTGCCCTTGGATTCCTCGACCATCGACCAGCGGTGTTCTGCCCGGACAAGCTTCGCCTCCGCCGCCGAATAAACGGGACCGATGGGTTTGGTAGGCTGGTCAAAGGCGGGATCTTTCGGATCAACCTCCACCCGCGTCAGCAGCGTGGCGCAGTCAGTGCCCTTTGGCAGGGCATTCATCAGTTCCTGTTCGATCAGATACCCAATCATGCCTTCGGTTTCGGCACCCAGAATATCCAGCGGCCACGGGTTGTCAGGCGCATAGGCGTTGGAGCGTAGCGCCATCAGCCCCACTTGCGGCCCGTTGCCATGCGCCACGATGATCTGATGATCCCGCGCAAGATCGGCCAGAGCGACGGCCGCGATCTGCACGTTGGTGTGCTGCGCCTCTGCCGTCATCGGCTCGCCGCGTTTCAAAAGGGCATTACCCCCCAAGGCTACCACGATGCGCATTACGATGATCCAATCGTGGCGACCAGCACCGCCTTGATGGAGTGCAGCCGGTTCTCCGCCTGATCGAACACGACCGAGGCGGGGGATTCGAACACCTCGTCCGACACCTCCATGCAGTCGATGCCATAGGTCTGGAACGTCGCCTCGCCCGTCTTGGTATCGCGGTTGTGGAAGGCGGGCAGGCAATGCAGGAACTTGGTGTGGGGGTTGCCGGTGAGGTCCATCACCTCTTGCGTCACGGTAAGGGGCGAAAGCAGCGCGATACGCTCGGCCCAGACGTCTTCCGGCTCGCCCATCGACACCCAGACATCGGTGTAGATATAATCGCAGCCCTCAACGCCCTCGGTCAGGCCTTCGGTTTGCGTGATCCGCGCGCCGCTGGTCTTCGCCAGTTGGAGGCACTGATCGACCACCGCAGCGTCAGGCCAAAGGCTTTGCGGGCCGCACATCCGGATATCCATTCCAATCAGGGCCGCGCCCACCATCAGGGACGTGCCCATATTGCTGCCCGTATCACCAATGAAGCAGAATACGATATCAGACAGATGCTTATGGGTAAATTCACGCATGGTCATCAGATCGGCAAGAATTTGGGTAGGATGAAATTCATCCGTCAACCCGTTATAGACCGGCACGCCTGCAAATTGCGCCAGCACCTCGGCCTGTGTCTGCCCAAAGCCTCTGTATTCGATGGCGTCGTAGTAGCGCCCCAGAACGCGCGCCGTATCCTTCATCGTTTCCTTGGTGCCGATATGGCTGCCTGATGGGCCCAGATAGGTGACATGCGCGCCCTGATCAAACGCCGCCACCTCGAACGCGCTGCGGGTGCGGGTACTGTCCTTCTCGAAGATCAGGGCAATGTTCTTGCCCTTGAGCAGCTGCTTTTCGGTGCCTGTGGCCT
>REBU01000029.1 GCA_007692585.1 Paracoccaceae bacterium | reverse complement strand
TTCGACCTGCTGGAGAAATTCGCCAATTACGGCTTCAACAAATCCCACGCGGCGGCCTATGCGGTGGTCAGCTATCAGACGGCCTATCTGAAGGCGAATTACCCGGTCGAATTCATGGCCGGTGTGATGAATTGCGATATCCACCTGACCGAGAAGCTCGCCGTCTACAAGCGCGAGGTCGACCGGATGGAGATCGCAGTGATCCCGCCCTGCGTCAACCGCTCGCGCGCGCGCTTCGACGTGAAGGACGGCGCGCTGGTCTATGCTTTGGGTGCGCTGAAGAATGTCGGTCTGGACGCGATGCGCCTGATCGTGGACGGGCGTGGCGCTCAACCTTTCGCGACGCTGTTCGATCTGGCGCGGCGTGTGGATCTGAAACGCGTGGGCAAACGTCCGCTGGAAATGCTCGCGCGGGCAGGCGCCTTTGACGTGCTCGACCGCAACCGGCGGCGCGTCTTTGACAGCCTCGATGCGCTGGTCAGCTACTCGGCGGCGATCCATGAGGCGCGCGCGTCCAATCAGGTCTCGCTCTTTGGCGAGGCGGGCGAGGATATTCCCGAACCCCGCCTGAGCGGCTGCGATGACTGGCTGCCCACCGAGCGGCTGGCGCAGGAGCACCAGGCCATCGGCTTTTACTTGTCTGGTCATCCGCTCGACGATTATGCCGGGCCCCTGCGACGCAAGCAGGTGATGACTTTGGCCGAGATCGAGAAAAAGGCGGCGGCAGGGCCGTTGGTCGCGAAGATCGCAGGTGCCGTTTCCGGGCGCCAGGAACGCAAATCTGCGCGGGGCAACCGTTTCGCATTCGTGCAACTCTCGGACCCGACGGGGCTGTATGAGGTCACGGTCTTTTCTGATACGCTGGAGGCGGGTCGGCAGTATCTCGATGCAGGCAAGAATGTTGTGCTGACGGTCGAGGCGACGATGGAGGCCGAAACACTGAAGCTCCTGGCGCGTGGGATTCAGCCAATTGATGTCGTTGTCGCTGATGTGGGGGCTGTTGGTTTGCGTGTGCACGTGGACACCCCTGAAGCCATTGCCTCTGTCGCAGCGGTTTTGTCGCGGCAGAAGGAGGCTGCGATACGGGCACGCGGTCCACTTCTATTCTGTGTGACGGATCGTGTGCTGGGGCAGGAATATGAGATTGATGCAGGTGCCAATTTTGCGATCTCGCCGCAGATCAAAGGCGCGGTGAAGTCGTTGGGCGGTGTTGTCATGGTCGAAGACATATAGGCAAACCCGAGCGGCCGTGCCTGAGGGGTTGCGCTTTGTTTCCTGTCTTTGGCAGGAAACAAGGCACCCAAGTTCGGGCGGCGAGCGCCGGTGAGACCGGGGGGGGGGGCGGCCGCAACAGCGCTCGCCCCCTCACCTTTCCTTCAGGGAAAGATGATCATCAGCCTGCGATCATTTCCGACTGTCGCACGATGACTTCGGCCTGTTTGATCGACGCAATATCGACAAGCCGTCCTTTGTAGACAGTCGCACCCTCGCCGCGCGCTTTCGCGGCCTCCATCGCCTCAAGGATCTCGCGCGCTTCGAGCACGGCTTCCTCGGATGGGGTGAAGACTTCATTGGCGAGCGCCACCTGTTTGGGGTGGATGGCCCATTTGCCCACCATGCCGAGCGTCGCCGAGCGCCGTGCCTGCGCGCGGAAGCCTTCGTCATCGGAGAAATCCCCAAACGGTCCGTCGACCGGCAGGATGCCATGCGTGCGGCAGGCCGCGACGATTGCTGATTGCGCCCAGTGCCAGGGGTCGGACCAGTATTTTTCGCCGCCGCGCAGCATGTAGTAGTTTTCTTGCGTCCCGCCGATGCCGGTCGTCGACATCCCCATCGAGGCCGCGAAATCCGCAGCGCCAAGGCTCATCGCCTGCAGGCGCGGCGACGCGCTGGCGATTTCTTCGACATGGGCGATGCCCGCTGCGGATTCGATGATCACCTCGAAACTGATGCGTTTCTGGCGGCCCTTCGCGGCCTCGATCGCCGATACCAGCGCGTCCACGGCATAGAGATCCGCCGCGCAACCCACTTTCGGGATCATGATCTGGTCCAGACGATCGCTCGCCTGTTCCAAGAGATCGACCACATCGCGGTACCAGAAGGGCGTATCGAGCCCGTTGATACGCACCGAGAGATATTTGTTGCCCCAATCCACCTCATGCGTCGCTGCGATCACATTGGCGCGCGCCGTGTCCTTGTCAGACGGAGCGACGGAATCCTCGAGATCAAGGTTGATCACATCCGCCTGCGACGCGGCCATTTTCGCGAAAAGGGCCGTGCGTGAGCCGGGGCCAAAAAGCTGGCACCGATTGGGACGGGCGGGCGGGGTGGGCTGGATGCGGAAGCTCATGCGGCACCTTTCGGGTCAGGAAATTAGGTTTTTCGGCGCCATGGTGGTATTATCTTGCGCGCGGTCTTGCAAGGCGCATTCTGCGACTGCAATGCCGCGCTGCTGCATTCGGGGGCGGCTGTCCTGTGATCCGCTGGCGCTTGGTGTCTGTTGGCCGTGGGCAAGGCGGGGAATAATTCGGCATATTGACGAATATGAGCGGAAATCTTCGAAAACCGCGCGGAAAACCATGGAAATTTCGCAAGAGGTTTTCCAATTTCGACGTGATACTGTCCATAGTCGCGCATGTCGAAAGAACAGGAGTTAACCATGATCGAAACGCCATATCTTCTGTTTCTGGGCGATGCGCCTGATCCGCTCGCAGCCAAAGTGGCGCAGGGCATCAAGGACTGGAGACCCGAATTCGCATTGGGGCAGTTGCGCATGGAGGGATGTCGCGCTGACATGGGGCTGTCGGATCTGACGCTTGCCGAGGCCAAGGCCAAGGGGGCAAGGACGCTGGTGATCGGCGTTGCCAATCGCGGGGGGATCATCTCGCAGGCCTGGAAGAAAGTGCTGGTGGCCGCTCTGGAAGAAGGGTTCGATCTGGCCTCTGGGCTGCATAACCTGTTGCGTGATGAGCCGGACCTGAAGGCTGTGGCCGAAGCCTGCGGGCGCAAGCTGCATGATGTGCGCATCCCGTCTGTGAAATATCCCATTGCCAACGGGATCAAGCGTCGCGGCAAGCGGTGTCTGGCTGTGGGCACGGATTGTTCCGTGGGCAAGATGTACACCGCGCTCTGCATGGAGCGCGAGATGGTCGCACGCGGCATGAAGGCCACATTCCGCCCGACCGGGCAGACAGGGATCCTGATCACCGGGGACGGGGTGCCGCTGGATGCGGTTATCGCGGATTTCATGGCCGGCTCGGTCGAATGGCTGACGCCAGACAATGACGCTGATCACTGGGATCTGATCGAGGGGCAGGGCTCGCTTTTCCATGTCTCTTATTCCGGGGTCACGATGGCGCTGATCCATGGTGGCCAGCCCGATGCGCTGATTTTGAGCCATGAGCCGACGCGGGCGCACATGCGCGGTCTGCCGGACTATGCCCTGCCTTCGCTGGAGGATCTGCGCGACACGGCGCTGCATCTGGCGCGTGTGGCCAATCCTGCTTGTCAGGTGGTGGGGATTTCGATCAACACGGCGGCGCTGACAGACCAGGAGGCGCTGGATTATTGCGCCGGGGTCGAGGCGCGTATGGGCTTGCCGACCGTAGACCCGTTCCGCCACGGCGCGGGCCGGTTGGTCGATGCGCTGTCGGGGGTTTGAGGGGCGTTGCCCCTCTTGGCCCTTTGGGCCAATTCACCCCAGGATATTTTTGCAAGGATGAAAGGGCGCGCTGGTGTTGGCTGTCTATGAGGATCGTTTCGCGCTTGCGGAAGTGTTCACTATCGCGCGCGGATCGCGGACCCATGCGGATGTTTTGCGGGTCGAGTTGCACCGCGAGGGCGTGAGCGGGCATGGGGAATCCGTGCCTTATGCGCGCTATGGCGAGACCATGGCCTCGGTGCGCGCGCAGATCGAGAGCGTGGCCGTTGGGATTGATCGCGCGGGTTTGCAGTCGGCTTTGCCCGCGGGGGCTGCGCGCAATGCGCTCGATTCTGCGCTTTGGGACTGGGAGGCCAAGCGCGCGGGGCAGCCTGTCTGGGAGCTGGCTGGGTTGGCGGCCCCGAGGCCAGTGCTGACGGCATTTACCTTGTCGCTCGATACACCCGCGAAGATGGAGCTGGCCGCGCGCAAGCATGCGCATCGGCCACTTCTGAAAATCAAGCTGGGCACGCCCGATGATATGGCGCGGCTGGAAGCGGTGAGGCGCGGTGCACCGAAGACGCGGATCATTGTCGATGCAAATGAAGGCTGGTCGGCGGAAATTTATGCTGATCTCGCCCCGCATCTTTTACGGTTAGGAGTGGCGATGGTCGAGCAGCCCTTGCCTGCGGGCGCGGATGAGATGCTGGCCGAGATTGCGCGGCCCCTGCCGGTCTGTGCCGATGAATCCTGCCATGACCGCGCCAGCCTGGCCGGATTGAAGGGCAAGTATGACATGGTGAATATCAAGCTCGACAAGACCGGCGGGCTGACCGAAGCCCTTGGCTTGCGGGATGCCGCGCGCGCGGAAGGTTACGGCGTGATGGTGGGCTGCATGGTCGGGTCAAGTCTTGCCATGGCGCCTGCGGTCCTGGTCGCGCAGGGGGCGGATGTGGTTGATCTGGACGGGCCGCTGCTGCTGGCCGAGGACCGCGACCCACCGCTTCACTATGATGACAAGGGCGTGCACCCCCCCTTGCCTGCGCTTTGGGGTTGACGCATCTTCCCCAAGGCCCGCGCATGCGTTAAGGGTCGGCCAGCCACAGGAGGATTGCCCATGCCAAGATATCGTTCCCGTACCACCACTCATGGCCGCAACATGGCGGGCGCGCGGGGCCTGTGGCGCGCGACGGGGATGAAGGATAGCGATTTCGGCAAGCCGATCATCGCCATCGTGAATTCCTTCACGCAATTCGTGCCGGGGCATGTGCATCTGAAAGACCTCGGCCAGATGGTCGCGCGCGAGGTCGAGAAGGCCGGCGGGGTCGCCAAGGAGTTCAACACCATCGCGGTGGATGACGGGATCGCCATGGGCCATGACGGGATGCTCTATTCGCTGCCCTCGCGCGAGGTGATCGCGGATTCGGTCGAGTACATGGTCAATGCCCATTGCGCCGATGCGATGGTGTGTATTTCCAACTGCGACAAGATCACACCCGGCATGCTGATGGCGGCGATGCGGCTGAATATTCCTTGCGTCTTCGTGTCGGGCGGGCCGATGGAAGCGGGCAAGGTCGAATGGGAAGGCAAGACCAAGGCGGTCGATCTGGTCGATGCGATGGTCGTCGCCGCCGATGACAAATACACAGACGCCCAAGTGCAGGCGATGGAAGAAGAAGCCTGCCCGACCTGTGGCTCGTGCTCAGGCATGTTCACCGCCAACTCCATGAACTGCCTGACCGAGGCGCTGGGCCTGTCACTGCCGGGCAATGGCTCGACGCTGGCCACGCATGCCTATCGCCAGCAATTGTTCTTGCGTGCGGGCCATGTCGTTGTCGATCTGGCCAAGCGGTATTACGAGCAGGATGACGAAAGCGTGCTGCCGCGCAATATCGCGAGTTTTGAGGCCTTCGAGAATGCGATGTCGCTTGATATCGCCATGGGCGGGTCGACCAATACTGTGCTGCATCTGCTTGCAGCCGCCTATGAAGGCGGGATTGACTTCACAATGGCCGATATCGACCGGCTGTCGCGCCGCGTGCCGTGTCTGTCGAAAGTCGCGCCTGCCAAGGATGATGTGCATATGGAAGATGTGCATCGCGCGGGCGGGATCATGGCAATCCTGGGCGAATTGGATCGCGCGGGGCTTTTGCATCGCGACCTGCCGACCGTGCACAGCCCGACCATGGGCATGGCGCTCGATATGTGGGACATCATGCGCACCGAAGACCCGGAGGTGCACGATTTCTTCAAGGCCGCACCCGGCGGCGTGCGCACGACACAGGCTTTCAGCCAATCCAAGGCCTATGACGCGCTCGACATGGACCGCGAAAAGGGTGTGATCCGGTCGAAAGAGCATGCATTTAGTCAGGATGGCGGGCTTGCGGTGCTGTTTGGCAATCTGGCCGAGCAGGGCTGCATCGTGAAAACGGCCGGTGTGGATGAGTCGATCCTGAAATTCTCTGGCCCCGCGCATGTGTTCGAGTCACAAGATGATGCGGTCAGCGGAATCCTGACGGGCAAGGTCAAGGCGGGCGAGGTTGTGGTGATCCGCTATGAGGGGCCACGCGGAGGGCCGGGGATGCAAGAGATGCTCTATCCTACGAGCTACCTGAAATCGAAAGGGCTGGGCAAGGCTTGCGCGCTGGTGACAGACGGGCGGTTTTCGGGCGGCACATCGGGGCTGTCCATCGGCCATGTC
>REBU01000065.1 GCA_007692585.1 Paracoccaceae bacterium | reverse complement strand
CAGCCGCCGGTGAAGCGCTATCTAGGCAATCAACTCATACCACGCAAGAGGAAATCGACCCGACGAACAAAAAAACTTCGCCAGCCAACTGAATTGATCTGGGTCACAGCACTGGCGTCAAAGAGACGTATCCTCGATCTGCAATATGCACATACAAAAGGGGAGAGAACATATGCAAAAGCTGATCGGAAGCGCCATCGCCGCCATGATCCTGGCGGGGCCTGTCGTGGCTGACGGGTTCTTCACCGTCGATATCGATGCTGAATTCCAGGATGTCGTGATGGATGTGGAGGATGCCATTACGAATCAGGGTCTGGTGATCGACAGCATCAGCTATGTCGGCCAGATGTTGGCGCGCACGGGCCCGGACCTCGATGCGGATGTCGAGCTGTTCAAGGATGCGCAGATCTTTTCGTTCTGCTCGGCCACCCTGTCGCGGGAAGTGATGGAAGCCAAGCTGCGCAACCTGCAGTTCTGCCCATACAATGTTTATGTCTACCAAAGCGCCGAGGAAGGTGCGCCCGTAGTGGTCGGCTACCGTGAGTTTAATGAGCCCACCATGCGCCCGGTCAATTATCTGCTGCAGCAGATCGTGGCCGCAGCTACAGGCTCTCACTGATCCCTGCTGGATCATCACGGTGTGCCGCCGGATGAGCACAGGTTTGTGAGTTGAAGCCAGAGAGGCGGGCGGCTTAGCCGCTGCCCGCTTTTTTTCAATGGCTTAAACAGATTTTTGATAGTCATCCGGCGACTGAATTTGCGCGTAATTGCCTTCGTATCAACGACGATACTTCAAAGGAGGATATCCATGTTCAAGTCGTCTCTCAAAGCCATCGCATTGTCGTCGACCCTGATTCTGCCCATGACTGCAGTTGCAAACGGGTCTGAGCACAACAGCGATATTGTTGACATCGCGGCTGGCAATGAGGCTTTTTCGACCCTGGTCGCAGCTGTGACCGCGGCCGGTCTGGTCGATACGCTGAAAGGTGAGGGCCCGTTCACAGTTTTCGCACCGACGGATGAAGCCTTCGCCGCATTGCCCGAGGGCACCGTCGAAGCACTTCTGGAAGATATTCCGGCACTGACCGCGATCCTGACCTATCATGTCGTGCCGGGTGCGATCATGTCGGGTGATCTGTCCGAAGGCTGCACCGAAGTGGAGACGGTCAATGGCGCCAGCGCGACTGTCTGCGCGGCGGAAACCGTGACGATCGACGGCGCGACCGTCGTACAGGCCGATATCGAGGCCACGAACGGTGTGATCCATGTGATCGATGCGGTGATTTTGCCGGAATAATCCAAGGCAGCTCTGGGTTGATCAAAACTAAACTGGCCGGGGTATGCCCCGGCCAGTTTTTTTCAGTCGATCCGGGATCAGGCGACTTGCACGCCTGCCACCGGGATGTCTAATGTCAGAAGCTTCCGGAAGGATCGGAGCCAGACGCGAGGGGCGCATGACGGACAGTCGCAAACGCATCTGGGGATGGTGGATGTTCGACTGGGCAAATCAGCCCTACAACATTTTGCTGCTGACCGCGATTTTTGCACCCTATTTCACCTCAACTGTTGCCCCCGACCCCGTCAGTGGGCAGGCGATGTGGGGCTGGATGCTGGCGATCTCAGGCGTGCTGACCGCGCTTTGCGCGCCGGTCCTGGGCGCGATTGCCGACAGTTCGGGGCATAAGCATCGTTGGATACTGCTCTGGTCGGCGCTCTACGTCCTCGGAGCGAGCGCACTCTGGCTGGCGGTGCCGGAAGCGTCACCGGGCACGATCCTGTTGATCCTGACGGCCTTTGCCATCGGGCTGGTCGGTCTGGAATACGGGATCGTCTTTACAAATTCGCTGATGCCGACGCTCGGTCCACGCAGCGACTGGGGCCGCATTTCCGGTACGGGCTGGGCTGTGGGCTATGTCGGCGGGTTGGTCGCGCTTTTCACAACACTGGCGCTGTTTGCAGAAAATGATGATGGCCTGACGCTGATCGGCATTGCGCCGATCTTCGGACTGGAGGCAGACGCGCGCGAGGGAACGCGCGCAGTCGGGCCACTGACAGCGCTCTGGTACATGATCTTTGTCATCCCGTTTTTTCTCTGGGTGAAAGAGCCGCCTGCCCCCCCTGCCCTGCCCGGCGCAGTGCGGCGCGGCCTCGCAGAGTTGCGCGACAGCCTGCGAGCGCTGCCGGGACGGCGCAGCCTCTTTGCCTATCTGGGCTCCTCGATGATCTATCGCGATGCGCTGAACGGGATCTATGCTTTCGGGGGGATCTATGCGGTGGGCGTACTGGAATGGTCCATCGTGCAGTTCGGTGTCTTCGGTATCCTGGCTGCAGGCGTTGGCGCCGTGGCCTGTCTGATCGCAGGCAGGCTCGATTCGCGGTTTGGACCAAAGCCGGTGATCGTCGGCGCGATTTTGTTGCTAATCCTCGTATGCGTGATCGTTGTCAGCACAGACCGGACAATGGTGCTGTTTGCCCCCGTTGAGGCCGATTCGCGCCTGCCCGACATCATTTTCTACATCTGCGGTGCGCTGATCGGGGCCGGCGGGGGCAGTCTGCAGGCAGCTTCGCGCACAATGATGGCGCGCCAGGCCGACCCCGAGCGGATGACCGAAGGCTTCGGGCTCTATGCGCTCTCTGGCAAGGCGCTGTCGTTTGTGGCCCCGGCGCTGATCGCACTGGCGACCACCCTGACAGAAAGCCAGCGCTTGGGTGTAACCCCACTGATTGGGCTTTTCGTGCTGGGGCTGGTGCTGCTAGTCTGGGTCAAACCTGAAGGCGAGCCCGAATTCAAATGCGCATCCCCCTCTTTGCCCTGATCTTTGCCCTGCTGCCCCAGCATGGCGCGACACAATCGCTGGCGAACCAGCTTTTCGGTGCCCACCCTATGCCATCGTTACAGGCCCCTGAAGCGATTGGCTCCTACGCCAATGGCTGCGCCGCAGGGCTGGTGCGGCTGCCGGAAACCGGGCCGACATGGCAGGCAATGCGGCTGTCACGCAATCGCAACTGGGGCCACCCTGACGCCATCGCCTATGTGCAGGATCTGTCGCGCAAGGCCACGCAGATCGGCTGGCGGGGGCTCTATATCGGCGATATCAGCCAGCCGCGCGGGGGGCCGATGACCTCTGGCCATGCCAGCCACCAGATCGGGCTCGATATCGATATCTGGATGCTGCCGCCACAACGGCTGAATCTGAACCGGGCCGAGCGGGAATCGCTCAGTTCCATTTCAGTGCGCACCGAAGACCAGCGCCGCGTCAATGCCAACTGGACGCGGCAGCACCATGAATTGATGAAACAGGCGGCGCTCGATCCGCGTGTTGACCGCATCTTCGTGGCCGCTGCCGTGAAGATCGAGATGTGCAAGACCGCAACCCGCGCTGACACGGCCTGGCTGCAGAAAATTCGCCCTGCGGTCGGCCACAACTACCACTTCCATGTCCGCCTGAAATGTCCGCGCGGGGATCGCCACTGCGTGACCCAGACCCCGACTGTGGCCGAGCTGTCCAAGGGTGGCAATGGCTGCGACGACACTCTGACCTGGTGGGTGACCGATTTCCTGAACCCGCCCCGGCGCGAGCGCACGGAGCCTGCGGCACCGCGCGCCCGTCACCCGCGCGATTTCACCATGGCGGACCTGCCCGCGCAATGCCGGCAGGTTCTGGCCTCAAACTGAGCGGTGGCGCAGGGCAACCCTACTGCGCCAGCATCGCAGTTGCGGTCCGCGTGCCACTGCAACTTTCTGCGCGATAGCCCTTGGGAACGATCTGGCCCGAAAGCGCTGTTGCGGGTGCGGCGCAGGGGATGGTTCTGCCTTCAGCATTGGCGCACTGCATGTTATGCGTATGCAGCCCGACAAAGGCATTTCCCGAGAGCATCTCGAACAACACGAAATCCGCACCGACATCAGCACCGCCGCCAGGATTTTCCATCACCCAGTCCGCCAGCGTGAAGTCGAAACCGTCCGCCTGTTCCGAAATCTCCCCTGGCAAGTGCTGGACAAAGAAATCAGGCCCGCCTTGTGGCAGATTGTGGATGTGAATCGCACCCAGCCCGCCGTGATGGCCAACACTTGCCAGCATTTCGGGAAACACCCCTGTCACCGACAGCGCAAAAGACAGCGTGCCTTGCGCTGTGTCGTATGTGATGGTGCCGATACCGGTGCCCTCCTCTTGCGAGCGCCATTTGGCCGCGACCTCATGCAAGGTGCACAGCTCGAACTCGAATTGATGCTGATCGGCCTTCAGGTCTGTTGTCGGAACAAGCGTGACGGCCACGATCAGCGAGACAAATCTGGACATGAATATCATCCTCTCTGGGCAAAAAAACCGCACCCCGCCCGTTCAGGCAGGTTGGGTAGGATTGACGTCTTTTGCATAGGCGAGTGTGTCAGGGTCGCAGCAACCCTGCGAAGAACGCTACCGCCATATCGCCCAAGATCCACGCAATAAATATCGCGCATTTAAGGGGTATTTGAGCCCAGTTTGATCGTTGCGCAGGCCGCTCCCGCCCGGTGCGGGGCCAAATGCGCAAATGGGTACATTCAGCGCGGAACGAAGGCGCAGTGCAGCTCCGAAACGCAAAAGCGCTTGCGATGGCGTGTTGGGGCGGCCATCCTGTCGTCAGGGCGTCGTGTCCTGGCAATATCTTAAATCGTATCTGCGCTGTCCGACCCTCAGACAAGGTGATCCCCTATGACACAGAAAAAAATCGTAACAGACCTCAGCCGACGCCGCTTCCTCAGCGTGGCGGGCGCAAGTCTCGCGCTGGCAGGTGGGGGGCGTTTTTCGCTCAGCACCGCGCAGGCCGGGACGGGCTTCAGCCTCGGCGTCTTGCATATCAATGACATGCACAGCCGCATTGATCAGATCAGCCGTTTCAATTCCAACTGTTCGCCATCGGACGCTGCAGAGGACAGCTGTTTCGGCGGCTCGGCCCGTCTGGCTACGGCGATCCGCGAGTATCGTGCGACCCATGAAGACGCAGGCCGCCCCGTCGTGACGCTCGATGCGGGCGACCAGTCGCAGGGCACGCTGTACTACACCACCTATGGCGGGCGCGCCGAAGTGCAGATGATGAATGCCATCGGTTTTGACGCAATGGCGCTAGGCAATCATGAATTCAACCGCGGCGTGGAAAGCCTCGCGCAGATGATCGACGAGGCCGACTTTCCCATCGTTGCAGGCAATGTCAAACTGACCGAGGACTCGCCCCTCGCCGGACGCATCGAGCCCTATCTGATTGTTGAGCGTGGCGACGAACGCATCGGCATTCTGGGCGTCACGACGCCGGATACAGTTTTTCTGTCCTCGCCGGGCGACACAGTCAGCTTTCAGGACGAGATCGAACATCTGCGCGAAGGCGTCGCGACCTTGCAAGGCGAAGGGGTCACGAAAATCCTTGTGCTCAGCCATGTGGGCTTCGTGCGTGACCAACAGATCGCGGCGGAAGTGGACGGGATTTCGGCCATAATTGGCGGGCACAGCCACACGCTGATGTCAAACACGCAAGAGGGCGCCGTCGAATACGCGACGCTGGTCGAAAGTCCGTCAGGCCGGGCTGTGCCCATCGTGCAGGCTTTCGCCTTCTCGCGCTTCCTTGGTGATCTGACGCTGGAGTTTGGCGAGGATGGTGCGGTGATTTCGGCCAGCGGCGATACAGTTCTGCTCGATGCCGCCTTCGCACCCGCGGAAGATATCGAGGCGCTGATCGCACCGCTGCGCGGCCCGATTGAGGAAATGACCCAGCGCCCGGTCGCTGAGCTTGCCGCCGGGATCGATGGCAGTCGCGAGACCTGCCGCGCGCAGGAATGCGAGATGGGCAATACTGTCGCGGATGCAATGCTGATGGAAGTGGCCGCGCAGGACATCCGCATCGCACTGGCCAATGGCGGCGGCCTGCGCGCCTCGATGGGGGCGGGGACCGTGACCTTGGGCGATGTGCTCACCGTCCTGCCCTTCCAGAACACGCTCTACACAGTTGATGTGACGGGCGCGACCCTGGTTGCGGCGCTTGAACATGGCGTCAATGGCGTCGAAGAGGGCGCGGGCCGCTTCCCGCAAGTGGCCGGGATGCGCTTCCGGCTGGATATCTCGGTCGCACCGAATGAAGGCCGCGTGTCCGAGGTCGAGTTGATGGGGGCAGATGGCTGGGAAGCGCTGGACCCGGAAGCCACCTATTCCATCGTCACGAATGACTTCATGGCAGGCGGTGGCGACGGGTATGCCATGCTGCGCGATGCAGGCACGAATAGGTATGACACGGCGATTGATCTGGCCGAAGTTCTGGCACGCTACCTGTCCGAGAACGAACCCTTTGCCCCGCAAATCGACGGGCGTATCCTGCAATAACCGGGCGAGGGCCCCGGCGTGCGCGCCGGGGCCTTGCCTTGTCCGCGCGGCTCGGCTATCTGCGCCCGGTCACGCTGACACAAGTCTCCGCAACCTTGTCAAAACGGAAAAACAGTTCATGACCCGCACTTACCTGCCCGGCATTCTTGCCATGGCGGCGATTGTCGTCGC
>REBU01000043.1 GCA_007692585.1 Paracoccaceae bacterium | reverse complement strand
CTTGTGACCCCTACGATGTCAACGTAGTGCTCTACCACTGAGCTACGCGCCCTGATTTGGGTCTTGCCACGCCCCTGAAACAAAAGGGACGCGGCCTGTCCCGCGTCAATTACGATGCCTATAAAAGGAGTCGCGGCGATGATCAAGGGCTTTTGCAAGGACAAATGCATGGTCTATAGTGGCACAAAGATATAGCAGGACTTATGCGCGCATACGACTTCATTCCGGCCCAACCCCCCAGCAGCGCTGTCGTTTTCGCGTCGCCGCACAGTGCGCGGGTTTATCCGCCGGATTTTCTGGCCGCATCTGTTCTTGAACCCACAGCGCTGCGCTCGTCAGAAGATGCTTTCGTCGACTGCTTCCTGCGCGCAGCCAGCCCGGCCGGGGCACCTGTGCTTCTGGGCGGCGTGCCGCGTGCTTATGTGGACTACAATCGCGATGCGACCGAGCTTGACCCGGCCCTGATCGCGGGCGTGCCGGTCCACGGCCTCAATCCGCGCATCAGCTCAGGTCTGGGTGTGATCCCACGCGTCGTGGCGGGGGGGCGCGCAATCTATCGCGGCAAGATTACCCGCGCCGAGGCCGAACGTCGCCTGCGTGAATTCTGGCACCCCTATCACGCGAAACTCGAGACGCTCATGCGCGCGCATTGTCAGCGATTCGGGCGTGCGATCCTGCTCGACATGCATTCCATGCCACGCGACGCCGTGAGCATGAGCCGCCAGCATACATCGCTGCGTCCCGATATCGTCCTGGGTGATCGGTTCGGGGCTGCGGCCCATGCCTCGGTCACCGAAGCGGTGGCCAAGATCTTTACAGCCGCAGGGCTGCGCGTGGCACGCAACTCGCCCTTTGCCGGGGCCTATATCACTCAGCGCCATGGCATGCCTGCGCGCGGCCAGCACGCAATCCAGATCGAGATCGACCGCGGCCTCTATCTCGATGAACGCCGGGTGACCCCAAGCCGCGATTTCCCGGCCTTCCAGAACCTGATGGATCAGGTCGTCCGCGAACTGGTCGAACTGGGGCGCGATGAGACGCAAGACACAGCCCTTGCCGCAGAGTAGCGCAAGCGCGCTGAGGAAAAATCGAGCTTGCGGTTTTTTGTGACCTTAAACCAATAGATTGCGCCCGGCTTTCGCCTATACTGGGCGCATGGACATCATCGCATTCGTTGGCGCGCTGGCGGCGCTCTTCATCGTGATCGGCATTTCGGAGCCACTCTCCGAACGCATGCGCCTGCCCTTCACTGTGAGCCTTGCGCTGGTGGGCGGCCTGATCGGAGCCGGGGCGCTCTATGTGCTGTCGAGCGATATCAGCGACGGGCTGAATCCGCTGCTGCGCCGCTTGCTCGAACTGCCGATCCGGTCGAATGTCTTTCTTTATGTGCTGCTGCCCACCCTGTTGTTTCAGGTCGCGCTGGTGGTCAATGCCCGGCGCATGCTCGATGACTGGGTGCCGATCCTCGTGATGGCTGTGGGGGCCGTTGTCGTCTCGACCGTGATCATCGGCTATGCGCTGACGCCCTTCACCACCTTGCCGCTGGTCGCCTGCCTGCTGATCGGGGCGATTGTCTCAACCACGGACCCGTCCGCTGTGGTCAGCATTTTCCGCAATATCGCCGCCCCCCAGCGCCTGAGCCGCATCGTCGAAGGGGAAAGCCTGCTCAATGACGCGGCCGCCATCGCATTATTCGGCTTTTTCCTGACATTCGTGATGCTCGGCGTCCCGGATCCGAGCCTGCGTGACGGTTTGGTGATCTTCCCCTGGCTGATCTTTGGCGGTATCGTTCTGGGGCTGGTGCTGGCACGGCTGGCGATCGCGCTGATGGCGGTGATGCCAGGCTTTCCGCGCGCACAGGTCTCGATCAGCGTGGCGCTGCCCTATTTGACCTACATCATCGCCGAACAAGCGCTGTCGACATCTGGCGTAATCGCCGTGGTCGTGGCGGGCCTCACGTTGAACCTGACCGGACCGGGGCGGATCACCCCCGTCAGCTGGACCTATCTGCGCGAGGTCTGGGAGGTTCTGGCTTATTGGGCAGGCGCGCTGATCTTCATCCTTGCCGCCCTGCTGATCCCGCGCCTGATGGGCGACCTGCGGATCAGCGATCTCTATCTGATCATGGTCATCATCGCCGCGGCCTTTGTCGCCCGCGCCATCATCCTGTGGGGGATGCTGCCTGCACTGACCGCGCTGCGCCTGTCACCCCAGGTGGAGCCGCCCTACCGCGCAGCGATCCTCTGGGGCGGCCTGCGGGGAGCGGTGACGCTGGCGCTGGCGCTGGCTGTGACGGAAAGCGCGCTGGTGCCGCCCGCGATCAAGCGCGAGGTGGGGATTCTGGCAACCGGCTTCACGCTGTTCACGCTTCTGGTGCAGGGCATTTCGCTGCGTTGGGTGATCGCGTGGCTTGGGCTGAACAAATTGCCCAAGCTCGATCAGGCTTTGTCGCATCAGGTCATCGCGGTCGCGCTGCAGAATGTGCGCGAGGAAGTGGCCGAGACCGCACGTGACTACCGCTTGCCGCAAGAAGTGATCCGCTCCGAGGCCAAGCGCTTCGCCGAAAAGCTCGACCAGGCGGTGGAGTTGGCCGAGACTGCCGAGGCCATTCCCGACCGTGATCGCGTGACGCTGGGGCTTGTCGCGCTGGCCGGGCGCGAGCGCGATCTGATCATCGAGTATTTCCGCCAGCAACTCTTTTCTGCGCGGCTGGTCGACCGGATGCTGTCCGATGTCGATCGGCTGATCGAACAGACGCGCGGCGGCGGGCGCAGTGACTATCGCGCGGCCGGGCGGCGCGCGCTGGGCTACGGGTCGTGGTATCGCTTGGCGGTTTGGCTACACAATTACCTTCACTGGTCGCTGCCGCTTGAACATATGACAGCCGAACGCTTTGAAATTCTGATGAACCAGCGCCTGATCCTTGGCGAATTGCACAGTTATATCGATAGCAAGATCCGTCGCATCCATGGCCGCCGCGTGGCCGATCTGCTGCATGAAAGCCTGCGCCGCCGCGAGGAAGAAACCGAGAGCACGCTCGAGGGGCTGCGCCTGCAATATCCCGGCTATGCCGAGGAAATGGAGCGCCGCTTCATCCGTCGCACCTCGCTGCGACTGGAAGAGCGTGAATATGAGACACTGCATGATGATGGCCTGATCAGCCGTGAATTGCATGCCACGCTTCTCGCCCGGATCAAGGCCCAGCGCGCCAAGGTCGAATTCCGCCCGCATCTCGATTTCGCTTTGCAAAAGGACGTGTTCCTGCGCAGTTTCCCCCTGTTTCAGGACATGCCCGACGCCCAGCGCCGCAAGCTCGCGCGCGCCTTGCGCACCCATCATGTCGAGCCGGGCACCATCCTGTTGCGCAAGGGCGAAGTGCCGCAATCGGTGTATTTCATCGCCTCCGGCGCAGTCGAACTGGAGCGCAAGGGCCAGAAGCTGCGGCTGGGCAGCGGCGAGTTCTTCGGCCATATCGGCATGCTGACCCGCCAGCCACGCCGTGCCATGATCAGCGCGATCAGCCATTGCACACTGATGTCGTTGGATGAAGCGCGGTTCAAGCGGCTTCTGGTGCGCAACCGCACGCTTTATGCCGCCGTCTTGCACAGCGCTGAACTGCGCGGCATCACGCTCGACGGCTCGGCCCTTGGCACACCGCGCGGCAAGTCGATGGTTCAGGGGAAGACCGCGCCCGACTGACCGGGCTGCCAGAGCGGGTATTTGCCCATGATCGCCCCGAACTCGGCTGAGGCCAGAAACCGCCCAAGCCAATCTTGCAGATGCGGCCAGGGCTGCGCATCGAACCATGGCTTGTCGATCATGGCGAACTGACGCAGGAAAGGCAGCAGCGCCATATCGGCCAGCGTCGGGCGGGCGAAGATCCAGCCATCGAGTTGCGTGTCAAGATCCGCGCAGAACGCACAGGCCGCCGCGAGATGCGCATTCGTGTCGGCCTCAGGATAGCGGCTGGCATATTTCACCCGGTCGAGCGCGTGCTTGAACGGCCCATCACAACGCGTAATCCAGTCATTGCCTGCAGCCGGCATGTCCTGCCAGCCCTGCGGATCACGCTGATCCAGCGCCCAGCGCATAATCTCCAGGCTCTCGTCGATCACGCCGTTGGCGGTGACAAGGCAAGGCACTGTGCCCGAGGGCGAGGCAGCAAGAAACGCCTCAGGCTTCGCGCGCAAGACGATTTCGCGCAGCTCTACCGTGGTTTCGCTGGCCGCGATCGCAAGCCGCGCGCGCATCGCATAAGGGCAACGGCGGAAAGACCACAGAACATGGGTCATGCCAGCCCGGCGCGCCGTCGGGATGCGTGGCGGCCACGCATCCCGACCAATGATTTACGCCCGCACCAGCGCTTCATAGCTTTCGGCCACCTTGCGCGTCATCTGGCCGACCTGAAAATGGAAATCACCGATCTGGCCCACTGGCGTCACTTCTGCTGCGGTCCCGGTCAACCAGCATTCCGAGAAGCCCTCCAGCTCCTCTGGCAGGATATGGCGTTCATGCACGACGATCCCCATGTCACGCAGCATCGCGATGACCGTCTGGCGGGTGATGCCGTTCAGGATCGCATCCGGGATGGGGGTGTGGACTTCGCCATCTTTGACGAAAAACACATTCGCCCCGGTCGCTTCGGCCACATAGCCGCGATAATCCATGAACAGCGCGTCCGAGCAGCCCTTTTCCTCGGCGGCATGCTTGGACATGGTGCAGATCATGTAAAGCCCGGCGGCCTTGGCGGCGGTGGGGATGGTCTCGGGCGACGGGCGGCGCCATTTTGCGATGTCGAGCTTCGCGCCCTGCCATTTTGCATCGCCGTAATAGGCACCCCATTCCCAGGCCGCGACCGCCAGCCGCACCGGGTTGCGCCGCGCGGCGACGCCCATATCCTCACCCGCGCCGCGCCAGGCGACCGCGCGGACATAGGCATCCGTCAGGCCATTGGCTTCCAGCACAGCGGCCTTGGCGGCCTCGATCTGATCGACGGTATAGGGGATCGTCATGTCCAGCAGACGCCCCGATTCCAGCAGCCGCTCCGAATGTTCGCGGCTCTTGAAAATCTTGCCGCTATAGCAACGCTCGCCTTCGAACACGGAAGACGCATAATGCAGCGCATGGCTCAGGACATGCACATTCGCCTCGCGCCAGGGCACCAGCCCGCCATCCATCCAGATCTGTCCGTCCCTGTCATCATACGCGCCGGCCATCCGTGCCTCCCTGTCTCGCGGTTTTCAGATATTGCGCAAATCAGGACCGAAACGGACATAAAATTACGCAATTTCGACCAATCGCTACCAATTCGCACTTGGAATGTCAACAAGGCTGACATAAAATGCCGTTACGCGCAAAGAGAACGACAGCGGGGGAGGATATGGCCGAGGGCCCCAATAACGCCAGTGGCGGCGAAAACCTGCTTTTCCTGACGGATGAGCAGATCCGCAAGGGCATCGAAGCGATGTTCTTCGCCTATCGCGGCTTCACGGCGGACCCTGATCGCATTCTGACGTCGCAAGGTTACGGCCGCGCCCACCACCGCGCGCTGCATTTCATCAATCGCACCCACGGCACCACGGTCAATAACCTGCTGGCGGTGCTTGGCGTGACCAAGCAATCGCTGAACCGGGTCTTGCGCACTCTGATCGAGGACGGGCTGGTGGAAAGCCGCATCGGGCGCACTGACCGGCGCGAGCGTAACCTTTATTTGACCGCAGAAGGGGCGACGCTCGAACGCGCCCTGTCAGAAGCGCAGCGCGAACGGATGCGCGCGGCTTATCGCGCGGCTGGTCCACAAGCGGTCGCGGGGTTCCGGCAAGTGCTCGAAGCGATGATGGATGATGAAATCCGCACGCATTACAAAACCATCAAGGACCGAAGGACATGACTGCGCAGGACGCGCCCGCCCATCTTCTGATCGTCGATGATGACACGCGCATCCGCAGCCTGCTGCAGAAATATCTGCTGCGCCATGACTATCTCGCGACTTGTGCGCGCGACGCGGCCCAAGCCCGTCGGCTGCTTGCAGGGCTCAGCTTCGATCTGATCGTGCTCGATGTGATGATGCCAGGCGAAGACGGGATCAGCCTGACGCGCCACATCCGCGCCAATCTGACCACCCCTGTGCTGCTGCTCACAGCGAGGGGCGAGGCCGCCGACCGGATCGAAGGGCTGGAAGCGGGCGCAGATGATTATCTGGCCAAACCTTTCGAGCCGCGCGAATTGCTGCTGCGCATCAATGCAATCTTGCGCCGTGCGCCGCAGCAGGTGCCGGAGCAGGTGCTGCCGCAGGTCCTGACCCTTGGGCCACTGCGCTATGACCTGGAGCGCGGCGAGTTGAAACGCGGCAATCAGCCCGTGCGCCTGACCCAGACAGAGGCCACGATCATGCGGTTTTTCTGTCAGAACCCCGGCGAGGTGATCAGCCGCGAAACGCTGGTTGCGCATCTGGGCCGTGACCGTGCCGCGCATGGCGGGATGGTCGGACAGGAACGCGCCGTGGATGTCCAGATCACACGCCTGCGCCGCAAGATCGAACATGACCCCAAGACACCCCGCCACCTGCAGACCGTGCGCGGGGCGGGCTATATCCTGATGCCGGATTGATCACGCTGAACCTGCGACAGCGGGCCTGCGCCCCTCCTTCACCGCGGATGAACCCGTGCGCGGTCAAGAAAATCCCCTGACAGACTTGCAATAGGGGTCGAACCGCGCTCTATTACCTTCACCTGATGGCCCGTTGCCTGCGCTTTTTCGCTTGGGCGATGGCCATCGCTTCGATGGCAGCAGCGTCCTCACAGACTCAACGTGCAGGCGCGGTCTGTCGCCAAACGAACGACGAAAAGGTCAGGGAGATCTTCATGAAGACGAAACCTTTCGGGGCGATCGCAGTGATCGCGGCGGCAAGCGCATTTGCAAATCCGGCGCTGGCAGAAGACTGCGGATCGGTCTCTATCGCGGAAATGAACTGGGCCTCGGCGGAACTGATGGCCAATGTCGACGCGCTCATTCTGGAATTGGGCTTTGGCTGCGATGTGACGCTGGTGCCGGGGGCCACCGAGACCACATTCGCGTCGATGGAAACGCGCGGCCAGCCTGATGTCGCGCCGGAATTGTGGATCAATGCCGTGCGCACCGCGCTTGATGCCGCCAAGGAAACCGGGGCGCTTCTGGCGCTTAATGATGGCCCGATCACGGATCTGGGCGAAGGCTGGTGGATCACGCCCGAATTCGCCGCCGCCCATCCCGAACTCGACACAGTCGAAAAAGTGCTGGAGCGCCCCGACTTGTTCCCGCATCCCGAAGATCCGTCGCGTGGGGCGTTCATGGGTTGCCCGGCAGGCTGGGGTTGCCAGTTGATCAATGCCAATCTCTTCCGCGCCTTCGAGATGGAGGAAAAAGGCTGGCGCTTGGTCGATCCGGGCTCTGCAGCAGGGCTAGATGGCTCCATGGCGCGTGCAGCCGAGCGGGGTGAACCATGGTTCGGCTATTACTGGTCGCCCACCGCCATGATCGGACGCTATGAAATGGTGCTTCTGCCGTTTGAAACCGACTGGGCGGGTTCCGAGAACTGGAACGCCTGTATTGCCCTCTCGGAGCAGGATTGCCTTGAACCGCAACCGACCTCCTGGACCACCACCGAAGTGGAAACGGTCGTCACCGAACGCTTCATGGAGGCCGCCGGTCCCGCCACCGCATATTTCGAGGCTCGTGTCTTCCCCGGTGAAGCCATGAACGCGATGCTGGTCTATATGAACGACAATCAGGCCACTGGCGAAGAAGCTGCCTTCGAATTTCTTGCCAATCATGAGGATGTCTGGACCGAATGGGTGTCTGAAGAAGTCGCCGCGCGCGTCCGTGCCGGCCTCTGAGCCCTGACGTCCTTATAAACCTGATCTGACAGGGCGCAGTCCTGCGCCCTGCTTCTGTGTTCCTTGCCGCGCGGAGGTTTCGCCTATGGATTTCCTGACCACATTCCCGTCCATGGGCCGCGCCGATCTGGCCGCCCTGCGTCGCGGCATCGACGCGAGTTTCCGCGATTTTTCTCGCGAGTGGGGCGAAGCGATCGAAGCGTTCTTTCACCCTCTGTTGCGCTTTCTGGTCTGGTTCGACAACCTGCTGCTCAACACGCCCTGGCCTATCATTCTGGGCGTAATCGGGTTGCTGGTCTGGGCGGGATCGCGCAGCTGGTTGATGACACTGGGTGCCGTCGCGGCCTTCTTCGCCATCGGCTATTTCGGCATGTGGCGCGATACCATGTCGACGCTGGCGATCATCTCGGTGGCAACGATCCTGTGCATCGCGATCGGTATCCCTCTGGGCATTCTCATGGCGCGCTCCAATCGCGCGCAATCCATCATCACGCCAGTTCTGGACGTGATGCAGACCATTCCGTCCTTCGTCTATCTGATCCCAGTTGTGATGCTTCTGGGCATCGGACGCGTGCCGGGGCTGATCGCGGTCTGCATCTATGCGCTTCCGCCCATTGTGCGGCTGACTAATCTGGGGATCCGACTGGTCGACCGCGACGTGCTGGAAGCAGCGACCGCCTTTGGCGCCTCAAGCTGGCAAAAGCTGTGGGGCGTGCAGATACCGCTGGCGCTGCCCAATATCTTCGCGGGCATCAACCAGACGATCATGATGGCGCTGGCGATGGTGGTGATCGCCTCGATGATTGGCGTGCAGGGGTTGGGCGTGCCGGTGCTGCGCGCGATTTCCAACCAGTATCTTGCGCTGGGCGTGATGAATGGTCTGGCCATCGTGGTGCTGGCGATCATCTTTGACCGCGTGTCGCAACGCTATGGCCAGCGGCTGCAAGCCCATCGGAAAGGGCAGAACCAATGAGCCAGACACCCAAGATCAAGATCCGCAACCTCTACAAGATTTTCGGGCCGGCCCCTGAAAAAGTACTCGATCAGGTGCGCGCGGGTCTGAGCAAGGATGCATTGCTGGCGCAGACCAACCATGTGCTGGGGATCAACAATGTCAGCATCGATATCCCCCCGCATGGCTTGCAGGTCATCATGGGGCTGTCGGGGTCAGGAAAATCGACGCTGATCCGCCATATCAACCGCCTGATCGACCCCACTGCCGGGGAAATCGTGATCGATGGCGAGGACGTGCTACGCATGTCCGAGACAAGGCTGCGCGATTTGCGCCGCTTCACCACGTCCATGGTATTTCAGAAATTCGGCCTGTTGCCGCATCGCAAGATCTTGCAGAATGTCGCCTATGGGCTTCTGGTGCAGGGCAAATCCACGCAAGAGGCCGAAGCGCGCGCGCGCGAATGGATCGCCCGTGTGGGGCTGGACGGCTATGAAAACCACTATCCCGCCCAGCTTTCGGGCGGAATGCAACAGCGGGTCGGGCTTGCGCGCGCGCTCGCGACCGATGCTGATATCCTGCTGATGGACGAAGCTTTTTCGGCGCTTGATCCGCTGATCCGCACAGAGATGCAGGGGATTTTGCTGGAACTGCAAAAGGAATTGCACAAGACAATTGTATTCATCACCCATGACCTGGACGAAGCACTGCGGCTGGGCGACAATATCGCCATCCTGCGCGACGGGGCGGTGATCCAGCAGGGCAGCGCCCAAGATATCGTGCTGGCGCCTGCCGATGCCTATATTCGAGATTTCATCAAGGATATCAATCGCGGTCGCGTGCTTCGCCTCGGCGCGCTGGTCAAAGGCCCTGCCCCCGAAGCGCCTGTGCTGCCCGATGACACCATGCTCGCGGACGCTTTGATGACGCTGTCGGAAGCGCCGCAACAGCGCGTGGCCGTGGCGGACAAGGCTGGCAAGGTGATTGGCGGTGTGGACCTGAAAACCGCGATCCGGGCTATCCACGCCTGACCTACCGCCCCCGCAGCGCCCGGATCAGGATTTCAGCTTGCGTCCCATCAGTTCCAGCCGATGGCCTTCCAGGCGATATCCCAGCCGCCGCGCGATCTTCTCCTGCAAGGCTTCGATCTCGGGATCGCAGAATTCGATCACCTCACCGGTTTCCATATCGATGAGATGGTCGTGATGTCCGCGCTGGCTGTCCTCGAACCGCGCGCGGCCGTCGCCGAATTCGAGCCGGTCGAGGATGCCAGTTTCCTCCAGCAGCTTGACGGTGCGGTAGACAGTCGCCAGCGAAATGCGCGCGTCGATTGCATTGGCGCGGGCGTGGAGCTCCTCGACATCCGGGTGGTCTTCAGCGGCTTCGATGACCTGCGCAATGGTGCGGCGCTGATCGGTCATGCGCAACCCCTGTGATTCCAGTCGGTCCAGTATGGATTTGTTCACGCGTGCCGCCCCGGTCTGTGCTCCTTGCGACTCTACGGAAATCCGTCGGGCCTGAAAACCAGAAATCATGCGCGTCAGGCAATCCGGCGAAAACAGGACTCATCTGTGGAATTATCGAAAAACGGCACCGAGGGGTCCATCGCCTCACCCTCGATCCAGGCCTGAGCTTCCGACAGGACAATTTCGGTAATGAAAGGCAGGTTCAACTTCCGCGCCGCGCGCAGCGAGACCCATTGCAGATGGCTGAGTTCATCGCAGGCTCCCGAAAAATCGTCGAGATCGTCCGTGACCGCCGCCGCTTGCGCAAGAAAGAAGCGCGCATCAAAACGGCGCGGGCGGCCCGGCGGCGTGATCGCGCGGAAGATATAGCGCAGGCTATGGGCATCGGGCACAAGCCCTTTTGCGGCAAAACCTTGCCAATCTTCGGGCGGGTCGCGCCAATCGCCTGGCTGACCGATGGCGAGGCCGGTTTCTTCCCACAATTCGCGGATCGCAGCGGCGGCGAGCGCCTGCGGCTGTGCGTGGCCCTGCGCGAGGCGTGTGAGACAGGCGCCAGGCATAGGGCGGGCCAGCGGGACAGCAGCGTCAGCCGCATCGACCGCGCCGCCGGGAAAGACAAATTTATCGGGCATGAAGGCCGCTTTCGCGCCGCGCTGGCCCATCAGAACCTGCGCATCTCGCCCGGCGCCGCGGATCAGCAGGATCGTCGCGGCGTCGCGGATTGCGGTTTTGTCAGCGCCGTGTTGCATCCTTGCCCTCGAACCCGTTCATCCGACGGGACCATTGGAATGCAACGATCATGCCCTTGAAGCGGGGCAAAAGGAAGAGCGAAAGGGCCACCAGCATGCTCGCAAAACCCGCAAACAGCACCGCCGGGTGCAGATCCCAGACAAACATCGAGGCAACCATCAGGGGTGTAACGGTCTTGAGGGTGACGAGCATGGTCAGATAGGCCGGGCCGTCATCCGCGCGTTGGTGGCTGAGATCCTCGCCGCACCCGGGGCAGGTGTCGCGAACCTGAAGATAGCGTTGCAGCATAGGCGCTTGACCACAGGCGGGGCATTTGCAGCGCAGACCGCGCAGCAGCGCAGGCGCAAGTGGGCGGTCATCGACGGGAAGCGTGTCAGTGAGGCTCATGAGGCATTCCTTTAAATGTTGTCGCTGTCATATCGAGGGCGCGAGAAAAATGACATCCTGCATCTGGGTTTTGCGGCATCCTGCCGCAAGCACGCGCGGATTTTTGCGACGGAATCGCGCAATGGGCACGTTTGAGCCTGTATCAGGGGCAAAAATGCCCCATGCGACAAGGAGAAAAGCGCATGATGAAAATGGGTGTGGCGGCGATAAGTGCCGTGATGATTCTGGCCCTGCCTGCGATGGCAGACGCGCGCGGGACCGGTCAGGGCCGCGCGATGCTGCCCGATTTCGGCACGCTTGATCAGAGTGGCAGTGGGTCGGTGACGCTTGAGGAATTTCAGGAGCGGCTGGATGCCGCGCCGTTTCCCGGCACCGAGGCGATGATCACGCGGCTGATGCAGGAAGTGGATGCGGAGGGCAAGCTTGATGAGGCGGCGCTGCGAGCAGGGCTTGAGGCCGATGCGGCCGAGCGGCGCGGAGCGCGGCAGACCGAGATGCGCACACGACTTTTCGCGCGGATCGACGCCAATTCCGATGGTGAGATCTCGGCTGAGGAATATGAGGCGTTCACCTCGCGCATGTCGGAGCGTATGGAGCGGCGCGGGTCGCGGGATCCGGGCGCATATCGCTGGCGCTGAAGCGTGATGGACGGGCGGGGTCGTCCCGCCCGATCCGCAGACAAGGGCAGGATCGTGCTGCAAGCAGTGGACTCAGAACGCGATCAGGCGCAATTGCTTTCGCGGGTGGCGGAGGGCGACCAATCCGCCGCGGTCATGCTGACCGATCTGCTGGCGCCACGATTGTTGCGTTATGCCGCGCGCATGTTGGGCGACCGGGCCGAGGCAGAGGATGTGGTGCAGGAAGCGATGCTGCGGCTCTGGCGCATTGCGCCGGACTGGCAGCCGGGGCTGGCGCAGCCATCGACCTGGGTATTCCGGGTCGCGGCCAATCTGTGCACCGACCGGCTGCGTCGGCGCAAGCCGATGGCTGCCGAGATGCCGGAAGTCGCCGATCAGGCCGAGGGTGTCGATGCACGGATGATGCAGGAGCAGCGCGCGCAAGCGCTGGAAGCGGCACTTCTGCAACTTCCAGAGCGGCAACGCGAAGCTGTGATCCTGCGCCATCTCGAAGGGCTTGCGAACCCAGAGATCGCAGCGATCATGATGGTCGGGGTCGAGGCTGTGGAAAGCCTGACGGCGCGCGGCAAACGACGACTATCCGCAATTCTGGCGGGCGAAAAGGACGCACTGGGGTATGAAGATGAGTTCTGACAAGCAACCACAGGACATGGGCGGGCCTGATCCGCTGGCACTTTTCTTCGACGCCGCGCGCGCGAATGCTCCGGTGCTGTCGGCCACTGCGAAAGCACGCATCCTGACTGATGCAGCGCAAGCGCAGACCCTGCCCGCCCGCCCCGCGCGCACCAGAGGGTGGCGCGGCCTGGTCTCAGTCTGGGGGGCCGCGCTTGCGGCAAGCGGGGCCATGGCTGCAATGGCAGGGCTTTGGGTCGGCATCATCATGCCGCTGCCGGTCGTCGCGCTGGAGTTGCCCGTCTGGATGCATGACGCGTTCAGCTATCTCGACGCTGTCGCCCTACCCCTGATCGGGTTGGATGACCCTTTGACGATAGGATTCTAAGCGATGGAAACGGATAACCCTCTACGCAAACGGCGCTTTTCATGGTTGAAAGCCGCCCTTGTTGTCTCGGTCCTGCTGAATCTGGCCGGGTTTGCAATGCTGGGCGCAATCGCGACGCGCGCGGGCGAGCCAGGCAGCGTCCTGCGCGCGGCGGTTTCGGCACTCCCCGGCGAGACCCGTCGCGATTTGCGCCGAGATACGCGCGCGATCTGGCGCGACGCGCGGCTGCACGGGGGGGGCATGTCTTCGCAGCGCGACATCATCGCTGCCTTGCGGGCTGAGGAGTTCGACGAGGCGCTGTTTTCAGCCGCGCTGACACAGGCCCAGGCACATCTGGTGCAGATCGGCACGCAAATGCATCAGCAACTGATCGCGCAGGTCAGTACACTGTCGCCCGAGGCGCGGCAGGCCTATGCTGACGCGCTGGAAGACGCGCTGAAACAGCGGCGCTGGCGTGATCGTGGGACAGGCAACAGGCGGCCTGAGCTACCTTCGGGGTGACGGCCATCGAAACCCGATTGCGGCCGGTTTCCTTGGCCTGATGCAATGCGCGGTCAGCCTCATCGATCAGCGCTTCCATGTCGAGGGTGTGATCCTTGCGCGACACCCGCGCCACCGGATCGTGATTTGCAACCCCGATCGACACTGTCACCCGCAGCGCACCTGGCACGCCCTTCACGCTGAAGCTCTCGGATTCGATACTCTTGCGGATGCGCTCGGCCATCTTGCGCGCAGCGCTGGCCGACAGTCCCGGTAGCGTGAGCAGGAATTCCTCGCCCCCATAGCGGGCGAGCATATCATTCGCGCGGATCACGGAATTCAAGCGCCGCGCCACCTCGATCAGCACCCGGTCACCGGCGAGGTGGCCGAAAGTGTCATTGATCCGCTTGAAATTGTCGATGTCGATGAGCAGAAGCGCGAAGGGCGTCCGGTCCTGCCGGTCGTCAGGGATCATCATCCGGCCCAGATGCAGCATGCCATGCCGCCGGTTGAAAAGCGCCGTCAACGGGTCGCGGGTCGCAAGATCCAGCTCTGCGCTCAGCGCCTCGCGCATCGCATCGGCCCACAGCTTGCGTTTGACCACGGATGACAGCCGCAATTGGGTTTCGAGATCGTCGAAGGGTTCCTGCAGGACTTCCTCCGCCCCGAGATCCAGCGCCATCCCGCGCAATGGCCGCAGTGGCGCAGGCATCAGGGCGACGATGGGAAGATCGCGTGTCAACTCTCGCGAGCGCAGTTCGGAGATGATCGCCAACCCATGCAATTCGATCACATCCGGCGACAACAACAGGACATCCGGCAGAGCTTCCGGTCGGGTCGGGTTCAGCATCTCAGGCAACGAGACGACCTGATCATAGAGCCTGTCCGACAAGTCATGCGCCAGCCCACGGCTGGCCGTGTCATGGCAGACCAGCGCAATGCGCGCGCCTGGACCGGTCGTGGCCTTACGATGCGCCAGATCCAGACTCAGGCTGGTCTTGCCCTGCGACTGATAATCGCGTTCGGTGCTGCTCTTGCGCAGCAGCGCGCGCAACCGCGACAGCAGATAGGATTCGTCAAGCGGCTTGCGCAGCACATCATCGGCACCTGCAGCCAGCGCCTCAAGCCGCGTTTCGCGCCCGGTATCAGAGGAAAACAGCACAATGGGGATGTGCGCCGTTTGCGGATCAGCACGCAGCGCCCTGCAGACATCGGGGCCGGCCATATCGGGCAGCGAGCAATCCATCAGCACCAGATCGGGCTGAAATGTCCGGGCCAGTTTCAACGCCGCCGCGCCTGACACTGCAAGCAAGCTGTCATAGCAGGCCGCCGACAGTTTCGCGCGCAGCACGATACGGCCGAGCGACATGTCATCGACAACTAGTATCCGATTCGGCACGTCGCGTGTCCCTTTTCTTGGTGAATGTGTCTTTAATATGTAGTGTTTCGAGGTTAACAAAACCTTTCAGCTTTTGGAGGCCGCCGACATGACCCCATCACATGCGCGGGAACTCGCTCATGCGGCCCTGATCTGGCTTTGTGGGCAGGAGGAGCTCCTGCCCGTCTTCCTGACCGCCAGCGGTGCCTCTGCAGGCGATCTGATGGCCGCGCTGCGCGATCCCGGTGGTATGGATGACGCGCTTCTTGGGGCGGGGCTGGATTTCATCCTGATGCGCGATGAAACCGTCATTGCGGCGTCTGCCGCGCAAGGTATTGGCAATGATCGGCTGGCCATGGCGCAGGCGGTGTTGTCGGGCGCAGGGCAGATGCACTGGACCTGACCCCTTGACTTCCTGCGCCCCAGCCTGTGTATCGCGCGGGTTCGCATATGCATCTGAAAGGGCCGATCATGCACGCCTATCGCAGCCATACCTGTGCCGACCTGAGAGCCGCCCATGTCGGCGAGACAGTGCGCCTGTCGGGTTGGGTGCATCGCATCCGCGATCATGGCGGCGTATTGTTCATTGATCTGCGCGATCATTACGGCATCACCCAAGTGCTGGCCGATAGCGACTCCGCAGCCTTCAAGGCGATCGAAAAGCTGCGCGCCGAATTCTGCATCCGCATCGAGGGCGAGGTGAAGGCGCGCGACGCATCGCTGGTCAATTCAAAGCTTCCGACAGGTGAGATCGAGGTCTATGTACGCGCGATGGATGTGCTCGGCGCGGCGGATGATCTGCCGCTGCCGGTCTTTGGCGAACCCGATTACCCCGAAGAAACCCGCCTCGCCTATCGTTTTCTGGATCTGCGCCGCGACGGGCTGCATTCGAATATGATGCTGCGCTCCAATGTCGTACGCTCGATGCGGTCGCGGATGTGGGAGACGGGCTTTACCGAGTTCCAGACGCCGATCATCACCGCGTCCAGCCCCGAAGGCGCGCGCGATTTTCTGGTGCCTTCGCGGTTGCATCCGGGCAAGTTCTACGCGCTGCCGCAAGCGCCGCAGCAGTTCAAGCAGCTGATCATGGTCTCAGGCTTTGATCGCTATTTCCAGATCGCGCCCTGTTTCCGCGATGAAGACCCGCGTGCCGACCGTTCGCCCACAGATTTCTACCAGCTCGATGTCGAGATGTCGTTTGTCGAGCAGGAAGATGTCTTTGCCGCTGTCGGACCCGTGCTGCAGGGCGTGTTCGAGGAATTCGCGGGCGGCAAAAAGGTTGATCCTTGCACTGACTGGCCGCGCATCCCCTATGCCGACAGCCTGCTGAAATATGGCTCCGACAAACCCGACCTGCGCAACCCGATCGAGATGCAGGTCGTGTCCGAGCATTTCCGCGGCTCGGGCTTTGCGATCTTCGCGAAGTTGCTGGAAAGCGAGGGCACCGAGATCCGCGCAATCCCGGCCCCCGGCGGCGGCTCGCGCAAGTTCTGCGACCGGATGAACGCATTCGCCCAAGCGCAGGGGCTGCCGGGGATGGGCTATATCTTCTGGCGGAAGAAAGAAAAGGACACCATCGCCTCAGAGAAAAAAGACGTGCTTGAGCGTGTTGGTGAGATCATTGGACGGGGGGTTCTTGAGGATCGAGATACCAGATCTGAAGCAAAGAAATATTTCGAAGAGAACTTCCCAGTGACGTGGCACGAGGGTGCCGTGTCTGAACGAGTAGGGGAGCATCTTTCAGCCGGGAGAGTGGACGAAGCCAAGCTGCTGATTGATGGTGTGTTCGGAGAAATAGAAGCCGCAGGCCCGCTGGCCAAGAATATCGGCCCCGAGCGCACGGAAGCGATCCGCCAGCAACTGGGCCTCGGCGAAGGCGACGCCGCCTTCTTCCTCGGCGGCAAACCCGCGCAGTTCGAATCCGTGGCGGCGAAAGCGCGTGACGAGATCGGGCGCGAATTGAAGCTGGTGGATGAAAACCGCTTCGCCTTCGCCTGGATCGTCGATTTCCCGATGTATGAGGCGGATGGCGAGACCGGCAAGATCGATTTCTCGCATAACCCGTTTTCCATGCCACAAGGGGGTATGGAGGCACTCGCGGGCGATCCGCTGGCGGTCAAGGGCTATCAGTATGACCTCGCCTGCAACGGCTATGAGCTCTTGTCCGGCGCGATCCGTAACCACAAGCCGGAAATCATGTATCGCGCATTTGAAATCGCGGGCTACCCGAATTCCGAAGTCGACAAGCGCTTCGGTGGCATGGTCAAGGCGTTCAAATTCGGCGCGCCCCCGCATGGCGGCTGTGCGGCGGGGATTGACCGGATCGTGATGCTGCTCGCTGATGAAGCCAATATCCGGCAGGTGATCATGTTCCCGATGACCCAGCGCGCTGAAGACCTGCTTTTGAAAGCGCCGTCTGATCCGACCAACGAGCAGTTGCGCGAGCTTGGGCTGCGGCTGGCCCCGAAGGACTAAGTCGCGCGCTGTGACATGGTGGTGGCTTTGCAGGGGGCGCGAAGTGCCCGCCCCTCACTGCGCGCATGTGCCCTGGCCAGACGGGGTCACGGCACACGCGCCCTCGTCCATGCGCCCTGCGCTTATCTTTTGGGCGATGCGGTCACTTCTTGAGCGCAAGTTCAGATGAAGCTCCTCTTGCGGCGCGGCCCAGTGTCTTGATGGGTTGTTTCTGCGCATGAAGCGTAAAACTCAGGCGCAGGGAAATCGAGTCTTGCATGAAACTTCATATCGTTATCGTAGAGCCGGACGAGACACGCGCCCGACTGGTTATCGACAGTCTGCAACCGCTGGGCCATCAGGTGACTGTGATAGGCGAGCCAGCCGGACTTGCGCGGCGCGTGCGCGATATTGCCCCTGATATCGTGCTGATCGACATGGCCAACCCGTCGCGCGACATGCTGGAAGAAATGACGCTGGCATCCGGTCCGATGGACCGACCGGTCGCGTTTTTCGTGGACCGCACCGATACGGAACTGACGCGGCGGGCAATAGAGGCGGGGGTTTCGGCCTATGTGATTGACGGGCTGCAACCCGACCGCGTGGCCGCTGTGATGGATGCCGCCATCGCCCGCTTCCAGTTGTTCCAACGCATGCGGCTTGAGTTGGAAACCACGCGCCGCGCATTGGAAGAGCGCAAACTGATTGACCGCGCCAAGGGCATCTTGATGAAAAAGCGCGGGATCAGCGAAGAGGATGCTTACGCGCTGATGCGCAAGACCGCGATGGATCAGAAACGCAAGGTCGTGGATGTGGCCAGCGCCCTTGTCACTGCAGCGGGACTTTTGTCATGAGCGCGTCGGTCCTGCGTGTGGGCTTTGTGCCCCTGCTCGACATGGCCCCACTGGCCATCGCGCATGAGCTGGGTTTCGCGCGCGCCGAAGGGCTGAACCTGGAGTTACGCGCGGCCCCCTCGTGGTCAAGTCTAAGGGATATGTTGCTCTGGGGCCAGATTGACGCGGCCCATATGCTCGCGCCGCTGCCAGTGGCCATGGCGCTGGGACTGGGCGGGGCGGTCGCGCAAGTGGATATCCTGCAAAACCTGTCGCTCAACGGGGTCGTGGTCGCAGTCTCGCTGGGGCTGGCGGATGCGATGCGCGCGCGGGGCCATGGCTTTGGCTTCGACGATGCCCGCACCACGGCAGCTGACCTTGCGCGGGTGGCCCAAGGGGTGCTGCGCATTGGCGTTCCATTTCCGTTTTCGACCCAGGCCGCGCTTGTCGGGCGCTGGCTGCGCGAGACGCCTCTGCGTTACGAGCTGTGCACCGTGCCCCCGCCCCGCATGGCCGATGCGTTGGGCAAGGGCGAGATCGACGCCTATTGCGTGGGCGAGCCATGGGGCTCCATGGCGGTGGAGACAGGCGCGGGGGCGCTGGTCCTGCCGGGCAAGTCGATCTGGGCCGCCGCCCCGGAAAAGGTACTCGCCGCCCGGCATGACTGGATCGAGGCGCATCCGGACCTGACCCGCGCCCTGATGCGGGCCGTCTGGAAGGCGGGCAAATGGATGGACGACCCGGACAACCGCGAAACGGCCTGCGCCTTGCTGGGCCGGGCCGAATATGTCAACGCACCGTCGGAATTGCTGGACCGAATCCTGCGCGGCGAGATGATCGTGTCGCCACGCGGCGAGTTGCGCCACACGCCGCAGATCATCCGCTTTCATCAGGATGCCGCGAGTTTTCCCTGGCGGTCGCAGGCGGCATGGTTCGCCGCGGATCTTGCGCAGCGCCATGACCTGCCTGTCGGTCCCGCGATCGACGCGGCACAAGCGATCGCGCGCACTGATCTCTACCGGGAAAATCTGCGCGATCTTGGCGCGGATCTGCCGGGTGCCTCAGCCAAGCTGGAAGGCGCGATTTCAGCTCCGATGACTGTGGCCTCGGAACGCGGGACGATGATTCTGCCGCCAGACCGTTTCTTTGACGGTCATATCTTCGACTCCGCGGCCTGCGTATGATGAAAAATCCAGCATCAGAGCGTCTTGTTCCGGTAATCTTGCTGCAAGTGCAAGATTAGGTTTTGAGGACTGCGCGAAGTCGCGCTATGAGGGTAACATCCGACAAAGGGGTTGGATTTTCGAATGGTCTGATCGCAGACGCGCGACGCCAATCGACAGATTCCTGCAGTGACGCGGGGCTTCCAGACATCATGACAGATACCCGCGCCTCGCGGCGCTTTCTGATCCCCCTTGCAGGTTCCCCCTGCCAATGACGGAGATATTCCATGACGACACTTGATCGCCGGTCTTTCCTGCGCGCCACCACGGGTGCCGCCGCCACGCTCGCTGCGGCGAAAGCTCTGATACCGGGCGGGGCCTGGGCGACCTCGGCCACGCCCGAAGTGCGGGGCGCAACGCTGGGGTATATCGCTCTGACCGATGCTTCACCGCTGATCGTGGCCGAAGTGAAGGGCTTTTACGCAAAGTACGGGCTTGATCAGATGAAGATCGAAAAACAGGCCAGCTGGGGCGCAACACGCGACAACATGGCGCTGGGCGCGGCGCGGGGCGGAATCGATGGTGGCCATATCCTGCGGCCCAAGGTCTTCCAGTATTCGCTCGGCACCGTGATGCAGAACAACCAGCCGACGCCAATGTACAACCTTCTCAGCCTCAATGAGGATGGTCAGGGCCTGTCGGTCGCACAGGACTATGCCGAGACGGGCGCGGGGCTGGACAGCGGCCTGCTGGCCGAGGCTTTCGCCGCCAAGCGCGCCCGAGGCGAAGAGGTGACGGCAGCAATGACCTTCCCCGGCGGCACGCATGATCTGTGGATCCGCTACTGGTTGGCGGCTGGTGGGATTGATCCGAACACTGATGTGAATGTGGTCGTTGTTCCTCCTCCGCAGATGGTCGCCAACATGCGCGTGGGCAACATGGATTGCTTCTGCGTAGGTGAGCCCTGGAACGAGCAATTGGTCAATCAGGGCATCGGCTTCACAGCCGCGACAACGGGCGAGTTGTGGACCCATCACCCCGAGAAAGTTCTGGGCATGCGCGCCGAATGGGTGGATGCAAATCCGATTGCCACCAAAGCGATCCTTATGGCCGTCATGGAAGCGCAGATGTGGTGCGAGGATTTGGCCAACAAGGAAGAGCTGGCAAACATCGTCGGTCGTCGCCAGTGGTTCAATGTGCCGCCGGCCGATATTCTGGGCCGCCTGAAGGGCGACGTGAATTACGGCAATGGCCGGGTTGCGACAGCGACCGGGCTGCAGATGAAATTCTGGCGCGATGGGGGCGCGAGTTCCTTCCCATGGAAGAGCCTCGACACGTGGTTCGTCACCGAGAACATCCGGTGGGGTTATCAGCCCGGCGATCTCGATATCGCGTCGGTTGTCGAGAACACCAACCGTTCGGACCTGTGGTTGGAGGCCGCGAAGGATCTGGACGTCGATGTGTCGGGATTTGGCCCGTCGCGCGGGGTCGAGACCTTCTTCGACGGCAAGGTGTTCGATCCTGAAAACCCGTCGGCCTATCTCGACAGCCTGTCAATCAAGTCGATGGTTTAAGGGGGGAGCACCAATGTCAGTTGTCACGAAACTCACCCCGAAAACCCAAGGCCTCGCGCCGGTTGCGACCATCTCGGCCTTGCCGTCCCGGCCTCGCAAGAGGCTGGTCCTGCCCGGCTGGGCCAAGGGCTTAGCCGTCAATACCGTGCCGCCACTCATGGTTATGCTGGTCATCCTTGCCATCTGGGAAATCGCCTTTTCAGCCCCTGGCTCCAATTTGCCGACGCCCTCTGTCGTGTGGATGGAATCTGCCGATCTGATCCTTGAGCCGTTCTACGTCTATGGCTCGCAGGATATTGGTCTGGGCTGGCGCGTCCTGACCTCGCTCGAACGGGTGGCCTATGGATTTGGCTTTGCCTCGATCATCGGCATTCTGATCGGCGCAGTCATCGGCCAGTCGATCTGGATGATGCGGGGGCTGGACCCGATCTTTCAGGTGTTGCGCACAGTTCCCCCGCTGGCATGGCTGCCAATATCGCTGGCGGCCTTCATGGACAGCCGCCCCTCGGCCATATTCGTGATCTTCATCACGGCGATCTGGCCGATCATCATCAACACCGCGGCAGGCGTGCGTAACATCCCTGCCGATTACCGCAATGTCGCGAAGGTGCTGCGGCTCAACCAGATCGAATTCTTCTTCAAGATCATGGTGCCCGCCGCAGCCCCCTACATCTTCTCGGGCCTGCGCATCGGGGTCGGTCTGTCCTGGCTTGCTATCGTGGCGGCAGAGATGCTGACCGGCGGTGTGGGCATCGGCTTCTTCATCTGGGATGCGTGGAATTCCTCGCGCCTGACCGACATCATCGTGGCACTTGTCTATATCGGGCTGGTGGGCCTGCTGCTTGACAAGCTCGTCAGCTTCATCGGGCGCGTCGTCACCCGTGGCACATCGGAGGCTTGATCCATGGCATATCTGAACATTTCCCATGTCGAGAAAACATTCGTGACAGGCGCCAAGCGCGCGGAAGTTCTGCGCGACATACAGCTGGATATCGAGAAAGGCGAGTTCGTCTCGATCATCGGGCATTCGGGCTGTGGCAAGTCCACGCTGCTGAACCTGATCGCGGGCCTTACAGATGTGACCAAAGGCGGCATCAAGCTCGATGGCTACGAAGTGAAAGCCCCCGGCCCCGACCGCGCCGTGGTCTTTCAAAACCATTCGCTGCTGCCCTGGTTGACGGTCTATGACAACGTCAAACTGGCGGTCGACAAGGTCTTTCGTGGCAAGAAGTCGAAAGCCGAGCGCCATGACTGGATCCTGCACAATCTGGATCTGGTGCAGATGCGCCACGCCGCCGACAAGCGCCCCGGAGAGATCTCGGGCGGGATGCGCCAGCGCGTAGGCATCGCGCGGGCACTCGCAATGGAGCCAAAAGTTCTGCTACTCGATGAACCCTTCGGCGCGCTCGACGCCCTGACACGGGCGCATCTGCAGGACGCGGTGATGGATATTCATGCTCGCCTTGGCAACACGATGATCATGATCACGCATGACGTGGATGAAGCCGTGCTTCTGGCCGACCGCATCGTGATGATGACCAATGGCCCGGCCGCAACGATTGGCGACGTGCTCGACGTGCCGCTCGCCCGCCCGCGCGACCGGATCGCCGCTGCGACGGACCCGGCCTATCTGAAGGCGCGACAGGCCGTTTTACGCTTCCTCTATGAGCGGCATCGCTTCGTCGAAGCTGCGGAGTAACAGCCATGAAACAGAAACTTGTGTTGATCGGCGCGGGCATGGCCTCGGGCCGGGTGCTGGAGCACATCCTCGCGCAAGACCCCGAGGGTTGGGAGATGACCGTCTTCAACACTGAGCCGCGCGGGAATTACAACCGCATCATGCTCTCGCCCGTGCTGTCGGGCGAGAAGACCTACGAGGAAATCGTCACCCATGACGACGATTTCTACGCAAGTCACAAGATCACCTGCCGTTTTGGTGAGGCCGTGGTGCAGATCGACCGCGAAAACAAGGTCGTGCATTCCAACAAGGACATCGTGCCTTACGACAAGCTGCTGATCGCCACGGGGTCTGCGCCCTTCATCATTCCCGTCCAGGGCAAGGACTTGCCCGGTGTGATCACCTATCGCGATATGGATGACACGCAGGCGATGATCGACGCCTCCACCAAGCCCGGCGGCAAGGCGGTTGTCATCGGCGGGGGGCTTCTGGGGCTGGAAGCCGCCGCAGGGCTGGCCTTGCGCGGCATGGAGGTGACGGTCATCCACCTGATGGGCCATCTGATGGAACGGCAACTGGACCCGGCGGCAGGCTATCTGCTGCAAAAGGATCTGGAAGCGCGCGGCATCCACGTGCATTGCAAGGGCGCGACCAAGGCTATTCTCGGGCAGGACCGCGTTGAGGCTGTGCTGTTGGAGGACGGCACCATCTACCCCGCTGATCTGGTCTGCATGGCCGTGGGGATCCGCCCGGAAACCCGCCTTGCGAATGACGCACATCTGGAGGTCGGACGCGGGATCGTGGTGGACGACCAGATGCGCAGCTCGGACCCCGATATTCTGGCCGTGGGCGAATGTGTGGAACATGACCGCCAGCTCTTTGGACTGGTCGCACCACTTTACGATCAGGCGAAGGTCGTGGCCGCGACGCTGCTGGGGCAGGACGCGGCCTTTCGACCTGTCCAGACCGCGACAAAGCTGAAAGTGACAGGCGTCGATCTGTTCAGCGCGGGCGATTTCGCAGATGCGCCGGGGCGCGAGGATATCGTCTTCCGCGACCCTGCGCGCGGCGTCTACAAGCGGCTGGTGATCGAAGCCGACCGGCTGATCGGTGCTGTGATGTATGGCGACACCGCCGACGGGTCATGGTTCTTCGGGCTGATCAAGGACGGCACGGACATCGCGCCGATGCGCGACACGCTCATCTTCGGGCCGGCCTATCAGGGAGGGACCAGCGCGGACCCTCTGGCAGCCGTTGCAGCCTTGCCGCCTGAGGCGGAAATCTGTGGCTGTAACGGCATCTGCAAGGGCACCATCGTCGCGGCGATCGAAGGGGGCGCGACCACGCTCGGCGAGATCAAGGCGCGGACCAAGGCCAGCGCCTCCTGCGGGACATGCACAGGTCTCGTCGAGCAGGTTCTGGCCAGCACTCTGGGCAACGCGTTCGAGATGCCCGCCGCGCAGCCGATATGCGATTGCACGGACCTGACACATGAGGATGTGCGCCGTCTGATCAAGGCGCAGGGGCTGAAATCCATGCCTGCGGTGATGCAGGAGCTTGGCTGGAAGACCTCTTGCGGCTGCCCATCCTGCCGCCCGGCGCTGAATTTCTACCTGCTGGCGGACTGGCCGCTCGATTACACGGACGATGCGCAATCGCGTTTCGTCAACGAGCGCAACCACGCCAATATCCAGAAGGACGGCACCTATTCGGTGGTCCCGCGCATGTGGGGTGGCATGACCAACCCGCGTGAGCTGCGCGCGATTGCGGATGCGGCGGACAAATACGCTATTCCCGGTGTCAAGGTGACCGGGGGTCAGCGCATCGATCTTCTGGGGGTGAAGAAAGAGGATCTGCCGCATATCTGGGCCGATCTGAACAAGGCCGGGCTGGTCTCCGGCCACGCCTATTCCAAGGGGCTGCGCACGGTCAAAACCTGTGTCGGCACGGATTTCTGCCGCTTTGGCACGCAGGATTCGACCGGGCTGGGCATTAAGCTGGAAAAGCGGCTCTGGGGGTCCTGGACCCCGCATAAGGTCAAGCTTGGGGTCTCGGGCTGTCCAAGGAACTGCGCCGAAGCGACCTGCAAGGATGTCGGCATCATCTGCGTCGATAGCGGCTACGAGATCGGGGTCGGCGGGGCGGCGGGGATGGATCTGAAAGAGATCGAGCGGCTGGCCAAGGTTGCCACGGAACAAGAGGCCATCGACCTGACCGTGGCCTTCATACAGCTCTATCGCGAGAACGCGAAATATCTGGACCGGCCCTATAAATGGCTCGCCAAGGTCGGGCTGGACTGGGTGAAAGCGCAAGTGGTCGATGATCTGGGCAACCGCGCGGCGCTCATCGCGCGGTTCGACCTCTCGCAGAGCATCTACCAACGCGACCCTTGGGCGGATCGTGCAACCCCACAGGCGCAGATGGGCTTCACCCCGCTGGCTGATATGACACAGGAGGCTGCGGAATGAGCTGGCTCGATATTGGCGCACTCGACGACATCCCCCCGCGCGGTGCGCGGGTGGTCAAGACGCAGCATGGCTGCGTGGCCGTGTTCCGCACCCATGATGATCAGGTCTTCGCGCTCGATGACCGCTGCCCGCATAGGGGCGGGCCGCTCTCGGAAGGGATCGTGCATGGCCATGCGGTGACTTGCCCGCTGCACGGGATGGTGATCGGGCTCGCGGACGGTCTGGCCAAGGGCGCGGACGAGGGCGCGGTCGCTACATACCCCGCGCGGGTGGAGGGCGGACGCATCCTGCTCGACGCTGCGCGCCTGATCCGGGGGCGGGCCGCATGAGTATCCAGACCACTTGCCCCTATTGCGGTGTCGGCTGTGGGGTCATCGCCACGCCGGATGGGGCGGGGGGTGCGCAGATCATCGGCGACCCGGAGCACCCGGCGAATTTCGGGCGTCTCTGCTCCAAAGGCTCGGCGCTGGGTCAGACTTTGGGGCTGGAGGAGCGGCTTCTGACCCCGCTGGTGGGGGGCCATGCCACGGATTGGGACCGCGCGCTCGATCTGGTGGCGGATCGCTTCACCGATGCGCTGGCCGAGCATGGTCCCGACAGCGTGGCCTTTTACTTGTCCGGGCAGATGCTGACCGAGGATTATTACGTCGCCAACAAGCTGATCAAGGGCTTCATGGGCAGCGCCAATGTCGACACCAATTCGCGGCTTTGCATGGCATCCTCTGTCGCAGGCCACAAGCGCGCCTTTGGTGCCGACACGGTTCCCGGCAGCTATGAGGATATCGACGAAGCCGATCTGGTGGTGCTTGTCGGCTCCAACCTCGCCTGGTGTCACCCGGTGCTCTATCAACGCCTGATCGCTGCGAAAAAAGCCCGAGGCACGCGTGTTGTCGTCGTAGATCCGCGCCGCACGGCGACATGCGACGCCGCCGACCTGCATCTGGCGCTCGCGCCGGGCTCTGATGCGGCGCTTTTCAATGCGCTTCTGGTGGCGCTCGCGGAGCGCGGGGCCGTCGACTCGGCCTATCTCGACGCGCATGTGGCGGGCTACGAGGCTGCACTCGCAGAGGCCCGCGCCTCCAACCCCGCGCTGACAGGTCTTGGCGCACGCGATCTGGAGACCTTTCTTGACTGGTTCACCACGACCGAGCGCGTGGTCACGATCTACTCGCAGGGCATCAACCAATCCGAAAGCGGCACCGACAAGGTGAACGCGGTCCTGAACTGCCATCTGGCCACAGGCAGGATCGGACGCCCCGGCATGGGGCCGTTCTCGGTGACCGGCCAGCCCAATGCGATGGGCGGGCGCGAAGTGGGCGGACTGGCGAATATGCTCGCCTGCCACCTGGAACTGGAAAACCCCGTCCATCGCACCGCAGTACAGCGTTTCTGGAACAGCCCCCGCATGCCAAAGGCCGCAGGGTTGAAAGCGGTCGAACTGTTTGACGCGGTCGCGCGTGGCCAGATCAAGGCGCTCTGGATCATCCACACCAATCCGGCTGTCTCAATGCCCGATGCGGGAGCCGTCGCCCGCGCGATCAAGGGCTGCGATTTCGTTGTCGTCAGCGACGTGACGCAAACTGACACGACCCGGCTTGCGGATGTGGTCCTGCCTGCCACCGCATGGGGCGAGAAATCCGGTACTGTGACCAATTCCGACCGCATGATCAGCCGCCAGCGTGCTTTCCTGCCCGCGCCCGGACAGGCGCGCGACGATTGGCGGATGCTTGCGGATGTGGCGCGGCGGATGGGCTGGGGCCCCGCGTTCGACTGGGACAGCGCCGCCGGGATTTTCGCTGAATATGCAGCCCTTTCGGGCGTCGCGGGCGATCTGGGCCGCGATTTCGACATTTCCGGGTTGATCCGCGCCGATTACGAGGCGCTCCGACCCACGCGCTGGCCGGTCACCGCGCGCCAGCAAGGCGGGCGCTTCTTTGCGGATGGCGGCTTCTACACCCCGGACAGGCGCGCGCGGATGCTGCCAGTGATGCCGCGCCTGCCGGTCGCGAAGACAGGGCCGCGCTATCCGTTCCGCCTGAACACCGGCCGGGTCCGCGATCAGTGGCACACGATGACACGCACAGGCCTCGCGCCGCGCCTGTCCCAGCACATCGCCGAGCCGTTCATCGAGATCCACCCCGATGATGCAACGACTCTGGGGCTGGAGCCTGCCACCCTCGCGCGAGTGACCAGCGCGCTGGGGCAAGCGATCCTGCGCGTGGCGATCACTGACCGCGTGCAGACGGGTCAGGTCTTCGCACCAATGCACTGGACAGCGGACACGGCCCCTACAGGCCGCGTCGATGCGCTGGTGGCCGCAGTCACCGACCCCGTTTCGGGCCAGCCCGAAAGCAAGGCGAGCGTCGTGGCCATCGCGCCCTTCGCGCCCGCTTGGTATGGTTTTGCAGTGTCCTGCGCGCCGCTGACCCCCAAGGCCGATTACTGGGCGCGCGCGCGCCACGACGGAGGGTGGCGCTGCGAACTCGCGGGGCTCGTGCCCCCCGCATCCTGGGAAGCTTATGCCCGCGCGCTCTTCACCTTGCCCGATGCAACTTGCCTGAGCGTCGAGGACCGTGTGCGCGGCACACACCGGATCGCGCTGATGGCCGGAGGAAAGACCCTCGCCGCGCTCTTCATCGCCCCTGACCCTGTGACGCTCGCGCGCGGCCATGTCGCCGCGCAACTGGGGACCGAGGGCGCGGGGATGCTTGCGGGACGCCCCGCAAAAGGCATGCTCGACCCCGGCCCGACGGTCTGCGCCTGTCTGAATGTCGGGCGCAATACAATCCTACAAGCGATCGCATCACAGAGCTTGAACTCGGTCGAGGCGATCGGCGCCGCTTTGCAGGCGGGCACAAGCTGCGGGTCTTGCAAACCGGAACTGGCAGCGCTCCTCGACACCCGACTGGAGGCCGCCGAATGAGCCTTGCGCCCTATATTCATGCCATGGGACGCGGTCCGGGGCGGGCGCGGTCGCTCGACGCCACCGAGGCCGAGGATGCGATGCGCCTGATCCTGTCGGGCCAAGCCGACCCCCATGCCATCGGCGCGCTACTGATGCTGATGCGCTACCGGGGCGAAACCCCAGAGGAAATCGCAGGCTTCACCCGCGCCGCGCGTGCGACGCTGACTGCACTGCCGCCAGTCGATCTGGACTGGCCGAGCTATGCCGCTGGACGCACGCGGGGTCTGCCGTGGTTTTTGCTGGCGGCAAAACAGGTCGCGCGGCGCGGCAAGCGGGTTCTGATCCATGGCTGGAATTCGCACCAGTCGGACGGGGCGGATGTGCGCAGCGCCCTGTCGCTTGCCGGGATCGCGCGGGCACGCGATGTGGCGGACTGCGCACGCCTGATTGACCGCGACGGCATCGCCTATCTGCCGCTGGACAGCTTCGCGCCGCGCCTGCTCGCGCTGCTGCGCCTGCGCGAGGTGCTGGGCCTGCGCTCCTGCATCAATACGGTCTGCCGCATGCTCAATCCCGCAGCGGCCCCGGCGGCTGTGCAGGGCGTGTTCCACCCGCCCTATCTGGCGCTGCAACAGGCGGCAGGCACGATCCTCGGCCAGCCGCAGCTTTGCATCCTGAAAGGCGGCGGTGGCGAATTCGAGCGCAACCCCTCAAAACCCGTCATGCTGTGGCGACTGATTGACGGCCAGCCCTGTGAAACCCTGCTGCCGCCCCTGATCCGGGAGCCACAGCGCCTGTCGGATGTACCGCGGAGCATGGCTGAGTTCGCCAGAGAGCTGCCGCAAGACCCTTTTGCCCGCGCCATCGTCTTGGGCACGACTGAGGCCGCATTGCTGGCCACGCATCATCCCCGCCGGACTGAACTGGAGCACACACCATGAAAACCTTTCCCATGTTCCTGCAAATGGCCGGACGGCATGTCGTGATCGTCGGCGGGGGCGAACAGGCTGCGCAAAAGGCGCGGCTGATCCTCAAGACCGAAGCGCGGCTGGTATTGGTCGCGCCGGAACTTGACGCGGAATTGGCCGCGCTGGTGGCCACGAAGCGGGCGGAACAGGTCGCCACACTCTCGGTCGACATGATGCGTGGCGCGGCGCTGGTCTTTGTCGCAACGGGTTGCGTCGGTGCGGATTACGCCGCCCACACGCTGGCCAAAGCCGCAGGCGCGGTCGTCAATGTCGTGGACCGCCCGGCACTTTGCGACGCGACCACGCCTTCGCTGGTAGATCGTGATCCGGTGATAGTCGCCATTTCGACCGAGGGCACCGCCCCTGTTCTGGCCCGCCAGATCAAGTCGAAAGTCGAAACCATGCTGGAGCCCAATCTGGGCGATCTGGCCGCCTTGGCCGGACGCCTGCGCCCGGAGGTCAGCCGCCATATCCCGCAGGCGGTACGGCGGTTCTTCTGGGATTGGGTTTTCAACGGCCCACCCCGCCAGGCCATGGCACGCGGCGCACTGCGCGACGCGGCCCGGCTCATCAAGGCGCAGATCGCTGAAGGGACAACCGGCAAGATCGAAGGCAGTATCGCGCTGGTGGGCGCTGGACCAGGCGCGGCGGATTTGCTGACTTTGCGCGCGCTGCGCCTGCTGCAAGAGGCAGATATCATATATTATGATCGCCTCGTGGATGCGAGCGTCCTCGAACTGGCGCGGCGCGATGCCGAGCGGGTGTTCGTGGGCAAGGAAGTCGGGGCCTGTTCCTGGCCGCAGGACCGCATCAATGCGGTGATTGTCGCAGCGGCAAGGCAAGGCAAGAAGGTCGTGCGCCTGAAATCCGGGGATCCCGGCGTCTTTGGCCGCGTTTCGGAAGAACTCGATTGCGCGCGCGCGGCAGGCATCCCGGTCGAGATTGTCCCCGGCGTGACTGCGGCGAGTGCGGCGGCGGCATCTTTGGGCCGCGGATTGACCGAACGCGGCAGCACGGACCGGCTGATGCTGGCGACCGCGGCGTGCAAACCCGGCGATGCTGATCCCGACTGGGCACAGATGCTGCAGCCCGGAACAGCGCTTGCCATCTATATGGGTGTCGCGAAGGCGGGCGCAATCATCGACAGCATGCAGGCGGCGGGGATTCCGCTCTCGCTGACCGCTGATGTTGTCAGCCAGGCCTCGACGGCACGCGAAAAACGCCTGCGTTGCCGGCTCGCAGACCTGCCAGCCGCCCTGCGCGACGGGCAGGTGGAAAACCCGGCGGTCATCCTCGTGTCATGGCCCAAAACGCACATTGCCATGCCGTCGTCAAACGTCGCCGCCTGATCTGACGCAAGGCGCGGCGCGCGCCAGAGGGCCACATGCGCTGCGCGCCTTGTTGCAGGGCCTTTCCAAGTTGCGTTGTATTTCCATTACAGCTATGAAACTTTAAGGCGAGCTTGCGCGGACTGAGATGCACGCAATTACCCCATATCGGGATGATTGAGCGGGTGTCATTGCTGGTCTCTGCTCATGTGCGTCCAAGGCCGCAGCGCATCAAAGGGGACGGGATGCGGTTATCGTTTCAAAACCTTGGCGTGTGGGTTCCGTTCATCATCGTCACAGCCTCGGTGATCGGTTATCCGACAATCTCGATGCTGACCAATCTGATTGGGGCCGATGGCAGCATCGTGCGCATTGTTTTTCGCGCCTGCGTTGCGCTTTTGGGCCTTTATTTCATCTCGGTCGTATTTCTGAGGATGTCCTCGGTGAAAGTCAGGATAGGCGCCCTTGCCTTTCTTTTCGTCTACACGCTGCGCCTGTTTTTCGATCTGGTGCGTGATTTGCCAAATGCGGATTTCGCATGGACCCGTTTCACGCTGACTGTGCTTATTCCCTGCCTTGCAATCGCCGTCACGGCCAGTCTGCCGAAAACCGAAGCCAGTTTTCGCACCTATATCGCTGTCTGCGGAATTGTGGTGATCCTGTCGTATTACCTGTTGGGAAATTACAGCAATCCCTTTCACGGCCGCGCCGGCTTCACAAATCTCAACCCGATCGCGCTGGGGCATGCGGCCGTCACAACGATCCTGTGTTTTTCCACTTTCCTGTTCAGCACAAAATCCTGGAAGGTCAAATATGCCAGCATAGCCATGATTCTTCTGGCTTTCCCCGTGGTTATCGCATCGGGTTCGCGAGGTCCGCTGATCGCGCTTCTGGTAGCCGGGACGTGGCTTTATTTGCACAATTGGCGCATGATTTTGCTGGGACTGTCCTTTTTGACCGTCGCAGCCTTGTTTTGGGACACGTCCTCCACGCTGGCCTATCGGATCACGCGCTTGGCCATGGGAGAGGATGCCTCGGCATTGGGTCGCGCAGGACTTCTGCGACAGGCGATGGAGGATTTTTTCAGCTCGCCCATCTACGGCGCGCAATTCTCGGTCTTTGTGGACCGCTACCCGCATAACCTTTTTGTCGAAGCGGCAATGGCGACAGGGGTGATCGGCCTTGGATTGCTGATCTGGTTCATGGTGCTTTATGTGAAATCCCTGCGCCATATTGGCAGAACATTTCCGCTCCTTTCAGCTCTGTCGATTCAGGGCTTCGTCTTCACGCAGCTTTCCGGCGCAATCTATATCAATACGGTTTTCTTTCCGGCGGCATTGCTGATCATCATGCTCTCTGCGCGCAGCCATGCGGAAAACCGGAAAGCCTCTCTACAACAGGTCATGTCAGAGCGTCCCTCCACGGATGGCGCAATCGTCGCCACCGCCACAGCTGCTTCCGCTCCGAGGCTGTCAGAATGACCGCTGCCAAAAAACCGAAGGTCGCAATCGTCTATACCCATTTCCCGCATTACCGCGCGGCCGTCTTCGGCGCGCTTTCGGCCAGCAACGTCTATCATTTCGACCTCTATTATGATGCCAAAGGCGTGACCGAAACAATCATGACCGGGCCGCGCGGGGCACATCATCACGACCTTCAGCTGCGACGGTTCGGGACGATGATGTGGCAAACTGGTGCGCTTGGCCTTGCGTGGCGGCGCGATCATGCCGCCGTCATATTCCTTGGCAATCCCTTCATCCTGTCGACATGGATTGCCGCGATCCTTGCGCGGCTGCGCGGCAAGCCTGTTCTGTTCTGGACCCATGGCTGGCTGTCGCGCGAACCATGGCCCAAGCGCGCCCTGCGCAACAGCTTCTATCGGCTCGCGGATGCGCTTCTGGTTTATGGCCAACGGGCAAAAGACCTCGGGATCGCGCAGGGATTCGCGCCCGCGCGCCTTCATGTGATCGGAAACTCGCTCGATTATGATACTCAGCGCCAGGCGCGCGCGGCGATCCTGTCGACCCCGGACACTGACCCGCGCCGCGCACCGCTGGACAGGCCGTTCTTCCTGTCGGTCGCGCGGCTGATCGCCACTGTGCGGCTGGACATGGCAATCGGCGCGATGGCGCATCTGCCGCCCGACACCGCGCTCGTGCTGGTCGGAGACGGGCCAGAGCGCCCTGCCCTTCAGGCGCAGGCGCAGGCGCTCGGCGTCGATGTGCGCTTCATGGGCGCGATCTATGACGAGGATCAGCTGGCCCAGCTGTTCATGGCCACGCGGGCTGTGGTCTCGCCCGGCAAGGTGGGATTGCTGGCGATGCATGCGCTGGCCTATGGTGCACCGGTGATCACCCATGATGACCTCGACCGCCAGATGCCCGAGGTTGAAGCAATCGAGGCTGGGCAGACAGGCGCGTTTTTCCGCTTTGGCGACGTGGCGGATCTGGCGCGGCAAATGGCGGGCTTTCTGGACCAGAGCACCGCGCAGCGCGCCGCAAGCCGCGCCCGCGCCATTGCCACAATCGAGCAAGGCTATACGCCCGAAGTCCAAGCCAGACGGATCACCTCGGCGCTCGACGCATCTTTGCAGAGGGCCACATGAGCGGGCTGCGCGCACAGCTGCGCCGCCTGCGCATGGCGCTGCACCGGCTGCGTTACCGCGCATGGCAGGTTCATCCGACCAGCTATCTGGCGCGGCGCTGCGTCATCCACCCCTCGCTGCAGATGGGGGCTTACGGCTATATCGGGGCGGGGGCCGTGATCCCTGCGGGCGTGATCATGGGCAACTATGTGATGATCGGGCCGGACCTGCTGATCACGGGCGACGATCACCGCATCGATTGTCCGGGCCTTGCGGTGATCTTCTCGGGTCGGCCTGCGCCGCGCCCGGTCATTCTGGAAGATGACGTCTGGATCGGGGCGCGGGTGACGATCCTGCGCGGTATGCGCATCGGACGCGGCGCCGTGATCGCAGCGGGCGCGGTCGTGACCCGCGATGTGGCGCCCTACACCATCGCAGGCGGCGTGCCTGCCCGCCCCATCCGGATGCGTTTCACCGAAACAGAGCGCGCCCAGCATGACCGCTATCTCGCAGGTCCACCGGAAGAAGGGGTTTATTGCCGCAATGACTGAGGCTTTGAAAATCGGTCTGCTGACCTATCACTTCAGCGACAATTACGGCGCGCTGTATCAGGCCTACAGCCTGCGCGAATGGTTTCGCGGGCGCGGCACCGAAGCGGAATTCATCCCCTATCACCCGGCCTATGTCGAAGACGGTGGCCCTTTCGATCGGCCCTGGGACTTGCGGCTATGGCGCAAGAACGCGACGATCCTCTACATGAAACTGTCGCAGCGCCAGCGCCAGCTCTTCGGCGACCAATCCATGCGAGCCGGGTTCGAGTCGTTTCGCCGCGAGCATCTGGGCGTGACCCGCGCGCCCCTTGCCACGCGCGACGCATTGCGCACGCAGGTCGCTGGGTTTGACATGCTGGTCTGCGGGTCGGATCAGATCTGGAACCCATCCGTGCAGCGCGGGCTTGACCCGGTCTATTTCCTCGATATTCCGGGGGCAGAACACGCGCGCAAACTGGCCTATGCCCCCAGCTTCGGGCGCAGTGATATCGGGGCCGCGCATCACGCCGAACTTGCTCGGCTGGCGCGCGGTCTGGACGGCATTTCGGTGCGCGAAGCCAGCGGCCGGGCGATCCTGACCGCCGCCGGGATCGCACCTGAGGCCATCGAAGTGGTGCCCGACCCGACGTTGTTGCTGGGCCGTTTAGACGCGCTCCTTGGCCCTGAGCGGGGCACGCAGGATACGGTCTTTTGCTATGCGCTGCGCACGGATGCGGTGATCCGCCCGCTGGCTGAAGCCGTGTCCAGGCAGCTTGGGGCGCGCCTCGTTTCGGCGCGCGGCAACCGCCAGCGCTGGCGCGATATCGGCACCGGGATCGTGCCGACACCGGTCGAATGGCTGCGGATGCTGGCAAATGCGCGTTTCGTCGTCAGCAATTCCTTCCACGGCGTGGCGCTAAGCATCGCACTCAACCGTCCGTTTCTGGCCGCAGGGCTGCCGGGCCGGAAAGCCGGGATGAATGCGCGGGTGATGGATCTGCTGGCCCTGACCGGGCTGGAGGATCGGCTGATCAGCGACCAGAACCTGAACGATGCCGCGCAGCTGCTGGCGCGGCCGATCGACTGGGCCGGGGTCAATTCCCGTCTGTCGGCCGCACGTCTGCGCGCCGAAACCTATCTTGACGCGCATCTTGCAGCCTTGCGGGCAAAGCCGCGCAGCGAGGTCGCAGCCCGATGAGCGATATCGATCAGGTTCTGGCCTCCGGGCTATGCGTCGGCTGCGGGGGCTGTGCTTTTGCAGCAGGCGGGCGGATGACGCTCGACTTGCACGGGTTTTTCACCCCGGAACTGCCCGCAGATGCCGCGAACGAGGCGCTTTCCACGGCCTGCCCCTTCCTCGCCCCGGAACTTGATGAAGACGCGCTGGCCGATCACTTCCTTCCCGCGAGCCGCCAGCGCGACCAGAAGCTTGGCAAATACGATGCGGTCTTTGCAGCCCATGTGGCGGAAGCGAGCTTCCGGCGTGATGGCAGCTCTGGGGGGATGGGGTCATGGATGGCCTGCGAATTGCTGCGCAGGGGCCAGATTGACGGCGTGATCCATGCCCGACCCGTCGCGCGGAAAGGCACGGAAGACCCGTTTTTCCGCTATGGTATCAGCCGCAGCTGTGACGAGATCACACAGGCGGCCCATTCGCATTACCATGTCGTCGAAATCTCGCAGGTGCTGACCGAGGTCAGGCGCAGGCCGGGCCGCTATCTGTTCATTGGTGTGCCCTGCATGGTCAAGGCGCTGCGCCGGGCGCAATTGCGCGACCCGGAGATTGCCGCGCGCATCGTGTACACGATGGGGCTGGTCTGCGGTCATCTCAAGAGCGTGCATTGGGCGCTTTCGCTGGGCTGGGGCGCAGGCGTCCACCCGGCCGAGATCGAGAGCATCACATTCCGGGTGAAATCCGAAAATGTCGCGGCGAAAGCCTATTATTTCGGGATCCGCAAACGCGGTGACGGCGGGCTGCGGGTGCAGGATTCCGCACCACTGACAGGGGGCAAGTTCAATCTTGGCGCGATGATGCCCGAGGCCTGCAATTACTGCGATGATGTGACCGCGGAAACGGCGGATCTGACCATCGGGGATGCCTGGCTGCCGCGCTACGCCTTCGACTGGCGCGGCAAGAACATGGTCGTCTCGCGCCACCCCGAATTGACGGCGCTGATCGAAGATGCCGCGCGCGCAGGCCGCGTCACCCTTGAGCCAATGACCGCGCGCGAGGCCGCCGATGCGCAAGCCGGCGGCTTCCGGCAGCGGCGCGAGGGGTTGCATTATCGACTGACACGGCGCCGCGCGCGCGGGTTCTGGACCCCGGAGAAACGCGCCCTCGCCGACATGATACCACCGGGACGCCTGCGCGCGTGGATCTACGATCTGCGCGCGGCTGTCGCCCGACAGTCGCAGACCGCCTTTCGCCGCGCGCTCGACCACGATGATCTGCGGCTGTATGACCGGGCCATGGCAGGACCATTCAAGCGCCTGCGCCGGGTTGAACTGTTCGCCGCGGCCGCGCGGATCGCCAGCATGCGCCTGCGTGCGCTTGTGTCGCGGAGACGGTCATGACCGACGCACCTGACACGCAGGCAGACGCACCCGCGCGGCTCTATGTGGACGCGCTGAGCCGCCGAGACAAGGCGCGAAGGTTCGTCTGGCAGATCGCGCGGGCGCTGTTTTTCGCGCCCTTTCCGGGCCGCATCTTCAAGCGCTGGCGGATTGCGATCCTACGCTTGTTCGGGGCCAGGATCGGCACAGGCTGCCGGGTGGATGCGTCCTGCAAGGTGTGGTGGCCTGCCCATTTACAGATGGGCGACTATGCCTGCCTGGCCGATGGCGTTGATTGCTATAATGTGGCCCCGATCACGCTGGGCGATCATGCCACCGTTAGCCAGCGCGCCTTTCTGTGTGCGGCCAGCCATGCCACGGATCAGTTGACGCGCCCGCTGATCTTCGCGCCGATCACCATCGCGGCCCATGCCTGGATCTGCGCGGAAGCCTTTGTCGGCCCCGGCATCTCGGTGGGCGAAGGGGCTGTGCTCGGCGCGCGAGGCGTCGCGACGCGCGATCTCGATCCCTGGACGATCTATGCAGGCAACCCTGCCCGCGCGCTGAAACCGCGACAGATACGGCCATGACCCTTCCCGCAGCCGTGAGCCTGACCACCATCATCCTGACAAGGAACGAAGAGCGCCATATTGCGCGGGCGATGGCCTCGGTCGCGGGGCTGGGCGGACGTGTGGTCGTGGTCGATAGCGGCTCGACTGATCGGACCGTGGAGATTGCGCAGGCGCTGGGCGCGGAAGTGTTACGCAATTCCTGGACCACGCATGCCCGCCAGTTCAACTGGGCACTGTCGCACCTGCCCGCGCCCACGGAATGGGTGCTCAGGCTGGATGCGGACGAAATTCTGTCGGCTGATCTTGTCTCGCAGATCAAGACCACGCTGCCCGGACTTGGACCCGAAATCGCGGGTGTGACGTTGCGTCGGCGCATTGCCTTTCAGGGCCGGCCGATCCGATATGGTGGGCTATTCCCCATCCGCGTCCTGCGGCTGTTCCGGCACGGTGCGGGTCACTGCGAAGACCGTTGGATGGATGAACATATCAAGGTCGCGGGCAAAACCATCGATCTGCCGGGCGAGTTGCTGGATGACAATCTGCAGTCACTGACCTGGTGGACCGAGAAGCACAATGCCTATGCCAGCCGCGAAGTTGTGGATCTGCTGAACCTCGAATACGGCTTCATGCCGCGCGACAGTGTCGCACAACTTGGCCGGGATCAGGCCGGGTTGAAGCGCTGGGTGAAGGAACGCCTTTATGCGCGCTTGCCCGGTGGTCTGCGCGCATGGGTTTACTTCCTGTACCGCTATGTGATCCGCGCAGGCTTTCTGGACGGACGCGAGGGGCTCGCCTTCCATGTTTTGCAGGGGCTTTGGTATCGTTTTCTGGTGGATGCAAAGCTCGCCGAGACACGCCGGTATATGCAGCAAACCGGATGCGACGCCCCGACTGCGATCAGAGAGATTCTCGGAATCAATATTAAGCATATCTTAACGCGATAGTTGCACAAAGATAACGTAGAGTTAAAACCGGACCGCATCTTAAGACCTGTTAACAAGGCTCGGGTGTCAAGTCTTTGCGCGGAGATACAGGAGCCGCTGCAAGACACACGCCCGTTCCGTCGGACGCCGAAAATTCGGCGCCATAAGGGTTGCTGGGCTAACGCTCTGCGAAACAAGGAGAAAAACAATGACCAAGCGCGCATTGATCACAGGCATCACCGGACAAGACGGATCATATTTGGCGGAATTCCTGCTCGACAAGGGCTATGAAGTACATGGGATCAAGCGGCGCGCCTCGCAGTTGAACACGCAGCGCATTGATCATGTTTATGAAGGTCCGCAAGACATGGATCGCAGGTTGACCCTGCATTACGGGGATCTGACGGACAGCTCCAATCTGACCCGCATCCTGTCCGAAGTGCGCCCCGATGAAGTGTATAATCTGGGCGCGCAAAGTCATGTTGCCGTCAGCTTCGAGGCCCCTGAATACACGGCTGACGTCGACGCAATGGGCACGCTGCGCCTGCTTGAAGCGATCCGCTTTCTCAAGATGGATCAAACAACCCGCTTCTATCAGGCGTCAACTTCGGAGCTGTATGGATTGGTGCAGGAAGTCCCACAGCGCGAAACCACGCCGTTTCATCCGCGCAGCCCTTACGGTGTTGCGAAGCTTTTCGCTTATTGGACCTGTGTCAATTACCGCGAAGCCTATGGGATCTATGCCTGTAACGGCATCCTGTTCAACCATGAAAGCCCGCGCCGGGGCGAGACATTCGTCACGCGCAAGATCACGCGCGGAATGGCCAATATTGCGCAGGGGCTGCAGGACTGTCTTTACATGGGCAACATTGACAGCCTTCGCGACTGGGGACATGCCAAGGATTATGTGCGCATGCAGTGGATGATGCTGCAACAGGACAGCCCGGAAGATTACGTCATCGCAACCGGGCTGCAATATTCCGTGCGTGAATTCATTGTCTGGTCCGCGCGGGAGCTTGGCATCTCGCTGGAATTCTCCGGCAGCGGTGTGAACGAGATCGCGATCGTCAAGGCGGTCAGAGGCGACAAGGCCCCGACCGTCAGACGCGGCGATGTGATCATGCGCATTGACCCGCGCTATTTCCGTCCGGCAGAGGTTGACGAACTGCTCGGCGATCCCGCCAAGGCCAAGGCCAAGCTGGGCTGGGTGCCGGAAATCTCGGCGCAGGCCATGTGCGCGGAAATGGTCGAGGAAGACCTGAAAACGGCAAGACGCCACGCCCTGCTGAAGGCGCATGGCATGAACATGCCGGTGCCGCTTTACGCCTGAGGCCCGGTGCGGCGCGGCAGAACAGGGTCAGGATCCTGCGGCCTGCCCAAGCCCGCAAGGAGATTGCGCAGGCCGCCTGTCCTGTGCTTGCATGGCAGCTGACACCTGACCACAAAACTGGAAAACAAAGACGATGCGCATCTACATCGCCGGACATCGCGGAATGGTCGGAAGCGCGCTCCTGCGCAAGCTGCAGGCCCGCAAGGCCGCGGGCGCCGCGCTGGAGCTGATCACCCGCAGCCATGCAGAGCTGGATCTGACCAATCAGGCAGCGGTGCGCGACTTCCTGCAAGCGACACGGCCCGACATCGTGATCCTCGCCGCTGCCAAGGTCGGGGGAATACATGCAAACAATCTATATCCCGCCGATTTCATCTACGAAAACCTGATGATCGAATGCAATGTGATCCATCAATCCTTCGCGGCAGGGGTGCAGCGATTGCTGCAACTTGGCTCCAGCTGCATCTATCCGCGCGACGCATCGCAGCCCATGGCAGAAGACGCGCTGCTGACGGGCGTGCTGGAGCCGACAAACGAGCCCTATGCCATCGCCAAGATCGCCGGAATCAAGCTGTGCGAAAGCTACAATCGCCAACATGGCATGGATTACCGCTCGGTCATGCCGACCAATCTCTATGGGCCGGGCGACAATTTTCACCCCGATAACAGCCATGTCCTGCCCGCTTTGATCCGCCGCTTTGATGAGGCCTGCGAACAGGGCGATGATCAGGTCACAATCTGGGGCACAGGCACGCCGCGGCGCGAATTCCTGCATGTCGATGACATGGCCGAAGCCAGTCTCTTCGTGCTCGACTTGCCGCCCGCGGACTATGAGGCGCAGACCCGGCCCATGCTCAGCCATATCAATGTCGGCACGGGCGAAGATATCGCGATCCTTGATCTGGCGCATCTGGTCGCGCGGATTGTGGGCTTTGCAGGGCAGATCGTGACTGATCCATCGAAGCCCGATGGTACGCCGCGCAAGCTGATGGATGTGTCGCGGCTGGCACGGATGGGCTGGCGCGCAGAAATCCGACTGGAAGACGGTATCGCCCAGACATGGCGCTGGTATAAGGACAATCGTGCGATGGCTCGGCTCTGAACCGAGCGCAACGGGAATTGTGAAGATGACGCAAGAGATTCATCCGCTTCTGCTCTGTGGTGGTGCCGGCACAAGGCTCTGGCCGCTGTCGCGCAAATCCTACCCCAAGCAATTCGCCCGGTTGACCGGGGATGAAAGCCTGTTCCAGGCCTCGGCCCGGCGGCTCTCGGGACCGGGTTTTGCCGCCCCCATCGTCATCACTGGCGCGGATTTCCGCTTCATCGTCACCGAACAGCTGGCCGCGCTGGAAATGGCCCCTGCCGCGATCATGATCGAGCCCTGCGCGCGCAACACCGCGCCTGCGATCTGCGCGGCGGCTCTTGAGCTTGACGCCCGCGCGCCTGGCGCGCTGATGCTGGTCGCGCCATCCGATCACGTCATCCCCGATGCCGCGCGGTTTCGCGACGCCGTGCAGGCGGCAGCCCCAGCCGCGCGGGCAGGCAAGCTGGTGACCTTCGGCATTCGTCCCGACCGGCCAGAGACGGGCTATGGCTGGCTGGAACTCGCCGATGCCCCCGACCCCGATTTCGCGCCAGTGCCCATGCCGCTGCGCGCTTTCGTCGAGAAGCCTGATCACGCGACCGCCGCGCGCTTGCTCGCGGGTGGGCGACATCTCTGGAATGCAGGGATTTTCCTGTTTTCGACGACCACCATCCTCGAAGCGTTCCGCGTCCACGCCCCGGAGATGCGCGCGGGCGTCGAGGCCGCTTTTGCTGCGGCCCATTGCGATCTGGGCTTCACCCGTCTTGACCCCACGGCATGGACCGCCCTGGAGGATATCTCCATCGATTACGCGGTCATGGAGCGCGCGGGAAATCTTAGCGTCGTGCCCTATGGCGGGGTCTGGTCGGATCTGGGCGGTTGGGAAGCCGTCTGGCGCGACAGCGGCCCCGATGCGCAAGGCATGGTCGCCCAAGGCCCCACGACCGCCATCGACTGCACCAACACACTCCTGCGTGCCGAGGCTGATAGCCAGCAACTCGTGGGCATCGGCCTGCACGATATCGTCGCAATCGCCATGCCCGATGCGGTGCTTGTAGCCCATAAGGACCGCGCGCAGGATGTGAAGCTGGCCGTGCAATCGCTCAAGGCGAAAGGCGTCGCGCAGGCTGAAACCAGCACCCGCGATTTCCGTCCATGGGGATGGTTCGAAAGCCTTGCAGTGGGGGGGCGGTTTCAGGTCAAGCGCATCGTCGTCAATCCCGGCGCCGCGCTGTCGTTGCAAAGTCATCACCACCGCGCCGAACACTGGATCGTCGTCGAGGGCACGGCACGCGTGACCATAGACGGCGAGACGCGGTTGGTGACGGAAAACCAATCAGTCTATATCCCGCTCGGCGCGGTGCACCGCATGGAAAACCCCGGAAAACTGCCCATCGTTTTGATCGAGGTGCAGACCGGCAGCTATCTGGGCGAAGATGACATCATCCGCTACGAAGATGTCTATGCGCGCGGTCAAGGGGCGAAAGGATGACGCTGAGCTGCTTCAAAGCCTATGACATTCGCGGCCGGCTTGGCATTGACCTTGACACAGGGATCGCCTTTCGCATCGGGCGGGGTTTTGCGCGGGCGCTTGGCGCGCGGCGCGTGGTGCTCGGGCGCGACTGCCGTGCGTCCTCGCAAGAACTTGCCGGGGCCGTCGCCCGCGCACTCATGGCCGAGGGGGCGGATGTCCTCGATCTGGGTCTTTGCGGCACGGAGGAGGTTTATTTCGCCACCGAATACCTGGCGGCAGATGGCGGGATCTGCGTGACGGCGTCGCATAACCCGATGGACTGGAACGGCATGAAAATGGTGCGCGCAGGTGCCGCGCCGCTTGATGCCGAAAGCGGCCTTGCGCAGATCCGGGCGCTGGCCGAAGCGGATGATTTCGGCCCGGAACGTCATGGCAAACATCACGATGTCGCTCAAACCACCCGCGCCGCCTATGTTGAGCGGGTGCTGTCCTTTGTCGACCTCGATGCACTCAAACCCCTTAAGATACTCGTCAACTCAGGAAATGGCGCAGCAGGCCCGACGCTGGACGCGATCGCCGAACAGCTCTCAATGCGCGCCGCGCCGCTGCGTCTGGTTCGGATGCACCACATCCCTGACGGCACTTTCCCCAATGGCATACCCAACCCCCTCCTGCCCGAGAACCAACCCGAAACTGCCGCCGCTGTGCGCGCGGCCGGGGCCGATTTCGGCGTGGCATGGGACGGCGATTTCGACCGCTGTTTCTTTTTTGACCATGAGGGCAATTTCATCGACGGGGAATATATCGTGGGGCTGATGGCCGAGGTTTTCCTCGCGAAACACCCCGGCGCGAAGATCATTCACGACCCGCGCGTGATCTGGAACACCCGCGATGTCGTCGCCCGCGCGGGCGGTCAGGCCGTGCAGTCGCGCACGGGTCATGCGTTCATCAAACAGGCGATGCGCGACCACGACGCCATATACGGTGGCGAAATGTCAGCGCACCACTATTTCCGCGATTTCGCGTATTGCGACAGTGGCATGATCCCCTTCCTGCTGATCGCAGAACTGGTCAGCCGCAAAGGCCCGTTGCGCGATCTGGTCGCGGCGCGCCGCGCGGCCTTCCCGTCCTCCGGCGAGATCAATTTCACGCTGAAAGACGCCGAAGCTGCAGCTGCACGCGTCCGCGCGACTTTTTTGCCGCGCGTATTGGCAGTGGATGAAACGGACGGGCTGAGCCTCGATCTCGGGGCTTGGCGGTTCAACCTGCGCAGCTCCAATACCGAACCTGTGCTGCGGCTGAATGTGGAATCCAAGGGCGACCCCGGCCGCATCGAGGCCGCCATTGCAGAGATCAGCGCACTGATCCTGACAGAGGCGGAGAGTGCAGACGCGTAGCCCGCCCTATCCGCCACTGCCGCGCGACGGCGGGGCCGCACGGTTGACGAATTGGCCGAGCTTCGAGACAGTCTTCATCGCAAGCGTCGCCAGCCCCCCCATGTCATTGCGCCGAATCGCCCGGTAATCTTCGCGCATCTTCTGCATGATCCGCCCCAGATTACGATTGCTCACGCCCCCCATACGCATCTTGTAAAGCACTTCGGGGATATACACTGTCTTCGCCTCGATCTGCGAAAAATACCGCAAGATGAAATCATAATCTGCTGCGATCCTGAAACTGTCGTCAAAACCGCCGATCCGGCTATATACACCGCGGCGCAAGTAGAGGGTGGGGTGCGCCGGCATCCACCCTGCTTTCAGGCGATCGGGATGAAACGGCCCCGTGTTCCAGTGACGGATAATCCGCGACGTATCTTCGCGCGCCACATAGTCCAGATCACTGAAGACGGCTTCCACTTCCGGGTCCGCAAAGGCATTCGCGATACGGCTAAGCACATCGGAATGCGCAAAGAAATCATCGCTGTGAAGAAATCCGAGGACATCCCCGGTGGCCAGCCTGATCCCTTTGTTCAGCGCATCGTAAATGCCGCCATCAGGTTCGCTGATCAACCGCATCCGGTCATGGGCCGCCCGCTCGATCACCGCCAGAGATCCATCTGGCGATGCACCCTCGACGATGACATGCTCCAGATCCTGATGGGTCTGGCGCGCAACGCTGGCAAGCGCATCGGCCACTGTATCTTCAGATTGGTAAACAGCCGTAACAACGGAGATTTTCACGCGGCATTTTCCTTCGCACGCAGGATTTTTTAAGGGTACAGGTTTGCTGACCACGATGCATCCAAAACTGTCGAAAGGACGGCACAGCATGGTCAGAAAAAAACGCGCGGATTAACCATTTGTTGCAAAATCGGGCTCTATGAAGGGCACAACGCACGAGTGGGCACAAACATTCTTGATGGTGGGGACGGTTCGTGATAGCGAATTTTTAATTTAAAGTGTAGCTTCGCGAGGCTATGCGGCTGTACAATTGGAGGTACGATAGTGAAATCTCGGTTTATAATTACGGCTCAAGCGCTCATGCTGTCCGGGGCTTTGATTGTCGCACCGCTTGCAGCACAAGACGCGCCTGTGAGCCTGCTTGACGCCAGCATGTTGATTGAGATGGCGAATGATGATGCTTCACAAGATTTCCTGTCGCTGTCAGGGGCAGAGCTTGCAGTAATCCTGTCTGACGCGAGCGATATCGAAATCGCGGAACTTATCGCTGCGCTCTCCGAGGATGACGTGCAGTCTTTGGTGATCCTTCTCGCACAGGGCACCGATGATGCAGCGTTCCTGGCCGAGATCATCGCTGCTGTGATCGAAAACGACCCTAATGCCGCAAATGGCGTGATCGGGACCGTGGTGGAGAATGTTGACGCAACAGTGCTTCCTGTGATCGCCACCAACCTGTTTGAAAAGATCTCGGATCGGTGCGGTGGATATGAGCAAGGCGCAATGACCGGCATGGCGCTGACCACGCTGTCCTTCAGCGCATCGACGGCAGAAAGCCTGGTGGCGCTTGGCAATACGCGCGGTGGCGATTGCGCCGCATCACTCAGCGTGGCGTTGGCAGAGATCTCAGTGACTGGCTCCAATCTCATCGCGTCTGCGATCGAAACCGCGCTGGCGCTAGAAGGCGGCATGATGCTGCAACTGGTCAGCCTCGCCCGCGGCGAAGGTGATGTGGCGGCGATCACGGATGGCACAGCGCCTGCGGTACCCGCGCTGGCGGCACCGGGCGTGGCACCGGCGGCCATCGGCGGTGGCGGCGCAACGCCGGGCGGCGGTGCGCCTGGGGCAAGCTCTTTTGTGCAGAATAGCGGTTCAACAGGTGCAACGCTTGCGGGCGGACCCGCGTTCACGCCAACGAGCGCTGCGGCGACTTTAACTGAAACAAGCGTCGCGCAGTAGGTTGGGAACACGCAGGCAACGGGGCAGATCCTTGTAACTGGCGGTGTCTGGCGATCCTATGCACATGGGCTCGCCAATCACATACAATCGCCCTGCAACCTCGCAGTTAACGGCGTGGATCATAGCAAGGGGCTTGCCAAGGCAACGGTGTTATTGCGCAAGCGCCTGAAGAGAGACCAGCGCGCAACTTCCTCACGGTGTAGCACCCGAGCGCGCGCAATGTAGCTCTGCTGACGCGCATCAAGCCCCGATGTAAACTCTGCAGATTCATAAAGCAGACCGTTTTCATAATTCAGATCGAAGCTTCGATGGTCCAGATTGGCTGTCCCGACTATTCCAAACCGTCCATCCACAGTGACGATCTTGGAATGAATCAGCCCTCCCTCGAAGAGATGGATCCGCACCCCTGCGCGGAGCAAGTCGGGCATCAGACTTTCGCTGGCAGCCCCCACAATGCGACTGTCATTGCGCGCGGGCAGGATCAGATCGACCTGCACACCACGCTCTGCCGCAGCACAGATCGCCTTGTGCAGCGCGAGATCCGGCACGTAATAGGGCGTTGTCAGGGTCAGTTTCTGGATCGCGGCATAGATCATCGCTCGCAGCACATCCGAGGGCGTCGTGTAAATGTCATCTGGCCCTGAAGCAATAACCTGAGCCGTTACATCGCCCGCATGCGCCGGGTCTGCGCTATGCAACATCGCGCTCAGATCTTCGGAGTGATGCATCATCCAGTCATGCAGAAACACCGCTTGATGCTGACGCACCGCAGGGCCTTCGACCCGGACCAGAACATCGACCCAAGGCGCATAGCGTGGCTTGATCGCGAAGGCCGCATCAGCGCAGTTGCGGCTGCCAACCCAACTGAGCGCATCATCAACGACAACGATCTTGCGATGATTGCGCAAATCGATCCGCCGGAACAGCAGACTGACGAACGGATTACCGACAGGTGCCGCGCGCTCGAGCGCCACGCCTGCCCCCTGCATCTTCCGCCAGAGCGCCGAGCGGATCAGATGCCGCGCCCCATGGTCATCAACCAGCACCCGGCAGACTACGCCACGCCGTGCCGCCGCACAGAGCGCCTCGGCCATGCGGGTACCAATCGTGTCGGGCAGCCAGATATAAAACAGCACATGGACGTGATCGCGGGCAGCATCGATCGCAGCGAAGACATCCTCCATCATGACATCTCCCTCGTCCAGCAATGTCATGCGATTGCCTTGAAGCGGAGGGAAGCCACTGATCGAGCGTCCCGCGTCAAAAGCCGGTCGCGCGGCCCCTTCAATCTGCCAGTTCGGGACAGCAGGCCGCGCCGCAGCCATAAGCTGGCTGCGCACCTCGCGCAGGCGCTCGCGCTTGGCGCGTTCCAGCCGAACCTCGCCAAACAGGAAATAGGCCGCGATTCCAAGACCCGGCAGCGCCGAGATCACTGCGATCCAGGCCAGCCGTGCAGACGGGGTCAGCCCGGTGCGCAGAAGCGCACGGATGATAAACCCCACCTGCAGGATGATCACGATAACGACAGTCGCGCCGGCCATGTCCCTCTGCTCCCGTTTCTGCTTTGGCATCACAGTCTCATGCGCGGGCGGCAAAGTCACGCAGGTCGCAACGCGGGCTTGAAGCCCCGCGCCGAACACGGTCTAAAGGCCGCGAGAGTTCCGCCACCGCAAAGGCACCATCATGCTGATCAGCCCCCTCACCTTCGACCGCTATGTGGCCCCGGCCCGATTACGCCCGCAACTTTGGCGCCTACTCATCGGTCTTGCGCTGATGATGGCCATCTATATGGCCTGGATGGGCCTTGTTTTCGGTGCGGTATGGCTGGCGCAGGGCGGCGGCGCGCTGGATGCCGCGTTTACACGTGTCGGCACCGGCGCGACTCCGACCGGACTGATCCTGCTGTTGCTGACCTTCACAGGCATGGCGCTGGGTGTCTTTGCCGCGACCCGGTGGCTGCACAAGCGCTCCATTGCGTCGCTCTTCGGCCCAAAGCATATTGTGCTGCGCGATTTCGCACTCGGATTCGGAATTCTGGCCATTTTCGCGCTGCCCGGTATCCTGTGGTTCTTCCTGACCCTCGATCTGACCCCGAATATCAGCCTGTCGGTCTGGCTGATATTCCTGCCTCTGGCCCTGATTGGCTTGCTGATCCAGACCGGTGCAGAGGAGCTGGTGTTCCGCGGCTACATGCAGCAACAACTCGCGGCCCGGTTCGCGTCGCGCTGGGTGTGGATGGTCCTGCCCTCGGTGGTCTTCGGGCTGGTGCATTATGCCCCGTCCGAGATGGGCGATTCGGTGTGGCTGATCGTCTTTGTGACCGGTTTTTTCGGGCTGATCATGGCTGATCTGACCGCGCGTTCAGGATCTCTGGGATTGGCCTGGGGGCTGCATTTTGCCAATAACCTTTTCGCGATCCTGCTCTTCACCACAGGCGAGGCGCTCGACGGCCTGGCGCTCTATCGCCTGCCCTTCTCGGTTCGCGACACAGACCAGATCCTGCCCATGCTGCTCATCGATATCTTTGGCATGATCCTGGTCTGGGCCGCCTGCCGCTACGCCTTGCGCAAGCGTTGATTGCAATTTCCGCCCGCGCGGCTTATCTGCCTCGCAACCTGATGCTGGATGACCCAATGAACTGGATCACGAATTACGTCCGTCCCACGATCAACTCGCTGTTTTCACGCCGCGAGATGCCCGAAAATCTCTGGGAAAAATGCCCTGAATGTGGCACGATGCTGTTTCACCGGGAATTGACCGAGAACCAGCGCGTCTGCACCTCCTGCGGGCACCACATGAACATTGCGCCGCGCGAGCGGTTTCATTCCTTCTTCGATGGCGGCGTTTATCAGGAAATCGCTGTGCCGCAGCCGATCGCCGACCCGCTGCATTTCCGCGACCAGAAGAAATATCCGGACCGGATGCGCGCCGCGCAGAAACAGACCGGCGAGCGCGAGGCGATGCTCGTCGCTGAAGGCGAGATCATGCGCACCCGCATCGTCGCGGTCGGTCAGGATTTCGAGTTCATGGCAGGCTCGATGGGGATGCATGTCGGCAACGCAATCATCGCGGCTTGCGAACATGCGGTGAAGCGCAAGCTTCCGCTCGTGTTGTTTTCCGCAGCGGGTGGCGCGCGGATGCAAGAGGGCATTCTGTCGCTGATGCAGATGCCGCGCAGCACAGTCGCGGTAGAGATGCTGCGCGAGGCGGGCTTGCCCTATGTCGTCGTACTGACCCATCCGACCACGGGCGGTGTCACCGCAAGCTATGCGATGCTCGGCGATGTGCAGATTGCTGAACCCGGCGCGCTGATCTGCTTTGCAGGGCCGCGCGTAATCGAACAGACCATCCGCGAAAAACTGCCCGAAGGGTTCCAACGGGCCGAATATCTGCTCGAACATGGAATGCTGGACCGGGTCACCGCACGCAAGCATCTGCGCGCGGAAATCGCGACGATCCTGCGCATGCTGACGCAGCAAGGGCCAGTGGTGCATGGCGACCTGCCGCGCCCCGAGCCAGTGCCTACGCCCGCGCCTCTTGATGGAACATCCAGCACATGACGGGGCAAAACTCGGACGCGCTGCTGGCGCGGATGATGGAGTTTCACCCCAAGATCATCGACCTGACGCTGGATCGCGTCTGGCGATTGCTTGCGGCGCTCGATCATCCCGAAGGCGCCTTGCCGCCGGTCATCCATATCGCGGGGACGAACGGCAAGGGTTCGACGCAAGCGATGTTGCGTGCGGGTCTGGAGGCTACGGGCGCAAGAGTGCATGCCTATACCTCGCCGCATCTCGCGCGATTTCACGAACGGATCAGACTGGCCGGAACGCTGATCTCCGAGGAGGCGCTGACCGAACTGCTGGACGAATGTCTGGCCGCCAATGGCGACGGGGCGATCACTTATTTCGAGATCACGACCTGCGCGGCGCTCCTGGCCTTTGCGCGCACCCCTGCAGACTTCACCCTGCTCGAGGTCGGGCTCGGGGGGCGGCTGGACGCCACCAATGTGATCGAAACGCCTGCACTGTGCGTGATCACGCCGGTCAGCCTCGACCATCAGCAGTTTCTGGGCGAGACGCTGCCTGAGATCGCTGGCGAGAAGGCCGGGATCTTGAAGCGCGGCGCGACTTGCGTCGTCGGGCCACAGCAAGACGCCGCGCTCGACGTGATCGAGGCCCGCGCCGCGCGGGTGGGGGCGCCCTTGTTGGTGCATGGTCAGCATTGGCATGTGGGCATCGAAAATGGACGCTTGGTCTATCAGGACGACAACGGCCTGCTGGACCTGCCGCTGCCCAATCTGGCCGGGCCGCATCAGGTCGAGAATGCCGGTATGGCGCTGGCGGGACTGCGTGCAATTGGGCGTCTGGACGGGGCTGAAGCGGCGGTAAGCCGCGCTGAATGGCCCGCCCGGATGCAGCCGCTGCGTCACGGCCCCTTGGCCACGCGCCTGCCGCAGGGGCGGATCTGGCTTGATGGGGGTCACAACCCTGCCGCCGGTCAGGCCATCGCTGCGACCTTGGCGGCGATGGGCGTCGGGCGGATCTGGTTGATCTGCGGCATGCTCAACACCAAGGATGTCGCTGGCTTCATGGCCCCGCTTCATGCGGTGGCGCATCATCTTTATGCCGTATCCATCCCTGGCGAGAATGCCACGCTGAGCGCTGATGCGACTGCTCAGGCTGCCAAGGCTACCGGTATCCACGCGACCACGGCTGACAGTGTCGAGGCAGCACTGGACGCCATAGCGGCGCAAGACCCCGGCGCAAAAGTGCTTATCTGCGGCTCGCTCTATCTGGCGGGCACGATTCTGCGCGGCGGCAATAGCTGAAGGGGCACCGCGACGGGGCGAGTTTCCCCGCCCCCGCCGGATCAGAAATTCATCCGCAGACCCGCGCTGACATAGGGCAGAAAACGCACATTGCCGATCGCATCGTCAATATCTCGGCGCAGCGTGGTCAGATCGGCTTCCGGGATTGCATCAGCACTGCGATCCGTAATGGTCGTTCTGAACCCGCCTGTGTAAAGCACACCGGCATCGAAGGACAGTCCGAGCGACGACCCAAAGAGATTTGCCCCGCTATATCCGACGGCCAGCTTTGGCATCACACTGTTTCTGGTTCTCAGGCGTGCTCTGACGTCTGCATCCTCATATTCGGTTCCGTCAATCTCGATCTCACCCGTAAACCGCGCATTGGCGCGATAGTTCGAGAGCAGCGCCCCGCCCGACAGGCGCCAGCCATTTTCGAACGGATGATAATCGACGACGGGACCGATCCCGCCGATGCGCAAGGTCGCACGATAATCCGCAGTCGTGTCGTCTTCATCCAGCGTGCCGCTTCTGGATATGCTGGCCGCGCCTGCAAGCATCCGCACGGTCAGGGTCGGATCCAACTGATACGAGAGGTCGCCGGTCACACCAAGCGTGCTGAGCCCGACCCCGAGGCCCATCTGACCATCACCAAAATTCTGTGCGTGCAGAGGGGTCGCAGCAATCAGCGCAAGCGCGGCAGCTTTTAACGTGGCATTCATTTTCCAAAGGCTCCAAGGTTCGTGAAAGAAATTGCGAGTCAGCCCCGCAATCAATCCACGCAAGCCTTTACGAAAAGGTAAATCGAATGAAAAAGCGCCCCATTTTCATGGGGCGCTACAAGAATTTTTTCGTGGCTGTGAAGATCAGATCACTGGAACTGTGCCAGATAGGCAAAGATATCTTCAGCCGATCCACGGAGGCGGTGGTTCATGTTGGAACGTGCCCGTGCGTCGCCAGTCACTTCCCGCAGATAGCCGCTGGGATCGTTCACAAAGGCCACAAAGGACTCTTCGTTCCAAACTGTCCCCGCTTCACCTGCTGCGACGATCGCCGACGAGAAGCGCGCATAGCCTTCGTAGGCACCGGCCTGACGCCCAGCAACGCCCCAGAGATTCGGACCAGTCGGCGCGAGGCGCTGGATGACGGTCCCATCGGGGTCCACAATGCCGTGACAAGCAGCGCATTGACGGAACTCGCCTTCCCCGGCAGCAGCATCACCAGTCGGTTCGGCAACGGCCGTGAATGGTAGAACGCAGAAGGCTGCCACTGCGAGCGTCTTGAGTTTGGACATGACTGTCTCCCTTTCCCTGAGGCATTCGACCCCTATGTTCTGGCCGAATCTCACCCTCTTATTCCCGCATACTTAATGTTCCGGGCAATATTCGCAAGGCAACTTTGGTTTAATGCTCTGGATATGACGCGGCATCACAGGGGGCCGAGTGCGCAGAATGCGAAGCGCCGCCTGCCAGATGGCAGGCGGCGCAACCTCAGACCAAGCAGGATTTATGGCAGCGCGGGGATCTCGATGGTTGGCATCTCGCCAGTCAAGGCATCCATGAAGGCCACCAGCGCCCCAAGTTCAGCCTCGGAGAAATCCTGACCCAGCATTTGCTGGCCCATCAACTGAATCGCATCCGTCAGATTATCGACAGACCCATTGTTGAAGTACGGATAAGTGACCGCCACGTTGCGCAGGGTCGGCGTGCGGAAAGCGAACATGTCGGCGTCATCGCCCGTTACGAGGAAACGTCCCTCATCCTTGGAGCCGGGCAGTTCGAAGCGGTGATAGCTGCTGTCAGTGAAGGCCGGGCCACTATGGCAGGCTACACATCCTGCATCCACAAACAGTTTCATGCCCTCGACCTGCTGCGCGCTCATGGCCTGCACGTCACCGGCCAGGAACCGATCCAGCGGCGAGTTGGGCGTGTTCAGCGTGCGCTCAAATGTCGCAATGGCCAGCGCCACATTGCCCGAATTGATCGGGTCTGAATCGTCCGGGAAGGCGGCGCTGAAATGCTCATGGTAGATCTCGAACTCCTTCAGCCGCTCGATCGCCTGAGCCAGCGTCATGTTCATCTCGATATCGGCCTGGATCGGCCCCAGCGCCTGACCTTCCAGATCAGGCTCGCGCCCGTCCCAGAATTGAGCGCCGAGAAAACCTGAATTCAGCACTGTCGGCGTGTTGCGCTCACCGACCTGACCGCCATGGCCCACCGCGCGCGGAATCCGGTCGGACCAGCCGAGGGCAGGATTGTGGCAGGTGGCGCAGGAAATCACACCAGAGGCCGAGATCCGCGGCTCAAAGAACAGCATCTTGCCCAGTTCGATCTTCTCCGGCGTCATGGTGTTATTGGCTGGGATCGGCGGCAGATAGGGCAGTGGTTCGAAGAAATCCATGTATTCTGCGATGTCGTCAGCATGGACAGAGACAGTGCTCAGCACCAGCGCCATGGCTGTCGCGCCAAGGCGTGGAAGGTGTCTGGAAAACATTAGTGGCCTCCTGTTCACAGGTCTTGCGTTGCGGGTTCGCGCGGTTCCTGCCAAGTTTATCGGAGGGAGCAGAAAGCGCCTTGATCTGCATCAAGACTTAGACCGGTTCTAAACAATTTAGACTTCTTGTCGCGCGATCATGCGCGGTCTTCAGGTGGCCACGGGCGCTGTGCATCAGCGGCGATCCAGGCATTCACCCAGTCGGGCAGCGCAGGACTGACATCGCTTCGACCCATGGCGCTCAGAACCTCGGCTGTCGGCACGATCCCTTGGCTTGAGGTGATGGCATTGCGGATCAGGATATGATTGGCGCAATCCTGCCCTTTCCACATGGCCTGTTCGACATAGAAAAACCGTGCATCCCAGCCGATACACCGCGAGCGCAGTTCGAACCGCTCGAAGGCGCGAATGCGGCGCCTGTAGCGGGTGGTATTGCCCGCGACCGTGATCCCCCAGCCCTTGACCTTCAACAGCGCCGCAAGCCCTGTGCGCTGCGCCATGGGAATGCGGCCCAGATCATAGAGCGTCAGCGTGCGTCCGTTGTTCAGCTCGATCCACGGGTCCAGATCCCAGGGCCAGCAGCGGTGATGCGAGACATGCGACGCACACAGATCAAGCCGCGGCGCGTTGTGGAACTTGATCACTTCCTTGAGGAAACGGACTATCGGATACATCGGCAACACCCCCTGCGTTCGGCTTTCGGTGCCGCGCGCGGGCGGCGAGGTCAAGCCTGTCCGTCACGTCACATCCCTTTGCAAGCCTCGGTCGGAACGCCCCCCTCAGAGCGCCTGTATCCGCTCCAGCATGGCCGCGCCGAAGCGCTCGATACGCGCAGCGTCCATGCCCTTGATCCGGCCCAGCGCCTCAAGCGAGCCGGGACGCGCTTCGGCGATCGCACGCAAGGTCGCGGGTGGCAGCGTCAAGAGCTTTCCCGTCCCGTCGACCCCGCGCTCCAGACCGCGCGCAAGCTCGAACAACTCATCATAGAGCCCGCCCGCTTCGCGCCCTGCAAGTTTGCGGCGCTGGGGATGAACAGGCTCCGGCGCGGCCCCGGTCACCACTTCCAGAAACAGCGCCCCGTAGCGTTCCAGTTTCTTGCCGCCCACGCCAGAAATCCGCGCCATTGCATCCATGCTGTCGGGCCGGGTCTCGGCCATCTCGATCAGCGTGCGGTCGGTGAAGATCACATAGGCGGGCACGCGCGCCTCTTCGGCCAGGGCACGGCGGCGCGCTTTCAACGCTGATAGGAGCGGCGCGTCCTCGTCCGACACCAGCGCGCGGACCGCAGGTCCGTCTTTCGCGCGCGCCACCGTGTCTTCGCGCAGGTGAATCTCCGCCTCGCCGCGCAGGATCGGGCGCGCGGCCTCGGTCATGCGCAGCGCCCCGTGGCGTTCAGGGTCGGGGCGGATCAGATCGCGCCCCATCATCTGACGGAAGACCGCCTGCCACTTGGCGCGGCTCAGATCGCGCCCGACCGCGAATGTCGGCAGCCCGTCATGGCCCCGGTCGCGCACTTTGGACGTCACTGTGCCCGTCAGGATATCGATCAGATGCGCTGCGCCGAAACTTTCGCCCGTGCGCAGGATCGCCGAAAGCGCCTTGCGCACCGGCGTCGTGGCATTGAACAGCGCCACGGGGCGCGCGCAGAGATCGCAATTCCCGCAAGGCGCGGACGCTTCCCCGAAATAGGACAGGAGCACCTGACGGCGGCAGGCCGTTGCCTCGGCCAGCCCCAGCAGCGCATTGAGCCGCGCATGATCGGCCTGCTTGCGTTCCAGCGGCGCGGGGCTTTCGTCGATCTGCGCGCGGCGCAGGCGGATGTCATCGGGGCCGAACAGCGTCAGCGTGTCAGCAGGCGCCCCGTCACGCCCTGCCCGGCCGATTTCCTGATAATATCCTTCGATGGACTTCGGCAGATCCGCATGGGCAACCCAGCGGATATCGGGCTTGTCCACCCCCATCCCGAAAGCAATCGTGGCGACGACGATCAGATCATCCTCGCGCTGAAACAGCTCCTCGACCATGCGCCTGGCATGCGCTTCCATGCCGCCATGATAGGCGCGGGCGTTGTGGCCAGCCTCGCACAGGGCCTGCGCCAGCGATTCCGTGCGCGCGCGCGTTGCGCAATAGATGATGCCCGACTGGCCCTTGCGCGCGCCCGCATAGGCCATCAACTGCTTGCGCGGACTGTCCTTGACCGCGAAATTCAGCGTGATGTTGGGCCGATCAAATCCGCGCAGGAAAATCTGCGGGCTGGCCCCGTCAAAGAGCCGCCGGATGATTTCGGCGCGCGTTTCAGCATCGGCAGTGGCCGTGAAGGCGGCAAGCGGCACGCGCAGCGCGCGGCGCAGATCCCCCAGACGCAGGTAATCGGGGCGGAAATCATGGCCCCATTGACTGACGCAATGGGCCTCATCCACGGCGATCAACCGACAATTCGATCGCCGCAAGAGATCGATCGTTGCCCCGCCCGCCAGCCGCTCGGGCGCGATATAAAGCAGCTTCAACTCACCCCGCGACAGCGCCAGATGCACCGCGTCGGTCTCGGCCTCGGTATTTCCCGAGGTCAGTGCGCCTGCGGCAACCCCCAGCTCCTGCAAGCCCCGTACCTGATCACGCATCAGTGCGATCAAGGGCGAGATGACCACGGTCAACCCGTCACGACAAAGCGCAGGAAGCTGGAAACAGAGCGACTTGCCGCCGCCTGTGGGCATGATGGCCAGTGTATCCTGACCGGCCATGACAGCCTCGACGATCTCGGCCTGACCGGGACGAAAGCCTGAAAAACCAAAGACTTGCGACAGGATCGCTTCAGGCGCGGACATGGCGTCAGACAAACATCGCCATGTTGTTGATCAGGATGATGCGGATGGCATAAATTGCAAGGAGCGCGATCAGCGGGGCCAGATCGATACCGCCCATCGAGGGCAGAAAGGACCGGATACGCGCGTAAGCGGGTTCCAGAAGCCGGTTCAATCCGTCCCAGATCGACGCCACCAAGGGCGAGCTGAGCGAGATCACCTGAAAATTGATCAGCCAGCTGAGAATGATATGCACGATGATGATCATCTGTGCCACGTTCAAAACCAGCAGAAATATCTGAATGAGGGACAGCATCGCGCACTCCTTTGGCAGCTTTGCTCCTACCTAAGCGCGGTGCATCCAAAGAGCAAGGCAGCCCGCGCGGAGGGCTGGACAATCGGATGACATGGGGTAGATCATCAGCAACGCAAACTGGAAAAAACAAGATCATGCTCGTCGTTCTCTCCCCTGCCAAGAAACTCGACTGGTCCGCGCGCGGCCAAGCCCGCCCACTGCAGCGCCCGGACTTTCAGCAAGATGCCGTGTCACTGGCGCAGGACGCGCGGCAGATCGGAGCAGACGGACTGAAGACGCTGATGAAGATCAGCGACAAGCTGGCAGAGCTGAACCTTGAGCGCTTCGAGAATTTCGCGCCTGACCCTGCGCCCGAACAGACCCGTGCGGCGCTGCATGCATTCAATGGTGACACCTACACGGGGCTTGATGCCGCCTCGCTGGACGCAGATGCGCTGGACTGGGCGGAGGGGCATCTGCGCATCCTGTCGGGGCTATATGGGCTGCTGCGACCCTTTGACGCCATGCAGCCCTACCGTCTGGAAATGGGAAGCCGCCTGAAAACCGCGCGCGGGGCGTCGCTTTACGAGTATTGGGGGGACCGGATCGCCCAGCGGCTCAATGAGGCGGGTGCCGAAGTGGGCGCGCAGATGCTCGTGAATTGCGCATCTGCCGAGTATTTCGGCGCAGTGGACCAACGGGCGCTGCGCCTGCGCGTGATCACCCCGGTCTTCAAGGAATTGCGCGACGGCGAGGCCCCGAAGATCATCAGCTTTCACGCGAAGAAAGCCCGCGGTGCCATGGCCCGTTTCATCATGGAACACCGCATCACGGACCCTGCCGGACTGCAAGCGTTTGACACTGGCGGCTACATTTTCACACCCGACCTGTCACTGCCCGACAGCCCAGTTTTCCTGCGCGAAAGCTGACCGCTGGTAACGCATGCGAGCGGGCTATTGGCGCACAGCGGCGGCCAGCGTCGTGATCCGCCCGGTATCCACTGCGCTGATGACCGAGTAATCCAGCCCTGCCTCGGTCCAGTAGGCCATGCTGTCCGTGTCCATCCGTACCACGCGCAGTTTGTAATCAGACTGGTCAGGCGCATGGGGGGCGATCGACACAGTCACCTGTTCCCCATCTTCGTCACGGAAATGGAAAATCGCCAGAGGGCCTGCCTCGGTTGACACAAGCCGCGCACTTTCCACAACATAGCCGAGCCGCTCCAGCTTCGGACTTTCGATCTTGTGCTGCATCTGCGCCGACATCCACTCTAGCGCCGTGTCCATGTCATCGGGCCGGAACTCGGCCTGCTGAAGGGCCGCATATTGGACCGCGTAATGCCCGGCCATCGTCGCGGAGACAAATTGCGGATGCTGCGCGCCCGCCATCTGCGCCCCGCCCCCGAACATCCCGTGCGCGCCCCAACCGGCCGCAAATATCAGCACGCTTGCAGCGATCCGACCCAGTGCAGGCCCCATCAGGAACGCACGCCGTCTGCGGGCCTGCAGCCGGGTCGCAAGCTCGCGCTCCAGCGCCGCAATGCGCATGTTGCGCGGCAAGGCATCCGCGCTCTGCGCCAGACCCCGGATCAGGTTGTCATTATGCCGCCAGCTGGCTGTCGCCGCCCGCGCTTCAGGGTCACGGGCAAGCCGCGCCTCGATCTCGGCCATTTTTTCCGGCGGCAACGTGCCATCGACATAGGCCATCAGGTCAGCATCCGCGTCCAGCCCCTGCGTGCCTTTGAGGTCATGTGTCATCAGATGCTCCCTTTCTTGTTCAAAACCGACAGCTTGCCCGAGGCCAGACCCGATACGATCCCGCGCAACGCTTCGCGCCCGCGTCCGAGACGCGACATGAACGTGCCCAGCGGCACGTCGAGCGCCTTGGCGGCCTCTGCGTAGCTGAATTCACGCAGCGCAATCAGAATGATCGGCATGCGCTGTGCTTCTGGCAGCTGATCAAGCGCCGCGAGCACCTGCTTGAGTTCGAGCTGCGTGTGCTGGTGGTCTGGAACGACAGGGTCCGGCAGATCCGGTGCGGCATCGCTGCGCGTCTTTGCGCGGCGCAGATCGCTGATGTGCGTGTTATGCATGATGCGGAACAGCCAGGGGCGCAGATTTGTCCCCGGCTGCCAGCTATCTGCCTTGGCGATGGCTTTCAGCAAGGTTTCCTGCACCAGATCGTCCGCCGCTGTCGCGTCGCGGGTCAGAACAAGGGCGTAGCGACGCAGGCTCGCGGTATGCTCGGTCAGTTCCGATTTGATGCTCACAAGATCAGCCTCCGATAACGGTTTGCATACATACGCGCGACAGCGCGGTTTCATCCAGTATTCGGACAAAAAATTGCAATCACGACAGATCCATCTGTCCGCGCGGATTAAACCCCGGCCTGCGGCGTTAGTGATGGGACGTGCAGCGGGCGTCATCATGCCCGGATGCCAGATTATCAGGAGAGAGCCCATGAGCAATGAGTTGATCATCCGGCCACAAGTTCCCGCCAAGCGGCCAGAGGTGTCGCTTCCGGGATTGGTCTTCGGAACGAAGCCGCGGGTCATCCTCAAACGGTCGGTCTGGATGCTGGCGGGGCTGTTTGTGCTTTATTTCGGCGTATTGGGCAACCTGATGCACAGGATCGATGCTGATCTGGACTTCATGCCACCCAATCCTGTCGAGGGGGGCAGCCATGCTGTGAACATGGCCGAAGCGCTGATCACGCGCGAGGTGGTGACGCATCGCTGGACTGCAAATGACCCGGTTTTCTTCCCGACGGGCTTTCACGACAACATGCCCAATTTCCAGCGCGGCATGATGCGCGCCATCAGCCGATTCACGCTGGAACTGGAAAACCAGATCGGGCGTTTGCGCGGCTCATCGGCGATTGACAGCGACCTGGAGCGCGCCAGCGGATTGCTGCAATTCCCGCCGGATGTCTGGATTTTCGATCTCGATCAGTCACTTCTGCCGGTGCAGCCTGCGGAAACCCAGTATGAGGCGGCCGCGCGCGCTTTGCGGGCCTATAACACCCGCGTCGCGCAACGGGTCGCGATTTTCGAGACCCGCGCTGATGCGCTTGCGCTGACGATCGAGCGGATGGCCAGCGAATTGGGGTCGCGGGCAGCGATCGTCGATGACCATGTCAGCGCCGATCGGTTCATCTTCGATGTTCTCGCGGATGACATCTTTTACGTGAACAAGGGGATGGCCTACGCATCCTATCTGCTGCTGCGCGAATTGGGACGTGATTTCGAGAATGTGATTGCGTCTCAGGGGTTGTCGCGCGTGTGGATGCAAGCGCTCGACAGCCTGCGCGAGGCCTCCCAGCAACAACCGCTGATCGTGCTGAACAGTTCAGGGGCAAGCAGCTTCCTGGCCAATCACCTGCACCTGCAGGGCTTCTACCTCAAGCGTGCGATCCTGCAACTCGATGAGATCTCGCGCGTTATCCGCGCGACCCGATAAGCCCGATAGTTCTTTGCGCCCGATAATGGCCAGATGCACGCGCATCTGGCCATTTGCCATGCCCAAACGCCAGCCGTCCTTTTGCATGGAGGTGGCTTCTGAGGGGTGGCTTCTGAGGGGTGGCTTCTGAGGGGTGGCTTCTGAGGGGTGGCCATAAAAAAGCCGGGCTCTGCGCCCGGCTTTTTTCCCATCCTCTGCGTGTCGGTCATTCAGCGGCGATCGCGTGGGGCTCCGAAGTATTGTCACTGACCAGTTCAAGCACCTCGCGGCTGATTTCTGCTTCGCGTTCGGCGCGCAGGGCCAGATCCTCGACATCGATTGCCAACGTTTTGCGCGACAGGCCCAATCGGTTGAGCTGGCGCTCGGAGAGACGCATCAGCGCAGCTGTGATGATCGTCATGTCACGCTCGTACAGCCAGTCGTCATAGGCACCGGGCTCACGATACCGCAGGCGCCCCCAGAGGCTGATCAGCCCGTGCTGGTGATAACTCGTGCGTGCAGCCTTCAGCGATGTGGATGCGGTCATGGACATCATATCCTCCTGTTGTTGATACTGCACAAACGCCCATCTCGGGGGTTTCATCCATGGCTCACTGTTCAGTGAACACAGAGGCCGAAATATCTCGATTCTGCGCAAAAAACCTTCGAAAACTGTTGAGAATTCGGGATGAAACCCCCAGATCGCGCGTTAGTTGCTTAACAGCGTAACTAAAATTGCGCGTCTTTGGCATGGCCACGCGGACGTTCGGACCGGCAGCCCCATCACCGAGCATGCCAGAGCAAACCAGGCACCAAGGCTGCCCTGAAAGAGACCGATGCGCGCGACACCTCCCTTGCGCCTGCATGCCTCTGCGCAGGTGCCCCCTGCGACACGGGGCGAGCCGCAAAATCGACCGCCCAACGAGGCTGCGACCGGGCAGCACGTGCCCGCCCTGCGCCCACCTGCGCCGCCCGGACGCCGCGAGAGCCTGCTGCGTGGCGCGCTCTCGGTGCTGGTCTTGTCAGTGATCTGGGGTGGGCTGACGGACTGGCGGATAGATGCGCTGGTCTTCGGCGTCCCGGCCATTCTGCTCGCTGCTGCGCTGCCGCTGCTGCTCTCACGCGGTGCGCGCTGGCGGCTGTCGCCGCATGGGGCCATCATTTTCGCGCTTTGGTTCGCTGTCCAGTCCGTGCGCGGCGCAGTCGATGTCGCGCTGCGGGCCTTCGCGCCGCGCATGCCGCTTGATCCTGGATTTCGCAGCTATGCACTGTCCCTGCCCGAAGGCGCACCGCGTGTGATGTTCATCAACACGATCACACTTTTGCCTGGCACCCTCTCAGCCGACATCATCGGCGATCGGGTGATCATCCATATGCTCGACAGGCGCAGTGACCTCGATACGGCACTGGCCGATCTCGAAGCTCGTATCAGGGCGCTATTCGCCCTGCCTCAAGACAAGGAATTTCACACATGACGCTGTTTTTGTCCGCCATCCTCGTCGCATTGCTGCTGTCCATCCTCGCTGGCCTTATCCGTGTGTTTCGCGGTCCGGCCCCGGCCGAGCGCATGCTGGCCGCGCAGCTTTTCGGCACGGCCGCGGTCGCGATCCTGCTGGTGCTGTCGCAGCTGATGGCCATGCCCGCCCTGATCGATGTCGCCATGGTCTTCGCGTTGCTGGCCGCAGTCACCCTTGTGGCCTTCGTCGTGCTCGCTGACCGGGAGATGCGCTGATGCTGGAGCTTTTCGCCGCCACATTGATCACGCTGGGCACAGTGTTCTTCATCGCCGGCACAGTCGGGCTGTTGCGTTTTCCCGATATCTACTGCCGTCTGCATGCCTTGACCAAGGCCGACGGGCTTGGGTTGGCGCTGGTGGCGTTCGGTGTGGCAATTCTTGCCGCCACACCGGGAGCGGCTTTCCGCATCGCGCTGATCTGGTTCTTCATCGCGGTGTCCAGTGCGACCTGCGGCCATCTGATCGCCCGCCATGCAAGGCTGGCCGAAGGGGGCCGCCATGACTGACCCGCTGGTGATTTTCGATCTTTTGCTGGCACTTGCCATCGTGGCCCTTGCGATCGCGGCACTGAGCGTGCGCGATCTCTATGCGATGATCGTGCTTTTCGTGATTTTCGGACTCTTGTCGGCGCTGGCCTGGGTGCGGCTCTCGGCACCAGATGTCGCGCTGGCCGAAGCGGCAATCGGGACCGGGGTGACTGGCGCACTGCTGCTCAAGACCCTGCACCATCTGCGCTTCGCGAGCGGCCAGCGCTCGGCATGCATGACGCCGGCCATCCCGGTCCCCACGGGGGTCATGCTGGCGAATGCCGCCTTTTGCGGGCTGATCACGCTCGGGCTTGCCGTAGCCTTTCTGGGCGCCCCCGCTGCCGGGCCGGGTTTCGATGCGCTGGTCGCGGGAGCAATGCCCGCCAGCGGCGTCGACCATCCGGTGACGGGCGTTCTGCTGAATTTCCGCGCCTATGACACGCTGATGGAAGTGGTCGTGCTGCTGGCTGCCGTGGTCGCGGTCTGGCAGATCGAGCGCGGGCTGTCGGACGCCCCCTCGCCAGAGATGGGCGAGGTCTGGCAGGGCTTCGCGCGCCTTGCGTTGCCCGCCATCGTGGTCGTGGGCACCTATCTTCTGTGGGTCGGCGCTGAAGCACCGGGCGGCGCGTTTCAAGGCGGCGCAGTGTTGGCAGCTGTCGGGCTTTTGTTGCTCTTGACGCGCGCCTATGTGCCCCAGCCCCACCATCGCGGCATCGCACGCGGGGCATTCGTGCTGGGCACAGGTGTCTTCGCGCTGGTGGCCCTTCTGGTCGCAGGCGGGGGGCGGGTGGCTTTCGAGTATCCGCTGGACCACGCCAAGACGCTGATCCTGCTGATCGAGGGCATGGTGACGATCTCCATCGCGGTGACCCTTGCCGCACTTTTCCATGGGCGCGAGCCTGTCGCCCTGCGCAAGGAGGTCCGCCATGACACCTGATCTGATCTACGGTGTGACTGGCATTGCTGTTTTCGGCATCGGGCTGGTCGGTGCGCTCTGCGCGCAAGAACGCCTGCGCCGGGTGTTGGCGCTGAAACTCTGCTCGGTGGGCGCGGGCTTCCTGCTGGTGGTGGGGGCCTGGCGCGAACCGCCCGACACTCCCGATCCGGTGCCCCATGCGCTGGTCATCACGGGCATTGTGGTGATGGTCAGCGCCACGGCTGTTGCCCTCGCCCTGATCCGTCGCCTGCAAACACTGGAGGCCGAAGATGACGCCTGACCTCGACCCGATGATCCTCGCAATCTTCCTGCCCCTCTTCGGGGCCATTGCGGCCTTCATGCTGCCGCGCGCTGCAGCGCTGATCGGGCTTGTGACACTGGCGATGACGACCGGCGCGGTATTCTGGCTGGCGCAACGGGTGCTGGCCTCCGGGGCCGTGATCGTGCCGCTGGGCGGCTGGGGCGCACCGCTGGGAATTGACCTGCGCGCCGACGGGCTGAGCGTGGCCATGCTCTTGCTGACCAGCGCAGTCGGGTTTCTTGTCTCGGTGGCCGCGCTCGACAGCCTGAAAGGTGCGGATCAGGCGCGCCAGCGGCAGTATTTCTGGCCGCTCTGGCTGTTGTTGCTGACAGGCATGAACGGGGTCTATCTCAGCACGGATATTTTCAACCTCTATGTCATGATCGAGGTCATCGCGCTGGCCGCAGTCGGGCTGACCGTGCTGAGCGGAACCAAGGCCGCGCTGCGCGCCGGGCTGGAATACATGTATGCCTCGATCCTCGGCGCGCTTCTGTTCCTGATGGGGGTGGGATTTGTCTATATGCAGGCCGGACGGCTGGATTTCGCGGGGCTGATCGCGGCAGAACCTTCTGCGGCCATGAGCGCCGCGCTGGCGCTGATGATTGTCGGGCTGCTTCTGAAGACCGCACTCTTTCCGCTGCATTTCTGGCTGCCTGCCGCCCATGCCAATGCCACCGCGCCGGCCTCTGCGCTGCTGTCGGGGCTGGTGGTCAAGGCCGCTCTCTATATCTTCCTGCGGCTGACAACCTACATGCCCTTGCCCGACGAGATCCTGATCACGCTGATCGGCGCGCTTGGCGCGGGCGCGGTGCTCTGGGGCGGCCTGCAGGCGCTGCGCGCGGAGCGGCTGAAACTGCTGGTCGCGTGGTCCACGGTTGTGCAGATCGGGTTGATCTTCATCGCCTTCGCGCGCGCAGGTCAGGTGGGGCTCGCGGAGAGCTGGAAGGCGGCGGCGCTTCTGATCCTCGCGCATGGGGTGGCCAAGGCTGCGATGTTCCTGGCTGCAGGGCGGATCAAGGACGAGATTGGCCATGACCGCATCCGCGATCTCGACCGCGCACCTGTGCGCCCGACATTGGCGCAATTCACTTTCGCGCTGGCCGCGATCAGCCTGATCGGCCTGCCGCCATCGCTGGGCTTCATCGGCAAATGGTCGCTGATGGAAGGCGCTATGGCGGCGGGCTACTGGCACTGGGTCGCGATCACGATGATCGGCACGTTCATGTCAGTCGCCTATTTCAGCCGCGTGCTCTCGGCCTTCCTGCGCTTTGACCGGGTGCGCGCACCTGTGGGCGAGCATCAGGGCTGGGCGCTGGCCGATGCCGCGCCGCTGACGCTGGCGCTCACGGCCATCGGGCTAGGCCTGATGGCCGCCCCGATCCTGCGCTTTATTGAAATCGGTTATCCTTTCGGAGCTGCACTATGATGGACGCCCCTCTGCTGCCTCTGTTCATTCTGATGACGTCGCTGCTCGCCGCGCCCATCCTGTTCGCGCTGCCCGAGCGTTCAGCAAGGCTGCGCACCGGGATCAACCTGAGCATGGCCGCGCTGAAAGTGGCGCTGGTCGGCTGGCTGAGCCTGAAAGTCAGCCAGGGCGTGATCTACGATCTGCGCTTCGAGATGCTGCCGGGGCTGGAATTCAAGCTGCAGGCCGATCCGCTAGCGATCCTGTTCATCGCGCTTTCAGCTGTACTATGGCTGATCACGACCGTCTATTCCGTGGGCTATCTGGAGCATGGCCCCCATCGCGCGCGGTTTTTCGGATTCTTCAGCCTGTGCGTGGCCGCGACCGTGGGCATTGCGATGTCGGGCAACCTGTTCACCTTCCTTCTGTTCTACGAGTTGCTCACACTGGCGACTTATCCGCTGGTCATCCATCGCGGCGACGTGTTTTTTTTTATTGATTGGGGGATCTATGTGATCTACACGCTCGCGGGCGGGCTGGTGCTGCTTTTGGGCACGCTGGGGCTTTGGGTGCTGGCAGGCACAACCGATTTCGTCCCCGGCGGCGTGCTCGCAGATGTCGTGGCGGAAACCCCGCTGGCGGCAAAACTGCTCTTTGTGGTGCTGATCGGCGCGCTGGGGGTGAAGGCCGCGCTCTTTCCCTTCCACGCCTGGCTTCCGATTGCCATGGTCGCCCCTGCGCCCGTCTCGGCGCTGCTGCACGCGGTCGCTGTGGTCAAGGCGGGCGCGTTCGGGATCATGCGCGTGGTCTATGAGGTCTTCGGCATTGAGACGGCGCAAGCGCTTGGGGTCACCGTGCCGCTGGCGGTGCTGGCCGGGATCACGATCATCTATGGCTCGCTGCGCGCAATCACGCAGGACGATATCAAGAAGCGGCTGGCCTATTCGACCGTCAGTCAGGTCAGCTACATCACGCTCGGGGTGGCGCTTGCCAGCCCTATCGCCGCGATCGGCGCGCTGGCCCATCTGATCCATCAGGGGCTGATGAAGATCACCATGTTCATGGCCGCAGGCAATCTGGCCGAAGGGCTGGGTGTCAAGCGCGTCAGCCAGATGGACGGGGTGGGCCGCGCCATGCCGGGCACGATGCTGGCTTTCTCTTTGGCCGCGCTGGGGATGATCGGGCTACCACCGCTCGCAGGCTTCGTGAGCAAATGGTATCTCGCCCAAGGCGGGCTTGAGGCCGGGCAGGACTGGGTGATCGCGCTCTTGCTGGGGTCAAGCCTGCTGAACGCGATCTACTTCCTGCCCATGCTGCACCGGGCGTGGTTCTGCGATGCCGCCGCACAGCGCGACGGCGCGCCGGGGCGTCCGCGCATCGGCTGGATGCTGGCCGCGCCCCCCATCACCACGGCCGTTCTGGTGCTGGTCGCGGGCGGCTTTGCCAATGCGCCGTTCAGCCCGCTGGAATGGACCCGCTTCATCGTTGCCATCGAGTATCAGGAGTAATCGCATGACGCTTCTTGCATTTGCCTTCGCGCTTGGTCTGCCGTTGATGCTGGCGCTAGCCCTGAGCTGGCCCCAGGCGCGCGGTCTGGTCTGGCGGATGATGCCCGCAGCGCCCCTGCCCGCGCTGGCGCTGGCGCTGCTGGCCCCGATGCCGCTGCAGACGCAGGCCGAATGGCTGATCCTTGGCCTGCATTTCGGCCTTGATGACGTGGCTCGGATATTCGTGATCTTCACAGGCCTGCTATGGGGGGCTGCGGGCGCAAGTGCGCGTCACTGGATGCGCGCTGATCCGCGCGCCACAAGCTTCGGGGTCATGTTCCTGATGGCGCAGACGGGCAATCTGGGCCTGCTGATGGCGCAGGACGCGCTGAGCTTCTACGCGTTTTTCGCGCTGATGAGCTTTGCGTCCTACGGGCTGGTGCTGCATAATCGCGACACGCAGGCGCAAGGGGCGGCGCGGCTGTATATCAGCTTCGTGGTGCTGGGCGAGCTGGCGCTTTTCGCGGGTCTGGCGCTGGCCGCGACTCAGGCCGGGTCGTTTCTGCTGGCCGATCTGCGCGAAGCCCCCCTCTCGGGGATGGCGGTCGCACTGATGATCCTGGGCTTCGGTGTAAAGCTCGGCATCATGCCGCTGCATTTCTGGCTGCCCCCGGCCCATGGCGCGGCCCCGGTTCCGGCCAGTGCCGTGCTGTCTGGCGCGATGATCAAGGCGGGGCTCTTCGGGCTGATGGCGCTCTTGCCGCTTGGCAACATCGCGTTCGAGGATCACGGCACTGTGCTGATGGCCGCGGGAATGGTCACGATCTTTGCGGCCCTGCTACTGGGTGTGCAGCATTCCAGCGCCAAGGCCGTTCTGGGCTTTTCCAGTGTCAGCCAGATGGGCATTCTGGCGCTGGGTCTGGGCACAGCGCTGCTGGTGCCTGCGGCCTGGGCGATGATCCTGCCGGTACTGGTCTTTCTCGCCGCCCATCACGCTTTCGCCAAAGGCGCGCTGTTTCTGGGCACCGGGGCCTTTGCCGCGCAATCCTCACTTCCGGCACGGATCGCCGTCGCGGCGGCACTGCTGGCCCCTGCGCTTGTGCTGGCAGGACTTCCGGCCAGTTCCGGCGCGCTGGGCAAGGAAGCGCTGAAAACCGCGCTCGGCGAAGGCTCGACGGTCTGGCTGCCGTGGTTGACCGTCGCGCTCAGCCTGTCGGGGATGGCGACAACGCTTCTGATGGCCCGCTTCGTGTGGTTGATCTGGGCCGCGCCCCCCAAGGCCCCCGCCACCACCGCGCCCGAAGCGTTGCTGCTGCCCTTCGCGACCCTTGCAACATTCGCGCTGACGCTTCCGCTGACATGGCCGTTGATTGCCGGAGCATTCTCAGAGCCCATCACGGCGGCCCCGTCCGGAGCGCTCTGGCCGGTCGCGACGGCAGCCGCATTTGCAGCGGGCGTGGCGATCTTCGCCCATGCCCAGCGCATCGGTCCGACGGTCTTTCTGGCGCAGCTTTTCGGGCCTGCGCGCAGCCTCGGTGCGCGGATTGATCGGATGATCACGGCGCGGCGGCGCGCGGCGCGCAGGCTTGGCAATGCCCTGCCACGCAGGCTGGGCGACACGGCCATTCGCTGGCGGCTTGGCCAGACCGCCACAGCCGCGCTGATCGCGGGGGTCTTCGCAGTGGAGCTGGGCGCGAACATGCGAAGCCCGGATGCAACGGAGATCCCGCAGGTCGAGATGCCGGAACTGAGCACCGGGGTCGAGGTTCAGGGACCATTGCTGCCGACCTCCGAATGACCTTGCCGCAGCACCGCCTCAGTCGATGAGGATTGCGCGGCCATGCGGCGTGCGCGTGGTCGCCGCCGCGCTCAGCCGCCCCTGCGCGTCACGCGCAGCCGAGGTGATACGCCCCAGACTGCCATGAGGCACGCGCGTGACCACATGGCCCGCCGCCTCCAGCGCGCAAAGCGTGGCCTCGGGCAAGGATTGCTCGGCCACGATCCCACCGGGCTGGCGGGTGCGCGGGTAGAAAGAGGCAGGCATGTGGGTGGTGTGGAACATCGGCGCATCAGCGGCGGCTTGCAAATCCATCCCGTGATGCACATGGCGCAGCCAGAACAGGAGTTGCCACTGGTCCTGCTGGTCGCCGCCGGGCGTGCCGAAACTGATCCGCCGCCCGTCGCGGTGCCAGGCAAGGCTCGGCGAAAGCGTCGTGCGCGGACGCTTGCCCGGGGCCAGCGCGCTGACAGCGCTCTCGTCCAGCCAATACATCTGCGCGCGCGAATTCAGGCAAAAGCCCAGGCCCGGCACGATGGGCGAGCTTTGCAGCCAGCCGCCCGAAGGTGTCGCCGAGACCATGTTGCCGTCGCGGTCGATCACATCGAGATGCACCGTATCGCCGCGTGGCGGGTCCGCCAGATGGGCCATGGTCGGTTCATAGACGGCCCCTTCCGTAAGGCTGAGCCGCTCCAGCATTTCCTGCATAAGCGCCACTTGCGCCTCAAACCCTGCGACGGTGCCGGGGCGCAGGGCATTGCTGGCATCTGGACTGATCAACGCACGGCGGGCGCGGGCATAGTCCTCCGACAGCAGCCCCTCCATCGGAACCGGGACGACATCTGGATCCGCGTAATACACCTCACGGTCGGCGAGCGCGAGTTTCTGCGCCTCAATCACCAGATGCGCGAAATCCGGCCCTAGCGGGTCGAGTGCCGCCAGATCATCGCCAGCAAGCAGTGACAGCATCTGCAAAAGTACCGGCCCCTGCCCCCATGTGGCGGTCTTGGCCAGCGTCCAGCCGTGATAGTCGTAGGTCTGCGGGGCCTCATAGAAGGCGGCGTACCCGGCCATGTCTTGAGCCGTCAGAACCCCGCGATGCGCGTGCCCGCTTTCATCCATGAGCGGGGCGTCTGCGCAGAACGCGCCAATCGCTTCCGCAATGAAGCCGCGATAGAAGCAATCGCGCGCCGCATCGATGCGCGCCGCGCGCGTGGGGCCTTGCGCTTCGGCCAGAACGCGCCGCCATGTCGCGGCAAGGTCGGGGTTGGCGAAAAGCGCGCCCTTTTGCGGCGGCTGGCCGCCGGGCAACCAGAGGGCGGCGGAACTGGGCCAATGATCGCAGAAGAACTCCGCAAGCCCTGCAATCGTGTCCACAGCGCGGTCGAGGATCGGATGGCCGTCCGCCGCCAGCGCGATGGCCGGGGCCATGACATCGGCCAGCTCCATCGTGCCATGGTCGCGCAGCATCAGCATCCAACCATCGAAGGCACCGGGGATGACAGTGGCCAGAAGCCCGTCACCGGGGATCAGCTCCAGCCCCTCGGCGCGGTAATGGGCAATCGTGGCCCCTGCGGGGGCCGGGCCCTGCGCGCAGAGCACGGTCGCGCGGCCCTCTTTCCACAAGATCGCGGGCAGATCGCCGCCGGGGCCGTTCAGATGCGGCTCGACGACCTGCAGCACCAGCCCGGCGGCCACCGCCGCATCGAACGCGTTGCCACCGTCGCGCAGGATCTGCGCCCCGGCTTCGGTCGCGAGGTGATGGGTTGAGGCAATCGCTGCAGACATCACGTTTCCTTCGGATCAAGCGCGTCGCGCAGCCCGTCGCCGAGCAGGTTGAACCCCATCACCACCATGAAGATCGCCGCCCCAGGCCAGAGCGCCATCCACGGCGCTTGCGACAAGAAGTTGCGCGCAGTGGCCAGCATCGAACCCCAGCTTGGCAAGGGCGGCTGCTGGCCCAGACCGAGGAAGGAAAGCGAGGCTTCCGCGATGATCGCCGTCGCGATTGTCAGCGTCGCCTGCACCAGAATGGGCGGGAAGACATTGGGCAGGATGTAATGCGACATGATCCGCAGATGCCCAAGCCCGATGGCGCGTGCGCCTTCGACATAATCTTCGGTCTTGACCGACAGCACCTGCCCGCGCGTCAGGCGGATGAAGATCGGGACGGCTGAAAGGCCGATGGCGATCATGGCATTGGTCAGGCTTGGCCCCAGAAAGGCCGCCAGTGCAATTGCGAGGATCAGGAAAGGCATCGCCAGCAGCGCGTCAGTGGCGCGCGCAATGATCTGGTCGGTCCAGCCGCCGAAATAGCCCGCCAGCACCCCCAGCGGCACACCGATCATCACGGCGATCATCACCGAGATCACACCCGCCATCAGCGAGGCCCGCGCGCCCCAGATCATTCGCGACAGGATATCGCGGCCAATCTCATCGGTCCCCATCCAGTGCTCGGTCGATGGCGCGAGACGGATCTTGCCCCAATCCGTCGCACTCGGGCTGGGGATGGGCAGAAGCGGCGCCAGGAGCGCGATCAGCACGAACAGCGCCACGACCACACCGCCGACCATTGCGCTGCGGTTTTTCTTCAGCTTCGTCCAGGTGCGGTTGGGCTTGCGCGGCGCAAGTGCGGTCGCACCGGCGGCGGGCATCAGGCTGGCATCCGTCATAAATTGGCCCTCATGCGCGGGTTGAGCAGGACGTAGAGAATATCCGCCAACAGGTTGATCACGATGAAGCCGGTTGCCGTGACCAGCACGACCCCCTGCACCACTGCATAGTCACGATTGAACACCGCATCGACGATCATCTTGCCAAAGCCGGGAATGGTGAAAATCTGCTCGGTCAGAACGGCACCGGCAAGCAATTCGCCAAACATCACCGCCGAGAGCGTGATGATGGGCAACAGCGCATTGCGGAAAGCGTGGTAGCGGATGACGGTCTTTTCGCGCAGCCCCTTGGCGCGGGCGGTGCGCACATAATCGGCCTGCAACACCCCCAGCATCGATGAGCGGGTGTGCCGCATCAGCGTCGCGGCCAGCGCGGTGCCCAGCACGATGGAGGGCATGAGCATCGTCTGGAAGCTGCGCACCGGGTCCACCCAGGGCGATTCATAGCCCGAGGCCGGCAGCCAACCCAGATTGACCGAAACCAGCAGGATCAGCATGATCCCCAGCCAGAAATTCGGCACGGACAAACCAGAGAGCGCGATGAAATTTGCCAGATAGTCCCAGAAGGTGCCTTTCTTGACCGCCGACATCACGCCTGCAGGCACACCGATGACGATGGCGAAGATCATCGACATCACCGCCAGTTGCAGCGTGACCGGCAGCTTTTGCAGGATCAGCTCCGTCACCGGCAACCCGGTGCGCAGCGAAATTCCCAGATTGCCGCGCAGCACATCACCCAGCCAATAGAGATATTGCATGATCAGCGGATCATTCATCCGATACAGCTCGCGCAGCATGGCGATGGTCTCGGGGTCACGGTTCTCGCCGGCCAGCACCAGGATCGGATCGCCCGGCAAGAGCTTTTGCAGCATGAACACGAAGATCGACACCAGAAGCAGCGTCGGGATTGCAACCAGAACCCGGTTGGTGATGTAGCGCAGCATGACAGCACTCCTTCGGCGAGATCCCCCCGCCCGCGTTATGCGCAGGCGAGGAGGTTGGTCACGAACGGATCAGCCCGTCACACCACGCAGGCGGATGATGCCGTCAGCATAGGGTTCAAACCCTTCGATCCCCTGGCGCACCGTGTAGAAATACACGATGTGGTAGAGATAGATGAGCGGCATGTCTTGCGACAGGATCTCGCGCGACTGGTCATAGAGCGCCTTACGGGACTCGAAATCAGGCACGGTGCGGGCCTCTTGCAAGATACGGTCGATCTCTTCGACGCAGTATTTCTTATCGTTATTGGCGCCTTCACAGCTGACGAAGGGATGGATATTCGCATCGGGGTCGATCCGGCCTGACCAGCCCTGCTGCGACATGTCGAAATTGCCCGCCGCGTTTTCCGACAGGAGCGTCGCGAATTCGGTCGCGCGCAGCGCGATCTCGAACCCTGCCTCAGCCGCCATGGCCTGGATCACCTGACCTTGCTGCATGGCAACGGGGTTATTGCCGGTCTGCATCTCGATGCGCAAGGGCAGCTCGACCCCGGCTTCGGCGAGCAATTCGCGCGCGCGATCAATGTCGCGTGCGGGAACCGGGTCGCGCTCGTCATACCAGGTGGTGCCGGGGGCGGCCCATTGATTGCCGACCACATACTGGCCTTCGAACACGACCTGATTGAGCGCCTCGCGGTCTATCGACAGCGACAGCGCCTGACGGACGCGCGCGTCACTGCCCAGCGGGCCTTCGGCGCGCGGGCCGTTGCCGACATTGATGGTGATGCCCTGATAGCCGATATTCGGCACTTCAAAGAGTTGCAGGCGGTCATCATTGCGGATCTGCGGCACGTCGGACGGCGCGGTACGCTCGCTGATATCCAGATCGCCCGAACGGACATTGGCCAGACGCACTGTCGTATCGGGGATCGGCTGATAGATCACGCGGTCGAAATGGTAGTTCTCGGCGTCCCAGTGATCCTCGAACCGCTCCAGCACGATGCGGTCGCCCTCAACCCGCTGGGCGAATTTGAACGGGCCGGTGCAGACCGGGTTCGCCCCGAATGTGCGGCCCGATTCATCCGCCGCCGCAGCAGCGTCAGGCGAATACATGCGACCCGCGTGATGGGCAAGCTGCGCGATCAGCGTCACGTCAGGCGCGCCAAGCGTCAGGGTCAGCTCATGCTCGCCCGTGGCCTCCATCCCCACGATCGAGGACAGCTCGCCGCGCCGGTTCGATGTCGGCAGGGTCTGGTTGCGTTCCAGCACCCGCATGGCGCTTTCCGCATTGAAGGGCGTGCCGTCGTGATGGGTCACACCTTCGCGCAGCTGGATGACCAGCGACAGACCATCCTCGGAAAATTCCCATTCGGTCGCAAGTTCGGGGATGATCTCCATATCGGTATTGGTGTTGAACAACCGATCACACAGCGATTCATAGACCAGCGAGGAAACGAAGGTCCGCGACTGCGCCGGATCGAGCGAATCCGGGTCTTCGTTCAGACCGATGCGGATATCCGCAGCTGCGGCCATGCTGCCAATGGCAACAGTGCCGAGCAGCGTCATCATAAGGGTGGTAGGTTTCATCTCGTTCTCCCGTCTGGTTATTTTGAATGTCCCGCAGCCTTGCTGGCTGCGTCACGGTAGAGGGCAAAGCGCGCCTCGGTTGCTGCACTGCGCGGAGCAGTGACAGCGGCATCTGTCCCCAGCGGCGGTAAATTGCGCCAATGGTGACAGGCGGTCTGATGCGCCTCGGCATTCTCAAGCACAGGGCGCGTCGTCTTGCAGATCTCGGTCGCATAGGGGCAGCGGGTGTGGAACTTGCAGCCCTCGGGCGGGTTGGCAGGCGAGGGGATATCGCCCCCCAGCGGTGCGATCTGGCCCCGCGCGCCGGGCATCGGCACCGGAATGGCCGTCAGCAACGCCCGCGTATAGGGGTGGCGCGGCGTGGTGTAGAGCGCCTCGGTCGCGGCGAGTTCCACAACTTCGCCCAGATACATCACTGCCACACGGTCGGCCATATGCCGGATCACCGACAGATCATGCGCGATGATGATCAGCGTCAGGCCGAAATCCTCCTTCAGGTCTTCGAGCAGATTGACGATCTGCGCCTGGACCGACACATCAAGCGCCGAGACAGGTTCATCCCCGATCAGCAGCTTCGGCCCGGAGGCCAGCGCACGCGCCACGCAAATCCGCTGGCGCTGCCCACCGGAAAATTCATGCGGGAAACGGTCGGCATGATCGGGGCGCAGCCCGACCTTGCGCAGCAGATCCGCGACCTTCTCGCGGCGCTCCTTGCGCGTCAGGGTGCCATGCACCAGAAGCGGCTCGCCGACGATGCTCTCGACAGTCATGCGCGGGTTGAGCGACGAGAACGGATCCTGAAAGATGAACTGCATCTGCGCGCGCAGCTTGCGCATCTCGGCAGCGGGCAGCGCGGTCAGATCCTGACCTTCATAGATCACCTGCCCCTCGCTCGGGTCCAGCAGACGCAGCAAGAGCCGCGCCAGCGTGGATTTGCCACAGCCGGATTCGCCCACGATAGCGAAGGTTTCGCCGCGCCTGATCGATAGCGATACGCCGTTGACCGCGTAAATATGCGAGGGCGCGCCGAGGACGCCCCGGCTTGAGGTGAAGCGCTTGTGCAGCTCATGCGTGCTCAGGATAACGTCGCTCATGCGGCACCTTGGGCGAAATGGGTTTCCAGTGGCGCCTTGATGCAAGCCACGCGATGGCCGGGCACGACCTCGCGCTCCGACGGGCGCGCAGCATCGCATTCGCTCGACACGAAGGGGCAACGCGTCGCGAAACGGCAGCCGGGCGGCATGGCCTCCGGGACCGGCACCGATCCGGGGATGGTCATCAGCCGCGACGCGCCCTGCACCCGCCCGGCGAGCGCGGGCATCGAGCCCATCAAACCCAGCGTATAGGGGTGCTGCGGGTCATTGAAGATTGCATCGACCGGGCCGGATTCGACCACCCTGCCCGCATACATCACCGCCACATCATCCGCGATTTCGGCAACAACGCCCAGATCATGCGTGATCATCAGCATCGCGGCGCCCGTTTCCTTCAACAGGTCGCGCATCAGTTCAAGAATCTGTGCCTGAATGGTGACATCCAGCGCTGTGGTAGGCTCATCCGCGATCAGCAATTCCGGGTCATTGGCCAGCGCCATGGCAATCATCACCCTCTGGCGCATACCGCCCGAAAGCTGATGGGGATAATCATCGAGCCGCTTGGCCGCCGCAGGCATGCGCACCAGCTCGAACATCTCCAGCGCGCGGGCACGGGCCTCGGCCTTCGTGCAGTTGCGATGACGGCGCACCGCCTCGGCCACCTGATCGCCGATGGTGAACACCGGGTTGAGCGAGGTCATCGGCTCCTGAAAGATCATCGCCATGCGATTGCCGCGCAGCGCTTCCATCTGGGTCGTGGTCTTGTCGATCAGGTTTTCGCCCCGGAACAGAACCTGACCATGGGTCACTGTCGCCGCCTTGCGCGGCAAAAGCCCCATGGTCGCCAGCGAGGTCACGGATTTTCCACAGCCCGATTCGCCCACCAATGCCAGCGTCCGCCCCGGTCGGATCGACAGGCTGACCCGATCGATCAAGTCAACAGGCTGGCTTCGAAACCGGATCGACACTTCCCGCAACTCCAGTGTCGGGATCACGTCTTCAGACGTCATGCGCGCGCGCCTCCTCTTGGCAATAGGTCAGATAGACGCTGTGCAGCGCAGCGAGATGATCATGCATGGCCCGCGCTGCGGCGGCCGCGTCCCCGGTCTGAAGCGCGGCGAGGATCCGGCGATGGTCATCCTGCGCATGGCCTGTCCCGGACGTGCTGCGCACTTGTGCGCGCAGCTTGCGCAAGCCCTGATCGTGACGCCAGGCATTCATACGATCGAATAACGCCAGCAACAGCGGATTGCCGGTCGCCTGAGCAATCTCGCGATGCAACGCGTTGTCCCATAGGTCAGCGCTGTCGACATCCTCGGCCTTCGCAATCCGGTCAATGCAGGTGGCGATCCGGGGCAGCACTTCCGGCGCAGCGCGCAATGCGGCCAGTCGGGCCAGCTGCGGCTCAAGCGTCAAACGCGCTTCGATCAGGTTCAGCAGGCCCGCAGGACTGGCGCTGCTCGCGCCTTGTGCCTGAGGCAGCACTGCCTGTGGCGGTCCGGCGAAGGTGCCTGCGCCGCGCTTGCGCCAGATCAGGCCTTCGGCCTCCAGCACCTCCAGAGCGCGGCGGATCGCGCGGCGTCCGATCCCCAGCTGAGCCGAGAGATCGCGCTCCGTAGGCAGGCGCGCACCCGGTGCCACATCAGGCGATGTCACGATCACGCGAAGCTGTTCCAGTGCAAGCGCAGAGCATTCCGGCGAGACGCGGGGCAGCGCAGCGCGCGAACCTATCGATGAACCAATCGTCATGGGCGCACCATAAAGTTCACAAAATTGTTTGCAAGCCACTTTTTCCGATGATGCCCCCTGGCGGCAGCAGTGTCGCTGTGTCAGCACCAATCAACCTCCAGCTGAAAGACTTTCTTGTCCAGAACAATCGCAGTCAGGGGCAAGATGTCATGCAGGAACGACCACCAGAAAAGCGGACGCGCAAATTTTCGTCGCGCCAAAACGCGAATGCATCGCGCGGAACAAAGCCATGGACAGCGCCTGCGGCAGATGGTTAACATTTGATCAAACGTGGGGTGGACATGGCAGCAGACGGCGCAGCAGATACGGTTATCCTCAATGCGCGGCTACGATCCATGGACGCACAGCACCCTCGCGCCCAGGCCATGGCGCTCCGTGGTGACAGAATCTTGGCGATCGGAACCGATGCACAGATCCTGTCTCTTGTTGGCCAGCAGACCCGCGTGATAGATGCCAAAGACTGCACTGTCCTGCCAGGCTTCAATGAAAGCCATCTGCATCTTTTCGTCGGAGCGGGCGAGCTGGATCATCTGCAGCTTCTCGGCGTCACCGGCTTTGACGCACTGCGCGCGGCGGTGCTCGGCTATGCCGCCCTGCACCCCGACCTGCCGGTGGTCGTGGGCCAGGGCTGCGATTATGCAGTGCTTGCGCACCCGCTGACACGCGCCGATCTGGACCAGATCCTGCCGGACCGCCCGCTCTGCCTGCTGGCCGCTGATCATCACACGGCCTGGGCCAATACGATTGCGCTGCGTCAGGCGGGCATTCTGGAAGGTCGTGCGCTAGGGCCGGGCAATGAGATCGTCATGGGCTCGGACGGGCTGGCCACGGGCGAATTGCGCGAGTTTCAGGCCAAGGCCCCGGTTCTGGCCCTGGCGGGCACGCATCGGATCATGGCCGGGCTGGCGACAGGCAAAGACCCCGCCCCCTACCCCGATGCGGCCGGATTTGCCGAGGATTGCGAGATCATGGCCGCGGGGCTTGCGCATTGCGCGCAGTTGGGACTGACGAGCCTGACCAATATGGACGGCAATCTCTATACGCTGCGCATCCTTGATACGCTGCGCGCGCAGGGACGGCTGACCGCGCGCGTCAAGGTGCCGTTTCACTACACCACCGACAGCACACTTGCCGATCTCGACATCGCCAGCGATATGTCGCGCAGCTTTTGCGACGACTGGCTATCTTCAGGCTTCGTGAAACTGTTCATGGATGGCGTGGTCGATAGCGGCACGGCGCTGATGCTCAACGATTATCCAGGCCAACCGGGCTGGCGTGGCGCGCCGCTCTGGTCCGAGGAGGAATTTTGCATCATCGCCACCGAGGCGGATCGGCGCGGCCTGCAGATCGCGGTTCATGCGATCGGCGACGGGGCCGTGCGGCGCGTGCTCAATGGCTATCAGGCCGCGCGCGAGGCCAATGGCGCGCGCGATTCGCGTCACCGCATCGAGCATATCGAACTGATCGACCCGGCGGATATTCCCAGGCTGAAAGCGCTCGGGGTCACCGCCTCGATCCAGCCCATCCATGCGCCCGGTGCCACGGATTTCCCGCTGCAACCGACGATGAACAAGATCGGCCAGAGCCGTTGGGGCGATGCCTATCTGCAGCGCAGCCTTGCGCAGGCAGGTATCCCGCTGGCCTTTGCCAGCGATTGGCCTGTGGCCGACCTGAACCCGTTGCGGGGCATCCAGTCAGCGCTGCAACGGCCCATCTATGACGGTGCGGACGATGAGCGGCTAGGTCTTGATGCGATCCTTGCGGCCTATACGACCGGCGGGGCCTATGCGACCCATAGCGAGACACGCAAGGGGCAGTTGCGCGCCGGCTATTTCGCGGATCTGGTGATCCTGAATGGCGACATCGACGCGGCCACGCCGCAAGAAATCGGCGCGATGGCGGTCGATATGACCATCTGCGAGGGGCGGATCGTTTGGGAACAAGACGGCGCATTTTGATCAGCCGCGCGAGAGAAGGACAGGCATGGTGAGCCAGGAAATCGAGATCGCTGGGCTGAACAAATCCTTCGGGCAGGGCGCGGCTGCGTTTCAGGCCTTGCGCGACATCGACCTGACCATCGCCAGCGGCGAGTTCTTCACCCTGCTAGGCCCTTCTGGCTGCGGAAAGACCACGCTTTTGCGCATCATCGCAGGCTTCGAACAGCCCAGCGCCGGGACGCTGCGGATCAATGGCCGCGATGTGACGGGCCTTGGTCCGAACAAGCGCCCGGTCAATACGGTGTTTCAGTCCTACGCGCTCTTTCCACATATGAGCCTTGCCGACAATATCGGCTTCGGGCTGAAAATGCAGGGCAAGCCCAGAGCCGAGATCCGCGCGACTGTCGCCGAAATGCTGCAACTTGTGCGCATGGAGGCGATGGCGGATCGACGCCCCTCCGAGATCTCGGGCGGTCAGCAGCAGCGCGTCGCACTCGCCCGCGCGCTGGCCCCGCGCCCGCGAGTGCTTCTGCTCGATGAGCCGCTGAGCGCGCTTGATCTCAAGCTGCGCAAGGAAATGCAAAGCGAATTGAAACGCCTGCAATCGGAGACGGGCATCACCTTCGTCTTCGTGACCCATGATCAGGAAGAAGCGCTGACCATGTCGGACCGGATCGCGGTCATGTCGGCCGGGCATATCCTGCAACTCGGCGCCCCGCAGGAGATCTACAACACCCCCGTCAACCGCTTTGTCGCGGATTTCATCGGGGATACGAATTTCCTGAAACTGCGCGTCAAAGCCGTCGAGGGCGGCGCTGCCGTGCTCGAACTGCCCGGCGGCAAGACCGCGCAGGCCTCGCTGCCCGAAGGCATGGCCCCGACCACCGGCGCATTGGTCACGGCCGTCATCCGGCCTGAACAGGCCGAGGCCGCCGCACCCGGCACGGGCGATCTGCAAGCCACGGTCGAGAGCGCCACATTTTTCGGCACGGACACGCATCTACATCTGACGCTCGCGGACGCGCAGGGCTTTGTGCTACGCCGCCAAAACCGCCCCGGCCAACCCGCCCCTGCGCCGCAGTCGCGGCTCGGCCTTGCGCTCGCGCCCGGCGCGCTGCGCGTGTTGAAGGATTGAGCCGATGCGGGGGCATGGATGGAAATGGCTGCTCTGCACCCCGGCACTGATCGTGCTGCTTCTGGCGGCCTCTGGCCCGCTTCTCATCGTCGCGGTCTATTCTTTTCTCAGCCCCGGCAATATGGGCGGCGTGGTCTGGGAATTCTCGACTGAAGGCTGGTTTCGTGTCTTTTTCCGCCGCGATATCTTTGAACCTGATCTTGTCGAGTGGAACGCAGCCCATCTGCAGGTCTTCTGGCGCTCGATCTGGCTGTCGCTGCAGACAACCTTCATCTGCGCTGTGCTCGGCTTTCCGACTGCCTGGTTCATCGCCACGCGCCCGCCGCATACGCGCACAATCTGGCTGTTCCTGATCACCATCCCCTTCTGGACCAATCTTCTGATCCGCACCTTCGCGATACAGGAAATGATCCGCAACAATGGCACGATCAACACTGTGCTGATGCAGCTCGGCCTGATCGACAGCCCGATCCAGATGATGTTCACCGAATTCGCCGTTCTGCTGGGCATGGCCTATGTCTTCTTGCCGCTGATGGTACTGCCGCTTTATGCTGCGATGGAGAAGATGGATTTCCGGCTGGTCGAGGCGGGCTATGACCTCTATGCCAGCCGGCTGAATGTGCTGTGGCATGTGATCTTGCCGCAAGTAAAACCGGGCTTTATCGCAGGCTCGATCCTGGTCTTCATCCCGGCCATCGGGGCCTATGTGACCCCGCGCCTGCTGGGCGGAGGGCGCACGATGATGCTGGGCAATCTGATCGCGTTGCAATTCGGGCAAGGGCGCAACTGGCCGCTGGGCGCAGCGCTTGCGATGCTGATGCTGGTCGTCGTGGTGGGGGCGCTGATCCTCTATCTGCGCGTCGTGGGCGGAAATGATGAGGCCCGCCGTGGCTGAGGGGCGCTATTCCATCACCCGCCTGCCGGGCTTCGGGCTGATCGCAGTCCTGACCTTCGTCATGCTCTATCTGCCGATTATCATTCTGGTGGTGTATTCCTTTAATTCAGGCGTGTCACAATCGCGCTGGGAGGGGTTTTCGCTGCAATGGTATCAGGCGGCGTTCAACAATGCGCAGGTGCGCGATGTGTCGCTGCGCTCGCTCTGGCTGGCGCTGGCCGCTGCCAGCATCGCGACCGTGCTGGCCACACTGGCCGCGCTGGGCACAACCCGCGTAGGCCGCTTCCCCGGCCAGACGATGATATACGCGCTGATCAACCAACCGCTGATGGTGCCCGAGATCGTCACCGGCATCGCACTTCTGATCTTCGTCGCGGCCGTCAAGGTGCAGACGGGTTATACTGGCATGGGCTATCTGGTGGCCGCGCATACGGCATTCTGCATCCCCTTCGCCTATCTGCCCATCCGCGCGCGACTGGAAACGCTCGACCCCGCGCTGGAATCCGCCGCAGCTGATCTCTATGCCTCGCCCGTGCAGGCATTTCGCTATGTGACGCTGCCACTGATGGTACCGGGCATTCTGGCAGGCTTCATGCTGGGCTTTGTGATCTCACTCGATACGGTCGTGATCACCGAATTCGTGAAATCCGCCGGGCAGGACACATTGCCCACCTATATGCTCGGCCAGTTGCGCCGCGCCGTGACGCCCGAAATGAACGCCATCGCCACCCTCTTCCTTGCGCTGTCGCTGGTCATCGTGACCGCGTTTTTCCTCATCACCCGCACGCGCGGGCGCTGAGGGTTCCACCACCAACCAACCGGGAGACGAGAACATGAAGACATTGACAGGATGGGCCAGCGCAGTGCTGCTGGGCAGCACGGCTCTGGCCAGCGCTGAAGGGGTGGTCAACCTCTATAATTGGGGGAATTACACGCATCCCGAAATTCTGGAACGCTTCACCGCCGAGACCGGGATTCAGGTCACGCTGACCGATTTCGACAGCAATGACACAGCACTCGCGCGCATCCGGCAGGGCGGGCACGGCTTCGATATTGTCGTGCCGTCGGACACCTATATCCAGACATGGATCACCGAAGGTCTGTTCCAGCCACTCGACCGCGACATCGTGACGAATATGGACAATATCGCGCCGCAATGGGTCGATGTGCCGTTTGATCCGGGCCGTGAATACACTGTGCCATGGGCCTGGGGCACGACCGGGGTCATTGTCGACACCTCGGTCTATTCGGGCGATCCAAACAATATCGAACTGATCATTGACCCGCCCGCAGAACTGCAGGGCCGCATCAATGTTATCCCTGAAATGTCCGATGTCATGGCGATGACCATCTATTACCATGGCGGCGAGCGGTGCACGACCGACCGCGACATCCTGCGCGCCGTGCGCGATTCGCTGATCTCGGCGAAACCGCATTGGCTGGCACTGGATTACGGGGCGGTGGACAGCTACGCGGCCGGGGATTTCGCGGCCGGGATCTACTGGAACGGTGCATCCATGCGGGTGCGGCTGCTCAATGACAATTTCGCCTATGGCTATCCCGAAACGGGTTATCCGATCTGGATGGACAATGCCGCCGTTCTGGCCGATGCACCGAACCGCGACAATGCCATGAAATTCATCAATTTCGTGCTGCAACCGGAAATCGCGGCGCTGATCTCGAATTTCGCACGCTATTCGAACGGGATCACCGGCTCCGAGGAATTCCTGGACGCAGAGATGCGCGACGCACCCGAGATCAATGTTCCTGCCGAATTTGTCGAGGCCGGGCGCTGGGGGCAAGCCTGCCCGCAGGATATCAATGACATCCACACGCAGATCTGGACCGAATTGATGCAGTAATCTTGCGCCGTGCGCCCTGTCGTCGCCGATGACAGGGCGCGCTATTGCGCGACGCCCGCCAGATAGACGCGCTGCAACTGATACGCGTCATCCAGCACAACAAGATCCGCCACGCAGCCCGGCACGATGCGCCCGCGTCCGCTGGCCCCGATCAGATCCGCCGGGATGCGGGTCGCCATCGCTAGTGCGCGCGCAGGATCCACGCCTGCGCCCACCAGACGCGCGAGCGATTGCACAAGCGAGATATCAGCCCCCGCCAATGTTCCATCAGGCAGCTCCAGCCGCCCATTGCGCCGCAGGATGCGCCGCCCATTCAGGGTGAATTCCGGCTGATCCGTGCCTGCAACGGCCATGCAATCGCTGACCAGAAAAAGCCTGTCGGGGCCTTTCATCGCGAGGGCAATTTGCAAGGGCTCGGGCGCGACATGCACCCCGTCCGCGATAATGCCCGCGCAGATATCCGAACTCAGCGCATGCCCGACCAGCCCCGGCGCGCGGTTCTGCAGCGGCGGCATGGCGTTATAGAGATGCGTGACGCAGCGCGCGCCCGCAGCTTGGGCCGCGCGCGCCGCCTCAGTGCTGCATCCTGTATGACCCAGGCTCACGATGACCCCGGCCCCAGCCAGCGCCGCGATCTGCGCCAGTGTGACGGATTCGGGCGCAACGGTGAGCATCAGCGCAGGCAACATCTGGGCCGCGTCGCAGAGCATCGCCTGATCTTCAGCCGTCATGGGCCGGATCAGCGCCCCGTCATGCGCCCCTTTGCGTGCCGGGTCGAGATGCGGGCCTTCCAGATGCAGCCCGGCAAGACCGGGACAGCCGCGCGCATCGGCGGTGATTGCTGCATCGATCACCTGTCGCGTGACCTCGGGCGTGTCAGTGATCAGCGTGGGCAGGATTGCCGTCGCGCCGAGCCTGGCCTGCACAGCGCAGATGCGCGCGATCTGATCCGCATCACTCTGCGCCCCGATCATCTCTGCGCCGCCACCATTGACCTGCAAATCAACGAGGCCGGGCGCAAGGATGCCCGCCCCCAGATCGACGACCACCGCATCGGCGGGCAGGTCGCGGGGTTCAGGGTAGACAGCCCCGATCCGCCCGTCTTTGGTCAGGCTGACCGCGCCGCCGGGCAATAGCCGCCAGCCATCGAATATCTGTGCGGCTTTCAAGACATGGGTCATCGGGTCACTCCTGCATGCAAGCGCTGCGCCATCCACAACGCACCGTCGAGCGCCGTGCCCTTCGGGGCCACAGCGTTCAGCTGCGCGCCGCCCTGCGCCACGATCCGGTCCAGCAAGGCAGGCCCAAGCCCGCCCAAGCCCGCGACAGGCAACCCGTCCGCGCCGCGCTGCAACTGCCGGATCGCGGCCAGCAGATAGGCGCAACCGCGATCGAGGATCGCCGCCGCCACAGGGCAATGCGCGCGATCCTGCGCCAGCACCAGCGGCGCGAGCGTGGCGAAATCCGCCGGGCGCGCGCGCGCGGCGAAGCCGATCACCTCGGCCAATGTGCCGAAGTCCTGCCAGATCGCCGCGACCAACGGGCCATTTGCACCTAGCCCGTCCCGCGCGTGCAGCGCGCGACGCAGCGCCTCGCGCCCGAGCCAGGCACCAGAGCCTTCATCGCCCAGATGAAGCCCATACCCGCCCAGACGCAACACCTGCCCGCCGCTCTGTCGCGCCAGCACAGAGCCTGTGCCCACCGCCATCACAATCCCGTCTCCATCGCCGAAAGCGCCTGCCAACGAGATGTCGATATCGCCGCAAATCGTCAGATCCCGATAGGGCAGCGCTGCTTGCAGGCGGGTGCTGGCATCGGCTTCAGTCGCCCCGGCAAGCCCGAGCACGATCTGCGGCGTGATCGCTGTGGCGCCGGGCACGAGCGCATGGGCCGCGTCCAGCACGGCCGCCAGCAGCGCCGAGATTTCGCGCACCCCGCCATTGAAATCGCTGGCGAGATTGGCCGCCCCCCCGCTCAGCACTGCGCTGCGCTGGCCGTTTTCGCAGATTGCCTGCGCGCGGCAACCTGTGCCGCCCCCGTCGAGCCCGATGAATATCCGCATGGCGACCTCCTGTGGCGATGTCATACCAAGCGGTGGTCGAACGAAAAGCGTTTTCAGCATGGCCCAGCGCCGCGCGCATGGCCAAAGCGAAGTTCTTCTGGACAATCTGGCGCGATTTCGGTCTCTACTGCGCGCGCCCAGCCCATGACAGGACACCACATCATGACCGAGCATGCCGACCCCCGCTACCGCGCATTGGACAGTTGGGACAGCGAAACCGCCCTGCGCGCGATCTGGGAAAGCCAGATCGCCGCTGTCGCCAGCATCGGCGCGGCCTTGCCCGTGATCGCCGGGACGGTCGAGGCCGCGCTGCCGCGCCTGCGCGCGGGTGGGCGGCTGGTCTATGCCGGGGCGGGCACCTCGATCCGCATCGCCGTGCAGGATGGCACCGAACTGGGGCCGACCTTCAACTGGCCCGAAACGCGCACACATTACCTGATCGCGGGTGGCCCTGCCGCGCTGAGCCGCGGCATCGAGGGGGCAGAAGATGACACTGACGCGGCCCGCGCGCAGGTGGCGCAAGCGGAGATTGGCGCGCTGGATGTGGTCCTTGGTCTGGCCGCCAGCGGGCGCACGCCCTTCACCATCGCCGCGGTTCAGGCCGCGCGGCAGGCGGGCGCGCTGACAGTCGGGATGTCGTGCAATCGCGGCGCGCGCCTGCTCGAGGTCGCTGACCATGGCATTCTGATCGAAACCGGCGCAGAGGTGGTGGCAGGCTCCACCCGGATGAAGGCGGGCACGGCGCAAAAGGTGGTGCTGAACATGATCTCGACACAAATCATGGTGCGGCTTGGCCATGTCCATGACGGGCTGATGGTCGACATGCGACCCCAGAACCAGAAATTGCGCGCGCGCGCCTGCGAGATGGTGATGCGCATCGCCGATGTGACCGCCGCACAAGCCCAGGCCGCACTGGAAGCGGGCGACTGGCGCGTGAAACCTGCGGTACTGATCGCAATGGGCGCAAACGCCGAGGAGGCAGGGGCGCTTTTGGACCAGAGTGGCGGCGTGTTGCGCCCAGCCATCGCCGCGCTCAGATCGTGATCACATGCGGCGCGCGGCCGTCTTGCGGCTGCGCAATCAGCTGCGCGACGCCGCCGATGCGCTGCGCCGCGGCCTGCAACTGCGCAAGTGTCAGGAAACATCCCGCTGTGGACAGCCCATCGGCCACAGCAGCGCTGCCTGCGCGCACGGCCACCGTCGACCAGAGCGGGCGCCGAGATCCGCGCGGATGCAGGATGTGACTGGACTGCGCATCAAGTTGCAGCGCGCCGGGGCTGGAGACTGCAAGCGCTGTATCCGTCAGCTCCAGCGTCGCGACCTGTCCGAATGCGGGGTCAGCGATACCCAGCCGCCATGGCCCGCCAAGGGTTGCGACCTCGCCGATATCGACCAGCACGCGGTGCATGCCTGCGGCGTGGAGCGCATCGCGCACGGCATCTGTCGCTGCCCCCTGCGCAATCCCGTTGAAGCTGAGCGCCTGCCCCGCCCCAAGGCGCAGCCCACGATGCCCGTCGCCGGGCTTGGCGATGCGGTCCCAGCCAACCAGCGCGCGGGCACGCTCCGTGTCGCCGCCCGTCGCATGGGCCAGCCAGAGCGGCTGGATGCTTGGATCGAACAGCCCGCCAGTGACCCGATGCAGGCGGTCGCTGAGCCGCAACATTGCATGCCAGTGCGGGTCGAGATCAGCGAGCGCGCCCTGTGCATTCAGCCGCACGAGATCGGAGTCGGCGCGAAACAGGCTGAACCGCGCCTCATAGGCTTCGATTTCCAGCCGCGCGCGGGCCAATGCAGGGCGGGTGATCGCTTCTGGCCCGTCGAGCGTGATCGCAACATCCCCGCCGAAGGCCACGCCGCGCCATCGCAGGCGCGGGGCCGGGTCATGTCGCGCAGAGCCCGCGAGCACAGCGCAGGCCGCGATGCTGAGCAGGCGGCGGCGGGTCAGCGCGCTCATGCCGGGGCCTCTTGCGGCGGGCGCGCGGGTGCAGGGGCGCGGGCAGGCACTGGCCGACCAGCACGACGTCCGGCCAGCACCAATGGCACGCAGCGTTTCTCATCATCATGGATTGCCACGCAATCGAGGCATTGAAAGCATTCGGAATAGGCGATCTTGCCGCTTTTCTCGATGGCCCCATAACTGCATTTCACGCGGCAGAGCTGGCACGGGCTGCCGCATTCCGCACGCCGCGCAATCCAGTCGCGCCCTCGCACCAGCCCGCCGATGGCCATGACCGCGCCCAGCGGGCACAGGTAGCGGCAAAAGCCCTTGAACAGCACCATGCCCAGCAACAGCCAGAACGCAGCATAGGCCACAAAATACCACTCCCGCATGAAAAACACCGTGATGGTCGTCTTGAAGGGCTCGATCTCTGCGGCGGTGTCAACATGCTGGGGCGCGAAGATGACCAGTCCGACCAGCCCGCCAAGCGCGATATATTTCCCCGATTTCAGGCGCTTGTCCCATTGCGGCGATGGCTCGATCTGCGGCAGGCGCAGGGCACGGCCCAAGTGATGGGCGAATTCCTGCAAGGCGCCGAACGGACAGAGCCAGCCGCAAAACAGCCCCCTGCCCCAGAGCACGAAACCAAGCCCTGCCGCAGCCCAGACCATCAGCGAGAACGGATCATAGAGCAGGAACGTATAGGCCCCGCCCTCGAGCGCCGTGCGCAGCACGCCCAGCGGCGTCACGATGGACAATTGCCCCTGCCCCCAAAACCCCACGAAGCCTGTCATCACGGCAAGGATCAGCAGGCGTGCCGGCGTGAAATGCCGCCAGCCGGCGAAGCGGTTCATGCGCGCGCCCAGCGCCCAGACCAATGCGGCCAGCCCAAGGGCCAGGATGATCAGGTCGATCTGGCGGTTATAGAGCGCCTCCAGCCACGGCGGCATCGGGGTAATGACCTTCTCGCGCAGGAAAAACCGATCATCCGTCTGATGCTCCAGTTCCAGCGCAACGCGTCCGATTTCAGGCGTGATGAAGCCATGTTCGCGCACGGCCTCCACGATCAGGGTGAACGGCTCGGCGGGGTTGAAGCCCAGCCGCCGGTCGGTGCGCAGGATCATGGCCATGCCGTCAGGCGCATCCGGCGCGAGATCGACGAGAAAATCAGCGTCGCGCAGCGCGATGGGGAAACCGCCCTGCTCGGCCTTGATCAGATCGGGCGAGGTGTTGCGCACGAATGTGTCGCTGACCAGCCCATGGCGACCCGCATCAATCAGAAGCAGGAACTCATCTGTGGGCGCGACGCCGCGAAACCGGGTCATCTGGTCGATCGTGCTCTGATCGAGCGCTGCGCGGGCCAATGCGGGCGGCGTCACATCAACCAGCCAGAGATCGAGATAGAGGCCATCAGGATCAGTCTGCGCCGTGGTGTCCGAATAGGCCCAGCGCGTGCCCTGAAACATCGCATCAATCTCGGCATTGGTGATGCGCAGATGGCCGACCAGCCCCTGTTCGACCAGATCGGCCCAGCGCAGCGGCTCGTCATGGTCGAAATCGGGCCGCGCGGCGGGGGCCGCAACCCGGCCCTGCATGTGTTCGCGCGCGACCGAGTGGGCCGCAGCCATGATCGATTCATGCGCGATCCGGACCGAGGCCGTTGCCTTGGTGATCCCGTCGAGATGCACCAGCGAGGAGCCTGCATCCGCGCCGCCATAGGGGGTGCCGATGGTCATGGGCGACCAGATCGACTTGCCCGCATATTGTTCAAAAAACTCGCGAAATGGACCTTCGCCCATGCCCGAGATAAAGATCGGCTCATTGTGATGGACCACGCGCACGGTGACGAAAGTGCCGTCGCGATCAAGGACGACCAGCGCATTGATCGGCGCTCCTGCGAAACCCGGCAGCGGTGCATAGGGCTGGGTGGTGAAGGCATATCCTGCAGGCGCACCGCCGGAATTGACGACGCGGTAAAGTCCCTTGTCATTCAGCGCCTCACCCAGACCGAAAGGCGGCGGTACGTAGGCCAGCATCTGCTCAGGCGTCAGCACCTGCGCCCGCGCAGGCAGGGCGAGCAACAGCAGCGACAGGAGTATGAGGCGCAGAATCATGAACATGGGATGCAGGATAAGCAAGGTTGCAGGACACGCATATGCGACTTTCGACTATGGTCGCAGGACGCAAAGACCCCGGCGCGAAAGCCGGGGTCTTCGAGATCATCAGCCCGCCAGGTGGCGCTTACTCAGCCGAAGCCAGCAACCCGTCGGGGATGCGGAAGGTCCAGACAGACCCGCCCTGATTCAGATAGGCAACCTGCTGCGCGACCTCGCCCCCCCAGAGCGGCACAGCACCGCCCCAGCCAGAGACGACCGACAGCCATTGCACGCCATCTTCATCTTCCCAGGTGATCGGCTGGCCCACAACGCCGGAACCGGTCTGGAACTGCCAGAGCACCTCACCGTTTTCATCATCGATGGCCTTGATGTAGCCTTCGGGCGTGCCATAGAACACCAGCCCGCCCGCCGTGGCCATGGCCGAGGACCAGAGCGGCGCGGCATTGTTGACCTGGAACTTGATTTCCATCGTATTGGGGTCAATCGCCTTCATCGCGCCGATATGGTCATCAAACAGCGGCTTGATGGTGAAGCCAGCGCCCAGATAGGCGGCACCCTGGCGATAGGTGATCGGCTCGTTCCAGATATCCATGCCCCACTCATTCGCGGGCACATAGAAGTAGCCGGTGCGCTGCGAATAGGCCATGTGCTGCCAGTTCTTGCCCCCAAGGAAGCCCGGCACGGCCCAGACCACTTCGCCGCGCTCGCCATCCGCCGAGTCTGCCGGATTGCCGGGACGGTTTTCAGGGTTGAAGATCGGGCGTCCTGTTTCATCGATGCCGCTGGCCCAGCTGATATCTTCGACGAAGGGCATGGCATCGACGAAAGAGCCGTCTTCGCGGTTGAGGATATAAAAGAAGCCGTTACGGTCCGCCGTTGCAAGACGCCCGTTGCCTTCGGCATCCGTGAAGGGGATGACTTCGTTAACGCCGTCGTAATCCCAGCCTTCCCACGGGGTGGTCTGGAAATACCACTTGATCTCGCCCGTCGCCGGGTCAAGCCCGATCCGGCTGGCCGCATAGAGGTTATCGCCTTCGCGCAGATGGCTGTTCCAGGGCGCGGGGTTGCCGGTCCCGAAAATCAGCGTGTCGGTTTCGGCGTCATAAGTGCCGCCCAGCCAGGGCGCACCGCCACCGGTCTTCCACATGTCACCGGGCCAGGACGCGTTCAGCGTGCCGGTCATTGTGCTTTCTTCGCCGTTCAGCTCGCCCATATGACCCTCGATCACCGGACGACGCCAGACCAGTTCGCCATTCTCGGCATCGCGCGCCTCAACCGCGCCGACGATCCCGAATTCACCGCCGGAATTGCCGGTGATGACCAGACCGTTCACGATCAGCGGTGCAGCCGTGTAGCTGTAGCCTTCGCGGTAATCGGCAATGCGGCGATTCCAGACCACAGCGCCGGTGTGGCGGTTCAGCGCCACGATCCGCGCATCCAGCGTGCCGAAATAGATGTTGTCGCCATAAATCGCCGCACCGCGATTGATCACGTCACAGCAGGGCAGAATACCCTCGGGCAAGCGTGCATCATGCTGCCAGAGTTTGCGGCCGGTCTTGATGTCGAGCGCGAAGACGCGGCTGTAGGAGCCGGTGACATACATCACGCCATCATAGATCAGCGGCTGGCTTTCCTGCCCGCGCTGACGCTCACCACCGAAGCTGAACGACCAGGCCGGGAAGAGGTTCTGCACCGAGTCCTTGTTGATCTGGTCGAGCGGGCTGTAGCGCTGCATGTGACGCCCCATCCCATTGGTCAGAACGCTGGTCGTGACAGTATCGTCCTGCGCCAGATCAGCCTCCGTCACCTGCGCGACTGCCATCGGAGCCGCCATTATCCCGGCGCAAACGGCCAGCAGAAATCTGTTCATCCTTCTTCCTCCCAAGGGGGCCGGACTTGTCCGGGGATCGGCAAAGTGCGGCGAGATCAGTGTTTGTGACTATCGCGAAACTGTGAGCCTCGCGAAATTGGCCAATGGTCTTACGACCATTGTTCAGGTATCGCGCCCCTAGCGGCCCGGTTCGTCCCAGCTCAGCCCGTATGCGGCATAGATCGCCGCAACGCGCCCATCGCGCACAGCCGCGGTCAGGATGTCATCCACCTCATAGCTTAGCATGCGTGCCGTGTAGAAAGCCGTGGCAATCCCCACCGGCCATGACCCGATGGACAGGCCCGGCAGCGGGCCGCTCTCGACTGCAAAATCGGGATCGTCGCGCAAGTAATGCTCAAGCTGCGCGCGGATGCCCATGACGGCGGTCACCTCTCCTGCCCGCATCAATTCAATCACATCAGCCAGATGCCGGCGGCGCTGGATATTGGGCAGCACGCCCGGGAGGCCGGTCAGATAGAAATCGGCAAGCTGATAGGTTTCAACACCCACGGGCCTGGACTGGAAACTTCCGGGGAAAGGCGGCTCGTCGGGGAATTCCGAAACCCGATAGGCAATTGCGATTCGTTCCTGCGCATAGCGGCCTGTGAGGGCGGCAAGCTCGTTGCGGTAGTCCAGCTCGCGATTATAGGGCACGCGCATCAGCACATTGACCACGCGCCGCCCCATGTAATGCCCGCGCCAGATGTAGTTGCGCAGATCGGTATCGACATCTTCATCGGCGGGCAGGTCAATGACCCGCAACTCCACACCCAGCCCGTCGGCGATCAGTTGCGCGAGATCGACATCGACCCCGACCAGCGCACCAGAGCTGTCGCGCCAGGAATAGGGGGCAAAGTCCTGATAGACGCCGACCTCGATATAGCCGCGCTCCATGATCGCGTCGTAATCAATACCGACACGGTCGCGCCCGGAATCATCCGAAGGAAATTCACGCGCAAAAAGTCCTGACCCCAAAAGGGTCAGGACAGTCATCAGCACCAGGGCTGACAGGGAGGTTCTCAAGGTCATCCGCATCTCCATTCGGAAAGGCTTAACGCGAGACTGACAGTCCGATGGTCAGCGTTTCATCCGCGTCACGCAAGAATCTCTCGCCACCGCGCTCCAGGATCACGGCCGCACGTCGCGCGATGCTGTCAGCCTTCGGGGCACCGGACAGGGTGGGAACCTGCACAGCGATCTCCGCCAACTCGACATGCAGCGCGGCGATCTCATCGGCGAAGTCCTCTTCGGTGGCGGTCCCTGCGGCAATCGCTTCCTGCTTCTCGCGCAGCCCGTCGCGGATGTCGCGCAGGCGGGGCATGAATTCAGCGATGCCATCGGGGTCAGGGCGTGCCTCGATATAAGTGCGGATCGCCCACATGGCCTGCTGATTCATCAGATCCTCGTAAGCCGGCATACGGTCACCCGAGCCGCGGCGGATGCGCTCCATATACCATTCATCATCCATTTCCTCAGCCATCAGGAACCGAAGGTCCGGGGCCAGCCCGCCAGAGACGACTTCCAGCCCGTGGCAGCGCGCGCAATTCTGATTATAAGCGCTGTCACCGATGCGCAACGCGCGCTCCCAGACCGGGTCTGACGGGTCACGAAACGGGTTCTCGAACTCCCAGCCACCGGTCAGTTCAGGCAGTCCATCCGTATTGACGGGCTGCGGTGCGACATCGCCATGCGCCATGGCCATGCCCGCTGAAAGTGTCAGTGCGATTGCGGCCAGTGACAGGGGGGTGCGGGGCTGTGTCATATCATCTCTCCTGAATGCGGGTTTTGCTCGTTCTACCGGGATCACGGACACGGCGCTATTCGACCATCGGCTATGCGACCAAGGGATAAGGACGGCCCCGCACATTGGCGGGGCCGGTAGGTTACTCGATCACAAGGATCTGACCCACCATCCCCGGCAGGCGCTGGGTCGAGACGAACTCGAAAATCCCGGTGCTGTCAGGCGTGAAAGGCAGTTGGGTGATCTCACCGCGCGCGACCTCGAACTCGGCAATGACCGCGCCTGACGGGTCACGCAGCTCGCTGGGATGCTGTTCGCCGTTGATGCCGAAAAATTCCAGCAGGACCGTTTCGCCCAGCGACATCACAACCATCGAAGGTGCCCAGAGATACGTGCGGGCATACCATTCATTGTCGTCATTCGGCGGCTCCATCCGGTAACCGCCGAGCGCGAAAAGCTCCTCGAAACGCTCAAGAGTGTCGGGATAGGCTGTCCGGTCGGCGCTGCGATAAACCCGATGCTCAAACGTGGTGATTGCGAACACACGGTCGAACTCGGCATGATCGAGTATTGCGTGGTCCTCGGCATGCGCGGGGGTCAGGCTGCCCAGTGCGCAGGCGCACGCAAGCGCCAGAGCCGTGTGGCGGGGTGTTTTCATTTTCGCGGCCCTCTTTTTGGCATTATTCGACAACGAAGGTTCCGGTCATCCCGCGATCTTCCAGGCCACGGCAGCCAAAGCTGTAGGTGCCCGGCCGGATCGGGACGAAGAAGACTTCGACCTCGCCATCCATGTCCATTTCCAGCTCATAGAGATAGGCAACCTTGATTTCCATATTGCCCGCCTCGATCTTGCGGATCCATGTATTCTTGAAGAATGATGGCGCTTCCCAGTTGCATTCATGCCAGCCAACTGCCTGAACCGTCAGCCGATAGGACTGCCCGGTCTGCATCTGGAATTCATTCGGCTCCATGCCGAATCCATTGTCACCAGTGCCGACTTTCAGCTCCAACGCCTCTGGCAGGGATGCCAGATCGCCACCGGTCGCATGGGCGGTCCCAGTCAGGGCCAGCAGGCTTGCTGCGGCCAGTGTCGTGATGCGTTTCATGTCTGTCTCCTCCATCTGCATGATGACGCGACCTTAATCCGCACGGCGCAGCTCGCGGAATAAGACCATGGTCGCATTCACACGGTCAGGCCACTCGGTTAGCGTCGCCTCAACCTTTGGGAGGAGGCTTGATGACGCAAACACCCCTGATAATTCCGACACTTCTGGCCTCGTTGCTTGCAACCGGGGCACTGGCCAGTATCGACGTGCCGATTGCCTATCTGGAGATGGAAGTCGAACGCCCGCCTGTGCTGACAAACCTGGACCCTGTGCCTGATGATCTGGGCCGCATGGGCGCGCAGCTGGGGCTTGCGGATAATGCCACGACCGGCGGGTTCATGGGCCACAACTACACTCTGAACGACAGTGTCGTGCCCTTGGGCGAGGATTGGCTGGGCGCCGCGCGCGCCGTGCTGGCCGAACATCGGATCGTGGTCGTGAATGCACCCGCCGAGGCCCTTCTGGCGCTGGCCGATCTGCCCGAAGCCCAGGGCGCGCTGATCTTCAACGCCCGCGCCGAGGAGGAAGCCCTGCGCGAAGCCGACTGCCGCGCCAATGTGTTGCACACGATGCCAAGCTACGCGATGCGCGCCGATGCGCTGATGCAGTTTCTGGTGTCACGGCGCTGGGGCGATCTGGTGATGATCACAGGCCAGCGCGAGGCCGATATGGCCTTCGCGCAGGCGCTGCGCGACGCTGCGACCAAATTCGGCGCGCGGATCCGGGCCGAACGCGAATGGGACATGTCGTCGGATATGCGGCGCAATATCGGGCAGGAATTCCCTGTCTTCACGCAAGACTTCCCCAGCCATCATGTGCTTCTCGTGGCTGATGAAGCTGGTGATTTCGGCCCCTTCCTGGAATTCAACGCATGGGAGCCGCGCCCCGTCGCGGGCTCCGCTGGTGCCCGCCCCGATGCCTGGTCGGACCGCGTGGAAGCTTACGGCGCGGCGCAGTTGCAACTGCGCTTCAAACGACTGGCCGATCGGCCCATGGGCGCTGTGGATTATGCGGCCTGGGCCGCTGTGCGCTCGGTAGGTGAGGCAGTGACGCGCCTGAACACCGCAGACGCAGGTGACATTCGCGACTACATCCTCGGCGACGCATTTGAACTGGCTGCCTTCAAAGGGGCCGCCATCACTTATCGCGATTGGAACGGCCAGATGCGCCAGCCCATGCCCGTCGCGACACGCACAGCGCTGGTGGCCATGACGCCGATGCCCGGCTTCCTGCACGAATCCAACTTGCTCGACACGCTGGGGCGCGACCGCCCCGAAACGGCCTGCACGGCCTTTGACTGAAAGGACTATCTCAATGATCCGCAGCACAGTATCCGCTCTTGCGCTGACGACCCTCATGGCCATGCCCGCATTGGCGCAGGAGGTGTGGGTATCGAATGAGCGCGACAATACGATCAGCATCATTGATGTGCCCACGATGGAAGTGGTCGAGACGATCAAGGTCGGCGCGCGCCCGCGCGGGATCATGTTCAGCCATGATCACAAGGTGGCCTATCTCTGCGCGTCCGATGACAGCACGATTCAGGTGATTGACGTAGCGACGCGGGAAATCCTGCACAATCTGCCCTCGGGCGAGAACCCCGAGACCTTCGCTCTGCATCCCGACAATCGCCATATCTACATCTCGAATGAGGACGACAACATCACCTCGGTTCTCGATGTGGTCGATCGGGTGATCGTTGCGCAAATCCCCGTGGGCGTAGAGCCGGAAGGCAAGGCCATCAACCGCGCGGGCACCATCGCCATCACCACATCCGAGACCACTAATATGGCGCATTGGATCAATACCGAAACCTTCGAGATCTTCCATAACTCGCTGGTCGGCTCGCGCCCGCGTCATGCCGAATTCACCAGCGATGACGCCCGGCTTTTCGTCAGCGCCGAAATCGGCGGCGGGCTGCATGTCTTTGACACCGAAACCTTTGAGGAACTCGCCGAAATCCGCTTCGAGATCCCCGATGTCCATCCCCATGACGTACAGCCTGTGGGCTTCAAGCTGACCGAGGATATGAGCCGCGTCTATGTCGCGCTCGGCCCGGCCAACCGGATCGCAGTCGTCGATGCACAGACCTACGAGGTGCTGGGCTATCATCTGGTCGGGCGACGCGTGTGGCATATGGCGATGTCGGATGATGAAACGAAGCTGTTCACGACAAACGGCGTGTCGGGCGATGTGACGATCATTGATCTGGTGCGTGGTGAGCCGATCAAGACCGTCAAGGTCGGGCGCTTCCCCTGGGGCGCGGCCTATCGCCCTGCGGAGGGCTGATGGACGCGCTCGATGTCGCGGATCTGAGCTTTCGCTACGGCAGGAAGGAGGCGCTGAAAGGCGTCTCTTTTCACGTTGCACCGGGGGAATTCTGCGCGCTTCTCGGCCCCAATGGCGCGGGCAAATCGACGCTTTTTGCGCTGCTGACACGGCTTTTCGTGGCCCGTCAGGGCCGGATTGCCGTGATGGGGCAGGATCTGCAGGCCGCGCCGCGTGCAGCCCTCGCGCGGATGGGGGTGGTGTTTCAGCAGATGACGCTTGATCTGGACCTGAGCGTGGCGCGCAACCTCGCCTATTTCGGCGCCTTGCACGGACTGTCGCGGCGCGAGGCGGCCCTGCGCGCGAGCGAGGTTCTCGAACGGCTCGACATGGCCGAGCGCGCTGGCGAGAAGGCGCGCGACCTCAATGGAGGGCACCGGCGGCGGCTGGAAATCGCCCGCGCGCTGATGCACCGCCCGCGGCTGCTGCTGCTCGATGAGCCTACGGTGGGGCTGGATGCACGTTCCCGCGCCGCGATCACGGCGCATGTGCATGGATTGGCACGCGATGACGGGCTTGCTGTGCTCTGGGCCACGCATCTGGTCGATGAGGTCACCCCATCCGACACGGTCCTGATCCTGCATCAGGGCCAGATCCTGCAACGCGGGCGCGCGCAAGATATCGCGCCCGAACATGGTCTGGCCGCGCATTTCATGGCCCTGACCGAGGAGCCCACGGCATGAGCCCCTACTTGCGCGCCATGACCGCCATCCTCGGCCGCGAGGCGCTGCGCTTTCTCACCCAGCGCGAACGGTTTCTGGCGGCACTTGTCCGCCCGCTGGTCTGGCTTCTGGTCTTTGCCGCAGGGTTTCGCGCCGCATTGGGCCTGTCGATCATTCCGCCTTATCAGACCTATATCACTTATGAGGTCTATATCGTGCCCGGCCTTGTGGCGATGATACTCTTGTTCAACGCGATGCAATCAGCCCTCAGCCTCGTCTATGACCGCGAGATGGGCTCGATGCGGCTTTTGTTGACGGCACCGCTGCCGCGCTGGTGGCTCTTGTTCTGCAAACTTCTGGCGGGCGTTCTGGTGTCAATCCTGCAGGCCTATGCTTTCCTGGCCATCGCGTATTTCTATGGCATCCGACTGCCGCCGATGGGCTACGTCTGGGTTCTGCCCGCGCTGCTGATTGCAGGCATGATGCTGGGCGCGGTGGGGCTGTTTCTCGCCTCGACGATCCGGCAGCTGGAGAATTTCGCAGGCGTGATGAACTTCGTCATCTTCCCGGTATTCTTCCTGTCCACGGCGCTCTATCCCTTGTGGCGGATGGCGGAATCCTCGACGCTCTTGCGCGATATCTGCGCCTGGAACCCCTTCACCCATGCGGTCGAACTGATCCGCTTTGCGCTATACCTGCGCCTGAACCTCGAAGCGCTGGGCTGGGTTGCACTGACCTTCGCTGTATTCATGGGACTTGCGCTTTGGGGATTTGACCCGGCCCGTGGTATGATGAACCGCAAAACCCGATGAAAATGAAAAGGAGAAAACAATGCGCGCGCTCTTGCCCCTCTGCCTGCTCGCCCTGCCAGCAATGGCCGAGGAAGAGGATTTCTCGCAATATGGCACCACGAACCCCGAGGAAATGACCCTGGAACGACTGGTTGAACGCGCGCAGCGCGGCGATGTGGATATGATCGTCTGCGCCAATGGCTATCTGGCCACCAAGGCCGGGCGCCATGAGCAGGCGCGGATCATATTCGAGGCCTGTGCGAATGCAGGCTGGACACAGGCCATGAACTGGATGAGCCAGCTGGATCACAACGGGCTCGGGGCTGATGAAGACCCCGACCGCGCCACGGAATGGAGCCGCCGCGCCGGTGAATTGGGCGACGCGGTCGGCACTTATAATCACGGGATCGACATGATCCGCGGACGCGGCGTCGCGCAGGATATTGAGGCCGGGCGCGCGCTGGTCGATCAGGCCGCGGCCGACGGTCTGGGGATCGCGCAACGGCTGCAGGCGGCAGAATACGACCTTGACGCGGTCACCCCAGACGCAGACGCGTGGAAATATGCGCCGATGTTCTGAGAAGCGCGCCGCGCGGTGATCAGCGACCCTCGAAACTGGCCGGGCGCTTTTCGAGGAAGGCCATGACGCCTTCCTGGAAATCGCGCGTCTTGCCCGCCTCGGACTGCAGTTTAGCTTCCAGCGCCAATTGCGCGTCGAGCGGGTTCGACAGGCTCTTGCGCAGCGCATGGCGGATATTGCGATAGGCCACGGTCGGCCCTTCGGCGAGGGTTCGGGCACGGGCATGCCATGCGGCCTCAAACTCGGCGTCACCCACGGCTTCCCAGATCATCCCCCAGCCAGCGGCCTGTTCGGCGCTGATGCGATCTGCAAAGAGCATTGTTCCCATCGCCCGCGCAAAGCCCACCTGGCGCGGCAGAAACCATGTGCCGCCCGCGTCCGGGATCAGCCCGATCCGGGTGAAGGCCTGAATGAAACTTGCCGATTGCGCAGCGATCACCACATCGGCGGCCAGCGCCAGATTGGCCCCCGCCCCCGCCGCCGTGCCATTGACCGCCGCGATGACCGGAACAGGCGCGTCATAGATCGCGTGCAGCATCGGCTCGTATTCTTCGCGCAAGGTGCGTTCCAGATCAATCTGCGCGGCATTGCCGCCATCGCCCAGATCCTGCCCCGAACAAAAGGCCCGCCCCGCCCCTGTCAGCACCAGCACCCGCACCCGCCCGCCGATATCCTTCAGCGCATAGGTCAATTCCGCGCGCATCTGCTTGTTGAGCGCGTTCATGACCTCAGGTCGGTTGAGGGTGATCGTTCCGATCCCGCCCTCTTCGCGGGTCAGCAGCGTGTCGTAATCCATCCATGCCTCCTCGTGGCGTTTCGCGGCCAACTCTAGCCGCTGACCACGCAAAGGAAAGCCCGGACGGTGCGTCAGTCTTTCAGAAGTTCCTTCAGCCGCGCTTCTTCATCGCGGCTCAGCCCGCCCTTCAAGGGTTCGGGGGCGTTGGCGCGCTGGCGCAGATAGAGGCCCGAGGACAGCAGTGCGATCACGAACAGCACCGGCGCTGCGACCCACAGGATGATATTCGCGCCCTCGGTTGTCGGGCGCAGCAGCACATATTCACCATAACGCTCGACGATGAAGGCCACGACCTCTGTGTTGCTGTCACCTTCAACCAGTCGCTCGCGCACCAGAAGACGCATGTCGCGGGCCAGTTCAGCGTTCGATTCGTCGATGGATTCATTGCGGCAGACCAGACAACGCAACCCTGCCGAAATATCACGCGCGCGGCTTTCCAGCGCTGCGTCGTCGAGGATCTCATCTGGTTGCACGGCCAGCGCCGGGGCAGACAACCCCAGCGCCAGCGCGGCGATCAGGATACGCAGCCCTTTCATTCTGCTGGCACCGTGCCAGTGCCGCGCGGCGTCTTTGCCGCGCCCGCCGCGACACGGTAGCGCCGGTCGCTGAGGCTGAAAATCCCGCCCAGTGCCATCAGGAAACACCCAAACCAGAGCCAGTTCGCGAAGGGCTTGATATAGGTCCGCACGGCCCAGCCACCGTTATCCTGCGGATCGCCCAGCGTCAGATAGAGGTCACGATGGATCTTGTAGTCAATCGCTGCCTCGGTCGTCGGCATGCCCGCGATGGGGTAAAAGCGTTTCTCGGGATGCAACGTCGTGATCAGTCGCCCGTCGCGATGCGCCTCGATCGTGCCCATGGTCGAGACGTAGTTGGGCCCCTGTACCCGGTCAACCGAAGTGAGCGTCAGCGTGTAGCCGCCTTTCTCGAAGCTTTCGCCGATCTGGACAACGCGGATATCTTCGGATTCCCAGCCAACGAGAGCCGCAACCGCGAAAACCGTCATGCCCAGCCCGATATGAGCCGTAGCCTTGCCCCAATCGGCGCGCGGCAAACGGCCAAGACGCTTGAACCGGTGCCCGATAGTGCCGCGCCCAGTACGGGTCCAGATATCGACGACAGAGCCGAGGAAGACCCACAGCCCCAAGGCCAGACCAACCGGCACCAATGGCGAGTTGCCCGTCTGCAAGGCCCATGTGACTGCGCCCATCGCCACTGAAAACGCTGCGATCCCCCAGAGTGGCTGCATCACCTTGGCGATATTTCCGCGTTTCCATGGCATCATCGCGCCGATGGGCAGAACCATTGCAAGCGCCACCATGAAGGGTGTGAATGCGGTGTTGAAGAACGGTGGGCCGACAGAAAGCACCCGGTCAAAGAGCATTTCCGCCACCAACGGCCACATCGTCCCGATGAAGATCACGAAAGAAGAGACCGCGAGCAGGACGTTGTTGACCACCAGCGCAGATTCGCGGCTGACCGTGGCGAAGACCCCCTTGGCCTCCAGAACGGGCGCGCGGAAGGCAAAGAGCGTCAGCGCGCCCCCCATGAAGGCTGCAAGGATCATCAGAATGAACACGCCGCGCTCGGGGTCCATCGCAAAGGCGTGGACCGAGGTCAGCAGTCCTGAGCGCACGATGAACGTGCCCATCAGCGAAAAGCCGAAGCCCAGAATCGCCAGAAGGATCGTCCAGCTTTTCAGCGTCTCGCGCTTTTCGACCACGATGGCAGAATGCAGAAGCGCTGCGGCAAAGAGCCAGGGCATCAGCGAGGCATTCTCGACCGGATCCCAGAACCAGAACCCGCCCCAGCCAAGCTCATAATAGGCCCACCAAGAGCCAGTCGCGATGCCGATGGTCAGGAACACCCAGGCGGCCAGTGTCCATGGCCGCACCCAACGGCCCCATGCCGCGTCAACCCGGCCCTCGATCAGAGCGGCAACTGCGAAGCTGAAGGCCATTGAGAGACCCACATAGCCCAGATAGAGAAATGGTGGGTGGAAGGCGAGGCCTGGGTCTTGCAAGAGTGGGTTGAGATCCGTGCCATCGAAGGGCGGCACGGCCAAGCGCGTGAACGGGTTGGACGTGAAGATAGTGAAGGCCATGAAGGCCGCGGTGATCGCGGATTGCACAGCCAGCACGCGCGCTTGCAATGTTGCGGGTAGATTGCCCCCGAACCACGCCGCGCAGGCCCCGAACAGCGCCAGCGTCAGCACCCAGAGCAGCATCGATCCTTCGTGATTCCCCCAGACGCCGGAAATCTTGTAGATGAGTGGCTTGAGCGTGTGAGAATTGTCCACCACCAGCTTGACCGAAAAATCTGACACCAGAAACGCGTAGGTCAGTGCTGCGTAGCTGAGTGCCACCAACATGAATTGCAGCGTCGCCAGCGGATTGGCGAGCACCATCCAGTCGCGCCATCCCTTATGTGCGCCCACCAGAGGGATGGCTGCCTGCGCGAGCGCGACGGCAAAAGCGAGAATGAGGGCGAAATGTCCGAGTTCTACGATCATGGGTCCGCTGCTTCTGAGTTCTTCTTTCTGACGTTTATCGTATATGTGGCAAAACGCAAAGCACGGACAGGGGTGACTGGCGCGACCCGGCGTCACAGCTTTGTCAGCCATGCTGCGTGGTTTTGTCGGAAATCCATCCTGAACGCTCTTCTCAAAGGGCCGCGTCATGCCGTGCTGCACCTTTGTTCAGACAGCCGGATCTCTGGGCCAATCAAGGAAAACGCGTCAAGACTTGCTGCTACGACAAGCTGACGCATCCTCTTGAGTGTTCGGGATCATGGCCTGCAACCCGCGGCGTATCAGCGCCCCCGATGCGGTCGCGGCGAGGCCCGTTGAGCGAGATCAGTCAGGCCGCACGCACCACCTCTGGTGCTTGCCTTTTTCGCGCATGCCAAGCCGCATGATTGCTTTTGACTGACCTTTGCGCGACGATGCCAGCATGGGAGGATAAGATCATGCAGATCGACACAAGCTCAGAAGGCCAGACCGTGATCAGCACTTTCGAGATGACGCCGGGCACCTGCACGGATGTCCTTGAAGCGCTGCAGGACGCCTATGCCCAGGTGATCCGCCATCAGCCGGGTTTTCGCGGGGTCGCGATCCATGTCAATGACGCGCAGACACGCATCGCCACCTATTCGCAATGGCGCAGCCGAGAGGATTTTCAGGCCATGCTGCGCACCACTGAAATGCGCACACGCAACCGCGCGATCGCCGGGATGTGCGCCCGGTTCGAGCCGGTGATGTATGATGTCGCGGCGACATACGCACCGGACTGACACTACGCTGGTTCTATGTGACACGGGATGAACAATCGCCCGCCTTCCAAAGGCGTCTGACCTTGTGTGCCATGTCACATTATCCCAACATCCTGTCTAATCGGCGACGCCAACGGGAGCCGCATTCCTGACGGCAGTGAACAGGATCGACCGACCAGAACCTATCCAGCCGATGGTGCCCGACAGGTGTTCAACGGTCGTTCGCCCTTCGCTGTGAGAATGTCAGTTCTGCCCAATCATCGCGCCCTCCAGGACGGATCGCACGCTTGCACCATGAGTGACAACCGGACGCTGTCCCGCGAAAAGATCTGGCGCAGCGTCGCACGACGGCGTTTACCTGCGCGACCGCCGCATCCCTCAGATCAGCGGTTGCTCCTTCAGGCGTTTTCGCAGCATCAGCGTCAGTGCCACGTCACCACCACCTGCACGGGCATCTTCCAGCGTGTCAAGCATCGCGATATCGCCAAGGCTGCGCGCCAATCCAGCGATGAATTGCAGCGCATATTCGCGTCTCGCCTCATCATCGCGTCGGGCGAGAAGCTCCAGCGCAAGATACAGATCGTCGCGCAGTCCACTGCCAGTCATCCGCGCCGCTCCAGGATGCGGCTGCCGCTGCGGCACTGGAAAGAAAATCGGCGCGAGCATGTTGCGAAATTCGCCAACACTTAGGAAAGGTTTCGCCAGAAACCTGTCTGCGCCCGCGTCCAGCGCTGCGGTTTCCAGCTCTGGCTGGCCGGAAATTGCAAGAATCAGCGGGATCGCGGGCCGCCGGGTTTGCAACTCAGCGATCAAGTCCAGCCCGGAGCCATCCGGCAGGCCAAGATCGACCACCACTGCGTCCGGCGCATAGAGCGTCAGATGCCGCCGGGCAGCTTCCAGACTGTCAGCACGGCGCAGCCGTCCGCCCGCGCCCTGAAACATCTGCCGGATCGCATCACTTGTCTGGCGACTGTCCTCGACCAGAAGAAGCGTGCCGCCGCGCATGCGCGGTCGTGACAGGATATCGATTTCGCGCCGGGTCCGCGACCCGATGGCAGGCGGGCTGTGAAATGTAGTCATGGCATCCTCCAGAGCAGCCTCTCTATCTCAGCCCGAAGTACCTAATTTTCCGTGAAGACAACCGTCGATGAACACCGGAAAGTCAGCCGGCGCAGGACTTGCTTTGCCGCCGGGCATTGCGCATAAGCGGAGGATCGGGAGCATACGGATCAGGAGAGCGATATGATCGGACGTTTGAACCATGTGGCGATTGCCGTTCCGGATCTGGAAGCGGCGGCAGCGCAATATCGTGGCACGCTGGGCGCGGATGTCGGTGCGCCGCAGGATGAACCTGATCATGGCGTAACGGTGGTGTTTATTACCCTGCCAAATACCAAGATCGAACTTCTCTATCCGCTGGGCGACAACAGCCCGATTCAGGGGTTTCTGGACAAGAACCCCTCGGGCGGGATCCATCATATCTGCTACGAGGTCGAGGATATTCTGGCCGCGCGTGACAAGCTGAAAGCCGAAGGCGCGCGGGTTCTGGGCACAGGCGAGCCGAAGATCGGCGCGCATGGAAAGCCTGTGCTGTTCCTGCATCCCAAGGATTTCAATGGCTGTCTGGTGGAGTTGGAGCAAGTCTGATGTCGATCATGTCCGCCATCGCGCTGTATGCGATTATCTGGTTCATGACCCTGTTTCTCGTCCTGCCGTTCCGGATGAAAACCCAAGGTGAGATCGGCGAGGTCGTGCCGGGCACGCCCTCCTCTGCGCCATCGGATGCACAGATGTGGCGCAAGGCCAAGATCGTCACGATCATAGCAACTGCGGCTTTCGTGGTGATCGCCGGGATCATCCTGTCGGAAGTGATCACCTATGCGATGATCGAAAAGATCACGCGGGGTCCGCGCTGATCTGAGGCGGGTGCAACCGGTTATACAAATGCGTGAAAACCGCAGCCCCGACCATCGGCATAGCGAGGTTCACGACAGGAATCGTCAGCAGGATCGCCAGCACGGCACCAGGCAACCAGAGCCAGTAGAAATCGCGCTTGTAAAGCATGCGGGCCGCGTCAGGTGCATTGCGACGCCGCGCAACCATCGTGAAATATTCGCGGGACAAAAGCACCCCGTTGACCAGCCAAAGCGTGAGCAGCCCCCAACCGTTTGACAGCGCAAAAATGGCCATCCCACCCACATTCAGCGCCACCAGTAAGCCGAAATACCGCAACCCGTCGGGGATCGCCTCGCGCATGGGGACGCGCTCACGCGGGGGCATCCCGCGGTAATGCTCAGCCTCGACCGCATCCGCCACGTCATTGAGGTAAAGCCCGGTGAAGATCGAGGCAACCGGGACCATCAGGAACACCGACAATCCGAGTAGATAAAGAATCGAGCCAAGTGAGAACAGCGAGGACAGGCCCTGCACCTGCCCGGTGATCGGCAGGAACAGCGCACCGGGAATGAGCAACTGCACGATCAGCAGCACAAAGGCGTAGAGCATGAATAACAGCGCAAGGGACAGGGCGATACCGATCCACAGCAGCCTGCGGTAGCGCGGATCGCGCAACTGGCTGAAGGCATGGCGATAGGCGAAGAACATGGTCGGCCCCCCTGGCTCGGCTTCGGTCTGGCGAAGGCTGATATATCCTGTCTCGGGCGCGGTTGAAAGCCAGCACGGCGCACAAAAGGCGCGGCCTTGCGCGCCGTGCATATCCCCGGATGCGCGCCCGTGACCGAACCTACACGGCGGGACTGTCCCGCCACTCGGTCAGTGCAGCGATCTCGGGGCGGGGGCGTTCGGGCGGCGTGGTCGTGCGCGTGCCGATATGAATAAAACCCGCGACCCATTCATGCGATGCAAGGCCAAGGGCTGCCTGTACCTCCGGGTCGGTCGCGGCCCATCCGGTCAGCCAGCACGCCCCCCAACCTGACGCAAGTGCGGCATTGACCAGCGACAGACAGACCGCCCCTACGGACAACGTCTGTTCATATTCCGGGATCTTCTCCGAGGCTTTGGGGCTGGCCACCACGACCACCATCAGCGGGCTTTTGGCGAAGTGATCTGCCGCCTTGTTGCAGGCTTCGACCGCCAAGCCCAACTGCGCGCCACGCGCCGCTACAACCCGGGCGATCCCGGCACTTGCCGCGCCCTGCATCACGATGAAGCGCCAGGGTTCGAGCTTGCCATGGTCGGGCACCCGCGCCGCTGCTGTCAGCAACTCCGTCACAGTTGCGCGGTCCGGCGCAGGTGTGCTCAGCAGGCGCACAGGATGCGATCTGCGGCTGAGGAGGAAACGCATCACAGTGGGGTCGGCATTCATCAAAGCTCGCTCCTGTCCTGGTCGAAAGGTAAACTCGCGCAAGGCGGAGGAAAAGGGTTCGCATTGCGACAACATGCCGAATTCTCGGAAAATATTAGGGATTTTTTCAGCTTGCGAAAGGATAGTTGGAATCAGAAGAGGGAAACGAACCAGGTCATGTCTTTTCAAAGAACTTTCAGCGACGATCTGGCGCGGGAAAAGCGTGCGCGGCTGCGGGCAGAACGACTTTATGAACAGGTGCAACGCGAATTGCTGGCAGCCAACGAGCGGTTGAAAGCGCATGCGTTTTCGTTGTCGCATCAGGTCATCGCACAGCGCGAGGAACTGAGCGCTGTGCGCAGTCTTGCCGAAGCGTTGAAGGGCCAGCACTCACAGGTTTCCGAAGACTTGCATGCGGCCCATTCGCGCGCAGAGCTTGCCAATACCCGGCTGCGCGAGGCAGTGGAAACCCTGATCGACGGCTTTGCGGTGTTTGATGCAAATGAGGTGCTGATCCTCGCCAATCCTGCCTATCTCGATCTGTTTCACGCATTTCCCGAAGTGCGGCTGGGCATCCGCTATCAACGCATGATCGAGATCTGTGCCTATGAGGATCTGGTGTCGCTGGAAGATTGGTCACCCGACGACTGGGTGGAGATGATGATGTCGCGCTGGACTGCCGCGGCGATCGACCCTGTCGACCTGCATTTCACCCATGGCCGCTCGGTCAGATTGGTGGATCGGCGCGCGGAAAACGGGGATTTCGTATCGCTCGCCAACGATATCACAAAGATGTTGGAATATCAGACCGAGCTGATCGAAGCACAGAAGCGCGCTGAAGCGGCTGCAGAGGCGAAATCGGCTTTCCTTGCAAATATGAGTCACGAGATTCGCACGCCCATGAACGGAATGGTCGGGATGGCGCAGTTGCTTGTGGAAACAGATCTCAATGACGAGCAACGCAACTATGCCGAAACAATCAGCAAGAGCGGCGAATCGCTTGTCACGATCATCAATGACATTCTGGATTTTTCCAATATGGACGCTGGCCGGCTGGAGCTGCGCCCCGAGATCATCGATCTGGAAAAGACGATCCATGACGTGATGATCATGCTTGCACCTGCAGCCCGCGACAAACGGGTCGAGCTTATACTCGACTACGACCTGTTCCTTGCAGATCCGTTGAAGGCCGATCAGGGGCGCTTGCGCCAAGTGCTGACGAACCTGGTTGGCAATGCCATCAAGTTCACCGATTCCGGCTATGTGCTGGTTCGTGCCATCGGGGTCGGGAATACCGCACATGGCCATATGATCAACATCACCGTGGAAGATACGGGCATTGGGATTTCGAAGGCCAATCAGGACCGCATATTCACCGAGTTCAGTCAGGTGGAGGAAATGGCCAATCGTCGGTTCGAAGGGACGGGCCTCGGTCTTGCGATCACCCGGCAAATCGTCGCGGCGATGGGCGGTCAGATCTGGGTCGAATCGGAAGAAGGGATCGGTTCGTGCTTCGGTATTTCGCTGGAACTGCAGTCGGAACCCGATGCATCGGCGCGTGACATCGTCAGGCTTGACCCATCCATAAGATCGGTTCTGATCATCAGCGACCACCTGATCAGCCGCGAAATCATCGCCCGACGACTGCAGGCGACAGGCGTGAACACACTCACAGCTACGCAAATCGATGCTTCTGTGCGCCAGATCGCGAAATCGCGCCCTGATCGCGTGCTGCTTGATCAGGACTTGTCAGCCGCCGCTGCCGATGTCGTACTGTCAGGACTGGCGGAGCATGTGCCTGGCACCCCGGTCGTCATGATGTGCTCAAACCTGCTGAGCGCGCAATCGCTACGGCGCGAAAAGCGCATCGCTGCCGCGCTGCCGAAACCAATGCTTTGGCGCGATCTTGTCTGCGCTCTTGGCGCGCCAGAACACGACAGTGCAACCTGCGCGCAGGCAGGCACCCCGGCCGCCAGTCGACCAGAGGCGCAGCACGAGGTGCTGCGGGTTCTCTATGCGGAGGATAACCGCACCAACCAGCTTGTCTTCTCCAAGATGCTCAAGGGGTTGAAACTGGATCTGACGCTTGCTGAAAATGGCCGTCAGGCCGTCGCCCGGTTTCAGGAGCTGCGGCCGGATGTGATCTTCATGGATATTTCCATGCCAGAGATGGACGGACGCGAAGCGACGCAGGCGATCAGGGCGCTTCCGGGCGGCGCGCATGTCCCCATCATCGCCTGTACCGCGCACGCGCTCCGCGATGAAATCGACCGGATCATGGCTGTTGGTGTCAATGCCGTGCTGACAAAACCGCTAAGCAAGGCAGAACTGATCAAGGCTCTCCAGGACCACGCGCCTGCCGGCTCTGACCTCACCAGCCCATGACGCAACATACCAACCGTTGCAGTTCGCTGTGACTGAGAGTAATTCGTTAATGTGGGGCAGTGTCAGGCTTTCTTCGTCTGCTTGTTTGGCGGCTTGCTTCGAGAAGCTACACCATACCAACCTGAGTAACCGTATCGAATGATGATGAAGACGATTTAATGGTCAAAACGCAAGGCACCGAATCGAGCGAACCAGTCTTGACGCCTGAAGAAGCGCGGTTGCTGCTTCTGATTTCGCGCCCCTCCTTGAACGCGTTTCAAACGGAACTTGCTTTGTCTCTCCTGCCCAAAGTGCAGAACTGGCAAAGTTTCACAATTACAGCCTATCGAAAATTTGTGCTGCCAATGGCGTATCGAAACCTCAAGATGCTGCCGGACCATGGACTGCCTGACGATACCGTCAACCTTATGCGGTCTTTGTCTTTGACATTCAGCACCATGACACTGCATAGGTTAGCCGCATTTGACTGGTTCCATACGGAATGTGTATTGCCAAGCGACGCCAGTTACGCCTATTTCAAGGGCCCGGCCCTTGCATCATGTTTCTATCCCGATCCGACCTTTCGGTTTTTCCGCGACGTAGATCTGATTGTCCGTCAGGAGCATCGCCTTGGCCTGCTACGCCGCGCTATTTCACAAGGCTGCACTGTCTACGGACATGCTTCGGTAGATGAGAAAGACGTAAAGCTTGTAAGTGATGCTGCGCTCGAAGATTTTCTTTACTTGAAGATGGTGCCTTATATTGTGACGCCACAGGGCGTAGAGATAGAAATGCACGCAGAGATAGATTATCACACGTCACTTTTCAAAACAGACGCGCTTCTGAGAAAAAGTCGTGAGGCGATTATCCGGAATAATCCAGTCAAGGTTATTCCGGATACCGAGCATTTTGTTTTCATTTGTTATCATCATACTCGCCATTTGTGGAGCAAGCTGAACTGGATCGCTGATATTGATGCTTTTTGCAACAAACCCGGATTTGACCGTGAAGGCGCATTGCAATTGGCCCGCGAACTCAAAATTGAAAGCACAGTCAAAGCGTCGCTTGAGCTGCATGAACTGGCCTCGACCGGGCAGCATCCGTCGGATCTGGACCAACCAACTCCTGGCGGAGATTTGCTTCAGGTGTGTCTGGCAAATCTCAGCGGCGATTTGCCCCTTGAATCGCAAATACGGCGCGAGATGAAGCAACGCGCGTCAGTGCTGGGTTTTCATTGGCAGCGAACTCCGGTTCCGATCTGGCGACTTGCATGGCTACGCCTGCGCAAGATTAACGTAAGCTATAGCGTTTTCCGAAGTATTCCAGGCGGCCCGCAATTCAGAAACCTGCGGTTTGGCTGCGCACTCGCACTGCGATTGGCTGTCGACGGCCCACGCGCAGTCTGGCAAAGGCTGCTGCAACGCGGGCAATTCACACACCGCCCGTAACAAAATGACGCAGCGAGCGGGGCAGAACAGGGCTGAAACAGATCCTTCTGTCACTGGCTTGGCCCGTGACCATGAAAACGCAATACCACGCCTCTTGCAAACGAGATGGCAGACATTGCCACAGCACGGGCATCCTGCAACGACACTCTGCTGATCACCGAGTGGCCCGGATGCCCTAAGTATCCCAATTTCAGTTACCGACGCCCCACCCGACGCGCACTGACAGCAGACGCTACTTCCGCAGGTCAGCCTGCACAAAGGCACCCCTTTGCAATTGCGGCCGCGGATACTTTTTCAGCGCGCTTGGCCGCTGCCGAGAAAGACCAGACGCCACGGCAGGTGCTGTGCAATCATCAGTTTGCCTCGGTCATCCTAGCGAGATAAGCACCATAAGCAGTTTTGCCAAAAAGCCGGGCGCGTGTATGAAGCTGGTCGCGGTCGATCCAACCCGATGCGAAGGCGATTTCGTCGGGCGAGCCGATCTGCAGCCCCTGCCGGGTTTGCAGAGTACGGACGAAATCGCCTGCCTCCAGCAAGCTGTCATGGGTGCCTGTATCGAGCCATGCAAAACCGCGGCCCATCGTTTCAACTGTCAGCGTGCCATCTGCGAGATATTGTTCCAGCAAAGTCACGATTTCCAGCTCTCCGCGCGCGGATGGGGTGACTTGTGCCGCGCGTGCCGGGGCCGAGCCGTCGAGCGCGTAGAGCCCGGTCACGGCGTAATTCGAGGGCGGGCGTTCGGGCTTTTCGATCAACGCACGCACCTGGCCCGCCGCGTCGAAATCGACCACGCCATAGCGTTCAGGGTCCGCGACGCGGTAGCCAAAGACCGTTCCGCCCGCGGGCTGGGCATTGGCACGCGCCAGAAGCTCCGGCAGGCCATGCCCGAAGAAGATATTGTCGCCCAGCACCATCAATGACGGCGCGCCGGCCAGAAACTGTTCCGCCAGCAGATATGCTTGTGCCAGCCCTTCGGGACGCGGCTGGATGATCCATTCAAAGCGCATTCCCCATTGCGACCCGTCACCCAGCAGGCGCTGAAATTGCGACTGATCATCCGGCGTGGTGATAATCGCCACCTCGCGGATCCCGCCCAGCATGAGAACCGAAAGCGGGTAATAGATCATCGGCTTGTCATACACAGGCAGCAGCTGTTTCGACACGCCCATCGTGATCGGCCAGAGCCGCGTGCCCGAGCCACCTGCGAGGATGATCCCCTTGCGGGGCAGCTTCGTGTCAGTCATGTCAGCAACCTTTCAACATCGGCCCGCGCCGCGGCCTTCCAGTCCGGCGCGCTCAGGCCGAAATCGCGCGTGAGCGTGCCGCAATCAAGCCGGGAATTCAGCGGGCGCGCAGCAGGTGTGGGATAGGCGCTGGTCGCAATCGGAGTGACCGCGACCTGGCGCGCGGCGCAGGCAAAGATCCATTCCGCAAATTCGGCCCAGGACACATGCGGCGCACCGGCGATATGCCAGATGCCGCCCGATTGTCCGTCCGATTGCCCGTCCGCCATGGCGCGCGCGATCTGCAATGTGGCCTCGGCGATCGCGTCGGCGGGAGTAGGTCCACCGATCTGGTCTGCCACGACGCTCAGTGCGTCGCGCGTTTCCGACAGGCGCAGCATGGTTTTCAGGAAATTAGTCCCATCAGATGAAAACACCCAAGAGGTGCGAAGGATCGCACTGCGTCCGCCTGCCGCCTGCACCGCCTGCTCACCCGCCAGTTTCGAGCGTCCATAGGCGTTGATCGGCGCTGTCGGCGCATCGGGTGTCCAAGGGCACTCGCCTGTCCCGTCGAAGACGTAATCGGTTGAGATGGTCACGAAGGGGATGCCAAAGGCGGCACATTCCTGCGCCATCGCAGCAGGCGCGTCGGAATTGATCACAGTGGCGGCGGCTTCCTGCGCCTCGGCCGCGTCAACGGCCGTCCAGGCGGCCGCGTTGATCACAGCTTCAGGGCGATGTGCCGCAATGGCAGCGGCGCAACTGGCAGGATCCGCGAGATCGGCCTGCGCGCGCGACAAGAAGATCGCATCCGGCGCGCGGCGCGCAAGCGCGCAGGCCACTTGCCCGGTGCGTCCAAAAACCAAAATCTTCACGTTCCTGTCCCCAATCGTTGGCCCACGCCCTGCCGGTTCAGCAAGGGCTGCCACCAGCTTTCATTGTCCAGATACCAGCGAACCGTGCGTCTGAGCCCTTCCTCCAGCGTCACCGAAGGCCGCCAGCCCAGTTCGCTGCGGATGCGCGCAGGGTCGATGGCGTAGCGCGCGTCATGGCCGGGGCGGTCAGCCACGAAGCTGATCAGCCGGTCATGCGGGGCACCAGCGGGACGCATCTCATCCATCAATGCGCAGATCTGGCGCACAAGATCGATATTGCGCGCCTCATTTTCGCCGCCGATATTGTAGCTACGCCCCAGCGCACCTTTCTCCAGCACGCAAAGCAGCGCATCGGCATGGTCTTCGACAAAAAGCCAGTCGCGAATATTCTCGCCCTCGCCATAGACCGGGATCGGACGCCCCTGCAGCGCGTTCAGAATCACGACTGGAATCAGCTTTTCCGGGAAGTGATAGGGCCCGTAATTGTTGGAGCAATTCGACAGCACCACGGGCAGTCCATACGTGTGGTGCCAGGCGCGGACCAGATGATCACTCGCGGCCTTGCTGGCCGAATAGGGGCTGCGCGGATCATAGGGCGTGTCCTCGGTGAACATCCCTTCAGCGCCGAGACTGCCAAAGACCTCATCCGTGCTAATATGATGGAACCTGAACCCGGCGGGCCGCCCGCGCATCTGCCAATAGCTGCGCGCGGCCTCCAGCAGCTCATAAGTGCCTGTCACATTCGTCGAGATGAAATCGCCGGGCCCGTCGATCGAACGGTCGACATGACTTTCCGCGGCCAGATGCATGACCGCATCTGGCTGATGGGCGGCGAAGACGCGATCCAGCGCAGCGCGGTCACGAATATCGACCTGCTCGAACATATAGGACGGGCTGTCCGCCACTGAGGCCAGATTATCAAGGCAGGCCGCATAGGTCAGCGCATCGAGATTGACCACCTCATGCCCCCGCGCCACAGCGAGCCGGACCACAGCCGAGCCAATGAACCCGGCCCCACCTGTCACCAGAAGCTTCATGCGGCACCCCCGAAGTCAAAGGGGGTGTCGAACTCGGCAAAGGTCATGGCGCGGGCGTCCTTGTCGGACAGAACCGGCGCATCTGTGCCCCAGTCAATGCCAACCGAGTTCCAGGCGACACTGCCATCGCAATCAGGCGCGTAGATATCGCTGCATTTGTATTGCACTTCACAATTCTCGGTCAGCGTCAGGAAACCATGCAGAAACCCCTTTGGCACAAAGAGTTGCGCACCGGTTTCAGCGGAAAGCTCAACCGCAACATGCTGTCCGTAACTGGGCGAGCCGCGCCGCGCATCCACGGCCACATCCAGGATCACCCCGCGCGAACAGCGCACCAGCTTGTCCTGCGCATGCGGCGGGCGCTGATAATGCAATCCCCGCAACGTGTGGCGCGGGGCTGAAAAGCTGTGATTGTCCTGCACGAAGTCAGGCCAATCCAACCCCGCAGCCTGCAAGGAAGCCCGGTTCCATGTCTCGGAAAACCAGCCTCGGGCATCCCCGAAACGTCGCGGCGTGATCACGACGACACCAGGAAGATCAGTTGTCTCAATCTGCATCAATCAATCCAGTTTCTCTGCGGTTTCAATCTGATATTCGCGCATGTACCAGTCCACGAAGCGCGCAACACCCGCGCGCATCTCGGTCTGCGGGGCATATCCCGTCAAGGCGCGCAACAAGCTGGCGTCGGCCCAGGTTGCAGGCACGTCGCCCGGTTGCATGTCCATGTAATTACGCTGCGCCTTACGGCCTGTCGCGGCTTCAATCGCGTCGATGAACTCTTCCAGCCGCACCTTGGTCGAGTTGCCGATATTGACGATGCGGAAGGGCGCGACGGGCGACAGGCTGTCACCCGCGATCTCGGCGCCCTGACCTGGCACTGCGTCCATCAACAGTCGGATGCCGCGCACCAGATCCTCGACATAGGTAAAGTCGCGCCACATCTGGCCGTGGTTATAGACATCAATCGGCTGCCCGGCGAGAATCGCCTTCGTGAACTTGAACAGCGCCATGTCCGGCCGGCCCCATGGCCCGTAAACCGTGAAGAACCGAAACATGGTAATCGGCAGGCCGTGGATATGTGCCCAGGAATGGCCCATCGCCTCATTGGCCTTCTTCGTCGCTGCGTAGAAGGACATCTGCGTGTCGGCCTTGTGCGTTTCGGCATAGGGCATGTCGGTATTGGCCCCGAAGACCGAGCTGGTCGACGCCATCAGCAGGTGCTCGGGCCGCGCGGCCAAGGCGGCCTCCATCAGGTTGAACGTGCCCACGATATTGGCGTCGACATAGGCGCGCGGGTTGTCGATCGAATAGCGCACCCCGGCCTGGGCCGCGAGATGGATGATCACATCAGGGCGCGCTGCTACAACAGCCTGCGAAAGGCTGGCCGCGTCTTCCAGCATCGCCTCGGTCGCTGTGAAGCGCGCGTGCTGGCGCAGCAGGGCGTGACGCCGCTCCTTGAGGGCGACGTCATAGTAATCTGTCATGCCGTCGAAGCCCGCGACCACCCACCCGTCCTGCAGCAACAGTTCAGCCAGGTGAAAGCCGATGAATCCGGCCGTGCCCGTGATGAAGGCGCGCTTCATTGGGCAGCTGTGCGCACCGGGTCCAGATCGCGCCCCCCCGCGCTGCGGCCAACACCTTCATAGGCTTCAAACCCTGCCGCGAGGGCATCTTCACGCGCGTAGATATTGCGCAGATCCGCCATTCTGGGCGTCGCCATTCCACTGGCCAGTCGCTTCAGGTCGAGCGCGCGGAACTGGTTCCATTCGGTCAGGATCAGCAGGCAATCCGCCCCTTCGCTGGCCGCATAGGGATCGTCAAGCCATTCAACCCCTGGCAGCAACGCGGCCCCTTCCTTCAGGCCATGCGGATCGACGACCCGCACCTTTGCCCCGCCTCCCACCAGCGCAGGCACCACGGTCAACGAAGGCGCGTCGCGCATATCGTCCGTCTCGGGCTTGAACGTCACACCGAGGACAGTCACGGTCTTGCCATTCACCGACCCGCCGCACAGATCCATCACCTTGTCGATCATGCGCCGCTTGGTCAGGTCATTGACCGCGATGACCGTCTCGGTGATGCGCTGGGGCACGCCATGTTCCTGCCCGATGCGGGCCAGCGCCGACGTGTCCTTGGGAAAGCACGAGCCGCCATAGCCCGGCCCCGCATGCAGGAACTTGTTGCCGATGCGCCCGTCCAGCCCCATGCCTTTAGCGACCGATTTGACATCCGCGCCAACCCGCTCGCACAGCGCCGCGATCTCGTTGATGAAGCTGATCTTCGTCGCAAGGAACGCATTGGCCGCGTATTTGATCATCTCGGCGGATTCGAGATCCGTATAGACAATGGGGAAATCGCGCAGGAACAGGGGCCGGTAGATATCGCCCATGACGTCCCGCGCGCGATCGCTCTCGAGGCCCACCACCACGCGGTCAGGCTTCATGAAGTCATCAATCGCCGCCCCTTCGCGCAGGAATTCGGGGTTCGATGCCACGTCGAATTCCGCGTCGGGGCGCGTGCGGCGGATCACTTCGGCCACCTTGCGGTTGGTGCCCACAGGGACGGTCGATTTGGTCACCACCACTGCATAGCCTTTCAGTGCGCGGGCGATGTCTTCGGCGGCGGCCATGACATAGGTCAGGTCCGCATGCCCGTCACCGCGCCGCGTGGGGGTGCCAACAGCGATGAAAACCGCCTCTGCTCCATCGACCGCAGAGGCAAGATCCGTCGTGAAGGTCAGCCGACCGGCCGCGACATTGCGCGCCATGACCGCATCGAGGCCAGGCTCGTAGATCGGCACCTCGCCACGCTCCAGCATCTCGATCTTCTCGGGCATCTTGTCGACGCAGACCACATCATGGCCGAAATCCGAAAAGCAAACACCGGATACAAGACCGACATAGCCTGTCCCTATCATCGCAATTTTCATCGTCCACTGTCCTTTCGCGTCATTCTCGCAGAACTTTAAATATCAAACCGGCCCGACCAGATAGCAGACTCAGCGCCTGCCCGTCCAGCGCAAGCCACCCAATTACGCGCCTGAATCTTCGCGGGTTCCGTCGCGGACTGGCCCGCCCTGATCTCCTTGATCTCGCGCTTGCGCGCTTCATCGTTGATCGGCTTACGGAGCATAACTTCCGGCTCATCCTCGACGTTTCGGTGATCCTCAGCGACGTCAGCATTCAGGCATAGCGCCCCCTGTCTTCGGCAGACGTGAAATTCGACAGCTCCACCAGGCTTCTGGCAACCAGTTCCGTGAGCAGATGGTGAATTCTACCCGTGCTTATGCCCGCCCCGGCGCCAGCATAGGCTGGCTCATTTCAGGATTTCTCTGCAAAAGCCGAGGGTTGCGATACCTCACATACGCGCACTGTGTCGCAATCGGTCGTCATGCTTTCTGGCTTTCTCGTGCGCGACAGCTCGAAGCCTACCAAAAGCGTGCATGCTTGCCGTGATCTCGCCCTTCACCGCGAGCGCTGCGCCCCCTTCGGTGCTCAGCGCTACAATCTTGATATTTCATGCGCAAGTGACGCACAGTGATAACAGACCGGGGCAGCGTATGGGCGATCATCTGCTTAATTAATGTGCAGCGCGCCGCGTGATCCGGCGAGGGTGATACACCGCGCACGGGTGCAGAAGAACACCCCGGCTTAGTCACAGGCAAGACGAGCTGCTGCACTTGCAAAGGCTTTTCGCGCCGATCATGCCTCGCCGACGGACTGAAATACCGGCCTGCCCCCCAGGCCACTCACAGCAGTGAGCCAGCGCAGGCGCTTCCGACGAGGGCGCAGCGCGGAGCAACGCCACTGCGACCGCTGATTCGGCCCAAGTGACGGAGGCGCTAGAGATAGCGGCGGTCAGCACCGACCCCAGCCGCAAGGCAGTCGCCGTTCATCTCGTAGACCGCGTCCAGTGCAGTATCATGGCCCGACGCAGACAAAGAAGCGCGCCGCAGAACACTGCGGCGCGCGGTTGTCGCGATCGCGGGCAATCAGTCAGAGGCTGGCATCACCGTCAGGTCACGCAGCGTCACGTCGAGCGCTTCGATCTCCCAGCTCTCGGTGACCGCACCATCTTCCAGCGAAATCGTGTGAATGGCCCCATTCGCTGCCAGCCATGCCGTGTTGGTGCCGCTGGAATCTGTCACGATGTCAAAGCCGATAGGTCCTTCGATCATCGCACCCAGCGCGCCAATCACCTGGTTTTCACCGTCATTGGGCGATGTTTGCTGAACAAGAGACGCAAGTGCGACATCAATGTTGAACATTGACGTTGAATCCGGCTGACCGAAGGAGTTGCTATAGGCCGTTCCACCAATCATCGGCCTGCCGTCTGTACCATCGGTGAAGGTCAGATTGCCATCCACCATGACTTCACCCGTTCCCAGATTGACGCGGTGGTTGGTTGTGCCCGACATGAAGCGCAGCGCGTCGGCGGCTGGATTGATGTCCACGATCACGGCCGCACCATCTTCGATCGACATTTCCTGATCCATCTCGACGATCAGCGACCATTCACCCGTCGCCGGGTCGATCTCGACGACTTCAAACCCTTCTGTGACGCCGATCAGGGTCTGGGTTGCTGGCCGGTAATCAATCCCGTGCAGCCGCCCGTCATAATCTACCTCGGTCATGCCGGTCACCTGTCCAGCCGCGAGATCTATCGTTACCAATGTACGGTCCCCGGCAAGCCCAATCCCGGTATCGGCAAGAGCGGGCATCGCGACGACGGAAAGAAGGGCGGCGGGAAGAACGAGTTTACGCATGTTTTACTCCATTTATGATTGGCCCATCATGGCCTTGGACACTCACAAACGGATCGCAAGAGCAGGAAGTTTCATCCAGACGCTGACGTTTCCGTGATCAGGGCCGCATGGACGACATGGCCCCCGCTGCGGTTGACAACCCCCGGCAGGCTGGAACATGGTTCGCGCCAACCCCATTGGAGATTTGGGCGCTTGACGGACAAGACCCTGACGATGAAACTGCGCGAAACCGCCCGACAGGATCACGCGGCATTTCGTGCCGTATACGGGCTGAGCGCTGCGAAACTGACTGGCGTGCTGACGCGGATGTTGGGCGACAGGGCCGAGGTGGAAGATGCACTGCAAGACGTGTATATCCGGGTCTGGCAGCGTGCGGCGCAGTTCGATCCCGAGCGCGGGGCTGCAATGGGCTGGTTGATTACCATCGCCCGCAATGTGGCCCTAGACCGCCTGCGCGCCCGCCCTGAGACGCGCGGCTACACGCGTGCGGCTCCGTCGCGCGATGCGCCCGCGGACGATCCGATCAACCGGCTTCCCGCACAGGGCGGCCATGCCGAAGACAAGTTGCTCGCGCAATCGCAGGCGCGCCGTGTCATTGCCTGTTTCGACGAACTGGAGGATGAACGCGCCGCGGCCGTCCGGGGGGCCTATCTCCAAGGGTTGAGTTATCAGGAACTGGCCCAACGCCATGATGTTCCGCTCAATACAATGCGCACTTGGCTGCGTCGTAGCCTGTTGCGATTGAAGGAGTGTCTGGACCGATGAGTGATTCGACCCCGCCAGACGATTCCGGCCCCGAGGCGCAGGACACGCTGCTCGCGGCGGAATATGTGCTCGGCACGCTGCCGGAGCCGGAGCGGCGCGCCGCTCGCGAACGGATCGAAGTCGACGGCGCCTTCGCGGCTCTCGTCGGAGGGTGGCAGGCGCGGCTAGAGCCGCTAAACGACGGGTATAACGACGTTCCTGCGCCTGATCTGCTTGACCGGATCGAGGCCCGCCTTTTCGGTGCGCAACACCCTACCCCCAAAGCGACATTCTCCGGACGGCGCAAATATGTTCCGGGCTGGCGTGGCGGCGCTTTGGCGTCACTCTTGGCTGCGGGGCTGGTGCTCGTGACCCTCACGTTCTGGCCGACGCCACCGACGCCGATTACTCTACAGGCCGAGCTTGCGGCTCCAGAGAACGCCTTGCGGGTCGAGGCGCGCTGGGACAGTAGCGCAGGCTTGCTTGAGTTGACCCGCGTCGCGGGCAATGCCGCGCCTTCGGGGCAGGATTACGAGCTCTGGCTGATCAGCGCGGAAGGCGTGCCGCGCTCGCTGGGGCTGCTTCAGGCGCAGCGCATGCAGCTCGCCGCAGACGGGCTCGCTGCGGGACTGACACTGGCAATAAGCCTGGAACCTGAAGGCGGCTCTCCCGAGCTGACCCCAACCGGCCCGGTGCTTGCGACCGCAACGCTCGCAGAAAGCTAGGGCCTTGCGCCCGCCAGCTCTGCTCTGCTCTGCTCTGCTCTGCTCTGAATGGTTTGTACGAAAGTCAGTCAGACCCGGTTAAAAAACTTCGGCTGCACCCGCGACAGCGCTGCAAACCGGCGCATTCCAGGGTCAGGCACTCAGTGACGCCGCTCACACGTTGGCCCGAGCCACTTGGTGATAGTCCGCACGTCGCTATAAATGTAACCAGATCACATCCTGCACGGTACACACCACCGTACAAGCTGTATTTATGATTTATCTGGTGGAGCCAAGCGGGATCGAACCGCTGACCTCTTGAATGCCATTCAA